>DATFXM010000168.1:0-3899 GCA_035315885.1 Blastocatellia bacterium
TGACGTTCGACAGGTCTCGCGCGAATCGAGGCTCAAAGAAATTACGTGACGATTCGTCCAGCGGAGCGCCTCCCCCAAACGGAGGCACCACTCCGAGCCGGGCGTTGTCCCGCTTGTCGTTGTCTGCTTCGCGCTGAATGACGTTCGGTTGGGCTTGTTGAATTGGCTTCGTCGCAACCGGGGCTGATCCTGCCGGCGCCGATGCTGCAACCGGCGCCGATCGTGCAACCGGGGCCGTTCCTGCGATTGGCGCAGTGCGTGCGGCCGGTGTGGCGGGCGCCGTACTCGTTTGCATCCCGTGCCCATTCGAAGCAGATGGCTCCGGCATGCTCATGACCTGTTCGGCAACCCGGTCAGCTTCGATTTCGCTCGGGTCCGTAGGCTGGCTCACTCGCAGCTTGGCGTGAAGGACTTTCTTCGCGACCTGACTCGACTCGCTCGCGGCAGAGTGGTGGTTGTTGCCTTCGGGGCTCGACGAGTCAGACCTACGCAATCGCCGGTTCAGCAGACCTAACACGGCTCTATTACCGGCTGATTGCTGAAGGCCGATGATAGTCCCTCCAACTCCCGAGCGGGCAACCCCGCGCTCGCCCTGGAATGATCGAACGACCGGATTTGTTTCGTGTGACTGTTGTGTTTGTTTTTCCATTCCCGGTGTTCCCGCCAAAACACCTTATTCTTCAGATCGAGGGATGAGACTCGGGTCCTTGATCATCCTGTCAATATCCTTATCCATTTGATCTTCGAGAGCGGCCATATTCCTCACGATTGATTCATCAGATGTGAACAACGACCAGACTTCCTTTGGCAACGATTTGTAGGGAGTATTCTTGCGCAGGTTGTTGGCCCTCTTAGGCATGCACTTCAGGTTTGGTCGGTAATTGAATATTCCGATTTGTTGCTCCCACGTTAACCTTTCAAATCCAGATTTGGTAAAGATCTTCGATCGTGGGTAGACATGTTCGACTTCGAAATTACCTTCGCTCGAGTGGAAGACCTCGTCCGTCTTGATGTCTCTGACGTTTGTATATACCCGTCGCTTCGATGCGGCACTCGACAGCGCGTCGAAATAATCGGCTTCAGTACCGCTACGGACGCGCCTGGCTTCTGCAAGCTCCAGTCCCAAACCCTTTTCGCTGCCGACCTCTTCTTGCTGATATGTCTTTAGCTTTTCGCGCTCGGCCTGCAGCCGGTTCTTTTCTGTCTCGTTTCCACCCTTCTGGAGCGTGTTTAGGCTCTCGTTGACCGCCTTAAGCTCACGTTGTACGCGACCCTTCTCGATAGTGAGCTCAGCTATTCGCTTCTTAAGATCTTCGACTCGCGCATCCAGATTAGCGCGAAGCTGTTCGCGCCGATTCAACGTGGGCGATGTGACCTTCTGTTTGGAACTTTTGCTCGCCGCAGACTTTTGCTTCGCAGTTCTTTGCTGAGCCGAGGCTACTCCCGACGCCACGATGGCGGATGTAGCTGTAGACGCAAGCGCGCTGACCTTCGCTAGCTGCGTTGCTGCACGCTGGTCTTCCCCCACATTGATAACTGTGATTTCGGTTCTAGTAGGCCGTACATCGAATGGCACAGAAGGAACGACCGTTCCCGTAGGTGCTGGAGCGACTAAGGAGACGTTCGTCGGGCTTGGTGTAGAGGTGACCGTGCGAGCAGGCGCAACGGGTACAGTCGGTCCGCGTTCAACAAGCGTGCTGCCTGCCGGCGCAGGAGTTGTTGGACCAGCCCCGCGTACCGTGGCGAAGCTTCCGGTGGTCGGAGCAGGGGTTCCACCGGGTTCAACCAGAGTCACAGCCGGGCCCCTTACGTTGGAGCCGCCCGCACCGATCCCAGGACTTATTTCGGCAATGTCTGCGCCTTTCAGCGCACTTGTCAGGAGGTTGTTCAGTAGAAACCTCTGAACAGGACCTGGAGTGCGGGGAGTACTGACACCACTTCCACTCGTCCGCGTTCCGCTACTTCCTCCAACGTTCGTTTGACTGTATTCGGAATACCCACTAGCTAACGGCGTTAGATCCTCCAGGAACTGTATGAAGTCGCTGGGGTGCAGTCCTTGCGATCGTACCTGCTGCGCATGATGGTAGAGTGCGACAGTGGACAATGATGCGCCTACCGCCAAAGCTGCCTTGCCATAAAGCGCCGGGGCATTGAGATAGATATATCTGGCTCCGTAGAGCGCACTCTCGCGAAGCCCCTCCGAACCCACGAGTTCGGGAATGACCGGGGCAATTTCCAGTAATGCAACACCCGACGCCTCAATACCCGCCCCTACTGCCCCGCCGACACGATAAACGTTAGTACCCGCGTAAAATCCTTCCTGCGTGGTCTGATACTGAAGCCGCAAAAACGGATCGTGAATCAAAGAGGACTGATCCTTGACATACAAGGCAGATGTCGGGAAGATCAGCGTCAGAATTGAGCTGGGAGTTTGCTGGGCTCTTTTCTGTTCTTTATCACGTTGCTCCGTTTTCTGACTCTCAATCGTCTGACTCGCAATCGTCTCGACTGCTTCAACTCCGTGTTGTGCTTGGATCTGCTGCTCCTTAATGTTCTCGAATTCAGATCGCGTCAACGGGATATCGTCCCAGATCATATCGCGAGTACCCTCGTGCTTTGGTCGGAAAGATCCTACCGGCTGAAGAAGTGTTCCATTTGCCACGTCCTCATTTAGATGACGCCTGGCTTGCGCCCCCAACGCGACGCTTTTTGGAAAATAAACGAGGGTACCAGCATCGAGAGACTTGTCGCGGGGTAAGTTGTTCTTCGATTCAATAACTGAGGCCAGGTCCGGATCGTCAGAGAGATAATGTGCTATCTCGTTTATTGTGACACCCTGGCGGACTATGTAATATCGCCAGGGCCCTTCTTTGGGTCCCGAAACACCGTAGATTCCGGGGCGGCGCTTTATCACTCCACCTTTCTTGTCGGCGAGAATCGCGCTCAGCTTCTTACGAACACCAACCGGGATTTTCAGAAAACTGTCCTTTAACTTGCCCGATGTGATCACCTCTTCTACGCGGCGTGCCGAATCCGGTTCGAGTGCTTTGAACATCCGCTCTAATTTGTTTCCCCTCTTTGCGGCCTCTGCACCTTCAAACGAACCGTGAAACTCAGCGGAAATCTCCATCAGTAGATCAAACTGATCGGCGGTGCGGTCTTCTTCGGGCACTGGTTCGGCTGGCGGCACGATCTTCCTCGAATGCGAGGAGCGATGCTTGTCATCAGGGTCGCGCTGAATCAGCGGTTGCGTGTTCCGCATTTGAACCAACGACTGATTGGCTGTCCCCTCTTTCACGTTTTGCTGAGCCGAGCGAGCGACTCCGCCCGACTGTTGCACGACGTGAGTCAGCTCGTGGGCAAGTAACTTTCGACCATCATGCGTTTCCGGCGAATACTGTCCGGCACCGAATACAATGTTCCGACCGACTGTGTAAGCTCGCGCATTCACCTGCTCAGCGGACTTCGCGGCTTCGCGATCGTAATGTAGTCGTACGTGAGAGAAGTCTTCGTCGAACCGACTTTCCATTTGCTCCCGCAGCAAGGAGTCCAGCGGCCTGCCTGCTCCGGCAAGATTCCTCAAAGACCTGAAACCAGTTTGTTCAGAGGTCGCTCTTGTTGCAGCGCGTTGGATGGGCTGGGCCGAACCGGATGCAGCCGGATGCGCGGTGTGCCCGATGCCGACGCTGTCGCGTCGACTGTGGTCAATTCCCTTCGGCGACGAGACGCAAGGGTCTGACGATCTTGTCACCTGCTCCGCAACGCGGTCAGCTTCGATTTCACTGGCGTCCGTAGGTTGGCTGACGCGCAGTTTCGCTTGAAGCACCTTCTCACGCAGCATACGCGCCACTGCCTGGTTGCCTGCAGACCGCTGCAACGCATGAAAAGGATGCGACCGC
>DATFXM010000169.1:0-22249 GCA_035315885.1 Blastocatellia bacterium
AATGACGATCACCATCGCCGGTCGACTCGACCCGCCGACGCTTCTGCTCCAGGTTGTAAGCAGTTCGTGTGTTCGCTGGACGCGACAGCTCTCGTATGTCGAAGTTGGCGAGCGGCTCAAAACTCCGGAGCGAGGGGGTCTCCTCGGCAACTTCGTTCCTGGCAAACCGGAGTTGGGCTTGTCCATATGATCCGGTGAAGAGAATTGAAGCTATGAGCAAAGACAGGATGAGTGCGGACGGTCTACACGAAGTCCGAAGCAATTTTGATGGGGGCTGCTTCATTGACGCCTGCTCTCGAGTCGTTATTCACGACTCGGATTCATCGGAGCGGGCGAGTATAGCACAAGAAAACGCGCGTTCCTGCTCCCCAGGCAGGGAGTTCTGAGTTCTGCGTGATGAGTCCTGAGTTTCGAGAGTCAACTGCAAACTGTTCCGTGACTCAGGACTCAGTACTCAGAACTTCCGACAAACCTGCGGCTGAGCTCTAGAAAAGTCACAAGCGATGGCGCGAGGTATTCGCTCTTCAGGTATGCCACCCCCATCTCCCATCGAAGGTTCAGTTCTCTCACTCTCACTCCTCGCAATGACCCGCGCTCGACTGCAGGAGCGATCGAACTCTGAGGCAGAATAGTTACTCCGAATCCTCGCTCCACCATCTTTATTATGGCTTCAGTCCTCTTAAGCTCCATCGCTACCTTTGGCTCAAGATTGCTCTTTTCAAAAAACAAATCGATCAGGCGTCTCGTGTTGCCACCCTTCTCTCCCAGAATCAAAGGCTCGGCCGTGAGCTGCTCGGCGGTAATCTGTTTGGAGCGCGCGAGAGGATGATCCGGCTTGAGGGCCGCGACCAGAAAGTCACTTCGTAGCGTCTCGGTCAACAGGTCCGAGTTCTCTACCGGAAGAGACACCAGGCCGACATCCAGCGCTCCATTAATGATCTGCTCGACAATCCATTCGCTGGTCCCGCCCAGCACCGAGATGTCCAGCGCAGGGTGCCGGCGTTTAACTTCGCTCAACATCTCGGGCAGTGGTTGTACGGTTATTGCCGTCGATGCAACTCCGATGTTCAACCTGCCGCTCGCGGGTTGGCTCAACGCGGTCAACTCGGCTCGAGCTTCATCGTGCGCTCTAAGGATGACCTCGGCGTGCGAGAGCAATGCACGGCCAGCATCGGTAAGAAACAGTTTTTTGTTGACTCTTAGGAAAAGAGGGGTGCCTAACTCGTCTTCAAGCTGGCGAATATGTACGCTGACTGCCGACTGGGTCAGATGAACGTGCGATGCTGCCTGAGTAAATGAACCGGCCTCGGCGACCGCCTTGAACGTCCGTAAAAGTCTAAGCTCCATTCAGTTCCGATCAACAATGAGTTCTGAGTTTTGAGTGCTTCTCAGAACTCAATACTCAGAATTCAGAACTTCTTAACGCACAACGCGACGGATTCTTGTGGTCAAAGAACCCTCATCATAACCATAAAAATTATTCGTTTTACAAGCTCTGCACTCACAGCTATAAAAAATTTAGCACCCTGTACGTTTAGCAGGCAGTATATATGTCAAAGCTATCAATTGAAGGGAGCGTCGATCCTCACCGCGTGACCGGCTTCAACCCAGCAATCTCAACGACAGCGTCGTCGACAGAGAACTTGTTTCTCGGCATCGACGGCGGTGCGTCGAAGACTCACGCGGTAGTAACCGACTCATCATTCAACATCATCGGCGAAGGTCACGGTGGGCCTGCCAATCCCGCGCGTGTGGGAGTCGATGAAGCAATCTCGAGCATCGAGCAAGCGATCAAAGAAGCTCTAACTCAAGCGGGAGTCTCGCTAAGACAGATCGCTTCGGCTTGCGCAGCCCTGGCCGGAGTCGGCGACCCTACTCATCACGACGCTATGAAAGAGGCGCTTGACCGCGAGTTCGGCTCGGGAACGATCGATCTGGTAACAGATGCTCGAGCAGCGCTCGAAGGCGCTTTGGATGGCGAGCCGGGAATCGTAGTCATCGCCGGCACCGGTTCCATAGCGATGGGTGTCGACGACAAGGGAGGGCAGTCGCGCTCCGGCGGCTGGGGCCCCACCCTTGGCGATGAGGGCTCGGGATATGACATCGCTCGACAAGCTTTGAAAGCAGTAGCGGCAAGCTTTGATGGACGCGTACCGAGGACCGTTTTGACCGATCTGATTTGCGAGCGCCTGGGTATCGTGACCGCGGGCGATCTGCCAGCCGCGATCTACAACGGCGAGTTCGAACACGCCGAAGTCGCATCGCTTGCCGAGTTGGTGTGCGATGCATCCAAAGAGGGTGACAAGGTCGCGCAGTCGATACTCGCTGAAGCCGGGCGCGCGCTCGGGGACCTGGCTGTCTCGGTAATAAGAAAACTGTCTTTAGAGCAGAGCGCTTTCCTCGTTGCGTGCGTTGGAAGCGTGTTCGGCGCCGGCGAAGTGTTGATCCAGCCGCTGAGAAGTGCGGTATTGACGGTCGCGCCGCGAGCTCACGTCGGTCCGCCGTTGTACTCGCCGGCGGTCGGAGCGGCGAGGCTTGCACGAGAACCGGCTCGCGTCTGAACTCAGATTCATCGGGTGATCCGCGACAAGCAGGACTTGCAGGGTTTACTATTCTAAGAAATCCGGCTTACTCCGCCGGAATCGGGATTACGTCTACTTCTCGGTTTTGTCTTTTTGCCACGAGGACTGCGGATGGGTTTTTCGACGATTGACTACGTCGTCCTGTTTGTTTATCTCGTAGGCATCACTGTATTCGGAACGCTGTTTCGCCGCTCGCAGCGTACGGTCAAAGATTACTTCATCGGTGCAAAGAACACTCACTGGCTCATAATCAGTCTTTCGATCGTAGCGACTGAGACCAGCACTCTCACGCTTATCGGTGTACCGGCGCTTGCCTATGCGCATTTTGCGCGGCCTTCTCAAGGAGGCAGCCTGACTTACCTTCAGGTCGTGTTGGGCTACATTGTCGCTCGATTCATCATCAGCTTGCTATTCATACCGGCCTACTTCAAAGGCGAACTGCTGACTGCATACGAATTGTTGAGGCGAAGATTCGGAGTACACGCCAAGAACTTCGGCGCATCGCTGTTTCTGATCATGCGGGCATTGGCCGAAGGCGTCAGAGTATTTGCCGCGTCACTCGTTTTGAGCGCCGTTCTGAGCGCAAGCCTTCCCACACTTCAGCATCTATGGATCTGGTCGATTCTCATCGTAGGACTGCTAACGCTGATCTACACATTCGAAGGCGGAATCGCCGCGGTAATCTGGACCGACTTGATTCAGCTCGTCATTTATATCGGAGGCTCGCTCCTGGCCGCTTACATGTTATTGAGCTTGATACCGAACGGCTGGAGTACGTTCGTGTCGGAGGGCGCGGCGGCGGACAAGTTCAAGGTGTTCGATTTCTCCTTGAACTTCAGCTCACCGTTTACTTTTTGGGCAGGATTCTTCGGCGGGACATTTCTGACGATGGCGTCGCATGGAACTGACCAACTGCTCGTGCAGAGACTTCTGACCTGCCGCAACAAAAACGATAGCCAGAAGGCTATTGTGTTGAGCGGCTTTGTGGTCCTGTTCCAATTCGCACTGTTTCTGATCATCGGAATCATGCTCTTCGTGTACTACAACCACTTTCCGATGGAGTCGCAACTGGCCAGTAATGACGAGGTGTTCCCGACGTTCATCGTTCACCGCCTTCCGCACGGCGTGGCAGGGCTGGTAATCGCTGCGATCTTTGCAGCGGCAATGTCCAATCTGAGCGGCTCGTTGAATTCATTGTCCTCGACCACGATGCTCGACTTTTACAAGCCGCTTGCCGGTGAGGCCGCGACCGAAGAACGCACTTTGAAGCTTTCGAGGTGGTTTACCGCGATCTGGGGTATCCTGCTCATCGGTATCGCTATGCTGGCACGCGGATGGGGTTCAGTGTTTACCGCAGGCCTTACAATTTCGTCGCTGGTTCATGGTCCAATGCTCGGTGCCTTCCTGTTAGGAGTGTTGACGCGGCGCGCCGAGCAAACGGGAGTGATGGTCGGAATGTCAGTCTCGCTCCTGACGATGCTGGGTATCAAGCTTTATACATCGATCGCCTGGACCTGGTATGTGCTGATGGGCACTGCGGTCTGTTTCGGAGTTGGCTACAGTATCAGCGTGTTGGTGGGTCTGTCGAAGGCCCGCCGCGCAGCCCGCGTCTCGCTGTCCAGAGGGGTTGAGGAAGCCGCGCTCAATGATTGAGTCACGAGACAGCAGGGTTGCTCTTCAGAAAACTCAGGGTCGAAACAGGAAGTTGGGTCAGTCTTTGCTGAGGAGAAGATCAATCCAGCTTGTATCACAAGCGTTGTTTGCGCTGGTCACCCTCACAGCGCTCAGTCCTGCACTCGCGCAACGCGATCGATCTCGCATCGCCGATCGAGCTCCCGGACATCTCACCGAAGCCGCTCCGGGATCAGTCGGTATGTCCAGCGACCGCCTCGCAAGAATTGACGAGGCGGTGCTTGCGTCGATTGGGCGAAAAGAAACACCGGGCGCCGTAGCCCTCGTCGCCAGACACGGACGGATCGTGTATCGAAAAGCGTTCGGCGATCGAGCAGTGATGCCAAAGCGCGAGTCGATGACCGTCGATACTATCTTTGATCTCGCGTCGCTGACAAAGGTCGTTGCCACTGCGACCTCTATCATGATTCTGGTCGAGCGCGGGAAGATTGCGCTCGCGGATCCCGTAGCTCTGTACATTCCGGAATTCGGCAAGTACGGCAAAGAGCGGGTGACGATCGAGCAGTTGATGACTCATCGCGCCGGGCTCCCACCGGACAACGAGATCGCCGACTACGTCGGCAAAACCGTAGATCCCTTCAAACTGATCTGCGATCTGCGACCGTCTTATGATCCCGGTACCCGCTTCGTTTATTCAGACGTCGGGTTCATCGTCGCGGGCGAAATCGTGCACCGCGTTTCGGGCAAGCGGCTGGATCAGTTTGCACGAGAAAATATCTTCAGCCCTCTTGGGATGACCGACACGTTGTTCAATTCGAATATCGCGTCTCTTAATCGAACGCCCGAGAGCGACGGATACCTGGAAGCCCGGCTGAATCGAATCGCGCCAACAGAAATGCGTGAAGGGCGCTGGATGCGCGGCGAGGTCCACGATCCTCGCGCTTACGAGTTCGGGGGCGTGGCAGGTCACGCCGGCCTGTTTTCAACTGCCGACGATCTAGCGATCTTCTGCCAGATGTTCCTGAACAAAGGTGAGTACGGAGGCAGGCGCGTGCTTGCGCCGTATACCGTCGAACGAATGCTCAGCGCGCAGTCATTGCCCCTATCGCAGATGCGGGGCATCGGATGGGACATCAATACCTCTTATTCGTCGAACCGCGGCGACCTGTTTCCTGTCGGAACCTTCGGTCACACCGGCTTCACCGGCACTAGCATCTGGATCGATCCGAACACCGATACGTTTGCGGTTTTGCTCACGAACCGTGTTCATCCCGATGGCAAGGGAGACGTAACCCGGTTGCGCTCCTTTTTAGCTTCGATCGTAGCCGCGGCGATCACCGATCAATCCCGCGGCGCGGGTCTCGAGTCGCGGTCGCGACCGGCGTACGACGTCGATGCTCCGCGCGCGGCAATCACTCGCGCTGTCCCAAGTGGCCCGTTACATCCGGTGCTGACCGGCATTGACGTACTCGAGAGAGATGGATTCAAAGAGTTGGAAGGCCGTCGAGTCGGCCTGATCACAAATCACACCGGTCGAGACGCAAAAGGGCGATCGACTATAGACGTGTTCGCGTCGGCGGGCAAATTCAAACTCGTTGCGTTGTTTGCTCCAGAACATGGATTGCGCGGCATCGAGGACTCGACAATCGCCAACGGACACGACGAGAAAACGGGGCTGACAGTCTATTCCCTTTATGACAAGGGGACGCGGCGTCCGACGGCCGAGATGCTCGAGGGGATCGACGCACTTGTGTTCGACATTCAAGACGTAGGGACGCGCTTTTACACCTACATCGCCACGTGCGCCTACGCCATGGAAGAGGCGGCAAAAAGAAAAATCAAGTTCTTTGTCCTGGATCGTCCAGATCCAATCAACGGCTACGACATCGAAGGGCCGGTTGCGGATCCGGAGTTGACCGCACAGCCGGAGTATTCCTCCACTTCGTATCACTCGATTCCGGTTCGCTACGGGATGACGATTGGAGAGCTGGCGACGCTGCTCAACGCTGAACGCAAGATCGGCGCAGAACTGACCGTGATAAAGATGGAGGGTTGGAAACGCGCGGACTACTACGACGGAACCGCCCTCGAGTGGGTGAACACCTCGCCCAACCTTCGCAGCCTTACCGAAGCGGTGCTCTATCCGGGAATCGGTTTGCTCGAGACTACTAACTTATCGGTAGGGCGAGGCACCGACACGCCCTTTGAAGTGATCGGCGCGCCCTGGATCGACGGAGTCAAGCTCGCTGAGGCGCTGAATCGCACGGGAATGCCCGGGGTTCGGTTTGTGCCGGTGCGGTTCACACCGCGGTCATCGAAATACGCCAGCGAGCAGTGCGGCGGAATAAATATCATGCTGGTTGACCGCGGTTCCTTTCATCCAGTGGCCACGGGAATTGAAATAGCCTATCACCTGCATCGGATGTATTCGGAGTTGTGGAAATCGGATCAGTTTCTAAGGCTTCTGGCGAATCGCGGTACGCTTGCCGCGCTCAGAGACGGCAAAGTGCCGGCGGAGATCGTGCAGAGCTGGCAATCGGGTTTGGCGGCTTTCGCAGCCGTCAGAAAGAAGTACATCTTGTATTGAGATCGGATTCTTACGCGTGAAAGCGCTCGTTTCGGGATTCGAGCAGTTTGAGTAAAAGGCTCAAGACACCAGTCACAAAAAACGGGAACTGAGAACGTCAATCTTCAGTTCCGTGCAAAAGCATACAATGTGTTCAACCATACAAACTTTCTCGGATTGAGCACGGTTTTCGGCAGCCCAACGTTTGGACAAGTGACCACTACACGAGATCCTCGGCTGGTACAGTTCGGGCTGAAGCTTTCGTATTGAACCGACGATGCCTGACGCTGAGCCGTTGCGGTGAACGCCACAGCGGCTCAGCGAAGTTCTGAGTGCTGAGTTCTGAGTGCTGAGAAACCGCAGGAACCTGAGGCTCAACCTGCAGTGTATAAGTCAATGATCGTCCTGATTCCTCGAGCGCACACCGCGCAGAATTCTGGACTTCGAGTGAACATAATGCAGTCAACCTGGGGACGGTAGTATCCCTTAGCTTCGTAGTTCGCGCCTTCGAACGCTCCGACCTTATCGCGGTATTTCTCTTTCGCGAAAAGTTTGACCTCGTACTCACGATTCTCGCGGAACAAGGCTTCCATCTCCTCTTCCGGTCTATTCTCGGAGCGTATTTTTGCCCTGCGCTTTCCGTATTCGCGCGAATGTTCCTCGTATTCTTCTTTCTGCCAGGGGGTCGGCAGCGGCGTGTCCTTGTCCACAAGGTCCTTCCATTTCAAGTGAGATGGATCGAGCAGCGCGGTGACGTTCGGCTCCCAAGGCTCAGTCCTGACTGTCGCAGGAAGATAAGCGACCGGTGAAGTGTAGTACTCGTCGGCGAGCGCTGCGAAATGATGTCCAAACTCGTGCACAAAAACGTAAGGGGCCTGTTCGCTGTCGGCAGCCACGGTGCTGTACAAGCCGAAGATGCCGCCGCCGCCATAGGTTCTGCTGTTTGTCACTATCTCGACGAAGTCGTAAGGAGCGAACGAAGCGATAGTTCTGAAGGCGCGATTGTCGAAGGTCAACACGTAGCGCTCACTACCGAATGAGTCGTAAGTCGCGCCTACAGGAGACGAGCGATAAACCCCGGTCGAGGGACGCGAGATGCCCGACTCGGCGGCGGCCGGACAAAGACCCCACACATTGAAATCGTTGCGAAGCTCCTTGAATGGAGACGTCGCAAACAGAATTGAGACGAGCCGTCGCGCGTCCTTCTCGAACTTCGGTTGCTCCGATGCGGTGTATCCGTCTCCAAGAAGAAGGAGGTCAACCTTGGCAGCGGGGTCGCCGCTCTTCTGAATCTCGATCAAGGGACCCGGAGATGGAGTTTTCGATCGATCAATGAACATGTTGTCGGGCTCTACGATCGTGCTCCATAGCTCGCGGAATGAGTTGTTGGCGTCACGCTTCTTCACGAGCACCTGCACGGGCGCGCGAGGAGCGGGAAAGCGCAACGATTCGTGGAACGTACGGTTGATGCTTTTAGCCTCGTCGGTAGTTTCCCATTCTCCGTAAACTGAACTGAAGCCTCTGGAGTAAATCAGCCGGTTTGTAGCGCGATCCCGGACCTCAAATAAATATTTGCCGAGATTGGTCTCGTCTATCGGTCTGTGCGGATTGCCGGCCCAAGGAAGCGGTTCGAGCACTACGCGATCGAGGCTCAACATTTCCTGAGACGCGTTGCCGGTGTGAAAGTAATCGACCCTCATTGTACGAGGCGCGTTACCGGTTTGTGCATTCGCCGCGGAGGCGGTCATCAGAGCAACTCCAAGTAGTAGTCTTCGAATCATGCGCCGATTCTAGCATTGATAGGGATTTGGGGTTTAGGGTTTACCATTCGCCACTTCCTATTTACTATTTCATCGTGTGATCAAGCTCCAAACGCCCCTAAACACTCTGCACTTTCATGAGGTCCCGCGAGTTGCGCTCAAGACGGCACAAAAGCTCGCGCAGGCAGTAGCCGAACACATCGGCGCATCTGCCTCGGCTCACGTCACCGTTGAGGACTTGATCGGTTACATCCCACTCCGCTACGAAGATCGTTCTAACCTCGCCCGCATCCGCGACCTCAAGAACGGCGAATGGGCGACAATCGAAACGCAGATTCGCGTGTCCGGCACCTATCCGGTCAAAGGCGGCCGCCTTCGAATCTTTGAAGCCTCCGCGGTAGACAAAACCGGCCAGGTTCGCGCGTACTGGTGGAATCAGGCGTATCTGCAGAACTCATTTACTCAAGGTCGCCGAGTGCTGCTCTACGGCCAATGGAAACGCAATAGCAAAGGCTACTTCGAAGTCGAAAACCCCGACTACGAATTCACTTCCGATGACGAAGACACCGAACCAATTCACACCGGCCGGCGAGTTCCCGTCTATCGAAAGCTCGGCGAGATTAGAACCAAGCAGCTTCGGTCGATCATGTTTCACGTGCTGACGCGCATCGACTTGAAGGAGCTCGCCGACACCATCCCCGCGGACGTCCTGAAACGCGCCGGGTTGATAACGCGCGCCGATGCAATTCGTCAGATCCATTTTCCCGCCGACGACGCCCCGATCGCGCTGTACAACAACTTCCAATCGCCCGCCCATCGCAGACTGATATTCGAGGAGTTCTTTTGGCTTTCGCTTGCGATGGGACTCAGACGCGAGACCCGCGAGCACTCCCCGAAGGGAACAGTCATCGCAGTCGACGACCGAATCAGGGACGCGGTTCGATCTATTCTGCCCTTCAAACCGACCTCGGCCCAGAAGCGCGTCTTGAAAGAAATAGTGACGGATATGTCGGGGCCGCGTCCGATGAATAGATTGCTGCAGGGAGACGTTGGGGCAGGCAAAACGATCGTGGCAGTGCAGGCGGCAATCGTCGCAATCGAGAACGGCTATCAAACCGCAATCATGGCCCCCACGGAAATTCTGGCCGAACAACACGCAACCAACGTGAAGCGCCTGCTGGCAAATACTCAACATCGCGTTGAACTGCTGAGCGGCTCGCTGAGCGCGGCCAGAAAGCGTTCGATCAGACAAGCAATCGAAAGCGGTGAAGTCGACCTGGTAATCGGCACGCACGCGCTCATTCAGGAGGGCGTCCAGTTCGACAAGCTGGGGCTGGTTGTAATCGACGAGCAGCATCGTTTTGGTGTTCTGCAGCGCGCTGGTCTGATCAAGCGCGGTTACAACCCTGACGTCCTCGTCATGAGCGCCACTCCAATTCCCAGGTCTCTTGTAATGAGCATCTACGGTGACCTGGACCTGTCGGTAATCGATGAAATGCCGCCCGGCCGCAAACCGATAATCACCAGGGTGCGAGGAGAGGACGCGCGAAACAAAATTTACAAATTCCTCGACTCGAAGATTCGCGAAGGGTGCCAGGCGTACATCGTGTATCCGCTGGTCGAAGAATCCGAAAAGCTGGATCTGCTCAACGCGTCGCAGATGGCTGAGCACCTTCAGGAGGAGGTCTTCCCGAACTTTCGCATAGGCCTGATCCACGGTCGAATGCGACAGGAAGAAAAGGACCAGGTGATGGACGAATTTCGAAAGGGCGGTTCGCAGATCCTCGTAGCCACTACCGTGATCGAAGTCGGCGTCGATGTGGCAAACGCAAGCATCATGCTGATCGAACATGCGGAGCGGTTTGGGCTCTCTCAGTTGCACCAGCTCCGCGGAAGAGTCGGTCGGGGTCAGGAACAGGCCTACTGCATTCTGCTGGCTTCTTCGAAG
Organism: Blastocatellia bacterium; assembly: GCA_035315885.1. GTDB lineage: Bacteria > Acidobacteriota > Blastocatellia > UBA7656 > UBA7656 > DATFXM01. The sequence goes on from DATFXM010000169.1 coordinate 10,489, forward strand.
CAATCGACAGAAGCTCGAGAACGTCTGTCAATCATGGAGGAGACCAACGATGGCTTCAAGATTGCCGAGAAAGACCTGGAAATCCGCGGGCCGGGGGAACTAATGGGGACGAGACAGTCAGGGCTGCCGGAGTTTCGACTGGCGAACATTGTGCGCGATCGCGACTTGTTGGAGCTCGCCCGCAGTCACGCCGACGAGTTACTGACAAAACATCGGAATTCACAAGCCACGAGAAAGGCGATTCAGGTTGTTAGAGGCCAACCGAGGTTTGGTCTTGTCGCAGTTGGGTAGGCGGACGTGCTGAGCGTCGGTGTGGCGATCCCGAAGCGCGTAGCCTCTCAAAAAACGACCCGGGATGTCGCTGTTGGCGACCCCGGGTCTTGTCTAACTCAACCTTTGCGAGTTGAGGCTCGAAGCTATCTCGCGCCTCTTGTCAGAGTTCTACTATGCCGCGATTCGCGGACGGTTGCTCTTCGGCAACAAGTTGACCGAATCGAGCGCCGCCGCAGCCTTGCTCACCTCAGCTTCATCCCTGAAGAACTCCAGACGTTGCGTCTGCTGATTCAAGTCGATGAGAACGACGTCCCCAAGTCTCACCTGTCGAGTTGCCGACAGATTCGCAAGCGGGTTCACCACGAACCGCTCAACAGCCCGCTTCAGGTGGCGTGCGCCGTACCGGAATTCGACACCCTCTGCGAGCAGGAACTCCTTGGCTTGTGCGGTAGTGCAGAAGGTAAACCGCTCGCCTGCGCCGTCATCGATCCGGCGTTGGACGTCCTGAAGCTCCAGCTCGAGAATCTGACTGAGCTCTGGGTGCTTCAAACTCCTGAACACCACGACGCGATCAATTCTGTTCATGAACTCGGGCGAGAATTTCCGCTTGGCGGCTTCAAGAGCCGTCCGATAAATCTTCTGATCGATGTCCCCGGCGAGCTCGCTCACGCCCTTTCGCGGAGAGAAACCGATCGAGCCCGACACCAGAGAGCTCATTTCCTTGGCGCCCAGGTTCGAGGTCATGACGATGACTGTCTGCGAGAAATCCACGCGTCGATTGTCTCCAAGGGTCAGCGTAGCCTTGTCCAGCACACCCAGCAGCAGTTGCCAGAGCGAGTCGGACGCCTTCTCGATTTCGTCGAACAGCACGAAAGTGAACGGGTCGCGCTCGGTTCTGTGCTTCTCGATATTGTCCTGCGTAAGCAGCGGCGGCGTCTCCCTGTGCCCCAGGTACCCTGGCGGAGATCCGATCAGCTTAGCGATCTCGTGTGAATGTTGAAACTCCGCGCAATCGATCTTTATGACTGCATTTCTGTCGCCGAAAAGAACGTCGGCGGCAGCTTCGATTATGTGAGTTTTACCAGAACCTGTCGGCCCCAGAAACATCAGCGTTCCAAGCGGGCGTGTCGTATTGGTCATCCCCGCCTGAAACACCTGGTAAAGCGAGACCAGACTTTTGATAGCCCTATCCTGGCCGATTACGCGGGCGCGAAGACCTTGTTCAAATTCTTGCGCGCAGGCGCTCTTGATATCAGGATTGAGCGTGATCATTTTTCTTGTTGATCCGTTGCCGTTCATATCGAACCCTTCTTTCCGCGCCCTAACACATCCCTCAAATTGAATCTCTCTCCCAAGCTTCTCTTTCAAACTCCACTTTTATCTATACGAGTTTTGCTCGTCCTTCGCTGCATCCCTTATCCGGGTTGTAGCTACTATGTTTTTCGGCAAATTTGATGCCTTCCTTAACCGCGCTGTTGCATAATGAATCCGCCGGCCTCCGGAGCATGAACGCCACCTTTAAACCCTCCTTGCAGCTTACTTTAAGCCTGGTGCATTCACTTTAGACGTCCGTCCGATTTCGATTGTTCCAGCGCACCACCTCACCTTGCCCTGCCAAAATGTGACAAGCCTTGACAATTACCGTCACGACCCGAAACACGTTGTTCAGCCGTCCTTTCGTACTGGAAATGCCGCGCGACAATTGGGTTATTCCTCAACTTCGAGATCGGCGGTACACATAAGACCGGAGTCAATGCGAACGTACGACCGACCCTGCATTATGTATTCATCAGTTGCTATGCTTTGGTACACGATTCCGGATATCATTTTGGCTTCTTCCAAACCATGTCATAGCTTCACGGTTGCTGAAAATCTACTTGGAGGATTCGATGAAACTCTCAGGAAAAGTCTCGATCATAACCGGCGCCGGCGGAGGAATCGGCCGCGCGATTGCCCACCGTTTTTCGACCGAAGGCTCGGCGGTAGTCATCGCCGGTCCTACCAAGGAAAAGGTCCAGCGGGTCGCGGGCGAGATTACAGCCGAAGGCGGAAACGCCATCTACACCGTTACTGATGTGTCAAACGAGGCGGAGGTGGCGGAGATGGTGCAGTCGACGCTCAGACAGTATGGGCGCCTTGATATTCTGATAAACAACGCCGGGATTGCGGGACCGACCGCCCTCGTCCACAAACTGGAGCGGGAGGACTGGGACCGGACGATGGACATCAACCTGACCGGGGCCTTTCTGTGTGCCAAGCATGCACTGCCGCATTTGTACGAGCAGAAGAGCGGTCGAATCATAAACATAACCTCGATAGCCGGGGTGAGAGCCTATGCGTATCGGAGCCCTTACTGCGCGTCCAAGTGGGCGATGATCGGGCTGACGCGCACGCTGGCGGAGGAGGCGGGGCGCTACGACATCACCGTCAACGCGATAGCTCCCGGACCGGTGCACGGCCCTCGAATGGAAGCGGTGATTCGAGCGCGAGCAGACGAGATGAACGTCTCCTACGAGGAGATGGAGAAGCAGTACGTCGAGCCTACGGCGTTAAAGAGGATGGCCGACGAGTCGGACATCGCGGCGATGGCCCTGTTTCTGTGTTCCGAGGAGGGTCGCAACATCACTGGGGAGACAATAACGATCTCGAGCGGCTACCGTCTGGCATGAGGGAGTGCTGAGTCCTGAGTGCTGAGTCCTGAGTGCTGAGTGATGTGTGCTGAGTCCTGAGTGCTGAGTTCAACCCCGAAGGGGTTGCGTCGTCCAGCCCAGGGTTGCCGTCCACGGCTACCCTGGGTATGCATTCCGAAAATCTTCCAACCCTGAAGGGGTTGCGTCGTCCAGCCCAGGGTTGCCGTCCGCGGCTACCCTGGGTATGCATTCCGAAAATCTTCCAACCCTGAAGGGGTTGCGTCCCATATTCTTGAATCGCTGTTTCGCAGGTCGTTGACGCAACCCCTTCAGGGTTGCGTCCGTTACGTTGCCTGTCCCCAGGGTAGCCGTGGACGGCAACCCTGGGCTGGACGACGCAACCCCTTCGGGGTTGGACTCCCCACCCAGCACCCAGTACTCAGCACCCACCACCCAGCGCTCACCACCCAGCACTCACCACCCAGCACCCAGCACTCAGCACCCACCACCCAGCGCTCACCACCCAGCACTCACCACCAATCACTCAGCACTCCTATGACACCATCCGCGACTCAGTAGGCTCCACGCCCGCCGAATGGAGCTTCTGAGTCGTCCTTCCTTTCCGCGCGGCTACCGCAATCGCGTGAAGCAGATCGTCAACCGTCTGCCCTTCCTTACACTCTTGAACCGAATAGCGCAGCCGCACCCTCGCGTACTCCTCCGGCCGCGCCTCGACTGACAGGCAGTCGATCTCGTTTCGCAGAATCTCACCGAGCTTTGCTGCCTCGCCGGGCTCGCAGTTTCTCAGCACGCATATGAATTCGTCTCCGGCCACTCTGCCCAACAACCCGGTGTCGCCCACCAGATTGCGCAGCACTCCCGCCGCCTCCGTCAGAACCCGGTCGCCAGCCTGATAACCGTACGATTCATTCACCGCGCGCAAGCCTTCCAAACCCAGACAAAGTACCACCACCGGCTCGTTCCGGCCTTTTGCTTCGCCCAGTTGCTGATCGAACCTCGCATAGAGCGCTGGTCCGGTCGGAAGGCCAGTCAAGCCGTCGCAGGAGGTGTTCGCTTTGGTCTGTTCAAACAGCATCGCGTGTTGAAGCGCGGTTGAAGCCAGCCGCGACACCGACTCTAACAAATGCAGTTGCGCGCTGCTGTAGGCCTCGACTTCCGCCGAATACAACGCCAGCGCCCCGATCGTCTTGTCCCCGTTTGTCAGTGGATAAACCGCGGCAGTCCGGCTCGCGCACTCCGGGTCGCCGAGAAATTCGTTCAGGTCGAGCATCGCATCTGTGTTGCACATCGGGCGGCCGTTGATGATCACCCATCCGGCGATTCCCCGCCCCGCGCCGAGGCTTCTGCCCTTAATCGACTCGGCATTCTTGCCAAATGCAAACGCGGCGAATGCGGAATCGTCACGCTCTCGGCGCATGTAGAACACGCAGTCTGTAAACGGGAGCATTCGCTCGATCCGGCTTACCGTCAACGCGATGACATCGCTCACTTCGAGCCGAGCACTGAGGTGCTGAGCCATCTCGTAGAGAGATGCCACCTCGACGTGAGCGGCATGGATTTGTTTGATGTACTCCGGCGGATCGCTCGCGGCCTGCTCCAGTCCGGCTGCGGGCACTGCGTGCGCGGCGCTCTCCGATAGTCCGGCTTGTCTACCTGCCGCGAAAGCGGGTTGGGCAGCCGCCTTATGCTCCGCGATCTCGCGTTCGTAAACGGAAAGATTCTCCAAAAACGCCCTGACCACCGCCGGATCGAACTGCGTCCCCGCATTCTCGCTCAGAAATGCACACGCCTGATCGCGCGTCATTCCTTTTCTGTACTGCCGGTCTTCCCTGACGGCGTCGAAACAATCGACGACTGTCAATATTCGCGCCGTGAGAGGGATCTGATCGCCGGCCTTGCCGTCGGGATAGCCTCGCCCGTCCCATCGCTCGTGATGATGGCGGACGATCGGAACCACTGGATAAGGAAAGTTGACTCTCTCCATTATCTGCGCGCCGACCACCGTGTGAATCTTCATCTTCTCGAACTCGGCGGCGCTGAGCTTGCCGGGCTTGTTGAGGATATAGTCGGGAACAGCAATTTTTCCGACGTCGTGCAGCAAAGCCCCGGCTCTAAGCGCTTCGATCTCGGGCTCTCCCAAACCGAAATGTCTCGCGAGTCCCGTAGCGTAGACCCTGACCCTGTAAACGTGGTCGTGGGTGATTTCGTCCTTGGCATTTATCGCGGTAGCCAGAGCCTCAACCGTGGCGAGGTGAACTTCGCTTATGCGCTCGCTCGCTTTGGCTCTCTCGTCTGCCTGCTTGAAATAGTAATGACTGGTCGCAAACACAATCGCTACCAGCGGCGCGGCGGCAAGAAGCGCGCTCAACCCATACTGAGTAATCGACAAATAAACGAGGCCCGCCGCCGAAGCGCTCGCAAGGCTCGTCAGGCTTGCCCAGCAGTAGTTCGACCACCAGAGCGAAATCAGCCTCTTCTGTTGCTTCAGCGCGTACAACCCGGAAGTCAAAAGCGAATTCAGCAGAAAGTGAGCCAGCGAAAACAACAGCAGCGTGCCGATGAGGGTTGCGGTCGAGTCCAGCCGGTGTTCTTTTAACCAGCGATCGCCAAAGCTAAAGCATTCAGCCGAGATCAGTATGGAGATCGTCATCAGCGCGGGACTACCAATTCTGCTGGTCCAGCGCCGAGACGTACGATAGGAACCCGCAAATGCATCGGTCGCAGCCACCAACACCGCCGCCGGCGGTCCCCACATAAGAGCGGACAAAAATATGAAGATGTCGCCAGGTGTGATCGAGGTTATCGTTCCCGGAATTCTTATCGGTCTGAGGCCGGCCAGAAAGACCACAGCCATCAGCGAGGCTATTCCCAGCAGATTATTTGCTGCGCAGAGAACTACGACGATCGACCAGCACAGAGCCAGCGCGCCCACCGAGGTCGCCGCAAGCCAATACAACCGCGCGGCGCGGTTGTAGTCGGACATGTCGATGACCGGTTTCCTTAGTTCCATCGAATGACGGACGAATGACAGCGGAGGGAAACGATCAGGGCTCACCCTGATTGCACGACTCGCTCAAGACGATTCCCTCGCTGAGTACGATGCCCTCGCTGAGGATAATACCTTCGCTCAGTACTATGCCTTCGCTTAGAACTATTCCTTCGCTGAGGACTATACCTTCGCTCAGAACTATTCCTTCGCTGAGAACTATGCCTTCGCTCAGAACTATTCCTTCGCTGAGGACGATACCCATCCCGGCGGCGATGCCGCTCGCCAGCGCCGAGCCTGTAGTGAAGATGCCGCTGGACGACGCCACGACGTCGGCGTCTGTAACTCCGGAGGTGATCAGTTTCGCACTAATCACCGGTGCGCTGTTCAGGGTTACATCATCGCGCACCCAAACGAGCGCGGGGTTGTAGATGGCTTGATACCGCCGGAACAGTTCCGGCCCCGCAAGAATGTGAGAGCCTCCGGCGAAAACGTAGCCGCCCCACGAAAAGGCAGTGCCCGAAACAGTCGAGGAAGGAGCAGGCATCGAAGCGCCGCCTCTCAGCAGGGCATCGCCTACCCGAATCGTGTTCCGCGACACCGCGGTAGAAACATCGGTGCGAATGACACCCGCAAGCCTGACCGCGCCTTCTATGTTCAGAAGTCCCGCGCCCTGCTGACAGATGTTTTGACCCGCAAGCTGTTGCGAGGTGTATTGGAGAATCGCCTTGATGAGGGGAGGCGTAAGACCGGGGTTCTTCTCGAGCAAGAGTGCGGCTGCCCCGGCCACAACGGGAGAGGCAACGGAGCTTCCGCTCAATTGCATGAAGCCGGCTGAGCCGGAGCCGCTTACATGCAGTTGAGGATAATTCGCGACCAGCCAGTTTCCTTGCGATTCAGCGGCTACGATGCGGTTGCCCGGCGCTACAAGGTCAGGCTTCAGCAGGTTGTCGTAGGTCCTGACTCCCGATTGGTCGACGCTGCTTCCTCGTGTCGGACCTCGCGAGGAAAAATAGGTGATCGTATCGTCACTTCGGCCATTGGTCTGATGGGTATTGACCGCTCCCACGGTTATTACCGTCGGATCGTCTCCGGGAGCGGCGATGCTGCCGTAACGCTCGAGCCCATTCTGCGCGAGTCCAAAATTGCCCGCAGCGGCGACTACGACTATTCCAGCGGCTACGGCGCTTCGAGCTGCGCGACAGAGTGGATCGGTCTCCCAGGACTCGGCCGATGCAGCACCGAGGCTCAGGTTCATCACTTTTATGTTCTTAAGTGCGCGGTTCTGAATACACCAGTCGATGCCGGCAATGACGTCACTCGTCTGCCCGAGTCCGCGCCCGTCGAGAACTCGCACATCGATGAGACTGGCGCCCGGTGCAATCCCGTTTCTTCCGCTTGCCGCTCCGGCCGCGGTCGCGGCTACGTGAGTTCCGTGACCGTAGCCGTCTTTATTACCACCGACCAGCGTCCCCACGCTGGGCAGCAACGCGCCGGCAAGCGAGCCGACGACTCCTAACAGACCTTCGACGAGTTGAAGATGCGTGTTGCTGGAGACGATGTCCGTAGACGCGGTCACTCGAGATGAGAGTCCCAGCAAGCCCGCCGCAAATTCGCTGTGACCGTTCATTATTCCGGAGTCAAGTATCGCTATGGCTATCCCGCTTCCGTCCAGACCGCCCGGTACTGAGTTTCTGACGAGGTCTGCCCCGGTTGCGGCTTCAAGATGACTTGCGCTTTGCTGGGACAGATGGTCAGCCGAGATCCGCTCCACATCCGAGCGCGCCGCGATTGTCAGCAGTGAACTCTTCGGCAGTTCGGCGAGGAAACCGTTTATCGAACTGAACTGATGTACAACGCTACCACCCGAGGCCGTGATTGCGGTCAGGAGTGCCGCCGGAACCGCGCCGGTGCTCTGCACAAGCACTCGCAGCTTTCCTGTCCAGGGGTCAGACCAGACGGTGAAGTCGTTACTGTTGAGCGCGGCTTTGAGCGGCGCGGAAAGCTTGCTTGCCGGCGCGACATTCGGGAGCGATTGCGCCGAGCCGGCCACAGGCAAACAGGTTCCCAGCAGCGCCACAATCACTGTGGCCATCACTACCCTGACCGCTAATGCTTTTCGTCTAGTTCTATTCGTGAGGTTCAACATCCTTGTTCGCTCTATTCTTCAACCCTGAGATGCTACTGCTTGAGAGAAATCGGTTTCGGATTGGCAAGCGCAATGCCGCCGACTATTGATGAGCTTCATCGAGCTCAAACTCCGAAATAAAACAACGTTAGCCGGGAGAGCTGCGCCCTGCCGCAATGCGGGTGCAGTCATTCTGCTCGCGAAAGAAAGTCAGGATGACTGCGCCGTGTCAAAGCTGAGTCATCGTCTGATAGAGTGGCCCAGAAAGGGAGGTGATGTTATGGAGGAAGTAAACTTAGAAGAGTTGCTTCAGGTGGCAATCGAAGAGGCACAACAGGGTTCATCGGAAGGCGGCATTCCAATCGGCGCAGCGCTGTTCGATGCGAACGGGAATTTGCTCGGTCGCGGGCACAACAGGCGAGTTCAGCAGGGCGATCCTTCGATGCACGCGGAGACGGACGCATTCAGAAACGCAGGACGGCAGCTTTCTTACAAACACACGATTATGGCTACGACTCTCGCGCCGTGCTGGTACTGCAGCGGGCTTGTCCGGCAATTCAAGATCGGAACCGTGGTAGTGGGCGAGTCTGCCACCTTCAAGGGAGGTATCGACTGGTTGAGAGACAACGGCGTGAGGGTCGTGGACCTGCAATCGGACGTATGCCGTACGATGCTCAATGACTACATCACTGCGCATCCGGAAATCTGGAATGAAGACATAGGAGAGTAACCTTCCGCGATGCTATAGTTCGGTACTTGCGGCGAACACCGGTTTCGGGGCCGCAACCGAGCCCAAATTCCTCGGCGCGGCGTCTCTTTCTCAAATCGGGGAATCAACTTCTCAGCCGAACGAGGTCAGGATATGACCAGCGTAAACACAGTGCGGGGACCCATCGATACCGCAAAACTCGGCACGACCCTCATGCACGAGCACATCTTCGTCCTGTCGCCCGAGATCATGCAGAACTTCCCGGAAACGTGGGGTGACGAGGAGCGGCGAATTCAAGATGCGGTCCACCGGCTTAACGAGTTGCACTCGCGTGGAGTCGACACGATCGTAGATCTGACGGTGATCGGTCTTGGCCGTTACATCCCCAGAGTGCAGAGAGTCGCATCTCAGACTGAGCTTAACATCGTGGTCGCGACGGGCATTTACACTTACAACGACGTGCCGATGTACTTTCATTTTCAAGGGCCTGGCACTGACATTGGGGGACCGGAGTTCATGGTGGACATGTTCGTTCGGGATATTGTGGAGGGCATTGGAGACACCGGAGTAAAAGCCGCCATTCTAAAATGCGCGACCGACAAGCAGGGAGTAACTCCAGGGGTCGAACGAGTGCTTAGGGCAGTTGCGAAAGCTCACCGCGAGACCGGTGTCCCAATCTCCACTCACACACACGCGCATACTGAGCGCGGGCGTGAGCAACAGCGCATTTTTCTTGAGGAAGGCGTAGATCTGTCCAGAGTAATAATCGGGCACTCGGGAGACACGACCGACGTTGACTACCTTGAACAGCTTATTGAAAACGGATCCTACATCGGCATGGATCGTTTTGGCATCGACGTACTATGTCGCTTTGAAGAGCGCGTGAACACGGTGGTGCGAATGTGTGAGCGCGGTCACGCGGATAAGATGGTCCTCTCGCATGACGCCGCTTGCTTCAACGACTGGCTTCCGGAGGCGGCGATACCCACGATCACTCCCAACTGGCACTTTCTCCACATTCATAACGACGTGATCCCCGCGTTGAAGGAGCGCGGAGTAACCGACGCGCAAATTCAGACTATGCTGGTCGAAAACCCTCGAAAGATATTTGAACGGCAAGGAGGTTATTAGATGATACGCCCGTTCGACGGTTCAAACGTGGTTCGCACCCCTGATGGAGTATCTCGATATCAAGGCCTGCACCGATCGCTGGTCGAGATGCTTCGCGAAACCGTTGAACGCGTACCGGACAACGAGGCGCTCGTCGAGCTTGGCGGAGACAGAGTGAGCTATCGTGCGCTATGGGACCGGTCGGCTCGAGTAGCCGGAGGTTTGAAGGCGCAGGGCGTCGCTCGCGGAGATCGAGTTGCCATTAGATTGGGCAATTGCGCCAACTGGTGCATCGCTTTTTTCGGCGTACAGATGGCCGGCGCGATCGCGGTGCCGGTAAACACCCGGTTCAGCGAGAGCGAAGTCGAATACGTGATCGACGATTCGGGTTCAAGCTACGTGTTCATGCCCGGAGATCCCTTACCCGACGATCAACCAATTGTCTACGAAGGCCTCAAACAGGACGACACAGCAGCCATCTTCTATACGAGCGGAACAACAGGGTTTGCAAAAGGGGCAATGACAACTCACCAGAATTTTCTCTCGAACGCGGAGACGTGCTTCAGGATCAACAATCTTCCGCGTGAGGGAGCGTTTCGCTCGCTTGTCTCGGTTCCGCTGTTTCACGTGACTGGCTGTAACAGCCAGTTTCTGCCGACGTGCCAGGGCGGTGGGGCAACAGTGATTATGCCGGTCTTTGAGGTACAGGCATTCCTGCGGGCTATCGTAGAGGAGCGGACCAACATGCTCGCGTCGGTACCGGCCATCTACTGGCTCGCGATCAATCAACCGAACTTCCGCACTTATGATGTGAGCGGCGTGAGCTGGCTTGCGTACGGAGGCGCGCCGATAGCTCCGGAACTGGTGGGCCGGATTATCGAAGCATTTCCCAACGCCAGAGTCGGCAACGGATTCGGGCTCACGGAGACATCGTCGGTTTCCACGTTCTTGCCGCACGAGTACTCAAAAGTAAGGCCGGAGACCGTCGGGTTTGCGGCGCCGGTTGTCGATCTGGAACTGCTGGAGCCGGAGAAGGAGAGCGGGGTTGGCGAGCTGTTGATTCGTGGTCAGAACGTAGTGAAGGGGTACTGGAACAAACCGGAGGCGACCGCCGAGACGTTCACCGATGGATGGTTACATTCCGGAGACATGGCACGGATCGATGCCGATGGTTTCGTTCAGATCGTGGACCGGAAGAAGGACATGATCAACCGCGGGGGAGAGAACGTTTACTGCGTTGAAGTCGAGAACGCGCTGGCTGCGCATCCGGCAGTGTTTGAAGTGGCGGTGGTGGGGGTGCCCGACGAAATGATGGGAGAGAAGGTTGGGGCGATAATCGTACCGCGTCCCGGCAAAGAGGTCGAGGTGGGCGAATTGCTTGAGTTTGCCTGCCAGCTTCTCGGAGATTTCAAGGTCCCGCAGTTCGTAGTGGTTCGTCGCGATCCCTTGCCTCGCAATCCCGGCGGCAAGATATTGAAGCCTGCCCTACGAAGGGAAACGAAGTGGGGAGAGGCGGTGAGGCAGTAGGCAGTATGCAGTAGGCCGTAGGCAGTATGCAGCTCGAATTAGTTCTATGGCCGAGATCGAAGTCATTCTAAACGAACGCGTCGCTGACCAGCGCAAACTGCCTACTGCCTACTGCCTACTGCCTACGGCATACTGCCTACTTTTTTAAGAAACGGAGAACGTGATGGCATTCATAGATGAAGCGGTGGAGCAGTTCGCCTACGACCATACAAGACCCGAATCCGACGTACTCGTACAACTTCGGGACGAGACTTTCTCAAAGCGAAGCGACGCAGAAATGCAAGTGGGTCGCATCGAAGGCCAGTTCCTCAAGATGCTAGTCAGACTAACCGGCGCGACAACGGTGCTCGAAATAGGAATGTTCACGGGCTACAGCG
>DATFXM010000170.1:0-33844 GCA_035315885.1 Blastocatellia bacterium
AGTTGGGTCGCGATGTTGCGGTGAAAGTTCTGCCCACGACAGTCTCCAGCGGCACCGATCTCTGTGGCCGGCGACACGCGAGTGTGGTTACGTCCTACTGGTGTGGCCTGAAGTGCAACTGCTAGATCTTTATGTAGATCGATTCAATCGCCGCGATTGGGGATGGACTTCGCTAATTTAACGGTGCTATAGAGATTTAATGATTATTCAATGCGACTTTCACAACTTTGCTGCGGTACCAACATAACGTATTTATCCATTGGACGAGTTTGTATTGCAGCTTGAGTCCTAGCGTACATCGAATCAGATTCTCAACCTTTGAAGAGTGAGGTGCCGTATGTCTTTAGGTCTGCTTCTTTCGTTCTTAACTCTGGTCGTTTCGTTTGGTTCGTATGGTAGTAACGTTGGTGTTGTCGCGGCCGCAGACGGTGTTCCGATTCATTATTCTGTTCAAGGCAAGGGCGAGCCTGCATTGGTCTTCATCCACTGTGGGGGCTGTGACCGGCACGTCTGGGACAACCAGGTTTCTGTATTTGCAAAGAATCAGCGAGTCGTGACTATCGACCTAGCAGGTCATGGCGAGTCTGGCCAGGGCCGGAAGAACTGGTCAGTCGAAAGTTTTGCCGACGACGTCAATACCGTTATCACGAAACTCAAACTCAAACGCGTGATACTTGTCGGTAGCTCAATGGGTGGACCGATCGCGCTGGAGGCGACTCGGCGAATGCCGGAGCGCGTGGTCGCAATTGTTCCGGTTGATACTCTGAATAACGTAGAATACAGGGTACCTCAAGAACAACTAAACGCGGTGTTCAAGCAGCTTCGGGCAGACTACAAAGGCGCCATGACGGGTTTCTTGAACCAAATGTTATTCTCTCCCAGCACGCCTGCCGCGGTAAAGACTCGCATTACCTCCGAAGTAACCGCGCGTCCACCCGAGCTTGCGATTGCAATTCTCGAAGGAATCCTTGCCTACGATTCAGTTCCAGCAATGAAAGAAGTCAAAGTACCGATTCACGCGATTAACGTGGAAATGCATCCCACTAACCTGGAAATCAATCGCAAGTACGCACCGCAGTTCGAGGTCGTAATTATTAAAGGCAGCGGCCACTATCCGATGCTTGAGGATCCAACCCACTTCAATGAACTCTTAACGGATTACTTGCAACAGCTAAAGAAGGCGTCGCCCAAATAATCATTTCGCCGTTAAGAACTCTGTAGCTGCGCGCTGAGTGCATTCTGACGATTGAGCTTTTTACGAATTGAACTTCAACCGGGTATTCGAAAGGTTCAGGCGTATTTGATATGGCTACAGTGCCGCGGACTTTAGGTTGGGTGCAGTTCTAACTTTGCCAAGATTTTGCAAAATGAAAAATCTTGAGGCACGGTTCGAAGTGCAAATCTCACTAGCCTACCAATGAAATCATTAACCTTAGCACACTCATTCAGGTCAAACCTTGGGGTTATGAATTCTCTTTTGGTCACCGCCAACACTTTGAACGTGCAACAACGGCCGTGCAGGGCTCAACACAGAGTCCGCTGCTCTTACACCGATTGCCTGCCAAGTGTCACGTGGCAACTTGAAAACTTCAATGATCCGATAATAATCTGGATAGCCAAGAAACGATGGGCGGTAAGGAATACCGCCCAATAACAGAAGGGGCCCTCTAACGGAAGTTCGCAAAGATGTGCGCGAAATCCCACTCATTCTGAATCAAACCACTGCAAGTTGCGGATGCAAACCCGGCATTCGGACAACCTCCGTTGTCGCGATTCACTGACCACATCGCCAGCCGGCGGATAAAGTTGTTCGAGTTGGCGAAGTTCACCAGGCCCGTCGCATCGGCGGTCTTGAAGACCTCGGTGTTGACATCATTGACGCCGATCATCACCGTAACCCCGACGCCCGCATCTAATCCCGCGGTCGCCAACTGGCTGCGTGTATTTTGCGCGGCTTGCTGCGCGCTCAGTAGCATGTTTCCGCCATTGTCATTGGCCGATCCGTAATCCATCGCCATGACATTGACCACATCGACAGGCACAGAATTCCTCACTGCGCTGTTTAAGACATTGACTCCGCTTGGAATCAAACCGGTTGGCAACACCGGCAAGGTGAGAGAGATTCTGAGGTTCGGATTGTTACGTGCGACGCCCAGCAGGGCTTGATTGCGTCTGTCTACAACATCAGAAGCAAGCGATCCGAAGCCTTCGATGTCGAGGTCGATGAAAGTTAGATTGTACTTCGTTATGACCGACTGATAAGCGGCCTGGAGCTGAGACACCGACGTGCAGGTTTGCGCAAGCTCCGACCCGCTCGCTCCGCCGAATGAGATGATCACATCGCCTCCCTGATTGCGAACACCCTGGATCAGATCGGACATGCTGGTGCCGTTGGGAAGATTGCCGTCAATGCCGATCCCCAGACCTCCCCACGTTGCCGTGCAACCTCCGCCGCCGCTAACAATGAAACCAAGGGTGAACATCTTGATCCCGGACTGCTGCTGAATCGTAAGAAGCTGCTGGCTACGACTTAGTCCCATGTCGATATAAGGCGCGAAGATCTTGTTGCCAGATACGCTGCAAGTACCAGACAGGGTCGTCACGTTTATTGCCGGACTGTTTGCCCCCGTTCCCGCGCCATCAGTCGCCGCGACAGCGAAGCTGAACGCAGTGGACGCGGCTAAACCGGATACTTGAAACGTAGTCGTGTTGGTGCCGCCGATTAAGACCCCGTTCTTGAAAACGTTGTAACCGGTGATCGCGCACGCATTTGGTGCTGAAACCGCATTCCAGTGCAAAGTAGTCCCGCAAGCTGTCGTTCCCGACGCCGTCAAGCCGGTCGGAGCGGCAGGCACTACAGTGCATGTCAGACACGTACCGATAGCGGTCCACGGCGCACCGCTGCCGGGCCCGCCATTATTGGTTGACGGGTTTTGACCCTGCGTCCAGAAATTCGCTTTGTAGTTGACGCCGTTGAAGCTCGCGGTCATTCCCGCTGTATAGACCTGGCTCGAGCTCCATGCTGGTTGGCATCCGCCAGTCCCTCCACCACCTCCGCCGCCACCCGAACCGCTGCAGGTCCCATTTGACGTCCAGGGTTGGCCGCTACCCGGGCCGCCGTTGTTGGTGGTCGGGTCCTGACCCTGCGTCCAAAAATTCGCCGTGTAGTTGACGCCATTTACGCTGGCTTGCATACCACCCGTGTACACCGTCGTCGAGCTCCACGCCGGAGCGCATGTTTGTGCCGACGCTGCAAATGGTGCACACAACAGAAGAACCAACAGAACCAATTGTGCTGGGTGAGATCGATTCATAATCCCTCCTTTTCATGACTAATCAAGGGAGACCAATCGAATTGGGGTGAGGTCCAACGGATCGGACTTATCACTACAGAGGACGTAGCACAGCATTTGCGAAAGCGATCGCGAAAGCGCTGTGTAATAGGCAACAGGAACTCGGACAAAAACCCGGATTAACTCAGTCCCGCGGCACGTCCCGCGAGACTCTCTTGACGCAGAGTGCTATATCGCACGGAAGCAAATATCCCGTTCCTATTGGTACTTCTCGTCTCTTCAGAAATCAATGGGCTTACAGTAAAGTAACAAGTTACATAAACCTGCTTAACAAAAGGCTCTTTAAGGATCGTGAAGGGATGCGACTCCGTTACCACCGATCAACGTGGCGATCCGCGTCGGAGCATTGCTAGATCGGGCTACAGCCTATGGCCCGTTGAGCTTTCGCAGCATGCCGGTTGTGATGTCTTGCCGAGTTTTTCCACTTAGAGATGCAGCAAGCTTGAAGCGGGAAGTTCATGGAAATTGACTACCGCCTGCAACTTTAGCATTACGAATTCTGGAGGGATGACGATGTCGCAAACTGTATTCACTGATAACGCAAGAACCACTGCTCCGCTGATTGTCGATTTGGCTATTCAAACCGCCCTGGCGGACGCTGCACAGAGCCCGGTCAATGAGACTCGGCCAGAGAATGATCAGAAAAACGAATTCGATATTCGCAAACAATCACACGAATCACGCATTGAAATGCGATGGCATGTCTGTGCCGGACGCCTTGCTGCGTACTGGCAACTTCGGCCTGTCACACGGGTCGCCTTTTAGTACCGTTCGCAAGAAAGGGGTCAGCCATCAAGCTTGGCGTCAAAATCTATCCCATCAATATTGCGGAAAATCGCTGCAAGCGTCGAAGGCATGCCCTTCGGCGCGTTTGCGGCGGTGGGACCGTCGGGTATAGCAGTACGAAGTCGGTCCGCCAGGAAAGTCTTGGTTAGTCCAATCTCTCTCGTGTCAGCAGAGCCGCAACAGTGAACTTCCTCGGGTCTCCTGTGACCCAAAGGTCGTAGGTTCAAGTCCTACCACCGCTACCAATTTCCACAGGCAAATAACGTAAAAAACACTAGAGGCACCTTAACCGGCAGACCTCTTCTTGCCCCTCTGATGCGAAATAATCGAAGACACTCACAAATTCAACATTAATGTAACAGCTATTTCTCGAGCTTGTTTACATCGATGCAACCTGCCGAGCATATAATGCCCGTCCCAAATCTGGCTGAAATCATTTACGAAAGCGGTCCCAGAATTCGCGGGAGCTATCGTTATGATCAGGCCCCTTGGGGATCTGCAGCAGTGCTTCGATTTCGACTCGTCGCCAAACTCGAAAACCAAGCTCTTGATTCTTAAGTCCAACTTCTTTTGATTGGGGAGAAAAACGTGAACAAAAGCCTCTCAAAACCGGTCCTACTTCTCGTGGTTCTGGCTACCGTGCTAAGCGCCTTTACAGCCACTTCAATTCCGCGGGTTCAGGCAGCGCGAAGCAAAGGTAATAACAGCCCCTCAGGCTTAACCCCCGCATTCCTTCCAGTGCGTGGCGTCAATGGCGGTTCGGTTTCGCCGCGCGACCCAAGCCGGATCGCCTCTCCTGGAACGACCGGCGATTTAACCACGCCAGTCGTTACCATCGCCGCGACGGATGACATGGCAGCGGAAGAGCCGGCTGGTGCTACTGGCAACTTCCGTATTTCCCGCACCGGCCTCACCGTCGGTCCACTGACGGTCAGCTACACGATTTCCGGCTCGGCCAGCAGCGCCGACTACACGCCTGTACTGACCGGAGGGTCTACGATCCCAGCCGGACAGTCCTTTGTGGACATTAAGATAACGCCGGTTGAGGACACTCTAATTGAAGACGCTGAAACGCTCACACTGACATTAGTTGCCTCGGGCAGTTACGATGTGGGCTCGCCGTCCAGTGCGACCGTCAACATTGCGGACAACAGCGTGGGTGTTCCGCCGTTTCTCGGAGTGGCAGCGGGCGATGCGGATACGAGCAGCGCGGTGCTGTGGACACGGGTCGATCGGCAGGGTGCCGTGCCGGTGCACGCACAGGTGTCGACAATGCAGGATTTCAGCGGCTCGGTGCTGACATTCGGCGGGACGAGCGATCCCGCGAAGGATTACACAGTGAAGCTGGTGGCCAACGGTCTGGCGCCAGGTACGCGCTACTACTATCGATTCATGAACGATAGCACTGCCGAGGTCAGTCTTACCGGCACCTTCAAGACCGTGCCATTAGCCGATGCCGGCGTCGGGCTGCACTTTGGGTTTAGCGGCGATAACGACGGGCTGATGCGGCCTTTTGCTCTTGGTAGCGTCCTGCCGTCAGAGCATCTCGATTTCTACCAGAACCTCGGTGACGTGATCTATGAAACCGCGAGCAACGTGCACGGAAACATCGGCACTTCCTACCTGAACTCGCCATCGGTCACCCTCACAAACGACTCATTGAGCTTTAACGGCGTTCCGAGAGCCTTCAATCCCGGTTCGGCTCCTTTCGCCACGCAGGTGCAGTTGAAAGTGGACTTTGAGAAGAAGTATCGCGAAAACTTCCTGCCGGTTAACGGCGGTGGTCAAAACAGTCTGCAGGTAATGTACGCGGGCCAGGGCAACTCGACGACGTGGGACAACCACGAACTGGGCAACCG
Source organism: Blastocatellia bacterium (assembly GCA_035315885.1). Taxonomy (GTDB): domain Bacteria; phylum Acidobacteriota; class Blastocatellia; order UBA7656; family UBA7656; genus DATFXM01. The sequence continues at coordinate 5,999 of DATFXM010000170.1, forward strand.
CAAGTACATCGACGGTGGTGCGCCGGCCGGCGGATCTGTAGGCGGCCCAACAGGGACGGATATGCCAACCGGCCGTGGCGTCGATGCGCGCAGCAAGCTCCCGGCCATTAACCCCAATGACGTCAATACCTCCATGACGGACTTCATGAACCGCGCGGTCGGCTTCCTAACGCTCGAGAACGTTTTCCTGGAATACCAGCCGATCAGGGATCGCGGTATCTTGAATCTTCCGGGCGACCCTCGCATGGACGGCACCAGGCAGCTCTACTCCGCCTCGCAGTGGGGACGGAACGCGATCTTTGTTAACACCGATTCCCGCTCGTATCGCGACATCCGTTTAAAGACGGCGGACGCCAGCGCTGACGACACGGGGCAACGAGCCGACAATCTAAACCGCACGTTCCTCGGCGCCACGCAACTGGCTTGGCTAAAGCAGACGTTGTTGGCTGCGCAGAACAATGGTACGACCTGGAAGTTCGTTTCCGTCTCGGATCCGATCGACCAGCTTGGACCCATCGGAGGCTCGCTCTCAGGCACCTTGACTTCCGTCAATGCCGACGGAGGTAAGTCTTGGATGGGCGGCTATCGGGTCGAACGCAACAGCCTGCTGCAGTTCATAGCGGACAATCACATCACCAACGTGGTATTCCTGGCGACGGACGATCACCAGAATCGCATTAACGAGCTTTATTACTCGCCGACAGGACATACCGGGGATCAGTCAAGCTACGTAAAGGTTCCCTTCACTTTCTCGATCGTGTGCGGCCCGCTGGGTGCGACGGGACCCGAAACGATAACGGATCACTCGTTCGCGAACATAAAAGCGATCGCCGACAGCCTGGCCAGCGCGCAGATTACGGCGGGCCTGGACCCCATTGGTCTGCAAAACTACCCAGGTCTGCACGATCTGGTCCGCGATGGAGACCCGACGGCCGGCACTAACCCTCAGCCCGTCGACTTCTACAGCCCGGACACGTTTAACTACACCGTGCTGGATGTCAGCATTGACGGGAAAACGCTCACGGTAAAGAGCGTGGGCATGAACTCCACGGCGCAGAATGCAGGCCTTGAATACGTGCTTGGCCCGCAAGCCCGGACACTCTTCAGCTTCCAGATCGATGGGTTCGGATCGTTGATGGGGTCTACAAAAGCGGTCAGAAATGAACTCGCTGATGCTCTCGGAGGCGCGACTAACCACAAGGACATTGACCGCCTGACGGATGCAATCAGGAAGTTGGACGACGCGTCCAACCCGGACGTTTGGCTTTCCGACGGCAACCATCTCGTGTGCACTCAAGGCGATGCGATATTTAATCGCTATAAGGATGCGGTCCAAAAGCTAATGGACATGATTCAGGACAAGAGCGCGTCAACGATCTCGGATGCTACCATCCAAAATTGGATCAACGTCCTGGTGGCGATCGACCGCGACTTAGCTCAAGCCGCGATCACGGAGGCAAACGATCCTAAAAAGACTGCCAAAGCTTCAGGCGATTTGGCCAATGGTGATGCGGCCGCGGCTAGCGGTCATTTCGACACGGCGATTGAGGACTACAGAAAGGCATGGAATGACGTAAAGGAGTGTAGCAACAATTAGCCGTGGGCTGAGTCCACTGATTGAGAACTGGCCGCGAGGGCAATCCCCCGCGGCCTTTTTGTGTAAGTAGGTTCAATGAGCCAGCGTTCGAAAGATTGCCGAGCACCTCGAGGAAGATCTGCCAAATCTGGCGGTTGCTGAGGAGAAGGCTTCCGACAAGAATTAATTCCGAATCACTGTGCGGTTACTAACCAACACCTGCCGGAAGGCTGATTCCGAACAGAACCGACTGTCGGCAGCCCGGAATGGATTTCAGAACCCCAATGCCGTAAGTTCAAGTCCGATCGCCGATACTCATACTATCCCCCCGTGCGGAAGCCGGGCATCATCTTAAGTCTCTCGGACTGCAACAAGTGCCGCCTTTCGTGCGCGACATTGAACGCGAATTCCTGTCCGAGACTAAGTCGGAACCATCTGGTTACTTGATTGTTGACCTTCGCTCTGGACAGGTCTATTCCATTTGCTTGCTCTATCGATTCCAGGAAGTCCTCTTGCAGGCGAAAGAAGCTGAGAGCGATTTCTGACACCAGCACGTCTTGCGAAGGCAGGTACGCTTTCGGTGCCTTGAACTTCATTCTTGCGCCGGGTTCCATCTGGCTGACAAACCACTTGTCAACGAGGCGATATCGAAACGGGCCCTGGCTGAGTAAACGTCTTGAACGAGCCTCGGTGATTGCCTGATTGATGTGCCAAAGCGAGCTGCGACCCTGTCACTACGAGATGGTCTATACAATGTCCGATCGACCATTGAGTCGGGCTTGGACGCCAGTTGAATTGTGCATCCGTCAGGTCGTCGAGAAGACGATGCGCGTCGTCCTGGATTGAAAGGAACCGCTGTCGATGCTTTTGCAGATCCTCAGTGAGCATGACTAGGAATACTTGATGCCAGTCTACCTCAACTCCGTCGAACGGAGGAGACGCCGGGGATGAGGAGATCAGGAGAACGGGCGAAGGGGCGAAGGGTCGACGCGATTACGCGGGGACGCGGAGAGAAGGGAGAAGGGAGGAGGGAACGCTGCGCGTCCCCGCGCCACTCCTCTCCGCGTCTCCGCGTCGCCCCTTCGCCTCATCGCCTTAAAAGTCGCGACTAATTGAACTTCACGCTCGGTGTATTTTTTCCCTCAGGACGACACTCTCTTTGTAAGAGACGCGTTGCTTTGTCAGATTTTGGGTTCTGAATAACGCGTCCAGTCGAGTCTGCGTTCCGAAAATAACTGCTCGCCCAATCATGATCAACCGATTCATAGAACGATGAGCGAGAGTTCGCGTCTGTCTGAATCGGAGGTTGCCAGGTAATGTCTGACAATAACAGAGTAATGTATGCGCGCGTCGGGGCGAACTCGCATGCCGGTGGGGATCGAGCGGCCAGTGAAGATCGAGCGGTCAGTTTCTCGCGTGCGAGGCCGAGCGATCCCGGGACCGTCGAGAAGCTCTTGGCCCTGAGTCGCGTCACTGCCCTAAACACAGTGCCGGCGGCGGCCATGAACGCAATGGCCAGAGCAGCAGTTTTCGCAGACTTCGAGAAGGGCGATGTGATTTACAACGTTGGTGAGCCGATTGACAGTCTCTGCCTCGTCTCCCGCGGGAGAGTTATCTCTTCCTGTTTTTCTCCCGGCGGGAGGGCGTTGATGAAGCTTATACTCCGCAACGGAGTATTCAGCGAGGTGCTGGTAGATGCTAACTACCAGGGGCGTTGTCAGGTGCGCGCGCACATCGACACTCGGCTGTGCCGGATTGACGAAGCGGACTTTCTGAGGTTGTGCGAGATGCATCCAGCGCTGGCCACCGCGCTTGCCAGGTTGATGACCGAGAGGTGGACGCAGACGCTGCAGGACTTGGAAGATACGGTGTTCCTCAACGCCCGCCAACGGGCACTTAAGTTGCTCGACAAACTGTCTAACGAAACGCGCGACGAGGTAGGAGTTGGCGGCAGGCCTCTGATTGAATTCTCACAGGATGAGCTGGCGAGGCTCACCGGTGTGACTCGCGAGCGCATGAACTGTGTGCTCCGTTCTTTGGAAGATGCAGCAGTGATTCAGATACGTCCTCGTGCCTTGAGGATCAATTCAGTGAACCTGGCTCAAGCGATGATCGAAGAGGGGCTCGGTTGCGTTCGCGTTCAATCGGCGGAAACGTAGATCAGAAGTTCAAACGGCTTGTTGTCTCCTTCGGCTTCACTCTCTCACCGTCACTTCTTCCTGGGCACCCCTTCCGATGTCCAATAAATCGGATCTGCGTTCTTGCCCGCGCTTATTTCACGATCCGAATGTATGTGCCACGGCACCGCTTCGACGCGCGCTGTCTCGTCGCGCTTGATGTACTCGTTGGCGAGATAGTGGATGCGCCAGTCTTCGAATTTGTCCAGATAGATGAGGTTCGTCTTGTCGGCAACTTCCTTCGCGCCGGTCTGACGATAGGCGTCAACAATGTAGTAAAGCGCGATGATGTCGTCGGGATCGATTTGCAGCACTCGCTCGAACGTTGCCCGCGCCTCCTCGTGCCTGCCTAGCGCCCTGTAGCACTCACCCATCTGGTTGAGTATCAGGCGATCGCGAGGGAACCGCGGCTCAATCAGCTTGAACAGCTCGAGCGCGGCAGCAGGCTTGGCCGCCAGTCTCAGCAGTGCCCCCTTGTAGTAAAGCGCTCTGGCGTTGGTCGGATTGAGAGCAAGCGCCCTGTCGAGCAGCGAGTGCATCTCTGCGAAATTAGTCCACGAGCTGGCCAGCGCCTGGTTGATGTAGCCGTCCTCATAAGCCGGATTGATCAGGGTTGTTCTCTCAAACGCGCGGCGCGCGTCGGCGAACATCAGTTGGTCGAGACAGGCGATTCCGAGATTGTTGAAACGAATCAGGTCCTTCTCGTCGAGCTTTGTAGTTGACGGACGGTTCTCTCCGATGTTTAAGGTAATTGCCGTCCGCGCCATCTCAACGATTGGATAGTCCAAGCTTTTTCCAAGCGCCCAGTCGCTAAAGAACCGGTTGAACTTGCGGTACAAGATGCGCGCAGTGATGCGAATCGGTCCGGTAGTTTCACGGGGAATGGTGAACTGATAACGAACAAGTTCGCTTCTTCCGGGTGCGATATAGTTGTCATAAGCCCTGCCGCGCGTGGACCAAATGTTATGGCGGCGCACCCACTCGCCTCCTTCAGTAACCTGGACCGATTGAAAAATGTGAGCGGCTTGATCGAGCTCGCCGTTGCGTTTCACGAAACCGCTTTGATAAATCGGGTGACCGCTCGAGTCTTCAACTGTCAGCTCCACCCAGGGCTCGAAGAAGTCCCGCAACTCGGTTGGAAAGAAGTGCCCGACTGTTCTATTTGAGATCACGACGCCGAGCGTGATGGTGTCTCCGGGGTCGAGCGCGAATTCGCTCTTGTCGATCGGCGCGATCACCGTTTCATCGGGTTTCAGGTATCCGCGGTAGAGCGCGGCGTCGAGGATGCTGATCGCCGTGAAGCCATTGGTGAGGTTGATTCCCGCTACACCCTTTCTCAAGGTTATCAGGTCGGTCGCTTCTCGTTGCGTAGGATATGCCGGGCCCTTCTTCAACGTGAAGATGTCTACGCCGAGACGATCGTCCTTCAAGAACTCGGCGACCGCCTGCTCTTGTTCTTTGAAACCATAGAAGTGCGGAATTGCCGTATTCGAAGCCGGCCAGCGATGCGACGCGATCTTCCCCTGTTTACTCGCCAGGTCAACCCGGGCCTGCTCCGGTTTCATATGGCACGATTGACAGGTGTTGCGAGGCTTCTTATAAAAAGGAAGCGGTGATTCGTTTGAGTGCGAGCTCATCTGCCACTCATCGTAGGATGAAAAAGCGCGTCTCCATTTGTAGTTTTCGATTTCGCGCGGTAGCGCCGATTTGTGACAGACTGCGCAGAACTCCGGTGTCTTGTAAAAGTCCTTCATCATCGCCCGGCGGTGCGCGGCGACGTTTGCAAGAATCGTTTGGTCTGTGACTTTGCCCTGCCACGGCTGACCCTGTTCGTCCAGCAGCAGTGCAGGCGGACGAATCTCGTAGCTCCCAATCCCTTCCAGCCGCGTGATTCGTTCAATCGAATGACATACCGTGCAGGTTACGCCCTCTTCGTCGAAGGGCCGCTTGATCCTGGAATCTTTTGTGAGAGACCCTGATACCAGCGCGATGGGATTGTGACAGCTTTCGCAATGACGAGTGTACTCGATGCCATTCTGATCGATGAACAACTCGACGTTTTTCTTGTAGAAGGGTTCGCGGAAACTGTTGCGGTGTGGCGATTGCTGCCACTGCGCGTGCGCATCCTGATGACAGCGCGCGCAGTACGAGGCTGGGACGAACTTGTCAGCGCTGATGAATGATCCGGTTGTCGTTCGCACCTCGCCTGGCGCAAAGAGGTTGGGGCCAAAAGGCAGGTTGTAGGGTCGAGTCCGGTCCTCTCCGCCGGCCCTGGCATTGGTAAGAGTACAAAACGCGATCAACACCAAAGCCAAGCCGGTAATCGCCGATGGAAGTCGATTCGCTGGCTTCACGGGAACCCACCTTTCGATATAGATCAGTGGCCCGACGATGATCGACCGGGCCACTCATCCGTTTTCCGCGGCGAGGCGCCACCTGCTACGGCTGCGGGCAGGGAGGCGTATTGGGATCCGGGCAGAACTCGCCGGTCTGTCTTAAACAGCAGAAGTTCGCTCTGATCCTTGGAGTCTGTTCGGAACCGTCTGGATTTTTTACCGTGACCAGAAACGCGTCCTGGGCTATGGCCCCCGACCGGGGGTCAGGAATAACCGGTCATATAACCCAGGGGAAACCTTGCGACCCATCGAGAGGCCGGTTTCGTATCTCCACCAGCCCTTGAGCTGCGAGGTTGTCAATCAAACTGGCACTGGTAAGGATGGGCGTGCCATCCAGATCACGGCCGTTCACCGCTGCAATCGGATCGAGAACTTTGCGGCCTTCGTCGGTAAAGGCCCTCGGCGTGTAAACCACAAACGCGAGAATCCAGAGTCCAAGTGGGTTGTTGCTGAAGTAGCCATTGCGCGTGTCGAAGATATTATCCTGTCGCCTGTTGGGAGGAGCCGGGCTGAGTATCGACCCTGCGCTGGCCTTTGGAAACAGGAAAGCGCGGAAGCTGTTCGCGATGTTAAATGCAATTTGACCGGCGGCGGTCAGATTGCCGTTAGCGTCGCGGTCGAAGGTGTTTGGGAATGCAGTCCCCATTATCGAGTAATAGATGAGGTTCCCCGAGTTGTTGAACCCGCCTGTTGTTTCGAGGACCCGGATGTTGCGGCGGTTGGGATCAGTGTTGGAGTTGTCAACAACCCAGTGCGTTGGATTGCGATCTGGATTGCCCACGCGCTCCCGAATATTGGCAGCATTGATACCGTTCGCATGGTAGAAGTTGTCGGTAAAGTCGAATGGCGGCGGGTTAGGGTCTCGTCCTGACGCGACCCTCCCTGACGTACTGCCCATGCCCGGGAGCGCGACAACCATCAGCAAGTTGATCACCGCCAGCCAGACAGGCAGTTTCAGTCTCTTGTTGGTCTTCAAGGCTTTCTCTCCCTTCGCGAATATTTCCTGCCCTCCGTAGCCGCCGTACAGGACCTGGCCAAGATCGGAGGGGCTTACGCTTTTGTTAAGGAGCAGTGTCAGCTCGACTCGGAACCCTTCGGATTCTATTACGCGATTACGGGAACCTCTATGAACCGTTTTATGCAGGTGTGAACAATGTAACACGGCGCAAGCAGCCGTTATCCTCGATGATAAATGCCCGCATGAGGCAACGCTTTCACGCCAGCAGCGGCCTTGAATTGTCGCCTTGACTCGAGTAAATGAGGGCTAATAGGCTAACGGGCGAGGTCAAAAGCGACCGTCGTAGTCGAGTTGGTATCATCCGCAGCGCTGGAGGATCTCCGCTTAGGCTTCACGCCCTCGCAGCCACGGAAATCAGCGCCAACCTGATCGCCGGTGCAAGGTTAGTGAACCGGCCTTCGATCTCACGCTATCGAGTCCCGACTGTCAGAAAGTACGTTATGAGATGCATCATTCCTAACGTTTCTCTTAGTCGTAGCTTCTGCAGATTGATTGCCGTTGCCGGCTCCCTGTGCTTAGCCGCCGGCGCTGAGACGGTTACCGTTTTTGCCCAGGCTGACGTTGCGCACTCAACCCTCAAGGGCAAAGTAACCGATCAAGTTGGAGCACCGGTGGGCGCTGCTACCATCACCGTCTTAAGCGCCGGTCGCGGGGTCGTACGCAGCGTCAAGACGGATGACGAAGGGGCTTATCAGGTGCCGCTATTGCAACCCGACACCTACGAACTGCACGTCGAGGCTTCCGGGTTCCAGCCGCAGGTTTTGCAGAAGGTGGTGCTGACGGTAGGGCAGGTCGGCGTTTATGACATCAGACTACATCTCGGCCACCTCACCGAGGAGGTCACTATCAGCGCCTCCGCGACGCTTATCGAAACCGAACGCACACAGCAGTCCGACACCATCGAACGTGGTCAGATTGCGACCCTGCCAAATCTCTCGCGCAATTTCACCTCCTACATTTTTACTCTCGCGGGCGTCGCGGACGTGGCGGCGGCGCGGGTGCAGCAGTCGCGCGTCATCCCCATCCCTACATCAGGCTTTTCTGTCGGCGCGGGCAACGGTCGAAGCAACTATATCTCGATTGACGGAGGCGAGAACGATTCGGGGACCGGCAGTCTGAGAATAAGGAATCTCAGCGTGGAAGCCGTGCAGGAGTTCCAGGTAAACCGCAACGCTTTCGCTGCCGAGTACGGCTTTACCGCAGGGACAGCGATAAACGTCGTCACGCGGAGCGGGGCCAACGCATTTCACGGCTCCGGGTATGTCTTTTATCGCTCGGAGGCGACGGCGGCGCGCGACCCCCTGAGTACGAGCGGCCAGAAGGCGTTCGAGCAGAGAGTCTCGCCGGGACTTACCGTCAGCGGCCCAATTGTCAGAGACAGGGCGTTCTTCTTCACGTCGTTTGAGGCGCTCAAGTACGACATTGCGAGGCTTCGCTCTTACACCGGTAATGCTTCTTTGCTGGGTCCTACTGCGGCGCAGTCGGTATATCTGCAGAATCTGGTCTCTGGTCCCAACGCAAGCGACATGACTCGAAGTATCGCCGCGCAACTGCGAACAACACTTGCCACCGCGAGCTACGCGACGACAATCGCGCTGTTGCGGCAAAGTGAGGGGCAGTTTACCGCGCCGAGCCGCACATACAACTGGACGACCCGCCTCGATTACCACCATAGCGAACGAGATTTCTTCAGCGGGCGCTTCTCCCTTGCGCGAGAAGATAACGACCTGCTTCGCATCGACAATGTGGAGGCTCCCAGCAACGGAATCATAGAGACCCTTGATGATTACACTGCGGTAGGAACGTGGAATCACATTTTCAACGATCATCTTGTGAACCAACTGCGTGTTCAGTTTGCTGACGACGACTACCGGCAGGTCTCGCGAGCTCCGGCAAGCGCAAACATCATCATCGCCGGTCTGATAAACTACGGCCGCCTGCCTACAGTCCCCTTCATCATCGAGCAGAAACGCTACCAGTTTGACGACATATTTAGCGCAAGTCGGGGAACAACGGATTTCAAGGTAGGAGCCTCCTACAGGCCGGTTGACGCACACCTCGTCACGGAGATCGGGTTTGGTGGCCAGTACCAATTCGCTGCCGGACTCCCTCTTACTCGTGCTTTACCGCCAGCCGATGTTGCCGAGCTGACCGGGCCGCTAGCACCCCCTGGGGACACGACTTTAACGTCGATTCAGGCCTTCAATTTGGGTCTTCCCTCGATATGGCAGCAAGGATTTGGTAATCCTGGTTTTCATGCCTGGCAACACAATCTGAGCACGTTCGGACAGGTTTCGTGGAAAGCGACGCCTCGTTTGACCTTCAACCTGGGGGCACGACTCAATTACGACGGAGAGCCGTCGCCGCTTGACCGCAACATCAGCCTCTCTCCACGTATCGGTTTTGCTTGGGACCCGTTCGGTAAGGGTGAGACTGTAATACGTGGGGGGGTCGGTACTTTCTACGCACCGGTCGGGCTTCAGGTTTTACTCTCGGCCACGCTTCAAAGCAGCAGCGGACAGTTCATCAATCTTCCTTCACGAACGTTGCAAGACGGCGCACAGTCGCCTCCGGCGCTGTGGACTTACGGTGTAAGCCTCGGAAAACTTCCTTTCGAGGCGCTCACCGAGGCAGACGTGCGCGCCTTTGGCATAACTCCCGGCCCCAATCAGCCGAACCGTCGCGTCGCCGACGCCGTCGCGGACTACAATAATCCTTATACGGTTCAAGCAAGCCTCGGCTTTTCTCAACAACTGGCCCGTAACTTCGCGCTCGAGATCGGCCTCCAGATGTACCATGGAGTTCACTTGCCCATCGCGCTCGAAGGAAATTACCGCGAGAGCGGTCAATTCGTTACGGTGCCCGGTATGCCCGGAAGCGATCTCTTCGGTCCGCGCCTTGAGCGCATTGATCCATCGATCGCGCAAAAGATCCTGCACTCCTCTGAAGGTAACTCAATCTATTATGGGATGACTGCCTCGCTGCTCAAGAGGTTCAGCAAGGGATTCCAGTTCCGGGCCAGCTACACCTACAGCAAGGCGCTCGACGACGTGGTGGACTTCGCTGGCAACACGACCCCTTATCTTCCGACGCGACGCTACCTGGATAGAGGCCTCTCCGCCTACGACCTTCGTCACAGCTTTGTCGCGAGCGGAAATCTTGAAAGCCCGTTCAAGGCGGGCCCTGACCACTCCTGGATTGCGCGAGCACTTGCTGACATCATGTTGAGCCCGATCATTACGCTACGGAACGGGTTCCCATTCAATCTATACATCGGTAGAGACGTGAACGGCGATTTGAATACAACTGACCGGCCGTTTTATGCTCCGCGAAATTCGGGGCGAGGCGAAAACTTCTATAGCGTTGATCTCAGAATGAGCAAGCGGTTTTATTTGCGGCGGAATTCGGAGTCGCCAAGCGTGGAGTTCATCGTGGAAGCGACGAACTTGCTTAACCACGTCAACTACCTCCGGGTTAATGACATCGTCTGCGGCACGACCGCCCAACCGGGTTTCATCAACGGGTGCGATCCGAAATTCCTGAAAGGGCCGTTCGACTTCAAAGGAATTCGTGGCTTGCCGCCGACGGCGCCGCTCGGGTTTGTTGCGGCAGCCCCGCCTCGGCAATTTCAGTTCGGGCTGAAATTTGACTTATGAGTTTTGAATAACCCGCTAAAACGTCCGTGAGTTTTTTCGAGTCAGGTCACGCTACGTCGTGCGATCGCTCGGATACTATTGAAGATGACAAATCGAGCGGCAAACTCTCAATTGTTGGATAGAGTGGTCCAGGCCTTCTTGCTGGTCCTGATGATAGCTGCGCCCGGCGCGGCCTCAGTGGCTGTACCTGACAGAGAAGAACATAAGAAGGTTCTGACGCTGTTTTCGAATGATCCACACGCAGCCTCGCAGGTACTCGTCGAACAAGCGCTGCGCTCAACTCTACAGAAAGATTCGCCGGTTCCCGTCGAGATCTACACCGAGTATCTGGACGATGCGCGCACGAGCGCGGGTGGTTATGAGAAAGAGATGGTGGCCCTGCTACGGCGAAAATATGAGGGAAAGAAGTTTGACCTGATCTTTGCCATCTCCGACCCTTCGCTGCATTTGCTGTTGAGGAACCGGGCCGAGCTGTTTACCGACATTCCTATTGTTTTTCTCACGCTTGATGAACGTAATATCGCCGGTCTCAACATTCCGCCGAACGTGACTGGGGTTTGGGGAGAGATCAACTTTAGGGCGAACCTGGAGCTTGCCCTGGCGACGCATCGCGGAACGAATCGAGTAGTGGTAATTGGCGGTGTCAGTGAGTGGGACAAATACTGGACAGACCGAGCGCGAGAGGACTTTCGTGCCTACGAATCCAGCCTGGAGTTTACTTACCTGATCGGCTTGACCAGTGCGGAACAGCAGCAGGCACTAGCCACGCTACCCCCTAGGACCATCGCGATTTTTGTCACGAGCGTACAAGACAATGCCGGCAATGCTTATGACAACATGGATCTTCTGAACTACATTTCCCCCGGATCAACTGCCCCGATCTATGGGACTACAGATGCTCAACTAGGATTTGGAATCGTCGGCGGAATGCTCCTGAGTTTCGAAGCGCTCGGTGCCGAAGCGGCGCGGATGGGTTTGCGAGTAATGGCTGTCGAAAAGACGCTGACTCCCCCTGCTCACGGAGTCCCAAGCGTAGCACTGTTCGACTGGCGCGAGCTTAAGCGGTGGGGAATCAGCGAGACCAGCCTACCGGCCGGCAGCATCGTGCGGTTTCGCGTGCCCTCAGTGTGGGACGAGTATAAAAGGCAAATCATCACTCTCGTTTCTTTGACCGTCTTGCAATCGGTGTTGATTGCGGGACTCCTGATAAACCGCTCCAGGCGCAAACGCGCCGAAGTCGAACGCGAACGATTCGCCTCGCTGGCTGAATCCGGACGCCGCCACCTGGACGAAGTCATATCAAACTTGCCCGGAGTCGTAGTGGAAGCGCGATTGGACCCGAATACGAAAGAACTGAGGACAACTTTCGTTAGTGATTATTTGCAGAAGATGTTGGGCTATACGCCGGATGAATGGTTGAACCAGCCGACGGGTTTTGAGTTGCGGAATATGCCCGAAGAGGATCGGGAAAGAGTAACACGCGATAGCGAAGCGGTACTTCGCAGTGGGAAGGATGGCTTCACACAATTTCGCTGGACGACAAAGAACGGAGGGATTGTCTGGGTTGAATCTTATCTGAGTCCAATCCTGGATCAGAACGGACGAGTGGATGGCGTTCGCGGAGTCATTCTGGACGTCAGCGGCCGAAAGCACACCGAAGAAACCCTCCGCGAAACCGAGGAAAAGAACAGCGCGATTGTTGCGGCGATTCCGGACCTGATTTTCCTCCAGACGTCGGATGGCGTCTATTTCGACTATCACGCTAAGGACCCGGCCGATCTGCTCCTTCCGCCGGAAGAATTCCTCGGAAAGAACATGAATGACGTCTTGCCTCAATGGCTGGCAGCGGAGTTTCAGAAGGGTTTCGATCAAGTGTCTGAAAACCATGGCCCGCAGATCCTGGAATACAAGCTTGGCCTGAGCAATGGCGACAAATGGTTTGAGGCTCGAATTGTTCGGATGGGCAGCAATTTCCTCACGGTCGTCCGCGACATCACCGACCGCAAAGTAAGCGAGGCCGCTCTGCAGAAGAAGCAGACCGAGTTGGCTGGAGTAATTGCGTCGGCCATGGATGCGATTATCACCGTGGATGAAAGTCAGCAAATCGTGCTGTTCAATGCCATGGCGGAAATGATTTTTGGTTGTCCTGGCGCTCAAGCAGTCGGCCAGCCATTTGAACAATTCATTCCTCCGAGGTTTCACGAAGCCTATCGACGTCACATTTTGCTCCTGAGCCGATACGGCGTCACTCGGCGTTCAATAGGTTGGCCAGAAGATTTCTCGGCACTCAGAGCTTCTGGAGAGGAATTCCCGATCGAGGCGTCCATCTCGCAGCTCGAGTTGGGTGGCGAGAAGTTCTACACGATTTTCCTCCGCGACATCACCAGACGAAAAATGGCCTATGAAGCCCTTCGCGAAAGCGAAGCTCGGTTCCGCAACATGGCCGATACTGCGCCGGTGATGATCTGGATTTCAGGAACCGACAAGCTCTACACCTACTTCAACAAGCAATGGCTTGACTTCACCGGTCGAGCCGTCGAGCAGGAATTGGGAAACGGCTGGGCTGAAGGCATCCATCCGGATGACCATTCAAAGTGTCTCGAAACTTATGCTGCCTCCTTCGATGAGCGGAAACCTTTCCGGCTTGAGTACCGGCTTCGACGCGCCGACGCAGCTTATCGCTGGATCTTCGATATAGGCAGCCCTCGCTTTTCCCCCACCGGAGAGTTCCTTGGTTATATCGGCTCCTGCGTCGATATAACAGATCGCAAGGAGGCCGAAAGAGCGCTTCACCAGGCGAACATTGAGCTGGGCAAATTAAAAAACCAGTTGGAAGCGGAAAACATCTACCTCCAGGAAGAACTGCGTCAGGATCAGGCGTTTGGCGACATCATCGGACAAAGCGCGGCCATCAAGTACGTGTTGTACAAGGTTGGTCAGGTGGCCCCTATGGACTCTACGGTTCTGATCCTTGGCGAGACAGGTACGGGGAAAGAATTGGTTGCGCGCGCAATCCACGGCGCGAGCCTGCGTAAGGATCGCCCGCTTATCAAGGTAAACTGCGCCGCCTTATCGTCGACTCTGATCGAAAGTGAGCTGTTCGGACACGAGAAGGGAGCCTTCACCGGAGCGGCTGCTCGTAAAATCGGGCGGTTCGAGCTTGCAAATACAGGCACACTTCTCCTGGATGAGATAGGTGAGCTTCCGCCGGACTTGCAGGTCAAGTTGTTGCGAGTGCTCCAGGAAGGTGAATTTGAGCGCGTTGGCAGCAGCAAGACGATCAAAGTGGACGTTCGAATCATCGCTTCCACTAATCGGGAATTGAAGCTGGAGGTGGAAAAGGGAAGATTCCGGGAGGACCTCTGGTATCGCCTGAACGTATTCCCAATCACCACTCCGCCGCTGCGTGATCGCCTCGAAGATATTCCAATCCTGGCAGACCATTTTGCTAGAGGTTTTGCCCGGAAGTTTCGAAAACAGATCACCGGTGTTTCCCCTAACACGATGACCGAATTGTGCAGGTATTCATGGCCCGGGAATGTTCGGGAGCTTGCCAACGTGATTGAACGCGCGGTTATCAACGCAAGAGGGCCGGTCCTGGAAGTCCCGGACGACCTTTCCACGATGCAGGCGAAGGCGTTAGCCGCCTCCGTCAAGACGTTGGAAGAGATCGAGCGAGACTACATCATGCGCGTTCTCGAAGACCTGCGCTGGAGAATTGACGGCCCACGAGGTGCCGCGCGCGTTTTGGGACTCAACCCCAGCACCCTGCGGACCCGAATGGCCAAACTTGGAATTCACAAGCCAAACGCTAGACCTTCTACAGCGCAAGCTGAGGCGCCGAATCCCTGATTGCAGTCTCACAGCCCACCAGCCTCCTCGCTTAACACTAGCTCCCTCGCGCAAAGCCAAGATCCCACCAAGCTGCTCCGCGACTAATTAACGGAGATTTCCACGGTATTCCGCAGATTCGCGGAATACCAAGGATTTCGTGGGACGTGGATTGTAGGAAACTCCGACCGCCGGTGGGCGTAACAGGCGCTGTCCACAACGTTTACCCGGTGCCGTGGAGGGCGAGTCGCGTCGGGGCATCAGCTTTGCAATCGTAGCCCGCGCCTGTCAGTCACAGTTTTTCGCGCAGTGGTCCGTGACATAACGACTCTGGGGATTAAATAAGCATAAACCGCTGATCTGGGGTTAGCCGAGGCAACTGTGTTGGAAGAGAAACGAACAATGAGCGAGGTCATCAGCGTCATTAAGATTATCGCTCGCCCCGAAAAGCGGCGTGAGCTATTCCTAACGATCTCGTCCCTGCTCAATTCGATTAGAGACGAGAAGGGTTGCCACGGCTACCGGTTTTACGGAGAGGCCGACGAACAGGACTCATTCTTGTTGGTTGGCGAATGGGACACCGGAACCGATTTGCACCGGCATTTGAAGTCGGAACAGTTCACAATCCTGCTGGGTTCATTGGGACTCCTCACCAAAGAAGAGAGTCTCGATTTCAAGTTGTTGTCGGAGGTCGCGGGACTCGAGGTGTTTATAGAAACGGGAATGAAAAACAAAGGAGCGTAATTGCTTATGAGCCGCCTGAGAGAGAGTCATTCCTCCACTTCCAAAACTGAGAATCATGAAATTGAGTCTACATTTCTAAGCTCCTCGCCCGACAATGATCGTGTGCAGAGACAGCAGGGATCTTTCGTTTCCTACTCTCCTGGCAAAACTGGGTTTGTTCAACCATGCGAGATCATCTATGTGGAGAAAAGCTCGCGTCAAATTGGCATCGCCTGCGACAGGCAAAAGGAAGAGACGCTTCGAGACTTCACGATGCGCTTGATCAATGCGCAGGAGGAAGAGCGCAGCCGGCTTGCCCGCGAGCTCCATGACGACTTGAGTCAAAGGATGGCTTTGTTGTCTTTTAACTTGGCGCAGATTGGCCAGATGCTGGCAGGACAATCAAATCTCCGGCGAGATTTTCAAACGGTGCAGGACGAGGTTCAGGAAATCGCTGCCGACATACACCGTCTTTCTTACAGACTTCATCCGTCAAAGCTAGACCACCTCGGGTTGAGTGCGGCAATCAGAAGCTTGTGTCAGGAGATCAATGCAACCGGTAAGCCCGTAGTCGATTTCCGCGAGGAGGGGTCTTTCGTCCATCTGCCAAAGGAAGTTATTCTCTGCGTCTTTCGCATTGCTCAGGAATCCTTGAGAAACTGCGTGAAACACAGCGGCGCGAAATCAGTCCGGGTTATGCTGACAAACACGGGCGGCGAGATTCGATTGTCAGTCTCGGACGACGGGCGCGGATTTAAGATCAAATCAGAAACGCTGGAGAGAGGGCTTGGCTTCACCAGCATGCGGGAGCGCCTGCGGATCGTCGGAGGAACATTTGTGATTCGCTCTCAGCAACGGCTCGGCACGTCCATAGAAGTTTCTGTCCCATTGACCTGCGAAGGGCTGGTGTCTTGAGGGGATGAGAAGATGAGGGGATGAGAGCGAACGGGCGCGACATCTCCGCGTCCCGCATCCCGCATCCCCGCGTCCCCGCATCCCGCATCCCCGCGTCCCCGCGTCCCGCGTCCCGCGTCCCCGCGTCCCCTCAGTGGTCATATCAGTTTCGATCTAAGTGGCTATTGCCGGTAGGCCATTTCCCCATTACGTTCTCCAGAGAAAAGTTAAGGTTCATGAATTGCGGCACAATCGAAACCACGCCGACCAACTCCGACGTGACGCCAACTGTGTTCAATCAAATACTTCTCTCTGTCGAGGTCCAGTCATGAAAAGAATGCTAACCATGGTAATCATGTTGAGTCTCTTTGGGGCCTTTGAGTCTGTCCAAGCTCAGACTCATTCCGAGCTCACTCAGCCGCCAAACGGGAAGTGCGAAAGGGCGGAAGTCTCTCAATGGATTGGGCTCGTCAAAATCACCATCGAATACCACAGCCCGAAGGTGCACGGCCCAAATGGAGTCGATCGCACCGGTCACATCTGGGGCGAGTTCATCCCATACGGTCTCTTTGATCAGGGCTTCGGCCCCTCTACGTCTACGCCGTGGCGCGCCGGCGCGAATGAGAGTACGACGGTCACGGTTTCTCACGACGTGAAGGTGGAGGGGAAAGAGCTGAAGGCGGGAACCTACGCGTTGTTTCTGTTGCTCGAGAAAGACGGCCCATGGACCTGGATCTTCTCCAGGAACGCGACTGGCTGGGGCAGCTTTCAATATGATCCAAAGGAGGATGCGCTTCGCGTGCGAGTGAACCCCCAGACTGCTCCTGATACTGAGTTCCTGACCTTCGGATTCGATGAGCGCCTGCCAGACTCAGCCGTCGCGTACCTGCAATGGGAGAACAAGCGCATCCCTTTCAAGATCGAAGTGCCCGATGTGAATCAGTTGTATGTCGCCCAGATGAGAAAAGATCTTCAGGGATGGGCTGGCTTCAGCTATGAGAATTGGCGGGCCGCGGCCCAGTTCTGTGCTGACAACAAAATCAATCTGGATGAAGCGTTGGTGTGGGCGGACAAGGCCATCACCGAGCCGTTCAGAAATGCGGTCTTGGGACAAAAAGACTTCTTCACGCTGGGAACCAAGGCTGCAGTGCTCGAGGCGATGGGGAAAACTTCAGAAGCCGACGCCACGATGGACATCGCCGTACGCGTCCAGGGAACGGCTGCCCAAGCTGTTTACCAATATTGCATGCGTCTCCTGGCAACCGGAAGAAATCAGCGAGCGATGGAATTCGCGACAATCAACCAGCAACAGCATCCTGACGAAAAATTCTGGACGTACATAGGGCTTGCGCGCACATACACCGCCCTGGGCGATAAGAACAACGCGATCAAGAGCTGGGAGACGGCACTCCTTAACGTTCCCGCCAGCCAAAAGGCCCTGATCCCCGCGTACGAGCGAGCGCTGAAAAAGTTAAAGTCGAGCTAGTCCTGGTATAGAATAGGCGCATGTTGCTGACCGATCCGACTAAATCACTTCAGAAATCCATCCCGCTGACGTTGTTGTTAACGTGTTTGGTGTCTATGGCTGGCGTGGCTGGTCAGCGGACTACCACAGCCGCGCAGCCGCACAGCGTCACCGGCACCTACAAGTTTGTGCTCAACGAGCTCAATGTTCTCGAGTTGCCCGAGCACAAAGTGCGGATCAGCTTCAGCGGAGTCTGGCCTAACGACCGAAGACGAAGAGAATCCCGAAACGTTGGGACTTTTGACGAGACAGTTAAGCTCAGCGGTGGCAAAGCGGTGGTGAAGCTTCAGTTTGGACAGGACCCCTGCTTGATCAATTTAGATTTCAAAGCGAGCAAGGTAATCGTCACGCAGGAAGGCAGCTTGATGGGGTGCGGCTTTGGCTTCAACGTCGAGGCAGAAGGAACATACCTGAAGACGAGCAGTCAACCGCCGAAGCTTCCTCCAGCTCCCGATCCGGGTGCGGGTCTGGACCGTTAGCCAAGGTTCATCCAGCGTCTATTAAGGCGGGTTTGAACCCCGGCTAACGCTGGCGTCTGGCAGTTCCCTCGACATACTTGGTGAACGAGTCGGGCTTACCTGGCGGAGCAATATCGAACTCAAGACTTAATGTGTCCTCTTTCTGCCGAGTGTATATGAAGCGAAACCTGGGCTCGGATGGGTTCACATCGCTGGTGAAGGTAATCGTCTTTCTATCCTCCGAAAAACTCACCGTGTAGTGAATGATGTGCCCCTCGTTGTCAAAGTATACCGCTCGAGTTCCCTTGGCCGGATCACGATAGATAACCATGAGATCGTCATGACGCGAGGCCGGCCGTGTACCAGTCGCGGGGTATTCCGAGTAGTTACGCCTCACGATCACCTTGCCTTGCAAGTCAAAGTCGAATGAGAACCCGCCGGCAGTAGCCGTGCCCGGCTGGCCTCCCCCTTCCGCGTTCCATTTACCCAACAGGGGTCGCCACTCGTCCCAGCCCGTTTCCTTGTCCTGTTGCGCCGGCACCGGCGCAACTATGGTCAGACTCAGAAGTAACAGCGCATTCGTTCTCAGTCGTGTTGTCTTCATTCTTTCTCCGTCAAAACCAATTTCATTCGCACGACATTTGGGTGTGACACACCTATCGAGGTATCATCGTGAAGCCGGTACTGGATACATCGGAACATCATTCATGGCGGAAAGCACCAAACAGACTCGCACTACTACTACCGCGATTCTCAACGCACTTCAAGAGGCTCGCACTCGAACTCTGGACCTGGTCTCGGATCTCGACGAGCAGCAGTTAATGGGCCCGCGCCTTCAGATCGTCAACCCCTTGCGATGGGAGATCGGTCACGTCGCATTCTTCCAGGAGTTCTGGTGCCTTCGCCACTTTCGCGGAGAGAGGCCGATTCTTGCTTCAGGAGATAAGCTGTACGACTCCGCGCGAGTTGCCCACGATACGAGATGGGATCTGCCATTGCCATCATTCGAGCAGACGCTTTCCTACATGGAAGTGGTGCTCAACCGCGTAATCGAATTGAATCAGGCAACCACCGACGTCGAGATTGACGGGTACGGCCAGAACTACTTCCTGCTGCTAGCGCTCTTTCACGAACAGATGCACGCCGAGGCGATCACTTACACTCGCCAGACACACGGCTATCGGGCTCCGGCGTTTACAGCGCATATCAGCTTGCCGCCTCACGAGATTGTGAAGGCAGAACCGATCAACGGCGATGCATTCGTGCCAGGCGGAAGCTTTGTGCTTGGCAGATCTGATCTGACACGGTTCACATTCGACAATGAGCTGTGGGGGCATCTTGTCGATGTCCGGCCCTTCTGGATTTCGAAGACGGCAGTGAGCGAGTCGGAGTTCGCCAGTTTTGTGGACGATGGCGCGTATCGGCGGCCGGAGTTGTGGAGCGAGGCGGGATGGCGCTGGAGGGAAGGCGCCGGCGCCGACCACCCGGTTTACTGGCGTAGAGAACCGGATAGTTCCTGGCTTCGTCGAGCCTTCGATCGCTGGTCCGAGTTGGAATCGCGTCGAGCGATGATTCACGTCAACTGTTACGAAGCCGAAGCCTACTGCCGGTGGGCCGGACGACGACTGCCGACTGAAGCGGAATGGGAGATGGCCGCGAGTTGCGAACCGGCGTCCGGCGGCGGGATCACCGCTCGAAAGAGAACATACCCGTGGGGAGAAGAGACACCGACGCGCGAACGTGCAAGTCTGGATTGGCGCTCGATGGGTTGCATTAGCGTAGACGAGCTGCCGCTCGGCGACAGCGCGTTCGGGTGTCGCCAGATGATCGGCAACTGCTGGGAGTGGACTTCGACCACATTCCATCCTTTTCCGGGCTTCAAGCCCGGGCCCTACAAAGAGTACTCGGAACCTTGGTTCGGAGATCACAATGTGCTGCGCGGAGGCTGTTGGGTCACGCGTTCACCGATGATTGGAAACACGTACCGGAATTATTACACTCCCGACCGTCGAGACGTATGGGCCGGCTTCCGTACCTGTGCCTTATAGCGACAGGACGTCTCGTCGCGTTTCTTCGACCTCTAGCGCATGTACATCGGAATCATCACGCCGGCGCCATCTGGATCGCTCTACGGCAACCGAGTTACCGCTCTTCGATGGGCCAGGATGCTGAGACAGCTCGATCATCGAGTTGTGATCCGCGAGTCATACGCTGGAGAACGATTTGACCTGATGGTCGCGCTTCACGCCGGCCGGAGCTTCGATTCGATTGATCAATTCTACCGTCAGCATGTTGATCGCCCGATCATCGTTGGATTGACCGGCACCGATCTGTATCGCGACCTGAATCGACGGAAGAATGCGCAACGCTCTCTCGATATCGCTACGCGGATAGTCGTGTTGCAACCTCGGGCGCTGGACGAGCTGGAGACCGCGTGGCGTGAGAAGACTCGTATCATCCACCAGTCTGTTTCGCTGAGAAGCCCCAAATCTCAACCTTCGTCGCGCACGTTCGACGTTTGCGTGGTCGGTCACCTGCGATGGGTGAAGGATCCTTTCCGCACCGCGATGGCTGCAAGGGTTCTGCCAGCTTCATCGCGAATCAAAGTCATGCACCTGGGAGGCGCGATGAGTGCGAGCGAAGGGAGCCGAGCGCAACGAGAAATGGCTTCTAATCCGAGATACGAGTGGCTTGGTGAAGTATCCCCGTCGCGAGTTCGGCGAGTGATGTCCCGCAGTCGACTGTTTGTGATCTCATCGCGAATGGAGGGCGGAGCCAACGTACTCGGGGAAGCCATCGTGTCGGGTCTGCCGGTACTCGCTTCGAGGATTTCGGGGTCGATTGGAATCTTAGGCGAAGACTACGCGGGATACTTCGAAGTCGGAGATACGGCTCAGCTTTCGAGTCTGATGATTCGCTGCGAATCTGAGCAAGCGTTTCTAGCTGACCTCACGAGCCGATGCCGCAAGTTGATTCCGCTGTTCGATCCTCGTCGCGAATTGGCCGCGTGGAAGTCATTGTTGAACGAGCTGCGAGATTGGCCTGTTACCTTCCGCGGACACCAGTCGCCGAGTCAGAATATGTGAATCGCAGCGGCCTTGATAGAGAAGTACGCTTCACTCTCGGTGTCGAGCTTTAGCGATGCGAGCGATTGCTTCGTCAACAGAGCAACCAACCGAACGCCGACGTCCGCGGTCAGTCTAACCAGCGGCCCCGCCGCTTCGACCTTTACAATTCTACCTTTCAGGTTGTTAGTCGCCGAGGAGTGAACCACTTCTGTGGAGACGATGATGTCTTCCGGACGAATCATCGCGTATGCGGTGCCATCTCGCTCGGCTATGACCGTTAGTTGCAAGGATGCAGTCTTGAAGACTGCGTTGTAGGCGACGTCTTCGGATCCGGTTGCGGCGTCGCGCCGGGCGATCTCTCCTTTGAACAGGTTCTCAGATCCGAAGAAGTCGGCTACAAAAGCCGAGTTAGGTCTGTTGATCACCTCTTCAGTCGACCCTAGCTGGACTATCTCGCCTTTGTTAATTATCGCGACGCGTTCGGCGACCACGAGCGCCTCTTCGAAGTCATGAGTAACATGAATTGTGGTAGTGCCGAGGCGCTTCTGCAGCGAAGTAAGTTCGGTTCTGACCGAAGCGCGGTTCTTCGGGTCGAGCGCCGACAGAGGCTCATCCAGCAGCAGCGCGCGAGGCTGCGGAGCCAGCGCGCGCGCAAGCGCGATGCGCTGTTGCTCTCCTCCGCTCAATCCGCTGACTCGGCGAGTCAGAAGATGTTGAATGCCAAGTAGCTGCGAGATCTCGTCGACCCGGCGCGCTTTTTCGGATCTGGTTTTGTCGTGAAGCCCGAACATTATGTTCTTGCGCACCGTGAGGTGAGGAAATAACAGATAGTCCTGGTACATAAACCCAACGCGGCGACGCTCCGGAGGCAGCGCGGTGACGTTCTGATCGTCGATCCAAACTTCGCCGGAGGCCGGAGACTCGATACCGGCAATGATTTCAAGCAGCTTTGTCTTTCCCGCACCAGTGGGACCGAGGATGGCGAAGTACTCTCCGCTTTGAACTTCCAAGTTGATGGACTGCAGCTCGAAAGTTCCTACTCTGAAGGAGACGTCGACGAGACGGATCATAAGGCTTTGAGCTGATCACCCCGGGCGTTTATCCCGCGTAGTAAAGCGAAGCCAAGCATGCAAATCAAGACCAGGACCACCGCAACCGGCAGAGCATAGCTGAGTCCGTAGCTTGTGAACCGATCATAAATCAGCACCGATGCGACCTTCGGATTGTAAGTCACGATTACTATCGAACCGAATTCGCTTATGGCACGAGCCCACATCATAATCGCGCCCGACAACAACGCGCGCCAGCTCAACGGCAGCGATACTCTCAAGAATGTTCGGAATGATCCGTACCCGAGAGTCCTGGAGACCCCTTCCAGCCGGGAATCGACGCGCTGGAATCCGTCCCGCCCGGCATTGATGAGCAGAGAAACGCTCACAAACAACATCGCAAGCACAATCCCGGGAATATCGCCGACGATGGTCACCCCCAACCTGTTGAACAGTTGTCCTCCAAATGAATTCCTTCCGAAGACCAGCAACAACGCAATGCCGACTACCGGATGTGGAATCACCACTGGCACATCCACAACCGCTTCGACAAACTGCTTGCCGAAAAATGTGCGGCGCGCGAGCAAATATGCCAGCGGCACACCAAGCACCATCCCAATTACCGTCGCGAGCAGCGCACACACCATTGTGAGGGCAATCGCATTCCTCACATCGGAACTCGACAAGACCTCCGCTAATCCCTGCTGGCTTCCCGTAAAGATCATTTTGATTATTGGCGCTACGAGAAACACCACAATTGCCGCGCCGAAAAGCGCGAATATCAAAGTCATCAGACTTGGACGTTTGATCTGGTTTCGCATGATGGATTCCTGAGAGATCTCCCGGCGAGAACGGATTGGAATGCGACGGCTAATCGTGTGGGATTTGAGCTACCCTTGTTTGCAGTCTGGCAGGAAGTTTACTCGTATCGCTCGCGAGCGCCGGCGACACAGTCATCAAGTGCTTCTGCTGCATGATCTCCTGCCCCTGCGGCGAGAGCATGAATTCCACGAACTCCTCTGCTGCGTCCCGGTTCGGAGCCGCTTTGGGGATCGTGAGCCCGTACTGGATGGGCATACCTTTGATTCTGAGTCGCTCGCCGGGCTTTTTTCCGGCCACTTCCGTGCTCGCCGCAGCATAATAATCGATCTTGCCGGCGTCGCTGAAATCGATCTCAGCGGGAAGGTGGAGGAACGGCAACTTGTTTTGTTCGGCAATCGATCTGTAACAGTAGATGTAATCCAGTTCACCCGACTGCAATAGCGCTACAAGCTCCACTGATTTCGGCCGTATATTCTTCTCGGGCACTCCTGACCTTAGTTTGTCGTAGAGCCCCGGCTTGCCATAATACTTCTCGGCCAACTGCCAGTGGAGAAGCGTCCGATAGCCCGCCGGATCCAGATCGGGATTCGAATAGCCGTACTGCACACCGGGTCGCTGAAGGATTTCGTACCAGTTATCACTGTTTATCTGATCGCTGAACTTTGATTTTGGAGTGTAGATCAGAGTGAGCTGGTTGCGTGCAAAGATAAGGTACCAGTCAGCGTGCTGAGGCATGACCATTGACGGCACGACTTCGTAGTCGGCAACCGCGAGTACATCGCAAGGCTTGCCAAGCTCAGTGATCTTACGCGCGGCTTCCAGACTGCCCGAGCTTTCCTGTAGCGGAGTGATTCCCGGATGAAGCCGGGCAAACTCATTCAACAGATCAGCGACTGGACTTGTAAGTGATCCCGCGTTGAAGACGATTAACTGACGCTGGCTAGCGGGGCCTTGTCCGCGACCGCATGAAATGAGCAACGCCATGCTGGCTGCAAGTAGAAACGCACTCGTTGCTCGACCTCCACGCGAGACTTTTTTCATTGGGGGCTCATCTCCAGTCCACTAGAAATTAAACTTAATCGCAAACTGAATCACTCGAGGATCGCCTGCCGAATTGATTGAACCGAACCCTGGCGTTCCCAAAACGACGTTGGGAGCGCCCAAAGGAGGAGTGTTGGTCAGGTTGAAAGCTTCGGCTCGGAATTCGAAATTCATACGCTCGTTGATGTACGTGCGCTTAATCAGGGCAATGTCGGCATCTCGATAAGCCGGACCACGAACCGGGTTGCGCGAGCTGGTGCCCAGCGTGAACTGTGGCGCGACTTGAAATGCAGCGGTGTTGAACCACTTCGCAGTTCCGCGTCGATCCGAAGACAATTCGGGATCGGCAACCCGGTTGGGCCTTTGAGTCCCGAATCCGGCGAACGCGTTGAAATTTGTCGCCTGGGTTACCGCCAACGGCAAGCCCGACTGGACCGTAATCACGCCCGCAAATTGCCAGCCCTCGACCAGCATGCCGGCGAATCCTTTGAGGTTGATGGCGTGTCCCCTCCCGAATGGCAGGTCGTATGTGAAGCTCGACACGAAAACGCTAGGAATATCGCCGCTCGATACATCGCGTTCCAGCTTCCGATTGAAGCTGTCGGCAACTGGAAAATTCGCGACAGGTCCGGTCAGAATCGACGCGTCGAAAACCGATGACGCTTCGTCGATGAGCTTCGATCTGGTGTAGCAGATTAAGAAGGACAGGCCTTTTGAGTGTCGCTTCTCCAACTTTACTTCGAACGCGTTGTAGTTCGTGTTGCCTACGTTGTTACGGAACAGGCTCACGGTAGTGAACCGCGGGAAAGGCTTCAGGAGCTGTGCTACCGGAATCGTAGGGTCGCCAATCGACGACGAACGCGGGATCTCGCCGAAGAACGGATTTGGTACTCGTTGAAGCAGTGCAGTTCCCAGCTTCAATTGGTCGACCGTCAGTTGATTGATGTTGGTATCGGGTATTCCTACGTGAGTAATCTTCGAGCCGGCGTACGCGACGTCGAAGTACATGTTGTTGGTCAGCTCCCGCTGGACCGCGACGTTCCACTGCTGAGCGTAACCCGAACCCAGAGTTCGGTCGACTGAGAACACTCCCTGGCCGAGACCAGCGTCTGGTGTGATTGGTATCGGCGTCACGCTCGGCCCATGAGAAAGGACGAACGCGGGATTTATGGTGTCCAGAGTGCGCTGGTTGACCGTCTGGATAAACGGGAACTGCGGATTGATGAACGGAGTCGTAATCCCCGCCTGTTCTATCCAGATCAAACCGTAGCCCGATCGAATCACTGTCCTCTCACCCAGTCGGTAGGCAATCCCGAGACGCGGGCCAAAGTCACCCTTGTGCAGTTCGCGACCCGACCGCGGAAAGCCGTCCTTCCCGAGAAAATCAAACTGCTCTGCAGACAGATTAAAGATGGCTCCCTGATCGTCTACCTCCGTTGAAGGGAAGTTCAACGTGTAACGGAGCCCCACGTTGATCGTCAGACTACGCGATGGCTTCCAATCATCCTGAACAAAGTACTCCTGGATGTGCGCTCGCGGCCGAATCGCTTTTTGCTGAAGATCTATCGAAAAAGTCTGGACCTGGCCGAGGAGAAAACTAGCCAGCGGATTACCGGTTCCGGCTGTACCGGGCAAGTCGGTAAACAAACTGCTGAAGAGGAATGTCCCGGTCGGCGACGGCGGCTGAATGACGTCAAGCCGCTCCCATCGAAAATCCATTCCGGCCTTGATCGAATGCTTGCCTCGTTGAAACGCGAGCGTATCGACGATCTCAGTCACGTCTGTTCGAAAAATGGAATCGGTGTTCGCGGGCGGACCGAGCAACTGATATCCGGTGACGTTGAATGTTGGCAGCTCGTTTTCAAACGCCGCGTTGGAAGGAATGCCGGGCAACCCGATCTCTTCGGAGGGAGGGCCATCGAGCAACAGCGCGCTGCGATCTATCGAGCGGCGCGTGTATCCGACTCTAAGTTCGTTGCTCAGTCGTGGGCTGAAGAAGTGAATATAGTTTGAAACAAACGATTGCCCTAGCGTTTCGGTGTTGCCAAGCGCGCCGCTGGTAATATTGCCGCTGCCGTCGGGCAGCGGGGTAACCGGCTCGGTGAAATCCCGTGCGTAGGAATAACGCCCGTATACCTGGTCCTTGTCAGAGAATCGGTGGTCAACGCGGACGTCGAACTGGTCCTGCGTGTCCGGCTCGTTGGCCACACGACGAAAGTTGTTTGCCGTTCCCGATGAAGTCGGAAGCGGGAACCGGTTTAGAAGCTCCAGCGCGACCCCATCGAAGCGTTGGTCGGGAATAACATTGCCCGGGAATTGAGTTCGAGTGAATCCACCGCCCGGCTTCGGTTGTGTGGTCTCAGGATCGAAGACTCGAGGTGCAACCCCGGCGATTGGCTCGGTGAAAATTCCCCGTCGCTGCAGTAGCGTAGGCACAGTCGATATGCGCACTCGCCCGATTAGCTGACGCGTGCCCTGATAGTCGGCAAAGAAAAACGTCTTGTTTCTTATGACTGGCCCACCCAACACGAATCCGAACTGGTTGCGCCGAAACACCGGCTTGTTTGGGTCGGCGGCAGTTCTTGGAGCAAACAGGTTTCGCGCATTCAATGCCTCGTTCCTGAAGAACTCAAACGCCGAACCATGAAAATCGTTTGTGCCCGCTTTGGTAGTTAAGTTGATGACTCCGCCGTTGAACCTTCCAAACTCGGCGGGAGGACTGTTCAATTCGACCTTGAACTCCTGAATCGCGTCAATAATTGGAAAGAACGCGACCTGACCCGGCTCAGGTTGCAGCGCGGATATTCCGTCATACAAGTACTCGTTGGTTCTCGGGCGTCCTCCGTTGATCCGCGGGAAGAACGATGCCGGAGGCAACGCGACCCCAGGCGCGAGCGCCACCAGTTGAATGAAGATACGGCCGTTCAACGGTAGAGCTACTATCTTGCGGTTGTCGATTACCTGTCCGAGTCCTCCGGATTCCGTCCTGAGCAAGGGAGCGTCGGCGGAGATATTCACGCTTTCTTCGATCGCACCGGCCGACAGATCCACGTCGACGCGGATTCGTTCGCCGGTTGAGAGTTGGACGCCGTCGCGCACAAATCGCTTGAAGCCCTGAGCCTCGACAGACAACGTGTAGATGCCGGGTTTCAGACTCGTGAAAGTGTATACTCCCGCCGAACCGGCAGTGGTGACTTGCTTCTCGTTGGAATCTACGCGAGTCAACGTGATCTTTGCATCTGGTACGACCGCGCCTGATCCATCGCGCACCTCGCCGGTAAGCTCAGCCTGCCCCGCCTGTGCATTTGCAAAACTGATTGAGGACTGAAAGAGGATGGAGACCAGGAAAAAGACGAGAGTCTGCCCAGGTAGCCGGTATCGCATGGTACGCTCCTTTCCAAGCAGGGGAGGCCTGGCCGTTTCCCGCCAGACCCTATCGGCCACTCGCCGTAGGCAGCGACTACCCTTAAACCCTTAGGCGCGGTGGCTCGGAGTTGGTTACGATCACTTTGAGACCATTACTTCGGTCGCCTTCACTACGGCGGTTACCGTATCACCTTTCTTGAGCTTCATTTCCTCTGCACTCTGGCGTGTGATGACCGATTCGATGAT
>DATFXM010000171.1:0-5181 GCA_035315885.1 Blastocatellia bacterium
AGAGATCAGTCGACGAGATCGCTCTCGGAGCCTGAAGGTAAAGATTTGTCTAAACGAGACGGCTGCGAAGCGCTTTTGCGACGGCTTCGCTCTTTGAGTGGACCTGTAACTTTTCGTAGATCTTTTGCAGGTGAAAGTTTATCGTGCTTGGAGTGACCTTCAATTCGGCCGCGGCGGTTTTGTAATTGTGTCCATCAACCAAAAGTTTCAATATGCGAATCTCGTGGGGAGTGAGATCGTAGTCAGCGCGTTCAGGCGGACGAATCTCTCGAAAGAGGAGAATTACGCGGCGAGCTACTTCGGGTGACATCGGGGCGCCGCCGGACACCGCCTCTCTCAGTCCTTCGAGCAAACGCGCCGGCTGCGTCTTCTTCAGCAGGTAACCCGACGCTCCCGCGCACAGCGCGTCGAATATTCGTTCGTCATCTTCATACACGGTTTGCATCAGGAGCACGAGCTGCGGATATCGCTCCTTCAACACGCGCACTCCCTCGACTCCGCTCATACCGGGCAAACCAATGTCGACAAGCACCGCATCGGGCAGGTTGTGCGCTATCTTCTCGAGCGCTTCTTCCATCGATCGATAGCTACCGGTGCAACAGAATCCCTCTGCTCCACCGACTAGCGCAGCCAGATAGTCGCGGAACTCTCGATGGTCCTCGACAATGGCCACCCTGAGCGCGGAAGGTGGCGAGGTCAATCCCTGACCGATTTCAGCTTCTCTGGACATTTTTTGCGTTGGGTGAACAACTACGATACGCCGTGTTGCGGGAGAGGTCACTATGAAGTTTCATAGAAAGGATCACTTCAAGGGCGCCTTTACGATCAGCGTCGCGCCGTGTCCCGGACTCGAAATCAGGATCAATTCGGCCGCGATCTTCTCGCTTCGCTTGCGAATACTGGCAAGACCCTGCCCCCAATCCGCTCGCTCAACATCAAAGCCTTTTCCATTGTCGCTGATTCTTAACAGCGCTAATCCGCCTTCGTTGTGAAGCGAAATATCAGCGAACGTGCATTGTGAATGTCGTGCGATATTGTTTGTCGCTTCCTTAAAGATAAGGAAGACCTCCCGCCTCACGTCCGCGTTGATTCTTGTGTCATGCTCGAGAGGCGGCGAGTCGAAGCGAAACTCGATACCACGCGAACCAAGGGTCTCCGCTGCAAACCGTCTCATCCGTTGCGTGAGGTCGCTCAAGTGGTCCCTGTTGGGATTGACTGCCCATACTATGTCACTCATCGCGTCTACGGACCTTCTCGATACCGAAGCAATAAGGGATAGGCGCTCTCCGAACTGAGGATCGTTCGATCTGTCCTGCTGACGCAATACATCACTGAGTCCGGCGATCAGGGAAAGGTTGGCTCCAATGTCATCGTGCAGGTCCGATGCGATTCGAGTACGCATGCGCTCCAGCTCCACCAGACGTGCGACCCGATATCGATAGAGCAGGTAGAGGATGAATGCGATTCCAGCAGATACCAGTGCGATAAACCACCATCGCGCCCAGACAGGCGGCAGAATTCTAAACATCACGACTGCGGGACTGGAGCTGATCACACCGTCCGAGTTCACCGCGCGCACAAGAAATCTGTAAGGTCCCGGGGCCAGCCTCGCATAGTTGACAGTGCGCTGCTCGGTGGGCGCACTCCAATCCGGATCGGCGCCTTCGAGTTTGTACTGATAACGCAACAACTCACCGGCGCCAAAGCTCAATCCGACGAAATCGATCTGCAATTGATTCTGATCTCTCGCCAGGTCGGGAAGAACGATTTCGCTTTCTCCGAAAGGCGAGACGAACCTCGTCGAGCCCGCAACCTGCAGGCCGCTGACTAGAATTGGCGGCGGAATCGAAGGCTCGTCGAAGCCGGGTGTCAGTCGTGATAAACCGCCTGTGGTAGCAAACCAAAGCACACCCGTGCGATCACGAAATGACGCTTTGATTGAGCCGGGCGCCAGGCCGTCGGCGGAGGTGAAATGTCTAAAATGGCCCGTCTCCGGGTCGAGCCGATCGAGTGCCCGTCCGGTGCCGATGTAGATGTGCCCTCGAAGGTCCTCTACGATGAGGGTATCGGGAGCGGCATCAGTGCTGTTGCTCGACAGTCCCTGAGCTGTGGTGTAGCTGACGAACGTCGGCCGTGGCGCCTGTGGATCGTCGACTCGGATCAGTCCGCTTCGAGCCGAGGCAAGCCAAAGTCCGCCGGCGTGATCGAGGTAGATACTGGTGATCGTGCCTGGTGGCACGCCTTCGCTCGCACCTAATAAAGTCATGCTCCCGTCGTGGTAACGAACGAGTTCTCCGCTGAAACCGATCCAGACGTTGCCGGCGCGGTCCTCGCCGAACGAGTGGGGCAGCTTATCAAACGACGCGAAGCCGGGTGAGTTAGACAGGTCTCGAAACGTCTCGGTTGCCCGGTTCCAAACCATAAGAGGACTGCCGGACATCGTGGCGACCCAAACATCACCGTGTGAGTCCTCGAAAAGCTTGAACGGCGGATTGACGCCTATCCCATCCTTACTCGTGTAAACGGCGAGCGGTCGCGCGCTTTTGATTTGATCGAAACGGTCGCTCGGCGGAAACCGATATAGTCCGTCTCCGGTGCCGACCCACCATTCGCCGTTTCGCGTTTGCAACGTAACTCCTTCCGCAATCCAGCCCAAATCCTTAACCAGGTTTGGCCTGAACCAGGTAAGCGCCTGGCCGTCAAATCGTCCGAGGCGCGTGTAGTAATACTCTGGAGTGTGACCCATCGGATCAAGCTTCGCACCTTCGAAGACACTTGTGCGGTCGTCTCCCATAACACTGCCCCTAAAACAAACTCCGCCCGCCCGTTCTCCGAAGATTGAATTGACCCCATACAGGCCATCATTCCGGTCATAAGTAATGAAGCCATTGCGTTCGAGTTTCATAGCCCCTTTGGAGTTGGTGCCCATCCACAGGTTTCCGGCGAGGTCCTCATTGAGCGCGGTGATGTCATGGTAGCTCAATCCATTCTTCTCGGTGTACGAATGAAACCAACTTCCCTGCTCGTCCCGGTTCGGAAAAAACTGAAGTATGCCCTTGGCTGTCGCCACCCAGAACCTGTTGTCGGAAGTCTCGAAAAGTTGAAACACCCAGGCCGTCGGCATGCCCTCGGCGATTGAGTACTTTCGTACGATCACTGGCGGCCTGTGTGTGTCGTCGGCGACAAACTGAAAGAATCCGCCATATCTCGTTCCGACCCAGAGCTGGCCGTTATGATCTTCGAACAGGTCGTGCAAGTAGTCGTTTGGTAATCCGTCCCGAATCCGGTAGAGCGCCGAGCTTCCATCTGTCCAGCGGCGGCTCAATCCGCCAGGCGTTGCGACCCAGAGCGACCCGCCCCGATCCTCAAATAAATCGGATACGTTCCTCCCCTCACCACCCAATAAACCAATTTGAATTTCGCGCAGCGTGAAATTTGTTGTCGATCGTTCAAGCAGGTAAAGCCCGTTATAAGTTCCGCACCAGATGGCGCCCTTATGATCTTCAAGCAAAACGGTCACGACTCTGGCATAACGATCGTCGCCTTCAGGTAAGATGACCGTAAACATCGCCTGAGGACGTGAGTCTGTTTCGCTTGAATAGATCACCTGATTCTGCGGCTGCGCCTTTGGATTGAAGCGAACCAGGCCGGCGTTGGTAGCCAGCCAGTACTCGCCTGCGCGAGTCTCGAGAAAGTCATTTACCTCGCGGTGCGGCAGGCCTTGATCCGTACCGTAGTTGGTAAACGTGTAGCCGTCAAAGCGTGACAGCCCGTCTGCGGTGCAGAACCAGAGAAGACCGCGCGAGTCACGCACGATTTTGTTGATTTGATTATGCGGCAGGCCGTCGACAGTGTTGAAGATTCTTATTGGCAGGTGCTCGGCCTGGGTTGCTGGCGCTCCGAGCGCAAGCGTGACGAGCAAGCCGAGTGCGCACCCAGGCAACACCGATCCGATCGACCGCCGCGGTCGCGGAGCTTGCCGCTTGATCTTCATAGCTCGGGGCTCGTCTATCCAGCCATTGATTGTCGACGTGGTGAGGCCTTCGGTAACCGTTGCGCGTTACTCTAACCGGGTTGGCCATGAGTGTCAAAGCACCCGGGTGCTGCGCAGGCTAGTTGCCCGAAGGCGTGATCGTGATGTCGCGAATCCGGCTAATTCCTCACCAATTCGCGTCGAAGTTTGAACGCCAAGAGGTTTCAGGTTTGTGGGCTTACATGAGAACGAGGCTGGATTTGTTGTGGACTCGCTGGTTTGTTTCGTCTTTTCTCTGACAGTTTAGTGTGAGGAGCCTGTTTTAGTAGTCGCTCATTTTGGATGCGGCCTGGCTCACTCAACGGACGCCGTCCCGCTGAGAAGATGGTCGTCATCGCTTAATCACCAACACGCTGAATTGTGTCCCATCTGGAATATTGCTGGCCTCAGCTATCAAGCTTAAAAAAAGCACCCATCGATTGGCGAAGAAGGGACAACTAGGTGGTGTCGACCCGGCCGGATAGTATACTGCAGCATCGACGCGGCCATAGGGATTACTACTCAATGCGAAGACGAGCGCGTTCGGATCGCCATTCGTATAAGGGTTGTCAAGCGCTGTGGAGAGACCACCACTGCCACCGCAGGTGTTGCTGGCGGTCTTGATGTGGATGAACGCTGGAGTATTGGTGCCCACTCCTGCACCCGCGACGCTGATCGCACCGTTTTGGATCGTTAAAGCTGTGCCCGATGTTCCGTTACCCTCAGCAACTACTCCCGCTCCAGCATTAGTGGTGCTCAAGCCAATTACCCCGCTGCCTGAAGCCTGAAAGTACCCACCAGTCGCGTTCCCAAACCCCGCCACCCCTGTCCCGTTCGGATCGACTACCGCTTTACCGTAAACTCCCACCACCGTCCCCGTGCTCCCCGTCGCCTCGCCATACACCCCAGCCACGTTGAAGCTCGTCCCAGCCGTTGTTCCGCTCACCCCACTGCTCCCGCTGCTGAACCCATGCACCCCGCTGTTGTTGACCCCCTGCCCAAACACCCCTATCAGCCCACCGCTTGCTACCGCATGCAGTTTCGCTATCGGATCGGTGGTCCCAATCCCCACCGTCCCGTCCGTCGTTCCCATCACCATCCCCCACCCCGCTCCCGTATTCCCATAGAAACCTACGTGTGTGTCATCCAGCATCCCCACGAACGCTCGA
>DATFXM010000172.1:0-27679 GCA_035315885.1 Blastocatellia bacterium
CAACCCGTTTCGGCCGGAGATTCGATTCTCGTGTCGGCGAACGTAAGAGAGCACTTCGGGCACTACGCCGAGCCAACCTCGCCGGCTCAGATCACATACGAGCCTGTAGTCCTGAGCAACCGGCAGCTCGAAATAGCCGCCGATCTCCTGCAAGGCCGCCCGTTCGATGCACAGCGAACTGTGACTGGAAAACGTCCGCAGCAGCAAGTACCAACGCAACGAATCCGCACCTGACGGAATACGGTTGACGCTTCCAGCGATGAGGCCTCGTTCATCGAACGACTGCCACGGCGAGATGCACGCGCGAAACCGGCGCTCGGCGTTAAGAAATCTCAACTGCCGGTCGATCCGATGAGGCGGGGATATATCGTCCGCGTCGGTTCGAACAACGAAGCGACCGCGAGCCTGACTGAGTCCCTCATTCGCAGCGGCAAAGGGTCCTTCGCTTTTCGAGCGCCGTATAAGGCGAATCCGCGAATCATCTCGGCTCGCCGCTTCAACCACGCGACAGGTATCGTCTTCGGATGCATCATCGACAATGATGTACTCCCAGTCGCGAAACGTCTGCGCTCGGATGCTCGCTATCGTCTCGGGTAGATACCGGGACCCGTTTCTAACTGCGGTGAGTACGGTAACGTGAGGGGTTTGCATCGAAGAAACTGCGAAGGTTATTGCAAGAAGCGGCGGCTCAATGCGGTGAAAATACGATCCGCCGCGTAACCATCTACAGGTCCGCACATCAGCTCTTTCAGACTTCTGCGCCGGTCCGATCTGGCGGAGCGAGACTCAACCGCTTCAGTAGCGAGGTTGATCAGCTCTGCGATGTTGTGCGCCACCGGAGCCGCGCCGCTCTCGGTGATCGGAGTGTAGTGATGCGAACGATGGGCATTGAAATAGTACCGATCCTCGACCGAACCCCGGTCCGGATGAAATCCAATATTCACTATAGGCGCATCAACCACCGCGCAATCGAGCGCGATCGTGGATCCAATGGACAACGCCAGCGCCGAGTGCCGCAATGCGTTGCCAAGCATACTCACGTCGTCGTCCTTGAGGGTGCCCCAATATGTAGCGGTGCCGACCGGATGAACCCACGGCCGATGGAGCTTCACTTCGGGGACTTCGGCAAGCACTCCATCCCATCGTTCGTAGTCATCAAAAGGATGAAGCCGCACTACCCACTGTAGATTTCTGAGACCGCGCTGCTTCTTGAACTCCGAAATCACGTGCAACAGTAACTCCGGCTCCCTTGGAGTCTGCCGAATCGTGTTCGCACAATAGATGACAAAGGGCTCGTCTGAACTTACACCCAGCGCCGCGCACGTTTTCTGCCGGCTCCATCGCCGATCTTCACGAACGTGGAAGTCAAACTGAGGTGTTCCGGTGATCTCGATCTTCTCGCGAGGAACTCCGTAAAAGTCCTGAAGCTCGGTAGCCATGCGCTCGCTCCACGCAAGGAAAAGGTCGAACTTCTTCAGCGGCCGATAACCCATGGACGTCAGGTTGTCGAACGACAAGATATGAGTTGCCGTAGGTATCCCAACCTCCTGAAGCGCGCGAGCAAGCAGCCACTCGCTCGGCGATACAAACACCGTAGACAAACCAAAGCGAATGTTCGAATCCAGAAGTCTGCCCTGGAGCTCCTCGCTGATCAGCTCGCGGAATAGTTTCTGTTCGGTTTCCTCGAGCCATCGATAGCAGGAACTGAACCTGCCCAGCGGCGAAAGACATTTGTATGAGGCTTCGCTCAAACGCGATCGAATCGTTTTCTTCTTGTATCGGTGCCGGTGCTTGAGAAGGACATCTCGCGAGTTTATCCCAAACCTGTCGAAGAACGCGTCTCGCAGCGACTCCAGAATCACGGTATGTTTTCGAGTCCGGCGATACTCCGGCAGATCCCACACTTTCGACACGGATGCAGGCTCGACCAGTGGGCGAACGTCCGGAGGTACGGCTACGACTACGTCAAGCGCGCCGGCCAGATGTTCCACAAGTCCCGAATGGAAGAGATTGCGCGCGCCAAAAGCCGATGGCACAGTGACCAGGGCACTCGTTCCTTGTGAGTCACTACGCTCGTCAGCCGAGGCCAGATTCAAGCGCAGTCCGTTGAGCGATTCAGTGCTTTTCGGCCTGTGAAGGCCTGATTGCAAGTCCATCATACCCGTTGTAACGGTCAGGCTAATCCGAGACTGATCCATTGCCAGACGTAGAAACTGTTGTCGGATGCACCCGTCTTGTAGTTCTGCCACTCTCGTCGCACTGCCGACGGATCGAGCCAGACACCTCCATACCGGGAGATCGCTTCCTCGATCGTATCCTCAGCCCACTTGCAGAGTGGACCTTTCAGCCACTCGCGCTGCGGAGTTTGAAGCGGGCGCTTCGGCGCCTCAACCACGCGCGAGGGCGCAAGCTCGCGCGCAATCTGCCGCAGGAGCCATTTGTGCGTCCCATTCCTGATCTTTCGGTCCGCGGGCTGTCGAAAAGCCAGACGAAATAGTCGGTGATCCAAAAACGGCTCTCGCAACTCGGTGCCGTACATCATCGAGATTCGATCGTTGAACCGAAGGGCGCGCGGTATTTTCGAATAGCACGCATCTCGATATTGTAGATTGCGGAGCTGGTCATCGAAGGGCTTGGGCGGCGAAAACCTCTCCGCAAGATCTCGAAACTCCGGGCTCAGACACTCGGGTCTCGTCGGGCTGCTGGTGCTCCCTTGTACCGGGCCTGTTGCCGCCTCCCCACTGTTTGACGAAGCACCATTCAATGCCTTCGCATAATACTCGTACCCCGCCCATTGTTCATCCAGCCCTTGTCCATCAAGAAAAACAATTACCCCGAGCTCGCGCGCTGTCTTGAACAACCTCGAATAGGCGAGAGTCGGCAGACCTCCAAACGGTTCATCCTGATGCCTCTGTACCAGGCGAGCCAGATCCGGTACTTCTTCAGCGCGCAGCCAACAGACTTCGTGAGGATGCCGAGTACCTGCGAGCAATTGTGCAACCCACGGCAGCTCATCATAACGCTCGTCGCCTGTTGCGAACGTGAAAGCCTTCACGTCGCTTTCCGCTCCCTTAACCGAATGCACAAGCCCCAGCAGCGTTGACGAATCAACTCCGCCACTGAGGTTTATTCCGACTGGAACGTCCGAACGAAACCGCAGCCGCACGCTGTCGTTCAACAGTGACCGATATTCTTCGGCTACTTCTGCATCTCGCCTTGTGTCAGTGTCGTTGGCGATGTCATCAGCAAGGTCGTACCACTTCCAGATACGCAGATCTCCATTCTTCCACCGCAATGCGTGTCCGGCTGGCAGCGAGCTCACTCCTTTCCAGAACGTCCTCTCGCTATGGTCGTACATCCCGTACGTAAGATAACCGGACCACGCAACCGGGTCGGACTCTCCTGGTACGCCTGCGGCGTGCAGCGCTTTTATTTCACTCGAGAACGCAAACGCACCCCCAGGCAGATGAGCGTAGTAGAACGGCTTCACACCGAACCGGTCTCTCGCAGCCAATATGCACTGTTCGCGCGCATCCCAAATTGCGACCGCAAACATTCCGATGAAGCGGTCGAAACAGGAAGCTCCCCACCGCTCGTACGCAGCGAGGATTACTTCAGTATCGCTCTGACTCCTGTACGGATAACCGTCGAGTGACTCTCGCAGCTCGAGGTAGTTGTACAGCTCTCCGTTGAGTATGACCTGAACGCTTCCATCGCGATTGGCCATCGGCTGACGGCCCGCTTCGGACAGGTCGATGATGCTGAGGCGGTTGTGGCCGAGCCCGATCTTTCCCGTCGAGTCGACGAACACAGCAGTAGCGTCCGGCCCGCGATGGCTCTGGCTCAATACCATCTCATCCAGACTTTTTGGGCTCCAGCCCTCGCCCGCAATTCCTGAGATTCCGCACATCAGCGTTTCAACCTGCCTTCTTTAGAAACGATTCCATCCGCGAACTCCGGGGGATCGTTTATCTCTTCCTTGAGTCTCGTTCAAATCTCGAAAGACTGCCCGATCGGCGTGGCGCGCCGGCGCGCCAAGGCACCAGCACCAGCCCTATATTCCTGGCGAGGGAGTCGGCGAAGAATCTGATGGCCACCACTGGTGCCGCAATCCCAGCTTTGATGACCGTGACAGCAAAATCGGCCCAGCTCATTGGCGTGTAGCCGCGCAGGCGATGTAGCTCGCGTAACTCGCGAGCCTGCTTGCGCCACAACTCACGCCGGTTCAGATTGTCGAGCCGCGCATAAACAGCCTCGGAGCAACACGCGATTTTGAATCCCTCTGATAAAACCTGCGACGCCCAGAGCTTGTCTTCAACCGCTTCGAGTGCTTCGTCGTACTTCACCTGCTTCCAAACTGAGCGGCGAATCACACAGCACGTCGCAGCGGGATAGTCCCGAGTCCACTGTCGAGATGATTCGGCCCGGCGCTGCTCTTCCAGCGATCGATATTGAATATTCGAGGGCCGATACCATTGCAGCAGCTTCGCCCGGTCCATCACGCCCATGCACCTGACTGCTGCAACACGATCGTCGGTGAAAGCTTCCACGCAGCTTTGAAGAAAGCGAGAGCCGATCGGCAATGCATGCGCGCTGAGAATCAGAACGAACTCTCCTCGCGCGCACCCGATTCCAAGGTTCAACGCGCGGCCGTAGCTGAATTCTCGCCGCGTGATCGAGACGACGCGCGCGCCGCGACTCGCGCAAAGCCCGGCAGTTCCGTCTTCGGATTCATTGTCTACGACGATTGCTTCCCATTCGAAGCTGCACCTCTGCGCCGCCAAAGCGTCAAAGACGTTCTCCAGATTCCGCTCCTCATTTCGAGTTCGAATTACTATCGAAAGCAGCGGACCAGTCTGGGTTGTTAGAATCGGTTCTTGCGTCATACCGGTTGGTCGGTAACGACTATTCATCTGGCAGCGGATTTGAACACCAGCGTGTCACAGCTCTTGTACAGCTCCTGGAAACCCAGGGCTCTGAGCTGAGAGAAGAGATTCTCAATTGCGGAGGTGCCAACTACTGACGGATGCACTTCTAGCATGATCGTGTCGACGAGCGCGCCAATGAGCTCCTTCTCTCGCTCGATGAGCTGGACCTCGCCGCCTTCCACGTCACAAATCAGCGTGAATCTGTCGAAGCCTTCCGTCTCTACGATCGATTTGAGCGATGTTGTTTGTACCTTGATCGAGCGTGCTGCTGCTCTCTGAACGCCGCTGGCCACGAATTGATCGGCAAGGTAGAAGGTCACACGATCCTCGTCGTAAGCAAGCGCGCGCTCGAGGATCGAGAACCGGCAATCGTTCAGCATTCTGTTTCTGGCCAACAGAGGCAGCAGATCGGGATTGGCTTCGACCACCACGTGCCGGTCAGGGTTTTGAAGACGTTTGTTTGCGATGCATGAAACGACGCCAATTCCGCCTCCAAATTCGACGATCGGGAGTGCCGGATCAAGAAACCGTGCGATCGCCTCGCGCTCAGGCTTTTCATATCTGTCTAACGCGAACCGGCTCTTGAGCGATGTTGAGATCGCGCTACTGCTGACGTCAAACAAACAGCCATCGATTGAGACGCGGTTGCCTTGAAGCTCAACCGCTTTACCGACCAACCAGTGATCTC
Organism: Blastocatellia bacterium; assembly: GCA_035315885.1. Lineage (GTDB taxonomy): Bacteria > Acidobacteriota > Blastocatellia > UBA7656 > UBA7656 > DATFXM01. The sequence goes on from DATFXM010000172.1 coordinate 5,617, forward strand.
GTTTGTGCCACCACCTGCGCAGTCTTTTCGCAATGAGCGAAATCTTCAGCGAGTCTGCCGCAGCCGCTGCTACTCCCCTAACGCCTGACGCTCGATAAGCGCCTCGTGCCGATTCGAATTTCTGGATTAACGCTGACATTTCTTGAATCGTCTCTCCGAGTTCGGTCGTGGTTATGTGGTGGTTACGCGAGCGGCGTCGTCCTTCAGGTACCTCGCGAGTCGCTCGGCCATGAACACCTCAGTGCGCTGCATAGATTCGAAGGTCGCGCCGCCGATGTGCGGCGTGATGATGAGGTTTGACGAACGAGCGGCGTACTCTATCAGAGGGCTACGGCGCCTTAGCTCGGACGGCTGCTCGCCACAGATGACGTCGACTGCCGCTCCTGCGATACGACCGTCCTCGAGCGCCGCAACAAGCGCATTCTCATCCATCACAGCCCCTCTTGAAGTATTCACCACCCACGCGCCGGCGGGCAGACAACTCAGCAGCTCGGCCGACAAGTAACCCGTCGTCGCCTCTGTCAGCGGAAGATGAATACTTAAGACCTGGGCCCTATTGAGCAGGTCTTCGGCCGAATCAGCGCGAGCGACACCGGCCGGCCACGCCTCGCGATGCGGATCGTAAGCGGCCACTTCCATGCCGAATGCCAAACCCAAGTTTGCTACTCTCTCGCCGATGCGTCCCAGCCCCAGAATGCCCAGACGCTTTCCGGCGAGGTCATGGCCGCGAAACAGGTCGCGCTCCCAATCACCGCTTAGCACGTGTTCAAACGCCCACGGAATCCGTCGCACCAGAGACAACAACAGACCCCACGTATGTTCGGCGGTTGCGGGGATGCGCCTCAGGAATTGGTATTCGCCACGCAGGCTGAGAACTTGAACTCCAAGCTGACTGGCCGCATTCATGTCTATGTGATCGACTCCAGTCGTAGCGGTCACTACAAACTTCAAACGGCTCGACGCCTCGAGTACCTCGCGGGTAACGCGAAGACCGAGTCGAACTATCAACGCGTCGAAATCCTTTACTCTGGCCGGCAAGTCGGACTGACGCACAACCTCTTCAACCAGGTCGCCAGCCTGTGCCAGAATCGCGCGAGCCTCGGCGGAGTAATTCTCCGGCTCTGCATTCAGAATTCGAGGGGTCACGCGCGACTCTCCTTCCACGCTCGTAGCAATACATCCGCGATCATCAGGTCTCGCTCGTCGTCGATGTTCGCCAGCCACTCTCTGGGCATTACGTACGCTTTCTTTCTTCGCGCCATCACTGTCCTTTGCTCAAGGAGCACCGACTTGCGCACTGCGTAGATCGAGCCGTTACGGTAGTAGACGACCGGGAGCGACTGGCGTTGAGTGGTCTCCCCTTCGGGGGACAGGGGAGCCATCCAATCCCCGTCGTGCAGGCTGTACATTCGAGCGGGATGCACGTCGTCCATCGGGCAGACGCTGATGACTCCCTCAACTTGAGGGTCCTCTTCGAGCATCGCGATCACCGCATCAATGTCCCGGCCCGACCGAATTGGCGACGTCGGCTGCAGGAGCACGATCGCATCGTATTGGCAGTCATGCCGCTTTTCTGCCTCTTGCAGTGCGTGCATGACAACCGGAACGACGGGGCTTTCATCCTGCGCAAGATGAGCTGGACGGATCAGGACTTCTGAGCCGTACTCGCTGGCGACCGCCGCAATCTGTTCGGAATCAGTCGAGGTCAAGAAATGAGTCAATCTTGAGCTTTCGCTAGCCGCGCGGATTGAGTGCGCAACGAGCGGCTCGCCGGCGACGAGTCGGACGTTCTTGCCGACCACGCCTTTTGATCCGCCTCGCGCCGGTATGACTCCAAGCGTCCTGATCATTGATCAGTAAACCAATCTCTTTTCGATGTTCAGTGGAATCGTGGAAAGCAGGTCGGCAATGCGGTCGCCTGCCAGTCCGTCGCCGTAAATCGGATCCGATGGATATCTGCCGTTCTGCAGATGACGGTGCGTTGCCGCCACAATCTGATTTCTGTCGTAGTCAACATCGATGACATTTCTGCCTCGCTCACGTCCTGCCTGTCGAGTTCCGATGTTCACAACAGGGACTCCGAGGAAAGCGCATTCACGAACGCCCACGCTGGAATTTCCAAGAAGACAACGAGAGTTGTACAGAAGTTTCAGGAAGTCGAGTGGAGCCATATTCTTGAAGAAGTGCATGTTCCTGGGCTGATCGTTTTCACGAAACGCTCGAATCCCGCCCGAAGTTCCGTCAGTTCCGGCGTCTACATTCGGCCAGAACCAGAACGCAGGTATGTTCAGCTCTTTGACCGCGTGCAGCGTCTCGGTGACGTGTTGCCGCGAGGCTTCATACTCGGTGGTCACCGGGTGTTGCATGACTACGACGTAGTCGTCGAGATTGTCGAAGGTGGCTCCAACACCGTCGTATTCCTTAATCGGATCGAAGTCGAGCAGCGGATCTTTCAGCATCTCCGCCGCGAGATCTATTGACGGACAGCCGGTGACAAAGACGGTTGAGTGGTCTTCACCCATCTTTATGACTCGTTCGGCGGCTTTGTCGTGAGAAACAAAATGCACGTTCGATAGCTTGGTGACTGCGTGACGGACCTTCTCGTCTATTGATCCGGTCACCTCGCCGCCCTGAATATGAGCCACCGGAATATTGGTGTAAGACGCCGCCACCGCAGTAGCCATAGTTTCGAACCGATCCGCTATGGTGATCACTACATCGGGTCGAAGGTTGTCAAACACCGTGGCGAGCTCGACGATTCCCAGTCCGGTCGACTTGGCGGACGTCACCAGATTTCCGCCTTCGAGAATCATGTAAACGCGTTCCGCTATCTTGAAACCATCCTGCTCGATGATCTCCACGGTCTTTCCGTATCGATCGAGCAGCGCAGATGCCGCGACCACAAGCTGCAGCTCGAGATCACGATGGCGCTGAATCGCGCGCAACGCGGACATTATCCGCGAATAGCTTGGACGGGCGGTTATAACAACACAGATTTTTCTTGGCGTGAGGCTCATGCAATGTCTTCCTGTTTCAATATCTCGTCCTTGAAAACGGGACGGCATAGTTGGCGCCCGATCAGGTCCTCGAGCTTCGAGGCGGGGATTCCTGTACCGGGCTTCTTTGCCGTGAGATGCTCGCGCTTCAGAATTGTTCCTGACGCGAGGTCGGTTCTTGCTACTACACTCTTGTTGAACATCCGGCGCATATCGGAAAGTTCCGCTGCCACCGAATCCTTGTCGACCGGATTGGCTAACATCTTCTCGATCGCGCGAACTCCTGTCACGAGCTGTGCCAGAGCGGTTCCAGTAAGCGAGACCGGAACATCAGGTCCGAACATCTCGCGACTGAACGTCGCATGTACTTCGATCACCGAGGCACCAAGCGTCGCCGCCGCAAGTCCGGCGTAAATTTCCCCGGAGTGATCCGAAAGACCCACGGCACAGCCGTAACGCTGCTTGAACCACGGGATCATGTTCAGCCCGACTCGCTCCGCGGGAGTCGGATACATCGATGTACACTGCATCACCGTCAGCGGCAGCCCTCTCGATTTCACTTTTTCAACCGCACTGTCGATCTCGCTAATGGGACTCATCCCGGTGGACAACAGAACAGGCAGTCTCGTCTCGGTGATCCTCTCGAACATTGGGCCGCTGGTGACCTCGCCCGAAGCGATTTTCCAGGCAGCAACTCCGATACGGGTCAACAGCTCCACCGCTTCGACCGAGAACGGAGAGCTTAAAAACGCAACTCCTCGATCATCACAATGTCGCTTGAGACCGGCCCATTGTTCTTCAGTGAACTCCATGCGCTTCCAGTAGTCGTAGCGCGACTCGTCTTGCAGACTGAACTTCACACGCCAAGGCTCGCTGGGGGTGCTTTCGGCGGCGGCGATGTGAGTCTGGAACTTGACTGCGTCCGCGCCCGCCCCTGCAATCAGGTCGATAAAGGCATGCGCCATTCCCAGACTCCCGTCGTGGGATTGCGCTACTTCTCCGATGATGAACACGCGATTGTCAGGGATCACGATAGACTTGTTCCGAGGCAGGAGAGCGCTCGACGAAAGGCTCCCAGTTGAGATTCCAGGGTAAATTCGCGATCGAACGTTGCCTTGGCCGCCCGGCCCAGGCGTTCTCGTCGATCGGCGTCACGCGCCAGATCAACGAGGGCGCCAGGAAATTCATCGAGCGACGGAAGGACAACGCAATTCTCACCGTCGATTGCCTCCGGCGACCCCGCAACCGCGGCTCTCGTAGTCACTACGACCTGCGCGTGATTGAACAATAGAGGGAGCTTGGTTCGCGTACCGGTGTCGTAGACATACGGTATGACCGCTATATCAAACTGCCGCAGCACCGACGACAAATCAAACACCGAACCGACAAGCCTCGCACCTTTTTCACGCAACTGATCCAGGAGGACCTTCTTGGCTCTGGAAGCGTCGCCTACGATCAACAACTCCGGACGGTCAACCTTATCGCCTGAGCCGGTGACCACGAGGTCGTGCACCTGGTTGAGGTACGACGTCAAGCCCACATGGTTGGCGGTTGTGTTGAGCCCACCCAGGTGAACGATTCGTGCCTTCGCCTCTGCGCGCAACGATGCAGGCGGCGCCGGCAGTCGAGCGTACGTCGTTGGAATGACGTGCGGAGTGCGTCTGCCGATCCAATTCAGTTCTCTTGCTTCGGTGGCCGAGCCGGTGATGACCAGCGAACTGCGCTTCACTATTCGATGTTCAGCTCGCTTCATTGCTGAACCCATGATCCTGTCGCTCAAGTAGTATCGTCCGGTTGATGACTGACGGCGCACGTCCTGGATTCGATGAATCCAGTCGTGATGAGAATAGATCCACGGAACTTCACAGTTCGCCGCGCACGCGACCGCGGCGCTTAGCGTCCATTCAGTCCACAAACAGTCGGGACCGATTCTGTCGAGCGCTTCAGCAAACGAACTGCGCAGTTGTCTTACTGCCGGGAACGACAATTCGATCGGATGAGCTGCCGCTTGTCTGATCAACTCCATCCTGCGCGGTGATTGCGTGCGGGAAGAAAACATGACGTCTTGCCAGCTCGCAGCTTTCTTGCGAACGGAATCAGTTTCAACTGCTCGATCCACTTCGTGTAAGAACACTCTTTCGGCAGCCTCGCCGTCGAGCAGTCTTAGAACGTGCAGCTCAACGCCAAGACTTGATAGCGCGAGAAACGAACCCAGGCACCGGCTCGCCCCACCGGAAAAGTTCGGCGAAAGCGGTGCGTTCGGAAATACGAATAGACACTTCATAGATGGATGCGAATGATCAGTCGAGAAAGCTCGGCTAGACAATCAGGTCGGGAGCTTCGCTGTTCGTACTCCAATCCGAAAAACGTCCGATCGACTCCGCTGTCTCGAACTCCTCCAGCGAACGTGCGCGTATTCGGACGTTCTGATGCAGGGCGCTTCTCGCCTCGCATACAGGCCGCATACTCACTTCCGAGACGTCCTCAAATGACGTCTGGCGCCGGACAAGAGTCCAGTAGGCATGTCGCAACGCCAGTTCGCTTTGGTTAGGCGGAACTGGTGCCACTGTGTGCAACGACGCCAGCTTCTCTTCGTACTCTTCACGAGTCCTCGAGTCGTTTGTGAAACCGTAGCCGTCGTAGCGGCCAGTCCCCGCAGTCAACGCGGGCACCCCAAAACACGGCGTCTCCATACCGATGGTCCCGCGCACCGTCAGGCAATAGTCCATTATCGGAAAGAGTGCGCGAGTGTTGATCTCGGTGTCCGCGTGAAGAATCTTTACGTGTTCGGGCAGCGGACCGAGCTTGCGCAACGCAATCATCTCGGTTTCCTCAGTAACTCCGTCTTCCCTTTTCAGTTTGAACACGTTTGCAGGATGCAGCTTGATAACCCAGTTGAGATTCGGGTTGGCGCTTGCGGCGCGAGTCGTCTCAACCAACCATTGCTCGTAGTCGTCGTAGACGTCTTCGCCGTCGAAGAAACTTGCATCCCAGGAAATATGAGAGAACACCAACGCCGTTTTCTTCCGCGGATCAAGGCCGAGCCTTGCGCGTACACTGTCCTCCGGGACAACGCGCTTTCCAGCCTGATACAGATTGACGTCCATTAGCGAGGCTGGGTCATATCGCTCGGCAAAATTCTCATCAAGTTCCTTGCGCTGCGATTCGGTCAGCGGAGTGTCCTTGAGCTGCTCCCAGGTTGGCTCCGAGATAGAGAAAAGCGCCTTACCGGCGGTCGAGAGGCTGTAGCGCTTGAAAAGCCAGCAGCCTCGCCTTTGACCCATTTCCATTCGAATCGCGTCTACGCCGCGCAACAACCCAACCTCATAGATGCCTCCATTCGGCGCATAACCGGCGTCTCTGACAAGCATCTTCTCGACGTGGTGACCGTCGAAAAACCGTTCGGCAACCAGCACGCTTCTGATCGCATCGGCGAGATGGTTCGAGAAGATCCCTCGCAACTCGGAATCATTCAGATCGAACTGGCCACGCAGCAGTACCCTTGTAGCTCTCGAAAGCGCATGCTTGCCGACCTGGACGCCGCGGAACTTCAAATCCTTTATCTCGCTCACCGGCGGTCGGTTCTCGAGGAGCTCGTCGACGATATTCCGAACTTCCGACTCGCGAGGGCCGAAGTCCCGCACGTAGTGATCCCAGAACAGGAGGTTCCTCTCGCCAAACCCGAAAAGCTTGAAATATTCTTGCGCGACCTTGTTGTACGACTTGGTAACTATGATCGGGGTGTAGCCGCGAAGCTGTAGCGCCTTCGCGAACATCGCGTGAAACTTCACGAGTACAGGCAAGTCCGACGAGCTGATCACCAGCAATTCTTTCTTCGGATCGGCGCGGTGCTCGCCCAGGTTCAGAAACCCGCCAATCGACCTGCGAGTAGTCGCAAGGTCGCGCTCCACCTCCAACCAGTTTTGGCGATAGCTTCTGTCGGACAGGATTCGTTGAGCCTTCATCACCTCGCGATAAATACCGATGCGCCGAAGAGTGTGCCCTATTGCGGACTTGATACTTGAGGATTGCATTCTGATCTCTCTATAAAGGTAGTCGTGTCTCGGTATTCAGTACGATGTTCTCTGGCTCAGGAACCAGCTCGGGCAGTTCTCGAACCGCAGCGGGTGCTCCATCGATCAGCAATTCGGTATCCCACGCAAGCTTGGGTCTCACCACCCCCACCCACTTGCCGCGATACTCTCTGCGCATTGCGCCCGTGTCGTGGACAAAGAAGCTCACCGCCTCATCAACGCAGACCTCGCGGTTTGCCATGTCGCTGAGAACGAGGACTCTGATCGTGTAACGGCCATCGTTCAAGAGATTGCTCGGGATGCGGCAGACTGACCGGAACAACCCAACCGGATGTGCCTTGCCGAACCATTGATCGCGAATCAAATTTGCCGAATGAGCATTCAGCGAGGAAAGCACTGAGACGCCCATCTGATCTTTCAGATGTACGCTTACGGCGAGTTGCGCGTCCTGCTTCAGATTCCAGAACTCGATCTCGACGTTTATGTCTTGTTCAATGTCCACATCGGCGGAAGTCTTATCACCCGCGACTACTCGCACCGCGCGAAGCCGCACATTGTCATTGCCGGGAGCGCTCGAGGGATCCCACAAGGCTTCTCCCTGTCCTTCGGCGCCAATCTCCAGGTAGTCGCTGACAACCGCGTCGGATGGCCCTTCAGCTTTTTTCTCCCCATCAACAAGCAGGATTGACTTTGGACAAAGGCTTACCAGCGCACCCATGTTATGACTGACGAACAGAACCGTTCGGCCATCTCTTGCTACGTCTCCCATTTTGCCGAGGCACTTCTTTTGAAAGGCCGCGTCCCCTACTGCAAGCACTTCGTCGATGAGAAGGATTTCAGGCTCGAGGTGGGCGGCCACCGAGAACGCAAGCCTCACTCTCATTCCGCTCGAGTAATGTTTGACGGGAGTATCTATGAACTTCTCTACGCCGGAGAACTCGACGATCTCGGCAAACTTGCGATCGATCTCGCCGCGGCGCATGCCGAGCACCGCGCCGTTCAGGTAGACATTCTCGCGGCCGGTGAGCTCCGGGTGAAATCCCGTACCGACCTCAAGGAGGCTGGCAACGCGACCGGTGATTTCAATGCGACCGGAAGTCGGGTCGGTGATCTTGGCCAGAATCTTCAGCAGAGTGCTCTTGCCCGCTCCATTTCGGCCGATGATTCCGACCACGTCGCCGTGACGTACATCGAACGACACGTCGCGAAGTGCCCAGAGCACGTCAGCCTCTTCGTGATCACGAAATCGGCTGAGGTTGCGAAGCTTCCTGATGTTTGAAAGAGGAGACTTCAGCATCGCGGAGACGGCGCCCGCCAACGTGTCGGGACGCTGCTCCTTCATTCCTATTCTGTATCGCTTTGAAAGGTGCTCGACCTTTATCGCAAGGTTGCTCATTTCAGAATTTCAACTTGTGTGACGAAAATGTTGTTGTCCGCGCTATGCGTCACCAATCGAGTGGGGTTTCGGTGCACATCGGGGACGACACCAACTTACGCGACGTCGGCAAAGACTCTTTCCATTCGGCGAAAATAGAGAGCTCCCGACAGGGCGATCGTAAGCGCACTGGCGCTCCCGACCGCGATGAGATCCCACGGCATCGGATGTCGCCCGAGAAGCGCCGACCTGAAGCCTTCGATCACTCCGGCCATCGGATACAACCCGTAGATCAGTCGATATGAACTCGGGATCAGCGACACGGGCCACACAACCGGCGCGGCGTACATCAGAAGCTGCAACAGGAACTCTGTCGCATGCTTGACGTCCCTGTACTGAATGGCCATCGCCGAAAGCCACAGGCCGGTTCCAATTGCGGTGGTCATCATCAGCAGAATCAACAGCGGGAGGAACACCAGGTTGCGATTGGGTAGAATGCCGTACGCAACCATAAGCCCACCCATGATCAGGAACGCAATTCCGCAGTCAACCAGCTTCGCCAGCACCGGGGTCATCGGAATGATCAATCGAGGGAAGTACACCTTCGTCAGCATCTGAGAGTTGCTGATCAGGCTGTCCGTCGATCCGCTGAGTGATGCGGAAAAATAAGTCCACGGAATCAGCGCCGCATAAGAGAAGACCGGGTAAGGCAACCCGTCGCTTGGCACGCGAGCGAGGCGGCCAAATACGACGTAAAACAGAGCCATGCTGAACACCGGACGAATCACCGCCCAGGCAAACCCGAGCGCGGTTTGCTTGTACAAGACCCGAACATCTCTCCACACCATGAAGTAGAACAGGTCGCGATACTCCCGTAGCTCCCGCCAGTCGAACAGACGCCAACCCGTTTGCGGCTCAATTACGCTAGTACGAACGCCTTCGGCGATCATCAATCACTCCTCGACTCTCGAATCTTCTGTCACACGGATCTCAAAATAGCTGGCTGTCGATCTTCGCGTCCGCCCGACCTGTCCAGACTTGACCCGTCCGGCCCGGACCTTTCCAGTATTTCTTCGCCTCACAACCGTCACGTAAAGCGCAACACTGACCAGGAGGACCGCAGCAACGAACGCCGGCCTAAGAATCGATTGGCCTTGCCCTCCGATGCCTGAGCCGGGACTGAGCCCGGCTGAAGCCGACGTTTTCACGGCCTCGTATGCACCGATATCGGGAGCTCTACCCTGCGTTCGGGACTGACGCTCGAAGTCGGTAATAACTTCGTTCAGGGTTACGCCGGCATCGATGGCGCGGCTGCCCGGTTGCAGGTGGAAGTCACCCTTCGATGGATCTACAAACAGCGGGTCATCAGTCATGTTGTTGTGCACTTCTGCGCGTCCGGTGTCATCCAGAATTCCGCCCTTAACCATATAAGCAATATTGTTAATGATCTTCGAACCAGGCAGTTTGTTGTTGGTGGTGAAGTTATAAAGCTCGGCACCGGAGTTGTAGAACGTGTTATTGAGTATCCTTACGTCCCCCAGATCTCCCTGGTCGTTTCGCATCAGCATTGCATAACCGGTGATGTTGTACACCACGTTGTTATAGATACGATGACCGCTGCCTCCATACAGACCTATTCCGCGCTCGCAGTTCCTGATGATCGTATTGCGCACCACGAGTCTGTCCATGCCGCTGCTGCCGTACAGGTGGATACCGTGACCTGCTGCGCGCTCGATCAGACACCCATCCACGAGCTGATCGCTCGCCTCAAAATAAAAGCCGTGCTGGAGTTGTGTGCTGGTGCCAACGTCGTGCACATAACATTGTATGAACTCGTTGTACTTGGAGTGTTCGCCGGGAATCAGGACTCCCATCGAAGGAGAATTGCGAAACTCGCAATTCACAAATCGCATTCGACTGTATGAATCGCCGATCTTGACGACTTCGTACTGGACATTAGCGCCGTCAAATATGATGTTCTCCCACAAAATAAATTGCGTTTGCTTGTCCACCTGCGTGAAGTCAATCACTCTGTAGGTCTGCGCACCGGCTGAGGGTTTTATAACTACCGACTCGCCAGGATAGCCTTTGATGGTGGTCATTTTCGACCAATCCGTCCCGGATGGTGGAATGTTGTAGACGATGGTCTCGTCGTACGTTCCTCCTCTGATCACCAGCATGTCGCCGCCGCTTAGCGACTTTATTCCGCGGTTGATCGTTTTGAACGGCAGAGACTCGGTGCCTGGATTGTTGTCACTGCCGGTAGTGCTGACGAAAAAGGACCGGCCCGCGGCGGCGGGACTCGAAGCGAACTCAATTGCCCCCACGTCGTATCCCTGACCCTGAGGTCTGGCAATCCCATCGCGGTCGGTTGAGACTTGCGGGGCCGTCGTTCCAGCATCTACTGCGGGGCTTGCACCGTTAAGATGAAAGTCCCCGGATGCAGCGTCTACAAAACTCGGATCGACCCCAATGAGGTTTGTTTCCAAAACCGCTAATCCGGTCGAGTCGGTTAGAGGTTGTTCAAAATTGAAGACTATGTTGTTTCGAATAATCGCCGGATTCGCAGTCGAATCGTCCTCAATGCCTATATCGCCAGTTCCCTTTCCGTAGAACGTGTTGTTACACACGAGTAGGTCATTAAGATCGCCGTAATCATTTCGCAGTCTCAATCCGACCAGGCTTTGACTGGAAATGATGTTGTTGAAAACCTGATTGCCAGTGCCGCCGTATATCCCGAGTCCGTAGCGACAGGCGGTGATCAGATTGTCGCTGATCACATTGCCATTCATCCCGGCACTCCCATACAAATGCACGCCGTGGCTCGTCACGTTGAAAATCTCGTTGCGCTCGATGAGGTTGTTTGCCGTCGAAAGGTAGATCGCGTGATCGAGATTCTTGTCGCTCCCAATGTCGCGAAGAGTGCAGCCCACGATTTCGTTGTGCTCGGTGCCCTCGCCGGTCACAAGGATTCCCATCGTCGGAGCATTGAGCACGGTACAGCTGTTTATTCTGATGTGATTCGCGCCGCTGGTTATCTTTATCCCTTCCTGGCTGACTCCTCTGCCGTCGATGACCAGGTTATCGAGCACTATGTACTGGGAGTTTTCTCCGGTGATATGAACCGCTCTCAGCCCGTTCTGCTTAGCCTTCGGTCGAAGCTTTACGGTCTCGCCGGGAAATCCTCGAACAATTGTTGGGCTGGCCCAACTCGTGCCTCCCGGGATGCAGGAGTTCTTACTCGGGAAGTTCGTACAGTCCAGAGTCTCTTTGTACGTTCCGCCCTTCACCAACAGCGTATCCCCGGCTGACAGCTTGCTGATGCCGTTGTTTATCTTCAAACACGGAAGCGCCTCGGTACACGGATTCGAGTCGTCTCCGTCCTTCGATACATAGTAAGTCGTCTGCGCAGACGCCTCGACTCCGATCATCGCGAGCACAATGAAGCACGCCGCAGCTAGAAGGCAGTACCACTGAGAGGGGTCAGGCATGAAATATTGACTTTTGATCGTGCTGCAAGCGCCGTCTTGTTTCAACACGGTTCTTAAACTGAGGACGGACGAAGTGACGGTCAACTACAATGAACTCCCGGACAACTGTGCTCTGAGCGCGGCAAGACACTCCAGACGTCCGACATCTGTCGCGGTTGTGCGTTCCAGTTTGTCCAAAAGATTTCTCACTGCTGCCTCGGCGAACCAACTGTCGCCCGCAACCAGTCCCGCCAGCTCGCGCGCGTCTTCGTAGCGGGAGCGTTCGAAGTACGCTTCGACGAACAGCAGCCACTCGGTGCGATCATCAGGTGAAAGTCCAAGCGCTCGCGCCTCGTCGCCGAGTCGCATCGCTTCTTCCCAGTCGCCGCGTTGACGGGCCAGATCGGCTTTCTGAAAGTAATAACACCAGCAGGGCTTGGGCTCGGCCCCGAAGATTTCGGCGGGCGGCACAACCGGTGACGAAGTATCCGGCACGATCTGATCGATGTTCGAAAGACCTCGAATCGCGCGTCCCATCGCGCTCAGTTGCGGCAGCTCGTCGCGCGTTGGGTCGAGGACTTTCAAACAACCAGTCTCCGGCAGCCAGACTCCTACAGAACGAGACGTCGAGCCTTCAAACCGAAACACTCGCGCAGTGTCGGACACCTTCACGTCCTTACTCAAACTTGGCACTTCGTAACCGATGTCTCGCACGATATTGAACAACCAATACTTTGCTTCCGGTCCGGGCACATCTGGTGCGTAGATCAGGTTGAGATGCGGGGCCATCGTGTAAGACTTCACCGGCACCCGGTCGATCAGCACTGAAGTGCCAGGCTTCAAACCTGGAGCCCTCCAGGTCAACTGCCACAACAGTGACTCCTGCTCCGCCCAGTATTGGCGATATCGGTCGGTGCTGCGGAAGTGAAATCCAACTGATAAGCCAACCAGAACACTGACCGCCAACAACTGACGCCTCTTCCCTTTGACGAACAACTGAATCAATCCCAGCGTCAAAAGGCATGAGCCGAGCAGCATCGGTAGCGTAAACCGGTCATCCGCGCTTTCAAGCGTGATGTAACGACCCGAAAACCAAACAGGTAACCCGCCAAGCAGAACCCCTAGCAACCCAATAATCGCAATCTGCAGACCCCATTTCCGGCTCGCCATTCTTTGCGTGGATCCATTGTCTCCCGACTGCGGCTCTGTACGTTTGACCAGGTAGTACGTCAGCAAACCCCCGACCGCCGCGATCACAATCGCCGAGATGACCCAGTAGAAGCGGTCGAAAGTAAACAATTCGGATTGAAGAGTGCGAGCCCAGGCCATCACCGTAGATTGAAGCAGATCCTTGAACGCGTAATAGATTCGCAGACCCGTAGCCCGCCACGGAGTTCTTGCGAACTCCGACATCACCATGCCGGGATCAGCTTCCAGTCGGTGATTCTGAAATACAAACCCTCGCCAGTAGACCGCCGCCAGAATCAGTACCAAATGCGGCAGCCACAGAAGCGCTGTTCTGCGCATACGCTCTCGTACGCTCATACCAGCCTGCAGGAACAACGCGAACAGCATGACCGGTCTCAGCAGTTCGGTGCACGCATAGTAATCGAGATACGGCAGGCTCAGCACCTGGGCGACGATTGCCAACGCCATCAGTCCGAAAGAAAACCGAGTCCGCCTCGCAGCGCGAAGAGTTGCACCAATAGAGATCACCAGGAAGGTCAAGCTAACAACCTTCTCGCTGATCGTCACCGCGATTGGCAATGCGGTGAAACCCGGGTAGACCGCGAACAACAGTGCGGCCATCAGAATCTCGCGGTTCCTGTCGGGCCAGACCGGCTTGAGGGCCCACCACACCGCTAGCGCGCTGGCCCACCTTGTTAGCACCGCGAAGATATGCCAGGGCAATGGACGCTCGCCGATAAGAGTGGTCACCGCTTCCATCCAACCGACCAGCGGCCGATCGATCGACCAATAAGCAACAACGCCCGCGCGACCTTGCGCGCGCAGAACCCACGCGATGATTGCGTCGTCGGCGTAGAACCCAAGCCACGGAATAAGCGTCGCGTACGCAAGCAGGCACACTGCGAGCAGCAACAGGCAACCGGTGAAAACTTTAACCCGATGCGTTTGAATCAAACTCCGTTACCTCGGCTGTTCTCGGCTTCGTTGCGCTCGTGTTCTTCACCCACTGACCGGAGAGCTGTCGGATTCTTCGGCGCTCCCGAATCTCCAGGTTCGGACATGCTGGAATGCTGCCGGTTCAGATCGAACAAAATGAACCCCTCGCAGGCCCGCAGAACGCGGTAATTGCTCTTCAGCTCTTCCTCGAAACCAGGACGTTCCTCCAATCTGCCCTTGGCCGCGACGAAATACAGAGCACCGCGAGCGGCAAAGATCTCAACAGACTTCATCGACTGCTCCTCTGCGCTAATGTTGAAGCCTTTGCGATCCATCCAATAGAACATGTAAGAGGAGTTGTAAGCGGTGGGGTAGCCTTTTGCATCCTTCGCTCGTCCGCCCGAAGCGAGGATCAGCGAGCCCTCGGGCACGAATTGCGCAAACTGCTTTGCACAGGAGAAGCTCTCCTCCGCTCCAAGGCCGTAGTAGATCAACCTCGACTCCGAGACATAACTCAAGGGGAGAAGCAGCAGCACCGCCATCGCGGTGATGGCAGTGAGAGGCGAGAGACTCCTCAGACTTGCGAGGCGCGACGACTTTCTGTTGACGAAAATAAATGCGACGAGCGCAATAGCGGCTAATGCCACGACGATGGCGATGATCGGCCTCAGATCGATTCCCAGTAGACGCGCTGCGCTCAAATCGAACGCGGCTCTCAAGACCGGTATCGCGGACGCAAGAATGCCTGAGATGAGGATCAGGACAGCAGGGACTCTGGAGCGCGACCACGCTCGCTGAATCGCCTGGGCTCCAACACCCACGAACAACGCCGCAGGTGGGACCGCTACGACGTGGTAATAGACAGCCCATGCCTCCGAGGTTGTCCGCGCGGCAGCGAAGTAGTAAAGAAAGATAGCCGCGAGCCACAGCGCGCTCAGCAGGATCACTGGAGACTTGCGTTCGCGGAATGCACCGATCGCAGCAATCACCAGGCCTACAGGCATCCAGACGTACACCAGCTCAGCCTTGAGAATTCCGAGCAGGAACGAACGATCGGTGAAAAAGTCGAGTCCGGCCCAGTGATACTCGTTCGACACTCCAAGCGAATTTCCGTACGTTAGCCAGTAACTGTGCGCGTGGGTGTACCACGCCAGCGATGGCAGCATTGCTACAGCGGCGAACATCCACATTCGAGTGTCGCGAAGGATGGAAAATCCCCGGCGTTGAAACGCCAACACCAGAAAAAGAATCCCAATATGAACGGCGGTCAGCTTAACAAGTACCGCAAAACAGATTGCGACGCAGGCGGTCGCGTAGTATTTCCAGGAGTCGCTCTCAAGCCATCGAATAAACGCATACGCGGCGACGACATAAAACGCAAACATCAGACCGTCGGGCTGCAGCGCGCGTGCAAGCTTGATCGCGAGCGGATTCAGAACAAAGAACATCGATGCCGACAGCGCCGATACCGCCGGCAACAGAAACCTCGCAAGCTGAATGAACGCGTAGAGCGCGATCAACGAGAATCCGGCTGAAATGATGCGACCGATGAAGTCGTGCACACCGAAGACTCTGTAGGCCACCGCGATGAGCCACGGATGCAACGGGAACTCCATCTCTACATATCCTGGTCCATCACCTCGCCAGTCGACCCTCGGATGCAACACATTCATGTCTTCGCGATAGTAGTTTCTGGCGATGCTGGCCTCGTCGCATTCTCGCCACGACGCTCGGTCCACCGGACGCCAGACGTCGATCAGCCTGAGGGCGGCGCCAACAAGAAACAAACAGATGAACGCGGTCTTCAGATTTGCCCTGCCGGTCGTGAGCGCGGTGTCCATCCGAGTGAACGCGGAACCGGACGCGGGTACGCGCGCATCGCCGTTCGCGTCTCCAACCCGCACGGCGAGGAAGAAGCCCGGGATGAAGTTGTTAAGGTAGGTCATGATGTCCGGCTTCAACCAGCGAAGCGATGTCCTGCTCGGAAGCTTGATTGTGTAACACCCGTTCGATGACCGGTCCGAGACGGGTAAGCGTGAATTCGTTGGATACGACAACCGGCGTGTGTTGATTTGGCAGCTTCAGGATGAGAGGCACGTGGAGCCTGGGGTCCCGATCATTGTTGCGAACCTGGTCGGGGTCGTTTCTCCAGCTATGGTCCGACGTGAGGATCAACAACGACTGGTCAAACTTGCCCTGAGCCTTGAGCTGATCCATGACCCTTCCGATGACAACATCGAGATACTCCAATTGTTGTTCGTAGTCGTCGGGTGTTCCGTACATCCGATCTTCGTCGTCATTGTGAGTCCGTTCCAGGTCAACCTCTAGATGCTTGTGAGATCCATCCGGCTTGTAGACAAACGGCGCGTGCGGCAACGGCCAGTGAACGAACGTGAAGTTGTTATCAGGGCCGCCGGCGATGACATTCTTGACGTCGCTTTCGATCCGATTGTTGATGTCAATCCAGTTGTTGACGAAGATGTCACTGTACCAGCGCCGCCACTTTCGGACTGAGAGCGGATCGGCCCAATACCGCATCCCTTCCAGGACCGTCATCTCCATTCGACCAGGCAGGGAAGCACCCTTGGGATATGAACAGTACGTTGTGCAGTGGTCCAACTCATCGCCAAGTACGCGGCCGTACGGAATGTAGAAACCGATCAAGTTGGTGTTGTAGTCGTAGCGCTTTGCCAGCTCGAACAGCGATTCTTTCGGATTGTCCGCCGCGAGTTTCGCATCGTCGCTCGAAATGCTGTGCAGTCCCTCTACTCCGTTCTTTCGGACCAGAACGCCCGGAAGCGTCTGGTAGCTGTCCGACTGGTGGATGATCATCGGCAGCGAATGATGGGTGAAGTACGACGGTGAGGACACGTCGCTGAATGTGAATGACTGCTGAGCAAGATTGCGCAGGTTGGGAAACTGCGGCAGAAACTCACCGTTCCTGGTGCTACGCGCATACGACCACTCATCAAACACGAAAAAGAACACCGGCGTCGACGATTCGGCTCGGGTAAGCGGCGCACGGTTTGGTTGCTTTAGAACGTTCCAGTTAGTCCAACCAACCATTGGCACCATCAGGATCAGCATCAGAGGCGACAACACTAGACATAGAGCCGCCGAGTACTTGATGATGCGTGATTCAGAAAGCGCAAACGAATAGCCGACGATCGCGAACAGCACGAGCCACAGGACCTCTCGCTCCGCGGATCGGGCCAAATAGAATGACGGAGTATTTGCGATGATTCCGCTGCCGAGCGCAAGCAGGAACAGATGACGATACAATCGTCGAAGGAAGGCCTTCCCGCTTCGTTCGATCAGCAGGCCAATCGCCACCGCAACAGCCGCCAGAAGCAGAATGTCGAATACGACCGCCAAACTGTCCACGGAATCCCAGTATTTGAAATACCGGTTCCGGATTTTTGACATCGAGCTGATGTACCCAGAAAAATGCAGAAACACAACGAACGCTGCAATCACAAACCACTTCGCCGCTCGTCGTAGTTCCGTCTTGTTCCCAATTATCCCCATACCCTTAGTGCTCACTTCCTTCGGAAGATCAACAAGCTTCTGCCCGAGCCTGGTACTCTCTCTTCCCGGATCAGCTCGAGCCTCTCACTGAACGAGCTCTTCACATAGTCCAGGGTCAGATACTCAAAGGTGTTCTCTCGGTACTTGATCAGACGTTGAAACATCGGATCGTCGGTTGGAACAAACTCGAGCACCAGCCACTTGTTGGTAAGCTCGAGCAACAGGTCGCGAACCGCTACTACCGAGAGATTCGCGGAGACGACCAGGTGATGGAGCAACGCCAGAGCGAGCGTACAATCAGCGCGCATTCGCCGCAGAAAACTGTCTCGCTCGCGGTTTCGAAATCCTATGGCCGGACTGGGGTTGCTTATGTCAACCACCATCGGGGTGATGCTGAGCAATTTGCCGCGAAGCCGCCTGTACATCAGCTCAATAGCGTCGTGGTCAGAATCTACCGCCACTACTTTCGCACCGTTTTCCGCCGCGATGATGCTGTAGTCGCCGGTGTTGCACCCCAGGTCCAGAACGCTCTCCGGCTTTACGGTCTGCAGAAAATCCTTCACGACCGTTTTCTTTGCGGCTTCGCCCGCTTCGTCATAAGTACAAGTCGCCGTGTAAGTCGACCACGTACCGCGCGGCCGATACCCCTCGGCCAGTCTGGACACCTTCTTGCGGAGCCGTTGCAGACTCGAAACCTGGACCTTGTAGTTCGGGTTCGGACGTTCCAACAACTCGCGCCCGGCACCGTGCTTTCCATCCGCAACGCGCTTCAACATGAGCGGCAGGGTCACGTCCAGTATCGATCGCGGCCGAAGACGTTCGAAAACCCCGAATCCTCTGGCGACATCTTCAACGGTTCTGCCGCTCAGGCTGGCGAGGAAATATGAGCGCAAATCCCAACCGTGATGGCGTGCGAGCAAGAGAGGAAACGTGAACATCTGTCCGAACTGACCAAGCCCAAACCAGATGTCCAATCTCTTCGGCTGGTCGATAGACGACACGTCGATGAAAACCGGGCGGCCATCCAAGAACTGAATGTTGTAAGCGGTCGCATCCTTCAGCGAGTAACCAGCCGAAAGCAACCTTACCTGGAGGTCGATTGTGTGAATGCCGGCGTCCGCCAGCATCGACACTGACCACTCATAAGGATAGGTGATTGGTGCAATCACCTGGTGCTCGAGAAAATGACTGTATCCCCGATGTTCCTTTGAAAACTTCGCTACCAGTTCACCGTCATCGACGGGCCAGGTCTCAACCACAAGATTTCCTGCGATGAGACCGGACAGAACGCCACTCTCGATGAGGCTGTCACAGGTCTGCACGAAGCTTCCATTGATCGCCCTGAAGACCCGCCCGGCGTAATGAAACACGAACCCCGAGGGATCTCGAAAGGACGCTGGATTGCGTTCGCTCACAAGCGGCGCGGCTGCTTTTGTCATAAAGAGTTCAGTAGGCAGTAGGTTTCGGGTTTCTAGTTTCTGGTTTCTAGTTTGGCACCGATAGTTCGCATCGGTTGAAGCTCACCTGGTTAACCAAACCAGGCACCAGAAACCAGAAATCAGAAACTAACTGCCTACCGCCTACTGCATACTGCCTACTAACCGTCATTCGGGTTGCTTCGTGTCGGCGTTTCGTCGCTCGGCAGGCCGCCGCACAAAATCCGTGAGGACCTTTCTAAATCTTATTGAGAGACCCACGATAGCCGCGATGATCGCCTGAAGGAGGATGGATCCGCTTGCGGGGTCGATATAAGCGAAGATGCGCATGGTGTGTCCTTTCCTTATTGCTGACTCAGAACTTCAAACCAATTCGACCAATCCCGATCTGTACATTGCAGATTCACGTTCGTTGAAACAGAGCCCAAAACAGATCGAATGCAGGGTAGGAAAGCGAAGCCCGCCGTGGAATCAGCGAGGTCGTCCGGGGAATAAGCTTTCCAATACCGCTCCCAGTGGTCGTGTAGCGTAAGAGCGACCTGGCGTGTTCGCCACTGATCTTTTTGCGCGGACGCCCCGTCGCCACTTGACGAAAACCGTAGTCTCTCGCAAGCGCCTTGAGACTCTCGCGAGTGAAATAATTCAGCGTGCTTGGGGGGCCGTATTCGTGCCAGTACTTGCCCAATGCCCGCGCGATCAGACTTCCCTGGTCCCACGTCTCAATCAACCAGAAACCCGATGAGATTGTGAGGTGTCGAGCCTTGTAAAAGGACTTGTGCAAATCAGTGAGGTGCGCGACCACCTGTAACATCGTGATCAAGTCAAACCGGCCGCTTAGGTCGGCGTCTTCCAGGGTCCCCTCGCGAATATCAAGCGCCAACTCTTTGCGGCCGTACCCCGCCATTTCAGCATTGGGCTCAAGCCCTACGCCGCTCCATCCGCACTCGGTAAAACCCTTAAGCACAAAACCCGCGGCCGCTCCGATGTCCAGCACAATGCCGGGACGCACGTACCTGCTGACCAGCCGCGCGTACCGTCGACCGTGCGCCTTCAGGATCTCGCAATCCGCAAGGTAGTTGGGGTACCCGCTGCCTCCACCGGTGAAGTATTCACTGCCATAGATTCGGCCAACGTGGTCTTGCGAAGGGGAAAGCTCAGTGATGCGATGATCACACTCGCTGCAACCTCTGATCCAGTAGCCGTGGCGTGGAAACAATCGTCGTGTGAGTGCGTTACAGATCGGGCACTTGAAAGCTTGCCCAGCCGCTGGTCCAGAGCCTTCGGGAGTTTGAATCTCATCTCGTCGGTCATCAGGTTCGGTCGAAGAGAGCTTCGCAGGTGAAGTACTCGACATGACTTTACTCTGAAGCTCTATGCGGGCCCGCGGCGTTCAGCGGTACAAGCCGCCCCTTTCTCACTCTGATACCCAGGTTCGCCCACGACAGGAGAGGAAGATCGCTGTCATCGTCACCGAGCGCCACCGTAAAGAAATCGTCAGGCTCGGCCTTCAGGTATTCTGTTAAGCGCCGAACCTTCTCGGCGCCCTTGCAGTTCTCGCCAACCAGCCGTCCGGTGTAGCGCCCGGAGGTTACTTCGGTGCGGGTCGTGACCGTCTCGGTGATCGACAGGTTCGCGGCGAGCAGCGGAACGTAGATGTCAGGACTCGCTGAGACGATGATCAATCGGTCGCCACGCTCCTGACACTGCTTAATAAATGATAAGACTTCAGGGTTGCAGCCGGATTCGGTCACTCGCCGCGCAAACTCTCGCGCCCAGCTCCACAGTGTTGCGACTGACAGGTTCGCTACAAATGCGGTCAGCATTCTCTCCTTGAACCTTGTCGCCGACAGCCTGCCCGCCAGGAACAGCAGCGCGTCTACAGGGAGAAGACAGAGCCTGAAAGACATCCTCGGATATCTGAAGAAGCAGCCCAACAGAAAAGGCACTAATGTATCGGACGTTGTGATCGTTCGGTCCAGATCGAGGATGACCAGCCGCGGTGGCGTGCAATCGCCACGCTCCGACTCGCGGTATAGGTCGCGAACGAATCCGTCTACTTGCACCTGGCTAGAATGGAAGCCACGCGGTGGGACCGTAAAGGATCAAGCAAACTGTCGTGACCCATAGCACAACGTTCAGAAGAATGGGCTTGTCGGCCACGAACAGCCGCGACGGGTCTCCGCCATCCTTTCGCAAATGGATCAGGAAGAGATAACGAAAGATGCCGTAGACAACATAGGGTACAGTCAGCACCAGCCCCGAAGAGCCAACCCTAGCTACCGTGTCTTCAGCCATCGTGTACAACGAATATGTGACAACCGCTGCGCCGCCGCAGATCGCCATCATCAAGTCCAGAAACGGTAGCGAGTAGCTTTCGAGGCTCGCCCGGTGATTCTGCGCTTCCGCCCGAAGGAAGGTCAGCTCGTGACGTCTCTTGCCGAATCCAACCATCAGCGCCAGCATCAGCGTGCATAAGATCAGCCAGCTCGATGCCTTCACCCCGATCACCGCGGCGCCGGCAACTGCCCGCAACACGAAGCCGAACGCTATGATCATCACGTCCACGATCACCACTCGCTTTAAGCCGAGTGAATAGGAAATGTTCATCACCAGGTAGACACCAAGCACGCCCGCAAACGCCGGGCTAATGATCACCGACGCAGTAACGGAGCCGACCAGCAGCGCCAACCCTAGCAGCAGTGCGGTCATTGGAGAAATCAGACCCGCTGCAAGCGAGCGACGCGACTTTATCGGGTGAATCCGGTCCTCGCGCAGGTCACGCAAGTCGTTCAGCAGGTACACGCCGCTTGCTGCAATGCAAAACAGCACAAAAGCCACAATGCTGAGCCGGAGCGCGGAACTGTGCGACAAGGATCGCGAAAAGATCAGACCTCCAAAAACCAGAGTGTTTTTCACCCATTGATGTGGCCGAAGGCTGCCGATGAGTGCGCCAAGCTTTCCAAATGGCAACGGGGCCGCTTCTCGGGTCTCCATCTTTTTTTCCCGGGCCACTACCCTCGGTATCGCTGCTGTCGGCTTCGCCACAGTATTTCCCCCTTGATCTTTTCTCGAGCGGCTATTCGGCGAGCGCACCAATCGG
>DATFXM010000173.1:0-13186 GCA_035315885.1 Blastocatellia bacterium
CCTATCGTCTCTCTAACGGAGCCAAGGTTGAGGTCAGGGGGATCAACGGAACAGTAGACGTTGAAAGCGCGGCGGGTAATACGGCAGAGGTCCACATTGTCCGCTCGGCGCGTACTCGTGAGGACCTGAACTATAGAAAGATCATCATCGAGCACACCGACACCAGTCTCGTTGTTCGGACTGAGAAGGAGGACGGGCCGCAGCGGGGGCATGAGGTTAGACAGGTGGTCACACTCAAGGTGCCGCGACAGATCGATTTGAGCGTTAGCGGAGTCAACGGCCGTACGAACGTCGGCGAGATCGACGGCCCGGTCGCGATCAGCGGTGTAAACGGAAAAGTTGACGTCGCCCAGGCGATGGGTTACTCGACCCTGAGCGGCATCAACGGCAGGTTGACCGTCACGATCGCGCAGTTGGGAGAGCGAGGGATTCATGTCAGCGGGATCAACGGTGGGGTCGAGCTGCGGTTTGTAGACGCAGTGAACGCGGACATCGACGTCACCGGTATAAACGGCAGCGTCAATACCGACCTGCCGAACGTGACGCTTTTGGGCAAGATTGACCGCCAGAACTTCCATGCAAAGATCGGCGGCGGTGGGAGTCCGATAAGAGTTTCTGGAATAAACGGCCACGTTCGACTCGTCCGGGCGTCCGGCTGACAATCCATTGAGTTGAGCCTCATGGTTCATGGATCTGAGCGCCTCGGCGAAAGCTTACTCGCCGAGGCGTTGACTTTTGGCCTGACCTCATTGAGACCCCCAGCAGTTTTTCTCACCTCCGAGCGTTGATTTAGCCATGCTCGCATAATAGAATACGTCCTCTCCTCACAAGCAGTTATGAACGTTTGAGCGAGGTCGAGAGTTGAAGATCAGTCCCGATTTCGGGGCGAGGAAGATAAGACTTGCACTTGGGAGAGCCGGCGGCATCATCTCCGAGAATGTGCGGGGTGAGTCTCAGGTGTCGCGTCTTGCGAGTGTCTACTCGGGCGCCGAGTGGGTCATCACGGCCTCGTTGCTCCTGTACGCGGTTTTTGCCCCGCATTCAATAGCGGTGACCGAAGGCTCGTGCCTGCTCGGTCTGGCCGCGTGGGGCGTTCAGCTTGCCATCTCTCCGCGAATCGGCCGGCCTCGAAGCGCCATCGACCTTGCGCTGTTTGGATTCTTCGCCTGCTGCGTAGTCTCTTCTTTCTTTTCTTATGATGCACTGTTGAGCATAAAGGGGTTGAAGAGTCCCGCCTTCTTCCTGGCGTTTTACCTCGTAAGCACCAAGATCAAGTCCATACAATTCGCCCGGTTTCTCGTTCTGAGCGTGATAGCCTCCTGTCTCCTCAATGTCGGCGCTACTGCTCAGCAGTTGTTTGCCGGCCGGGGCGTACGGATCGACGTCATCAATCGCGGCAGCGAGTTTGAAGGTAAGGGTCTTCTGCCGGGCGATGTGATTGTCGAAGCGGACGGCCACGCGGTGGACGACGCGCAGGACCTAATCAGGATAGTCGACAGCAGCCGGGGCCCTTTGAAGATCCGATTCGAGAGGAGCGAATCGCTGAGTGAAGCTTCGGTCTCGCGACAGGCATTGCGAGAGTATTTCCGAAAGACAGGAGACCCGCTGGGTCTGGTCACGTCGCCCGGAAGGGACTTTCGAGTAAAGGGCTTCTACAGTCACTACGAAACATACGCCGAAGTCCTCCAGATGATCGCGGCGCTTGGAATCGGCTTGTTGGTTGCCTTGCCGAGAAAGCGATCGCTCGAGGGATTGTTTTTGTCTATCGCTCTGGTCCTCGTTACCACTGCGCTGGTGTTGACTGCAACGAGGGCGGCATTCATAGGCCTCGCGATAGCTGCCGCGGTAATCACTGGCTGGTCGCGCAGCAAGAGGGCGATGATCGCGTTCGCAGTGCTGCTGATTCTTGTCGCGCCTGCCGCCCTGTACAGACTGGAGCGCTCGCGCGGCTCGGCGATTCTAACGCCCGAGGAGGGAAGCTCGGCTTATCGCTTCGAGGTCTGGCGCGAGGCGCTGGGTATAATCAAGGACCATCCGCTTGTTGGTATCGGAAAGGGAAGCGAGGCGAAGCTGAGGAGCTCGCTCGAGCTCTACGACGGGGGACGACTCCCGCCGGGTCACTTTCATTCGACTCTCATACAGGTTGCAACGTGGTGGGGATTGCCAGCGCTTATCTTTTACGGCTCGTTCATGGCCATCTTTCTTTTGATGGCTGGGAGGCTCGCGCGGGGGCTTTCGGGGGGAGAGTGGAAAGCTCGCGGCATAGCGCTGGGTACGCTTGGGTCGATTTCGGCCTTCAACGTCAGCTCGATCTTTCACTTCAATTTCGGCGACGGGGAAGTCGTAATGGCGTTATGGCTGGTCGCCGGCATCCTATTTGCCGTCAACCGGCTGGCGTTGGGCTCTTCTGCAGACGCAGGTGATTCTGGAAGTGCCGTTGCTCCTCTTAGCGATTCGTCCGA
Source organism: Blastocatellia bacterium (assembly GCA_035315885.1). Taxonomy (GTDB): domain Bacteria; phylum Acidobacteriota; class Blastocatellia; order UBA7656; family UBA7656; genus DATFXM01. The sequence goes on from DATFXM010000173.1 coordinate 2,463, forward strand.
GAAACCGAGGCTCCGAGCGGCCTCCGGATCTTCCCTCCACGCTGCAGGAATAACCAAGAACTGATCTTAGAAAGGGTCTCGCACCGAATGTATCCTTGTAGCGCAAACTCTAGGACGCTTCGAGCGCAGTCTCCGGTGCTGAGCTGGAGGGAACTGCTGTGTTGCCTCGAGCAAGTACCAGTATGAGTGCCGCGAGCATGACCGCACAGTTGATGTAAAAGTCTACTCCGAGGACTAGCAGAAGTCGCTGCGCTGCTCGGCCGGGTATGAGAGGTAAGACCGCGTTTGCTATCCCCACCAGTATCAGGAGAGCCTTAGCGCTTGCCGGAGTCCGACCGGGTGTGGCAAAGATCGAGCGCGCTACGGCGACCACCGGCCAGACTAGCGCTACAAAATAGATCTTCGAGGTCAACGGACCCACCAGAAGCATAATGCAGATCAGCACTCCAAACTCGAGGTCGTCCAGGATTGGACTGCCGTCGGTCTGTTTCAGCTTGTCATACCATCCGCGTGTGTCACCCTGGGCGGTCCTGCGCCAGATCCACAAGATTGCCGCTACGAAAATCAAGATGCTGGCGCCGATGGCAACCTTTTCCACCGCTGTTGGTGCAAGAGCTACGATGTCTACCGAAGGATATTGCGAGTCGCCACCGACGCGGCTCTCATAGTCCACATTCGTAAGGTAGCGCAAGGCCTGTCCCTTCAGCGCGAGGTTTATAGGACCATTCATCTCGTGAAAGGATTGATTGACTATCACGTGGTCAAACCATTGGCGCAAGAGTCCGAAGTTTGTTGATGCACCAAAGTATAGCGACGGCAGTAACGCTCCGCATCCGATGACCACTGCGGTCAGGCCCAGGTACTTCCACCGGCGTTTGATCGCGAAGTAAGGCAACAGCATCACCGGCGTGAGCTTGATCAGGATGGCTGCGCCCATGGCAAGTGCCGCGTTTAGATCGCGGTTTTTCTGAAGCAGTTGATACGAAATAAAAACAAGTGTTATCGCGATTAGATGGGCGTTGCCGTAATGGAGAGCCATCACAAAATACTGTGCTACTGCCAGGCCGCAGATCAGTGCAGGCAAGAATCGAGTCCTCCGATCAAGAGTGGCAAAGCGCAGTCCAGTGTTTGAACCACCGGTTTCTGCTGTTGCAGGAGTCCTACCGGGTTCGCTCGTGAACATGCGGTACATCGAACGGGCGATGACCAGCACGCAAAGATAGTTGGCGAGGTACCAGACAAACGCGGCGAAGTTGTACGGCAAGTGCCACAGCGGGACTAGTGCTACGAGGAATAGTGGCAGATAACGGTAGTCCATCACCTGACCCAACGCGAAATCTGGTGCATAGAGATCAACGCGTCCGGAGAGCAACGTCCTACCTGCGGAGTAGTAGACCGGGAAGTCGATCAGGTTCCTGATAAAGACTAGGCTTAAAGCGATGCCAAGCAGACACAGGAGCACTACTGCAGCATAACGCGAGCCAGATTTCATGTGCGGCGATCTCCGGCTCCATCGTTTTTACTCGACAAAAGGGTCATGTCGGTTGTGTGCGACTGCCGCAGTTCAAATAACACAAATCTAAAGAAGTTGCTATCTTGAGGTCGAGATGAGGCGACGTGACTACGCAAGTGTGTCGGCAAGAAGTTCACGCCGACTTCTAGCACAGTCAATGCTTCACCGTTGAGCGGTTCACGTATTCAGGAGCAGGATGTTTGACCAGCCGTTCAAGTTCTTGACTCGAATCCGGTTTGTTCCCGAACGAAACCCAAGCACTGCTGCGCTGCCTTTGACTGTGATTTTGCCAGACTGTTTTATCTTTACAGACCTTGGCGGAGCCACGACAACTCCGTTTATTTCGATCTGCAGCCCTTCGGCGTTTCCGCGGGTCTTCAGCGTCAGCTTGGATCCATCGAACGAACCGCTGGTCAGGTTCAAAGCGCCAGCGTCACCACGCGAAAAATCAATCAAGACCTCCTGGCTCGATAAGCCCGAGCGGTCGGTGACTGTAATGCTTGCTTGAAGAGCGGAGGGCAGATTCGACAATCCCGCAATTGTGACCTCGGGCTCGAGACGTGGAGCCGGATTCAAATCGATCGTGCGTTCTCCGTCGACGTTCTGACCTTGTGCGTCGAGCAGTCGAACTGTGAGTTTCGAAGCATCCGAGTCGGTATCGGAAACGGCGAGCTTGAGAGACAACGTGTCACCCTCAAGTTTCGATCGCCCGTCGAAGATGACTGGAAAATGCCTATCACTGCCGCCGGTCACTCTTGCAGTAACCGTGTAGGTGGCGTCTCCAGGGCCGAAGTTGGCTACCGCGATGAAGTAGATTCCAGGCCTCAGCGGCGGTGAGCTCTCGGGATCGATCGTGATACTTTCGAAGTTGGAATCAGTAGTAGACATGTAATCGGTCCGCGGGTCGTGCCCTTGCAAGACGACCGGCTGCCCGAATCGCACGAACAGATCTACGTCCTGATCTCCATTCAATTCTATAGACAGTTGTGTTGCGCCTGGTGGAACTGCGATCGAGTACTGTGTGTGACTGAGGACTCCGAGGTTGGGCGGAGGGGCGGGCATACCTCCCGGTTGAGCCGACCCGGCGGTCAATGAAACAACGGTAGTTGGATCGAAAATACTTCTGACCTGATAGCCTATCGCGTCCAGGGCCGACAGATCATTGTCGGAAATCAGTTGACGCTCACCGGGAGCGAGCGTTGGGTCCATGATGCCCAACAGATGTCCAGTGAGGCTGTTGTCTTTCCAGTGTGACGGCTCGTTAGCATCGCCTCCTGTGCCGTCGGGTCGGGCGGTCGACAGCGCTAGAGCAGTGTCGCCCGCATAAAATGCTTGTTGACCTCCGGACGACAACACCCGGTCTGCGACTGCAAAGGTGGCGACCGACTCCGGCCGAATACGGAAGAGATCGAAAAGCGAAGGCTCGAGCTCGATCGATGAATCCACTTCGCGCTGACCGGCGAAGCTGATGAACCCGAGTACGTGCCCGATTTCATGCAATGCTATCGATTCGAAATCCAGCTTGTCCGTATCGATCCCGTCGCTTGCATCAAAGTCGAATGGAAATCTGGAGTTCAGCGCTATCGCTGGAGGCGGACCGAAGTCGCTTGCTTCCGACGAGGGATCCGCGTTGCCATCGATCAGATTCAACGCGCGAAGATTGGCAGAAGTGCCGGCGACCCCCTGCGTGGAACCGTTGTCCGTTGGTACCACTTTCGATGGCAGGGCTCCGTACAAGGTTTGCTTTGAAGTTGCAATCGCGCTCGAAAGCAAAGTCTGACGAACTGAGGGATACAGGCAATTCCCACCGATGACTTGAGCATAGGCGGTTGAGACTACGTCGTTTTCAACCGCAGCGCCGAAAACGGTCGGGCCAAAATCAACGTCTACGACCACGGTTATGTTAGACCGGATCAGCGATTCCCACTGGGCGGCTGCCCGCTCGAACGCGTTTACCGCGAGGGGATAGCCTGACAACTGGTCAGTACCTCTAAGTTGGATTCTCAAACCGGTGCGCTGGAGATGAGCCGGATCAGAATCCGGATTGAGGGCGGTCATCGGCAGACTGGTGCGATTCGCGATGCGCTCTGCTTGCTGACTGTTCGCCTCGAGACAAATTGTCCGACCATTGCTGAACTTTCGTACGAACACGCCGACGTTGCCGGGCCCTCGCCAGCCGTTGTGTTCGCTCGAGACTTCCGATCTTGTCGATTGCAGAGATGCTAGCGCCCAGGGTTTTGGCTGCGCGTTACCGAAGGTATATAGAGAGGTGCTCAGTGCGAGCGCGCAAGCAAGAAGGGTGGCGCGTATTGGGGGCCGCATTTCACTATCCTTTAAATGATGAAGCCTCCTCCAATTCCGGAGACAAATGACGGGGAAGGGACTCGCTGAACATGTCTTGTCGAATCGACGCAGCCTCGCTGCCGAACTTCGGCGCGGCTTGGGAAACGCGATGCTACACCATGCTCATATCGAGACCAGTACCCGGCACTCTCTATAAGAGCAACCAGGTAGAGATATCGCGAGACCTGCGCTAGAACCCGGTTATGCCGATTATGGGTTTTCCGCCAGCGATCATCGCGAACGGCCTGTGCCATTGCAATGTACTGCTGTCCAAGTAATAAAGCCGAGCGAAGTAATAAAGCCGAGCGAATCACCTTCGGCATTTGGATCAACCACGGGGGTGAAACGCACAACGGCTTCGAGATTACCGGGTTGGTTGAAATTGCTTTGAATCAGGCTGACCGCCGTTGGTATGAGCGATACTGCGCCACCCCGCCTTTTCGGTATTGGCAGTTCGGCGGCAAAGTGCCACGGGAACCCGGGCGCATCTGTCTCGGAAGTAGTAGTGCCGAGGGCGGGATTCGAACCCGCACGGCCCTTGCGGGCCAGAGGATTTTAAGTCCTCTGTGTCTGCCATTCCACCACCCCGGCAAGAGGCTTATTGTACCTGCACGGAGGCGAGATTCCGAGTCTTCGATGGTTATATTCCACGCTTCGTAGCCAATGCAATTTCGGTTTGCTCAGGTTGTCGGTTTGCGCTTCTCCTTGCGGACAAAGTAATAGTATGCACCGACACTCACAAAGTTGATCAAGATCCCGATCACATTCCAGGCGACCACCGGTCGCGAAACAATCAGTAGGCCATAATAGACCCACAGGATTTGAAAGATACCGATAATTGCCGCCATCCTGGGGTTCATCCCCAAACTTGACCGCCGACGAAGCATTGCAATCAAGTCCGGCACGGCGGCGAAGGTCGTGCCAAAACCAGCCAAGAAACCAAAGATCTCTGAACGGTGGAATCTCGGGAGCAGCAGGCTCTGTGTGTCCTGAACCAGTTCCTGACACCCACTTAGAGTAATGAGACTCACGAAGAGAATGGCGAGTGTTACTTTGCGAAAGCTACCCATCCCAGCCTCCAAAGTCAGTGATGTACTCGATGGGACCGTCCGCGCAGCATGCGGGATCGAAGAAGAGGCACATGCTCCCAGTTTAGTTTGTCCGGTTTCCAGCGGACCTTACGACGCACCAATTCGACCTTATTTGTTGTTCGTGCGCAGACACTGGAAGAAGTGGTAGTTCCAGGGGCCGAGTTCCACATAGAGACCCGGCGACAACATTTGATCCCCGTCACGCTCGTACTTTGCGCCCGATGACAGGTCAAGCAGGTTCCACGCTCCGCCACCCGCGTCAGGCCAGCGGACTTGAACCCTGGCTTGCACGGGACCGTCGCCGAGATTGACCACGATCAGGTAGCGCTCGTCATCCTTCACCCAGTTCCACGCCACCAGGTTCTGAAAGCTAAGGTTATCTGGCCAGCCCGTTCGTTCGCACAAGCTCCACATGCCTTCGCGAAACACAGGTCGATTGACTCTCTCAAGTAGTTTTTCGTAGAACTCATGCAGCGCGGAATCCGTGGGCTCATCCGGTCGTCTGCTAAGGAACACGGGTAGTCTTACTTTGCGGCCTTCAAACTGCCCTTCGTGAAATAACCTCGTTCCCGGCAACGTGGCTATCGTCAATGCAGCGGCCTGCTGCTTTGCCGGTGAAAGGGTCGCCGCGGCTCGCGGCTCGTCGTGGTTCTCTATGAAGCGAACAAGCTTTCCTTGATATGCCAGATCGGCGCAAAGATGTAGCCGAATGCCTTCTACATCGCTGTGTTCCATCCGATCGTAAAGCTTCTTGTCATAGCAGAAGTCGAATCCCCGCTGCTGCAGTTCCCATTCCAAATCCCAGTAGGCCTCGGCGATAAAGAGAAAACCGGGATACTTTTTCCTGGTCGCAGAGATTACATCATCCCAATACTCCGTTGCGGGCGGGGGCCCGGCACGATCGCCCCAAGTGCGCTCGAAAATCGGATTCAACATGAGCATTGCCATGTCACAGCGCACGCCATCACACTGCTGAGCGATACTGGACATTGTTTCAATGGCTGCACTTCGCAAACCCGGTGCAAAAGCGTTCAACTGCAAGACGTCGGGCCACGCTGGAAAGTAAGGATCTCGCCCGAGGGCGCAAACTGTTCCACCGATCTCAACATATGACGAGGGGTCATTTCTTACGTCGTCGGCATTACCTCGGATGAAGTATTCGGGATGCTCGGCGACCCACGGATGATCGGGTGCCACGTGATTGGGGACGAAGTCCAGCATCAGGTTCATGTCTCGATTAGAGAGCTCCCGTCGAGCAACGGCTAGAGCTTCGGCCCCTCCCAGATGCTCGTCGACTACGTAGCGTCTCACGCAATATGGGGATCCCACATTGTCCTCGGTGCGAAAGTCAGGAAGTGCCCGGCGGAAATCGGCAAGCAGACCGTTGTTCTGATTGGCAATTGCAATACCTGCAGGACTACGTTCCCAGACACCCATTAACCAAACCGCGTCGAAGCCGTAGGCGCCGACCGCATCCCATTCGGCTGGGGGGACCGAAGATAAGTCGATGCTCTTGCCATACTGCCGGCTTAGCTCAGAAAGCCAGACCCACGTGTTGATCTCGTATACGCTGGGGTATCGGGGCCAAGTGGATACGCCGGCTGACGCCGTTGGTGCCTTGACACGGGTTGCATTCATGGCGCTCCTCCTTATCGAGTTCGCCGAGGACATGCCACCCTAATAATTCGCCGCGACCACAACTGGGGCATGCGTGGCGCGACCTATTATCGCAAGCTGACCTCGGCGTTTACGGCTTAGAACTTGATTCCAAAGCCAAGCGCCGGACCCTTGATGCCTACATCGAACAGAAAGTTGTTGCGATCATAGTTCACATGCAGATATCGGTAGGCTGCCAGAAGGGAGAACCGCTCCTTGAACGTCGCTCCAATTCCGCCGAGCAATTGGTATGTAAGGTCGGAGCCGCCTCCGCCGACATCCCCCTTGCCGAATACAAACCAGCTCTTTGTAACAAAGGCGCGCCCCCTAAGTCCGCCGACTCCGTCAACCCAGTTCTTGCTGCGCGAGTCCTCGGTTTCGGGCAGCACGCCCGCGGTGAACAACAACCTGGTATGTAGGTGCCAGAAGCGGATGCCTGCAATCGCATCGAGCGACGACCCCTCCTTTTCCAACAGGCGATAACCTGCGTCCCCTTCAAGCAGAAACACCTTTTGCGTTAGCTTTGCACTTGAAAAGAGCGGGCCAGGCGTGACGTTCTCTGTTGAAACCTTAAGGTACAGCAGATCGCTCAGAAGCAGGAACTTGCCTTTTCTGGCCTCGAACGCCGCCATAAATCCAAAGTTCAAGTGGTCAAAGATGTCGCCGATATCCGCATCGACGTCCGTTATCCGCGATCCTATTCCGATCTGCCCTTTCAATCCCGCGAACCAGATGTACGGGACAAACTGAAACTGCCATTTATCGGCGGACGGTCCCTTCGGCGGCGGCGGTGACGCGTCGGTATTCGGCGACTTGAGTTTTGACGATTCAGCGAGCGGGTCGAAGTTGCCGATAGGACCAATGGTTCGATTTGTTTCGGCGACGGCGCCTTGCTGACTCTGCGACTCTGTAGCCGATTGTGCAGGTAGTTTCCCGCTCTCAGAAGCGATTACCGGTTCAGGCTTTGCAACCGGATCAGTGATAGGTGGATTCGAGGTCTGTGCCTGTGCCGCAAGACATGTAACCGCTGATGCTGAACAAAGGAGAATCGCAGCACGCAGGCTGCTAGAGAGTGGATTTGTCATCGACGTCCTTTCGCGTCCGGCCGTGAGCCTGCGCCGGAACTTGTCGCAATTTATTGGGTCAAGTCAAAAACCGTCCAAATCAGGGGTGACGCTGGAACAAGACACTGCTATCCAGAGACGCTGTGGGGAGGAGCAACGAGCGTAGTGATTCTTGTAGTTGCTAACCTGCTGTTACACAGTGCTGCATGTAGACGCCACACTCTAAAACATCTCTGCGCGATTCTTCAAGCTGGACCTGCACCTGCGCCTTACAGATGATAAAAACTGCATAGACTTGGGTCAGGTTCTTCGTGGGCAAGGTAGGAGAGTTGCCAATCGATCGCACGATATTGGAACTGTTGCTAGCAACCATCCTCTTTTGGAACTCGGTTGTGTTTTTCGTAAGGCGGACAAATTGGCAGCCTGAACCGCTCGGAATCGAGCGGCCCTCCCCGGACAGAGAGGTCTCCTTTAATCGGACTGTGGCCTGAGGATCAAGCGGCTTGAATGGGCTAACGGCACTCGAGGAACCACAAGGCCGGTCTTCAGTCCAAGTCGCTCAGCATCTCTCCCATGTCGCTGGTTCTATCTCGATGTTTATGAAGTCTTCGCCCAGCACGTTTTTTATCAGTTGGTCTATCGTGCTCGCATTGGGCTGATAGATGAACGCCCTCCTGGGATAGATCCGATCATTCACCCAGTACTTGCTCCAGTTGGTGCATGTCCTCAAGAATGTCTCTGCAAACTTCGCTTCCTTTGCCAGAGGATATGTCCCCTCAATTTCCAGGCAGCCGTTCAGACATATGTCGACATATGACTGTACGATTGGAAACTTTGCCGAAGGGTAGCGCTTCTCTGTATTGGCATAGAACCATATGTCACCAGCAGGCGGCTCCTTTCTCCCATCAAGCATGGTGATGTTTTTCTGATCGATTCTATCGCGCTTATAGCCGGTCTCACGTTGATCAAACGCCTCAAGCTGTTGTTTAGTCACGCTGAAAATCACGCCGTTGCACTTGGAGTCCGGGTCGGGAACCGCACCAAGGTAGGTGGGACTCAAGCTGACACCGCCGACCTGGTCAAACCAGCCTCGCTGGATACCGACAACGTTCGCAGGAGACGCGTACCTGGCAGTAGGCGAGGTTCTTGCCCTCGATTCAGATTCAACTAGAGAGCCATAACCGAAAATAAACTGTTGTGCTTCAGACATAATTCCTCCTTGAGTCGATCATTAAGGGTTTGATTGGTCTGCTTCGGTTAAGCTACAAGCGATGTTGCGTGCGACGTATATCACAGACAGCGTATCAAGACAACTAGCCATCACTCAATCGTTCATAAAGCGGGAAATGTACCGACAGACTTGGGTGGGGCGCTGTCGCAACGCTCTGGTCAAGAACTCACTACAATGACGTTGGCGGATTCTCGTGGGCTCGACTATTCGATAGAATCGGCGGACACGAAAAACTCCAGTTGAGGTATGAAGATGGTCAAAAAGTTACTCTTCGGATTTCTGCTGATCTCTCTGACCCAGATTGCTGTCGCGGCGCAGACGCGAGTTTCCGCGATCGACGGCGACTTCAGGATCCGCGACTTTCGATTTGGGAACGGTGAATCTCTGCCCGAGCTCAGATTGCACTACAGAACGCTGGGCAAGCCGGTGAAAGATGATAAGGGGGTCGTGCGGAACGCGGTACTGATTCTCCATGGAACCGGCGGGTCTGGTCGCGCTTTTTTGTCGGATCAGTTTGGAGGCGTTCTGTTCGGAAAGGGCCAGCTTCTTGATTCCGATAAGTACTTCATCATTCTGCCCGATGGTATAGGGCATGGCGGTTCCAGCAAGCCGAGCGACGGGTTGCACGCGCGCTTTCCGCACTATGGGTACAACGATATGGTACTGGCTCAGTATCGGCTTGTGACAGAGGGGCTGGGAGTGAACCACCTGAGGCTTGTATTGGGCACGTCGATGGGAGCTATGCACACCTGGCTATGGGGCGAGCGCTATGCAGACTTCATGGACGCGCTTATGCCGCTTGCGAGTTTGCCGATCCAGATCTCAGGGCGCAATCGAATGCTTCGAAGGATGGTGATCGATTCGATCAGGAACGATCCCGGTTGGGAGAACGGCGAGTACAAGACTCAGCCGAGGGGCCTGGTGCCGGCTGCTTACGTGTTGATGTTGATGACGGGAAGCCCACTGCAGGTACAGAAGCAGGCAGGGACGCGTGATGCCGCGGATCGATTGTTTGATTCGCAGGTCAAGGCGAGGGTGGAGGCTACGGATGCAAACGATATGTTGTACCAGTTCGACGCCTCTCGAGATTACGATCCCGCGCCGCGGCTTGAGGCTATTCAGGCGGCATTGCTGGCGGTGAATTCTGCGGACGACTTTGTGAATCCTCCGGAGCTGGGGATCATGGAGCGTGAGATAAAGAGGGTGAAGCGAGGGAGGTTCGTGTTGATTACCATAAGCGACGAGACGCGAGGGCATGGGACACATTCGCTGCCGAGGTTGTGGGGCAGGGAACTGGCGCAATTGTTGGACGATTCTCGTCCGTAACCGGAACGGGGTTCCAGTGAAGGGAGTGTTGCTGCGTGAGGTTGAGTTTGAGTGTGTAGTGGTTTGGCGCGGAGTTTGAGAGAAAAGCGAAAGGCCCGCTTGTATAAGAAGCGGGCCTTTTGTTTGGAAATAATCCCGGCGGCGACCTACTCTCCCACACAGTTTCCCGTGCAGTACCATCGGCTCCGTAGGGCTTAACTGCCGTGTTCGGGATGGGAACGGGTGTGACCCCTACGATACAACCACCGGAAAAGTGAAAAGAGCGATGCTCTTTGACAATCGAATGGCAAAAGGTGAAATGAAGTACGAGCTGGCCGTCTTTGTGTGACGGGCAAATCTTATGGTCAAGCCGATGGGTCGGTTTAGTACTGGTCAGCTAAACACGTTACCGTGCTTACACACCCAGCCTATCAACCTGGTAGTCTTCCAGGGACCTCATAGGGAGAACTCATCTTCGGTCGGGCTTCACGCTTAGATGCATTCAGCGTTTATCCCTGCCC
>DATFXM010000174.1:0-180718 GCA_035315885.1 Blastocatellia bacterium
CCAAAGTTTCGGTCGAGCACTTGATGAAGGTGTACGACCGGGCGTTCCCGAGAAAATGAATCAGGCGGCGCACGGTTGCCTTGCGTATCGCGCCGAGAAGGGAGAGATGCCATGACCGATGCCGACGCGGCGCTTTCGCTCCCGCTGTTAGACTTCGCCGATTACCGTATAAGCGGAACAAAAGACATTCTGACACCGGCGCTTGCGATTTATCCGGACATCGTGGACTCAAATATCAGATTCAGCCTCGACTTGCTCAATAACGATCCAAGCCGATGGCGGCCTCATATAAAGACAGCCAAGCTCCAGTACACGATCCGGCGTTATGTGGAGTTCGGAGTTGGCCAATTCAAATGCTCGACATCTCTCGAACTGTTAACTGCCTGCAGGGCCGGGGCGTCGGACGTCCTTATCGCGTATCCGCTTGTAGGAGCCAACGCGCGACGCGTGCGCGAGATCGCGTCCGATTTTCAACAAACGAGTATCTCGGCTCTCGTCGAGACGGCTGAACAGATCGAGGCATGGAGTGGGAGCGCCGTCGGACTATTCATAGACGTTAACCCGGGGATGGATCGAACAGGAGTCTCACAAGTCGATAGAGAGGCGATCTTGAATCTGGCCGGCGCGATTGTGCGCTCTGGTCAGGCGTTCCGCGGACTGCACTATTACGACGGACATCTGGGAAAGTTCGATCTGGAAGAGCGACGCGTCCTTGCACATCGAGGTTACGATCGGTTGCTGGAGCTCGTCGCAGCGCTTGAGAAGGCTGGACTCGTGGTGCAGGAAGTTATCACCGCAGGCACGCCGGCGTTTCCCTGTACGCTCTCATATGATGGCTTTATCAAAGCATCATTCGTTCATCGTGCGTCGCCGGGCACGGTGATCTATACGGACTGCACGAGTCTGGCTCAGCTTCCCGGCGACTGGGCCTATCGACCAGCGGCGGTGGTGGTCTCAGCCGTAGTATCGAGGCCTGCGCCTGGCCGCGTGACCTGCGATGCGGGACACAAGACGGTATCAGCGGATGCCGGATCTCCTACTTGCGCGGTTATCGGCAGGCCCGACCTGGTTCCTGCAAAACCAAGCGAGGAGCACCTGCCGATAGACCAGGTACACGAGGGTAGCGACCCGCAAATCGGAGAGCTTCTTTACCTCGTGCCCAGACACGTCTGTCCGACCATCAACAACTTCGATCACGCTATACTGGTACGCGACGGTCGCGTAGTGGGGGTCGAAGTTGTCACGGCAAGAGGACGAGAAGCACCTCTCGCAAGTAAAGAGCTATGATTCTTGAGTACTGACCTACTCGGTGTTACTAGTTGGAAGAGGTTGAGGTTGCCGCGCTAGTCGACACAACCGCTTTCTCGCGTTCGACAGTCGCGGGGTAGCCGAATACGAAATCCTTCAGCGCACCGTGCCCCATCCCATAGGTGAAGTCAAAGTCCTTCATTTCTTTGAAGGCCTGGTCGGCGGACCAGCCGTCATGAGTTATTCTGTAGACGGCAGTCATCGCGCCCGTTCGGTGCCTTCCACCTTTACAGTGGACGAAGATTGGCTGATTGGCTGGATCACTTACTACCTTTAGAAACTCGGCTGCCTGGTCCATTGAGGGAGATTCCCGGTCGCTCATTCCGATGCGGACGAACTTCATTCCCGCGGCTTCCACAAGGCCCCGCTCGTCGTCCCGCCCATCACGCTGCAGGTCGATAATCGTCTTGACTCCGAGGTCCGCCAGTTCTCTGTAAGCCAACCCGCTGGGTTGCGCACCGCGGTAGAAATTCTCGTTGATGCACCCGAAGTTTTTTATCGAGACTCTCTTCGAGGTTGGGTTTTGAGCCTGTGCGGTGCAAAGAAAACTCAAAATCGCCACAGCCGATGTGGCAAATTTGCGAGCTGAAAGCCTTCGTCTCACGCGCAAAACTCCTTCGACCGGTTTCCCGATGACCCGTTCTACTAAATTTTCCGAGCTGTATGGCGTATGATACCCCGATATGGGTTCAACATCAACAGCCTTTTCTCAGAACAGCAAGCGTGAAGCTCGATTCACAGCAAGTTTGAAGCCGGACACCGGCAAAAATTTGCCCTGCGAGCGACTTTTTTTGCGAACAGGGTCATCGCTGTGCTGCGATTCTTCGGCAAATTAGTTGAGGACGACGGAAATGACTGCAGAATCGGCGCTCAGAACCCGCGCACGGGACTTTTTTTCAACGATTCAGGACCAAGTCTGTCTCGCTTTGGAGCATCTGGATGGGCGAGCCACGTTCCAGGAGGACCTGTGGGAGAGGGAAGGCGGTGGCGGCGGGCGTACCAGAGTGCTTCAGAATGGAGCGGTTTTCGAGAAGGCAGGCGTGAATTTTTCCCAGGTTCATGGGGATTTCCCCCAGGACTTCGCTGCCAGATTGCCGGTCGGCGATGGGGTGAAGTTCTTCGCCACCGGAGTCTCGCTCGTCTTGCACCCGCTGAATCCTTTTGTGCCAACGGTCCACGCCAATTTCAGGTTTCTCCAGAGAGGCTCGGGAGGCTGGTTTGGCGGTGGAACTGACCTGACGCCCTATTACCCGTTCGCTGAAGATGCAGTCCACTTTCACCGGACACTCAAAGAGGCGTGCGATCGATTCGACGCATCGTTCTATCCCAGGTTCAAGAAGTGGTGCGATGAGTATTTCTATCTCAAACACCGCGACGAGTCGCGCGGGATTGGTGGAATCTTCTTCGACTATCTTACCGGCGAAGGGCTAGAGGGCGGGCTCGAGTTCATATTTGAGTTTGTTCAAGCAGTTGGTCGAGCGTTCTTGCCCGCTTATCTGCCGATTGCTGAGCGCCGGGTGGCGACCGAGTACAATGAGCGGCATCGCGAATTTCAGTTGATTCGTCGCGGGCGTTATGTGGAATTCAATCTGGTTTACGATCGCGGGACACATTTTGGGCTGGAGACAAAAGGAAGGACGGAGTCGATTCTCATGTCCTTGCCGCCGCTCGTCCGGTGGACGTATGACTATCGTCCCGAGCCGGGATCGGAAGAGGCTCGGGCGTGGGAATTCTTTCACGCTCGCGACTGGCTTGCGGAAGGATGAAATCGATGGTCTCGAACCCCGAGAGGTTTGCAAAACTCAGCACTCAGCGCTCAGAACTCCCGTGATACTCGCTCGCATTCGGACATCACTCGCAACAAATTCTCGCCCAGTATCTTCTTTATGTCGCCATCCGAGTAGCCCCGCTTCATCAGTTCAAACGTGATGGCAGGAAGCTTGGAGATGTCCTCGAGCCCTTCCGGCAGTCCGGTGAACGGCACGCCGTCGAAGTCCGACCCCAATCCTACGTGATCGATTCCTGCAACCTTCACAATGTGGTCGATATGATCGATCAGCACCGACAGCGGCGTCTTTCCGGGGTTGTTCTGCTTGCGCCACGCTTCGAGCTCGGCCTGGACCTTCTTCGGTTCCCCGGGGTATTTGCGGGCCAGCTCATCGGTCAGCGCGCGCTCCTTCAACGCGAGCTCCGCCTTACGTTGATCCAGAAAGCCATCGTAGAAATTCACCATCACCACTCCGCCGTTCTTCCCAAGCGCTCGCAACATATCATCGCTCATGTTTCGCGGGTGTGGCGCCAGAGCCCTGGCCGATGAGTGGGACGCAATGACCGGAGCTTTAGTCGTGGTGATAACGTCGTAAAACGTCTTATCCGCAACATGCGATATGTCCACCATCATCCCGATCCGATTCATTTCGAGGACTACCTGACGGCCAAAATCGGTGAGCCCATTGTGATGCGCCACTTTTGGATCGTTGATGTCGCCTTCCGAATCTGCCCAGTCGTTCGTGTTGGTGTGCGTCAACGTCATGTACCGGACGCCTAACTCGTAGAAGTCGCGCAACGCACGCAGGCTGTCTTCGATTGCGTGCCCTCCTTCGATTCCCATCAACGCGGCGATCTTTCCTTGCTTCACGATTCGGCGAATGTCCGCCGCAGTCGAAGCCTTTTCCAGCGCATCGGGATGGCGTCGAATCTGCTCCTTGACTACGTCGATCATGTCCAGCGCTCGTCGCGCGGCGCCTCCGCCTTCGGACGGCTTCCGGGTGACATACTCCTTGCCGACGTAGATCGCGAAAAACTCTGCGCCGAGGCCGCCCGCCTTCATACGTCGAATGTCGGTATGCGTTTTGATTTTCGCTGACGGATCGTCCCCGGCCATCCCCAGATCGAAACCGTCATCCAGAAGGGGGGATGTGACATCGTTATGCGTGTCCACAACGATGGAAGATTTGTGCAGTCGCAATGCTTTGTTCCACATCGCTTGTTCAAGCGCCGGACCGCGGTTTGAGGAGCTGCCTGCAGAATCCTTCTTTGTGGCTGACTGGCGCTGCGACCCGCCTGCCGATTCGAATGAAGGCGACACGGAGACGAGCAAGAGCGCCGCTATAGCTGGACTCATATTCATGTTCAGAATATCTCTCCTGGTACTAAAGTTCTGAGTTCTGAGTACTGACTTCTGGTTTGAGGAATTCACATGGAGACCCAAGGCGACAAGACTCAGAACTCAGGACTTAGAACTCACTTGCCCGTGTAGTAGCCGCGACGCGCACGGACCTGCAATCCGGGCCGCTTTGCTTCTACTCGTATCGTGTGAAAAGTCCCCGGCTTCAGTTGGCTCGTCGAATAGTACGTGAGCACAAACTGCGCTCGCACTTCGGCCGCTATTCTTCGGTAGATGTCGTCGAGGTCCCGCGCTTCCTTCCTCTGCTCCTCAAAGATCGGTGGAAAAAACGCTCGGCCGCCGGTGTCTTCGCACATCGATTTCAACACAAACTCTCCCGCCAGATCCTGCACGTTAGCGGACGGCGCGACTCCAGTGGAATGCACAGCGTAGATAACGATGTCGGCCTTCTGCACATCCGCCAGTGCTTGAGCCAGCGTAGATCCCGAAGCCGTGTCGGTCCCATCCGAGAGGACTACCATCACGTGTCTTCCTTCGGCAGGCTTGATGTAACCGGACGCGCCGATCATCGCATCATAGAGCGGCGTCGCCCCTTCGGCATGCAAGCGCGACAAGCCGTTTACCAGTTCGTCCGTGTTCGAGGTCAGCTCTATTTCGATTCGCGGCTTAGCTTCGTTTGTGGAAACTGAAACGCTCATCAGCGCTGCCTGATCTCCCCGCTGTAGAACCTGGCGAAAGAACCGCGCCGCCGCTCGCTGTTCAAACTCAAAGCGGTGACGAATTGAGCTCGAGGTGTCGAACAGAAAGATCAACCGAAGGGGCAACTGTCCCTCGCGGTAAAAGCCAGCAATCTGCTGCGGCCTTTCATCCTCGTAAACCTGAAAGTCACGCTCCGACAAATCGTTCACCTGATTTCCCGCCGCGTCGGTCACCGAGGTTATAACCGTGACCAAATCGGCAGTCAGCTTGAGAGGCTTTTCGTCCTGCGGCTCGTCGGCTGTGCGGCGAGGCCGGTTATCCTGACCGGCCGGCGGCGCGGAAGGA
Source organism: Blastocatellia bacterium (assembly GCA_035315885.1). Lineage (GTDB taxonomy): Bacteria > Acidobacteriota > Blastocatellia > UBA7656 > UBA7656 > DATFXM01. The sequence goes on from DATFXM010000174.1 coordinate 5,480, forward strand.
GTGCCCGGCCGTTTGTTCTGGTTTGATTTGTCAGACTGGTTGGGTTGACGCCCGCTCTGAGATGCGAACGCAAGCGGAAGCAACATCAGGCAAAATGCCAGGAATGAAGCTGCCGCTACGACACCGGTTATTGAGTTCTTTGTCTGATTACGATCTTGACCCTTCAATCACTCGCTCCCACTGCACGGGCAGCCCTGATGTAGTCCTGATTCCAGCGCTCGAATTCCTTCAGCGCAAGCTCCACCTGATAACGATGGCGATCTACTTTTCTTTTCAACCTTCGACGATCCTGCTCCGGCAACGCGGGCAGAAGCGCAAACGTGATGTTCATCGGCTGAAAGTTGGCCGGATCTGCGTTGCAGATATAGTTGGTCAGGCTGCCCATGGCAGTCTCACGCGGCGCGGCCACCGGCTGACCGCCTCCCGCGAAAATCGTTGCGTTTACACCGGCCATCAGACCTGTGGCCATCGCCTCGATATAACCTTCGACGCCGGAGATCTGACCGGCAAAGAGAACTCGAGGCTGGTTTCGCATCTGCAACGTCTGGCTCAGAACTGCCGGTGCGCATATAAACGTGTTTCGGTGTATCTGGCCAAAACGTATGAACTCCGCCTGTTCCAGTCCCGGAATCAATCTCAGAATTCTTTTCTGCTCGCCAAATTTCAGATGGTTCTGAAAACCAACCAGGTTGTAACTGTCCGACAGCAGGTTCTCCTGACGCAGTTGTACCACCGCGTACGGTTGACGCCCGCTTCGAGGATCTCGCAAGCCGACCGGTTTCATTGGTCCATATCGGAGAGTGTCTCTACCTCGCCGCGCCAGCTCCTCGATCGGAAGACAAGCCTCAAAGTACATAGTCGCTTCAAACTCGTGAAGCGGAACCGACTCGGCCCCGCTCAGCTCACCGTAGAACAAATCGTATTCTTCCTCAGTCATCGGGCAGTTCAGATAGTCCGCGCCGCCCTTGTCGTATCGCGCAGCCCTGAAGGCGATGTCGTAATTAATTGAGTCGGCCTCCACAACCGGCGAGATCGCATCATAGAAATAAAGCTGGTCCTTTCCGGTCAGCCTTGCGATCTCCGCGGTAAGCGCCGGCGAAGTAAGCGGGCCGGTAGCAACAATCACGGTACCGGCCTCCGGAATCTTCGTGACCTCGTCTCGAACTACCTTGATGTTGGGATGCGACGAGAGTCGCTCGGTGACCGCCGCAGAAAAACGCTCTCGGTCAACCGCCAGAGCGGCTCCCGCGGGGACTCGGTGCTCGGAGGCGATGTGGATCAACAGCGATCCGGCACGGCGCAATTCCTCCTTGAGCAGATAGGGTGCGGTCCCGGGCTCATCCGACTTGAGCGAGTTCGAGCACACGATTTCTGCGAGGTTGGACGTCTGGTGAGCGGGAGTGGGGCAAAGGGGTCGCATTTCATATAGGACCACATTTGCGCCGCGGATTGCGGCCTGCCAGGCAGCCTCAGAGCCCGCGAGTCCACCCCCGATGATGGTGACGTCAGCTTTCACAGGTTTATCCACACAGGTACGACGCTATTGAAGGAGTGCAACAGAGCTTTGAATTCCTTTTTTCCGGAGTCAATCGATTCGCTGAATTCTATCATTCTGCTCCGACGGGAGGAAGTGCTGAGTAGTAGGCAGTATGCGGTAGGCAGTAGGCAGTATGCAGTAGGCAGTATGCAGTAGGCAGGTGAGGAGATGAGGGGATGAGGAGATCATAAGATGTGACATTGCGTGTTTTGCTCGCTCTTCATCCAACTGCTACTGCAAACTGCAAACTGCCTACTGCCTTTTCCTTGAAATCTCCGAGGCACCGTTATATCGTGCGCTGCCTATGCACCCGGAAGACCGCATCAACGTGGAAGAAGCCAACAACGAGTTCTACAGGGCTCTCGAGTCCGGAAAGCTCGAACTGATGGAGAGCGTGTGGGCCCATGAGGAATGGGTCAAATGCGTGCATCCGGGTTGGGGTCTCATCACCGGTTGGCAAAGAGTTAAAGATAGCTGGGCGCGAATATTCGAGAGTGGCCAGAAGATGAGGGCGAGCCCGACCGAAGTTACGGTCCGCGAACTCGGCGACCTCGCGTGGGTAACCTGCACCGAGAACATCACCGTCTTCAGCGAAGAAAACTTCGACACCGCTCAGGCCGCCGCAACAAACCTCTTCTTGAAACGCGACGAGCGATGGCTGATGATCCATCACCACGCATCGGCGATACCGATGATCGTGTCCGAAGATGCAACCGACACCATTCAGTAATCACGCCCACAAAGGGCGAGTGCTGAGTCTGAGTCCTGAGTTTTTGATTGGTCGTGGCGCAGGCGTAAACGGGTTGGCAGGCTTTTTCAAGAATTTGGAATTTAATCCAGAATCTCATACTTGAAGTTCGAGTCTGGGCTGCAGGCACCCGAATCGGAACATTGCGAACTCGCATTCTTGCAGTTGTTAACCTCGACGGGGCGCTGGAAATCCAAACTGGAACGCCAGTTGAGTGTCGTTGACCAGAATCCGGCATTACAGATTCGAAGCATAGGGGTATCGCACACACTTTCCAGCGGCCGGTGTGTTCTCTAAACGACTAACCTCACCAGGGAGGTGAATCATGATTGGTAGAGGCCTTCTCTTCTATCGACTCGTTCTGTTGTTGCTCCTGGCGAGTCTGGTGGTTCCACCAGCACTTGCTCAAAGCGCGACGGGTTCAATAACCGGACGAGTGGTCGACGTAAATGGCAACGCGGTGGCCGGCGCTATGGTGACCGCAAAGAACACGAAAACCGGTGGGAGTCGCTCGACTACCACCGCTGATGCAGGCGAGTACACGCTCAGCGAGCTCGCTCCCGGCGAGTACGAAATAGCGGTGGAAGCCAAAGGTTTTGCGCGCTCGCTTCAGAAGGGCTTCGAAGTTAATGTCGGCGTCAAGCCTACTCTCAATTTCGAGTTGAAGGCCGGCGGTGTCGCTGAAACCATCGAAGTTCATGGCAACGCACCGTTGATTGAAACCACTCGCTCCGAAGTCGGAGGCGTAGTAACTCCGACTGAGGTTCGGAATCTGCCGCTGCTTAACCGAACCTTCGCGAACCTGTCGGCGATCCTGCCCGAGGCGCGGCCCGTCGGCAGCTTTGACCCGACAAAGACCCGCGTAGGCAACATAGCATTCAGCGGCGGCGACGGACGGCAACTCGATGTGAACGTCGACGGCGGAGACGACAAGGACAACGTCGTCGGCAGCCTGCTTCAAAACTTCGCGTACGAAGGCATACAGGAATTCCAGGTCCTTCAGCATCGATGGACAGCCGAAAGCGGACGCGCGGTTGGCGGAGTGGTCAACGTGGTTACGAAGTCCGGCACCAATACGCTGCACGGCACGGGCTTCTTCAACTTCCGCAATCAGGCCCTCCGCGCACTCGACTTTTTCGAGAAACGGGACAAAAAGGCTCGCGAGGCCGCTGGTGAACAACTGCCTCCCGGCTTAAATGACAAGCCTGATTTTGACCGTGAAGAATTCGGCGGGTCGATTGGCGGACGGATTATCAGGGACAAGCTTTTCTTCTTTGGGGCGTTCGAGAGATTCAGAGAGCGGCAGAATCTGTTTATACCGGCGGACCTGGTGGACCAAATCGCCGCGATTCCCGGCGTGACTGCGACACCACAGATACCGATACCGTATAACGACTACCTGCTCACCACCAAAGTAGATCATCAGGTCACGCCCAGGCAGTCGATGTTTTATCGCTATTCGTGGCAGAAGAACAACTCGCCCAACGATCAGGTGGATCCGGGGCTGCCCTCAGACCTCACCGGAGGCAACACCAACGACAACCACCTTCATAGTTTTCTTCTGAATCACACGTTCAACATCAGTCCCACCAAGGTGAACGTGGCCAGCTTCCACTTTCAGAATTTTGTGAATGAGATTTTGAGTGTGACCGATCAACCGAACATAACGTTTCCCTCGGTGCAATCGGGAGCGAACGTGAATGTTCCGCAGAAAACCACCGTGCGAAAGTATCAGTTCCGCGACGACTTCACCTGGCTGCGCGGCGCACACACCTTCAAGTTCGGAACCAATTACATCAACACCGATCTTGGAGGGTTCTTCTTTTTCGGAGCAAACGGGTATCAGATTATTTTCTTTGATGACCCGCTCACCATCCTGAACGATCACGCCACATATCCGCAGGGCTTTTCGACGCCCGGTGCGGTGAACGAGATTCTTTTCTCTACCGGCAACGGAGACACCAGCCAGCCGAATATCCATCAGTTGGCGTTTTACGCGCAGGATGATTACAAGGTCACTTCAAAGCTCACATTGAACCTTGGTCTGCGATGGGATGCAAACATTCACCTGCTGGTGGATCAGACCAAGAACCGAACGATGCTGATCCTGAAGCAACTCGACAATGCGAGGGCGCAGGCAATCACGTCCAGTGATCTGGATCGCACGACGCCCGGTTGGAAAGAGTTCCAGCCTCGAATCGGGTTTGCCTACGACCCGATGGGCAAGGGCGATCTGGTGATCCGGGGCGGGTACGGCATCTTCTACGATCAGATCTTTCAGAACCTGACTCTCTTCTCGACTCAACAGACCAACCCCACGATTTATCAGACGGTGCTGGATCTGGTGAATACAAGCGTGGGAGTCGGGGACCTCCCAAATTTCAGATTTGGCGTGGATCCGCTGCCGACCCCTCCGGCGAACGCAAACAACACCGATCTCGAACACGGCGGCTTTGGCAGGATCAACGACCCGGGGATGCACGATCCGTACGTACAGAAATTCTCGATAGGTTTTCAAAAGACGATAGGCACTAACTACGTCTTGTCGAGCGACTATGTACACACGATCGGAATACACGAGAACCGTGTTCAGAACATAAACCCGCGGATACGCAGTGTGTGCGATCCGGCGTTCCCCGGTTCGACACCTAACTCACCCAGGTGCGTCAACGGCGCCTCGACGCGATTTTTCGACCAAGCGTTTGTAGACGCGGGGCTCGGTATTGGACGTCTGGGGCAAATCAACATGTTCACGACGACCAACCGCTCTCTGTTCGACAGTTGGATTACGACGTTCCAAGGCCGGGCGCGTCATATGACGTTCAAGGTCAGTTACGTTCTTTCGAATTCGAGGGCGTGGGGCGGTCAGCCTACTGCGTCGTACAGCGGTAACGGCATCGCGATAACTCCTGAGCAGCAGTTCGCGCACGAGGAGTTCGGACCGACAAGGATCGATGAGCGTCACCGATTCGTTGCGAGCGGCGTGTTTGACTTGCCGTACGGGATCCAGCTCTCGCCGATCATCCAGCTTGCCAGTGCGCGGCCGTATTCGTTGAACACCGGATTCGACGTGGACGGGGATGGCCGTTCAACGGTGGATCGGATCTGCGAGGGCGTGGACATTGCGGCGGTCTTTGCTGCTCGCGGCAACGCCACCGCGCTTCGAGCACTGAACCCTCCGGGCTGTCGTCAGGTAAAGGTCAACAGCGTTCGGGAAGGCTTTATCCTGGATAGCAACGGTCAGATTATCGGAACCAAGAGCGCTCGCTATCTGAATGTAGACCTTCGAGCGACTCGCGTTTTTGCGTTCGGTGAGCGGTTCAAGTTCAAGCCGTACGTCGAGCTGTACAATCTGTTAAACACGGAGAACCTGAACATTGGTGATCGTCTGGGATTGAGTGTCGCGACGTCGGGATCCACTTTCCGACAGCCTACGACATTATACGGTCCGGGGTTTGGACCCCCGGTCGGTCGTCCGTTCACCGCTCAGTTTGGTTTTAGAGTCGAGTTCTGATCTCGCATGTTCTACTGACGAGGAGAGGAGAGACGCGGAGGCGCGGAGGGGAGGGACGCTGAGAGAGGAGAGACATTGTCGCTCAAACGACAAGGCTCTCAACTGCATCTCAGCGCTTTCCCTCTCGCCTCAGGTCTCGGCGTCCCGCGTCTCCCTCTCGCCTTCTCGCCCCTTCGGCCTTTCGCCGCTTCGATCCGCCTCCCCGCGTCTCTCCTCTCCGCGTCCCCTTCGCCCCTTCGCGCGTTCGCCCCTTCGATCGGCCTCTCCGCGTCCCCGCGTCCCCGAGTCTCCCCACCATCCTCCCCGGGCCGGGAGTGTTCAAGAATTTGGAAAAAATCCAGAATTTCATAGATTAAGATGAGAAATCGGGACGATGGGAAGGATGACAAGCTAGGTTAATTTTAAGTAACTAAACACGTTTTAAGGCAGCAGCGCCGACGGCGACAGCCGGAATGGTGATTGCAGGTTTCCCACCCTTGCGCTAGCAGGGTCGCGCACCCGGCAACTCGATTCAACGCCTTAAAAACCAAGTAGCAGTAAAACGTTCGGATCTACTGAGGAGCGATAGCGCAGTTTGTTAGTTGGTCGAGTTTTACTCTTCAAACCCGAGTTAGTCCCAAGAAATCTGCGAGCGTGCAGGTTTTGCGGCCGCCAGCGCTGCAACGCTCTTGCAGAAAAATGCAGCAACAACCAAGTGGACTAGAAACTCAAGACCCTTTCTTAGGAGGCTTATATGAAAGAGCGTGGCTTAGCGAAAGCGGTTTCTGTTTTGACCGCTGCGCTGCTGCTACTGGCTCCGTTTTTTGGACCAGTCGCAGCATTTTCACAAACCGCCAACACCGGCGTAATCACCGGAGTTGTTCGTGATCAAACAGGAGCGGTCGTCTCGGACGCTACCGTTCGAGCAATCAACAAGGCAACCGGTGTGAAGCGCGAGACGACCACCGGGAGCTCCGGAGCGTTCGAGCTTGGACAGCTCGTTCCTGGAGATTACAGACTTGAAGTTGAGGCAAAGGGATTCGGCCGTTTTGTCGCCGAGCAGGTGACTGTGGCGGTCCTGGCTCGCGTGACTGTCGAACCGGATTTGAAGGCAGCCGGTGCGACAGAACAGGTGACCGTGACCGGCGAATCAGCGCCGCTCGTGGAAACGTCCAAGTCGGACGTAAGCGGCGTCATCGATCCCAAACAAATGGAGAGCCTGCCGGTCAACGGGAGAAGCTTTGCCTCCCTGGCACCGCTGATTCCAGGCGCAACCCTCGCTCCGTCGTTTGATCCCACCAAGGCGCGAGTTGGTTCGTTCTCAATCGGTGGGTCGACCGGTAGGAATCTAAACATCACGATCGACGGCGGCGATAACAAGGATAACGCCGTCGGAGGCATTCTCCAGAACTTCACGATGGAAGGAATCCAGGAGTTTGCTCTGTCTACACAAAGGTTTTCTGCCGCCAATGGCAGATCCGGAGGAGCTCTGCTTTCGGTCGTCAACAAGAGCGGGAGCAATGCGCTTCACGGAAGTGCGTTTGGGTTTTTCAGGAGCGACGTCTTCAACGCAAACGCGCCACAGTTGCTGGCTGACGTCAACCCTGAACTGTTCCCGGATCCGGCGGACATTATAAAGCCGCCGTTTGACCGTCAGCAGTTCGGAGGATCGATCGGCGGTCCGTTCATCAAAGACAAGCTGTTCTGGTTTGCAGCCGTCGAGCATACGCGCGAGCGCGGCAATTCTTTAGTGCCTGGGCAGGCGTTCAACCAGATTCAGTTGCTCGAACCACTGGGGTACAGCGCGGTTCGTTTCCTGGCCCAGCCGTTCAACGATACGCAGTGGACGATCAAGACCGATTACAACCCTGCGCCTAACCACTCAATCACGTTGCGTTACGCCGGACAGATTAACGATGGCCTGAACGATCAGGCAGGCTTCCTGATCGTCAAGACCGACCTTTCAGGCGGAAACAAGACGCTGAACGATTTGCACAACGGGCTCGCAGGCTGGACATGGACAGTTAGTCCTCAGCTTGTGAACCAGTTCTTTTACAACGTGTCGAAGTTCGACAACGAGATTCTCGCGACCACTGATCTGTTGAACCTGACCTTCCCGGACGGTGTTGTCGTTGGTCGGAACGGCAACGTTCCCCAGCAGACGCTCCAAACGAAGCATCAGTTTCGAGACGACCTCAGTTGGAATCACGGGAAGCATGCATTCAAGTTTGGCGGCGATTTCGTTTGGGAGCCCACGCTTGGTGGTTTGTTTGCGTTCAATTCGGCGCCTGAGTATGACTTCTTCTTCTCAGCCGGAGATATCGCCAACAATCCAGGTCAATTCCCTCAAGGTTTCAATACCGCGCAAATCCGGCCGGGACCGATTACCTGCGCATTTGCGGGTATTCCAAACTGCACCCAAGCCGACCTTCAAGGCCTCGGTGTAGTTGCCGACATTCTGCTTTCAGGCGGCGATCCGAAGTTCGATCTCCGTGACGGCGCCAAGCAGTATTCAGCGTACTTCCAGGACGACTGGAAGGTCACATCCAAGCTGACTCTCAATCTGGGCGTCCGCTATGACGTGGATGTCGGTTTCGTCGACTCGGCTCACCAAAAGGACAATCGAGCCATTCGAGCATTGCAGATTATCGGCAACCCATTCGGAAAGGTTGCGCACGACGACAAGAACAATGTATCTCCTCGCATTGGGTTTGCGTGGGACATCCGTGGGAACAGCCGCTCAGTGCTTCGCGGCGGATTCGGTCTGTACTATGACCAATCCTTCCTGAACGTACCGCTGTTCGCGGTTCAGCAGGCCAATCCCGAGATCTACGCAACGTTCCAGAATGTGGACGATAATCTCAGTCTCGCCTCACCACCGCCGTCGATACCGAGACCACTGACCAATCCGCGTCCGGGAACACGTGGTCGGTTGATCGATCCGAATTTCGAATCGCCAGTCACGCAGCAGACGAATATCGGCTTCGAGCAGGCGATTGGCAAGAACGCGTCAGTCACAGTGGACTACATCCACATCCTTGGACTACATGAGTTCACGGGTCTGGATATCAATCCTCGTGTGGGTCCTCTACGAGGTGCCAGCAGAACGGACTCAGCCAGTTCGTTTCCGAGGATACTGGCCCCTGCGTTCGCGGCGCATGCCTCCGAACTCATTGCGGCGTTTGGAACCGCGACGCCCTTTGCTCGAGTAAGCGTCGCCCAGTCTGATGGCAGATCCCATTACGACGCGATGACGATTTCGTTCAAGAAGCGTTATGCGAATCACTTCTTGTTGAATGCTCACTACACCCTGTCGCGATCCAAGGCCTGGTTTGGAGTTACGGGCGACTTTGGTCTCGCGGGAATCAACCCGTTCGACAAGTTTGATCGTTCGGCGAATTTTGGACCCTCTGATGCCGACGAGCGACATCGTTTCGTGGTGTCGGGGATCTTCGATTTGCCGTACGGAATCGAACTGGCGCCGATTTTCCAGGCGGCCTCGGCACGACCGTACAGCATATTCCCGTCTTGCGTTTGCGACATAAACAAAGACGGGGTTGCAAATGATCGGGAAAGTCGTGATGGAAACGATCAGCATCAACTTCCACCGGGTACAGAACGGGGCGATAAGTTCGTTCAGATGAACCTGAGAGTCGCGAAGAATTTCAAGTTCGGTGACAGGATGAAACTGGGGCTGTACTTCGAAGCCTTCAACCTGTTCAATACCGGCAACTATGGGGCGTCCTTCCAAAACGTGACGGATACCCCTGACTTCAAGAAGCCGATTAATTTCTTCGGAGCGACGGGCTTCTCTGAACCGCTTGGTATACCATTCCAGGCTCAATTCGGATTCCGATTCTCATTCTAACGGAACACCGGAAGTAGCCGGGAAAGAATAGGCCGGGACTCTTCCGAGTCCCGGCCGTTTTTACTTGCCCAGCAAGGCAGATCTCTTTAGCCGGGGCCGCATAAACAACGCCCGCTAGGAAGGAGAGGTTGTGAATACCATTAAACGTTTCGGCATCGCGGTCGGTTTCTTGCTGATAGTCGTGATCCCGATAGCCCTCGCGCAGAATGGGAACTCTCTTGAAGGCAGAGTCCTGCTACCGAATGGCAGTCCGCCGCCCCATCCAGTAAAAGTGACGTTGACCTACAGCGGAGTGCGGATCTATGAAACGTTTACAGATCTGAGCGGACGTTTCTCGTTTTCGGGTCTTCGTCGTGGTGTGTACCAGCTTGAAGCCGAGGGCGATAGCCAGTCGTTCGAGACAACGAGGGTCTCCGCTGAAGTCACACAGTTTGGTTCAGCTCCTCTGTCGTATACCCAGAACATCCCGCTGAAAATGATCCCTGGCAAAACGTTGCCGAAGGCCGAGACCGTCTCGCTCGAAGAACTCGACTCGTCAATACCTCAAAAAGCAAGAGACGATTTCAGAAAAGGGATGAAGCGCGCGGAAGACAACAGACCTGAGGACGCGATAAAGTTGTTCAAACAAGCTATCGAACAGGCTCCTGCGTTTTACCTTGCACACCTGTCGATGGCTGATCAGTTTCTCAAGACTCGACGGTACGAGGAAGCCGCCACTGAATATCAAAAGGCAGCGGAGTTGAAGCCTGACAAGGCCGAGCCCCTAAACGGACTCGGAAGCGCACTGATCGGATTGAGACGATATGGCGAAGGGCTTCCTCATCTTAAGAAAGTCGTGGATCTGGGAAAGGCAACCGCAGGAACGTATATGTATCTAGGGCTCGCCGAGACAATGACCGGCGAGTATGACGCCGCTGAAGCAGACCTCCTCCGTGCGTACTCGATGAACAAGTCGTCGCTCGCGCATATCTACCTGGCCAATCTCTATGAACTGAAAGGTGAGCCGGCCAAAGCGATCGAGCAACTTCAGGCGTTCCTTAAAGAGAACCCGGAGTCTCCCCAAAGCGAACAGATCCGCGGTGCGATCGAAAAACTGAAGCGGCAGACTGTCAAAAAGAAATAACCCCAAGGGTTTCGAGTTTCGGGTTTCTGGTTCCTGGTTTCTGGTTCCCTGTCGCGGCGGCTTGGTTTCCGGAACTCTGCGCCGTCAATCGAACCAAGAAGCCAGTCCGTTCCGTTGGTGACTTTCGCCTCACAAAAGTTGTCGCCATTGTCCTCCTCTGCCAACTCTCCTCCGTACCCGCTTCGGGTGGTTAATTCATAGTGTCTAACGAGTTCCTGAGATTTCCTCCGGCTATTCCAGTGGGTATGAGCTTTGCTAGCAGGACAGTAGGTTGACCATAGGCGTCAACCGTCACGGAGACCCACGATGGCTACAGATAAAGACGTCGCGATTCTGGTCGTAGACGACGAAGAACCAGTTCGCAAATTACTGACAACTCTTATTTCAACAAAATACAACTGCGTTCCTGCAGCCAGCGCCCATGAGGCGATGGTGCTTTTGAGAGGATCCGCTTTCAATCTCGTTCTGAGCGACATAACGATGCCCGGCGCATCAGGCATTGAGCTGTGCGAGCACGCGCGTAAGCTATGCCCCGAGACAACTGTGATAATGGTCTCAGGCATGACCGATATCCAGTACGCGATCGAATCCATGAGGCACGGCGCGTTTGATTACGTAACGAAGCCGTTCGATTTGAATCAACTAATGCTGGCGATAGAGCGAGGTCTGCGGTATCAGCGACTGATGTCCGCAAAACGTCACTACGAAGAGTCGCTCGAGGAGACTGTCCTGTCGCGCACCTCGGAACTTCGATCGTTGAATGAAACTCTCAATCAGATGCTCGAATCTCTGTATACAAACTATCGCGCGACCTTGCGAGCGCTTGCCGGTGCGCTCGAAGCACGTGATGTAGAGACCGCCGGTCACTCGGACCGAGTTGTGGCTTACTCGCTCAAACTTGGACGCGAGCTCGGCCTCACGGACAATGAACTGATCGCGCTGGAGCAAGGCGCGCTGTTGCACGACATCGGAAAGATCGGTGTTCCCGATTCGATCCTGAGGAAGACCGGTCCCCTTTCGCACGAAGAATGGCGGGAGATGCGAAGCCACATCGACTACGGACTGCGAATAATAAACGGCATTGATTTTTTGAAAGGCGCTGCGCCGGTGGTTGGCCAGCATCACGAGAAGTTCGACGGGAGCGGATATCCGAAAGGACTACAAGGGCAGTACATTCACATCAACGCGCGCATCTTCGCGGTGGCCGATGCATTCGACGCGATAACCAGCGATCGTCCGTATCGCTCTTCGCAGGGATACGCCGCGGCGCGCGACGAGATCGTGGCTAATGCGGGACACCATTTCGACCCCACCGTCGTTCAGGCTTTTCTATCGGTCGACGAATCGGAATGGCATGACATACGGAGTACAGCCGACTCTCGCGACTACATTGAACAGATCATCGATAAGCACGAGATCCGGTCGTTCATCGTTTCACTCAAGCGCCACACCGGCGCTGCCGGTATCAGTTCTGAGTTCTGAGTCGGCGGTAATAATCGACTGGAATTGGAAGAGCACTCAGAACTCAGAACTCACTTAGTTCTCTCCGTGAAACTCTGACTTGTTAGGTCGCTTATCCCGTCGACAGTTGACCCTCCAAGCTCCAACCAGAAACCCGAAACCCCGAACCCTAAACCCTACACCCTACTGCCCAATCTTCGGGCCCGGATTTATGAAGGCTATTCCACTCTCTCGAATCTGTTTGTTCAGATTCGGAATCGATTCCTCGATGACTTTGTTCAACTTCTCGATCGCTGAGCCAAACTCCTTAGCAAGGCTATCTATCCGCGCCATCTGCTCCGCATTCGGAGCCGCCGTGTAGCTATCGAGGGAGTTGAACATCTGCCCGATCTCTCTCAACAAAGGACGCGGCGAACCCGGAAGCGCCGGACCCGCTCCCCCTGACTGATCAAACACCGGCACGATGTATTTCTGAAGCTGCTCCAGTGCGTCACTAATCGTCTTCGTAGAAGCCATCACATCCGGAGGTGTGTTCTGAATGCGCCTCAAGCTCTCTTGCAGCGCAGTCATCTGCGTCCGAAGTGCCTGCAGCGATCGCTGCGCAGCCTGTCCGGAACGCTGAAGCTCGTAGAGCCTCATCAACGCCTCTTCCCACTTCCGCCGGTCCGCCTCGCTGATCTGAATCCGCGAGTCCTCTTCAACCCGCACAGTAGTAGTCAACTGTTTGCCCCCGGCACTCAACTTGACGCTGTAATCGCCGGGCGAGACCCTCGGGCCGCGAGCCGCTCCAAATCCGAATCCCCCACCGCCTCCAAAGGCGGGCTGCTCCTGTTGCTGTCCAGCTTCTGTAGTTGCGCCTTGCCCTTGCTGCCCTGTTGCTTGTTGTCCCGGTCCTTGTTGTCCCGCGCCTTCAGCACCTGCCGCCGTCTGACCCGCGCGGCCGCCTCCGCCTGCGCCGCGGCCGGCGCCACCTCGACCGCCGCCAGCGCCTGGTCCGCCAGCTCCCGGGGTGAGCACACCGTATCGCAAATCCCAGACGACACGATTGAGCCCGGCCTCTCGAGGACCAATCAACTCCCGCACCGTCTTGCCATCTCGACTGGTGATCGTCACCCGCACCGGCTGCTCTGAACGAGCTTTCAAATAGTAGTTGATCATCGCACCCGATGGCGGATTTGGCGCGTGATAGTCTTTGTGACCGGTAGGACCTCTCCGATTGTACATCCGAAACTCAGTAGCCGGCCGCGGGTCAAACAAGAACGCGTCGGAAGCCATCACCGACTCGCTCAGCTTTTCCAACGGTCCGATGTCGTCGAGTACCCAGACGGATCGACCGTGAGTGCCAATCACCAGATCGTTGTCGCGCGGATGAATCTGTATATCGTCCACGCGCACCATCGGCAGATTCCCCTTTAACCTCGCCCAGTGCGCTCCTCGATCGATCGACACAAAAGCTCCGAATTCCGTTCCAAGAAAGAGCAGGTTCTGATTTCGGGGATGCTCCCGCACGACGCGACACGTGACGCCAACCGGAAGATCGCTCTTTATTGACTTCCACGACTCACCGAAATCAGTGCTCACGAAGATGTAGGTGCTGTAGTCATCGGAGCGATGCCCATCAAAGGTCACGTACACCGTGCCTTCCGCAAATCGGGACGGAACCACGCGGCTCACATAAGTATTCTTCGGGACGCCTGGTACCCGAGCGGTAATGTTTTTCCAGGTCCTGGCCCCATCTCGCGACACCTGAAGATTCCCATCGTCAGTGCCCGCGTACAAAATGCCTTCCTTGACCGGCGATTCTGCGAGTGTGACGACCTGACCAAACGTCTCTTGTCCATCGTGCCGCGACAGCATGTCTTTGTCGGGCAACTTACCCATGATTGGAATCTTCTCGCGATCGGCGTTATTGGTCATATCGTCGCTTCGGGTCCAAGTATCGCCGCGGTCGGTCGAGCGGAACACGCGATTCCCTGCGAAGTAGACAACCCGATTGTTGTGGGAAGAGATAACAATCGGTGAATTCCAGTCAAAGCGATAGGGTGTTTCTCCCGTAGGCGCCTCCGGCTTGATGTTGCGGCGCTCCGAAGTCTTCAGCTCGAGACGCGCGACGTTGCCGTTCTGAGATTCAACGTAGACGATTGATGGATCTGTCGGGTCCACGACGGAATAGAAGCCGTCACCTCCGCCTGTCCTGAACCAGTCGTCGTTGCCTATGCCTTCCTGAAACAGCGTTGCGCTGGGTCCGGCCCAGCTCCCGTTGTCCTGCAAACCGCCATACACGAAGTACGGCTTCTGATTGTCCAAAGAGATCTCGTAGAACTGGCCCAGCGGAATCGTATTCAGGTGATCCCACGTCCGGCCCCGGTCGTAGGACTGGTGTATGCCTCCATCCGAACCGGCCAGCATGTGATTGGAGTTGAGCGGATCGATCCACAAGCCGTGGTAGTCTCCATGTATACGCGTCACGACGTTGTTCACAAAAGTCTTTCCACCGTCCTCAGACGTAAGCATACTCGCCGCGCACAACCAGATTCGCTGATCGTTGTTGGGATCTATACGGATCTGGCTGTAGTACATCGGCCGCGAATTGGTGTCGCTCATTTTTCGCCACGTCTCGCCGCGATCCTCTGATCTGAAGGTTCCACCCTTTGCGTTTTCGATCACCGCGTAAACGATATTAGGGTTCGCACGATAGACGTCGACGCCGATGCGGCCGGTGATACCTTCTGGCAGATCCTTCGTCAGTTTTTTCCAGGTCGCTCCGCCGTCAATCGTCTTGTAGAGGCCGCTCGATGGACCGCCCCCGTTAAAGCCAAACGGAGCGCGCCGTCGCTGGTACATCGCGGCGTACAGCGTCCACGGGCTTTGAGGGTCGATGGCGATATCGGTCGCGCCGGTGTCTTCGTTTACGAACAGCGATTGAATCCACGTCTTGCCGCCGTCGGACGTCTTATAGACGCCACGCTCCTTGTTCGATCCCCAGAGGTGTCCAGTGGCGGCTACGTATACAGTGTTCGGGTCTCGAGGGTCGATGACAATTCGGCCGATGTGCTTGGAGTCGCGGAGTCCGACGTTTTGCCAGGTCCTGCCTCCGTCGAGCGAGCGGTAGACTCCGTCGCCCCAGGACGAGCTCTGCCTATTGTTCGACTCGCCGGTTCCCACCCACACCACGTTCGGATCGGATGGAGCTACCGCTACATCGCCGATCGAAGTCGAGCCGGCGTCGTCGAACATCGCTTCCCACGTCGTTCCATTGTTGGTGGTTTTCCATACGCCGCCTGTCGCCGCTCCCACATAGAACGTCGAAGGGCTGGTTTCGACTACCGCAAAATCGTCGATCCGGCCGCCCATGTTTGCCGGGCCAATCGCCCGGAACTGGAGACTCTTCAATACATCCTCTAGTTTCCCGTTGCTTTCCTGCGAATCAACCGGCCCCGCCGCCAAGGCGACCGGGGTGATCAGCGAAGCGAGAAGCAGGAACCGAATTGCAATCGAGGTAGTGTTCATAGCCGTCCTTTTGTTGACTGAAATCCACTGATGAAATGGAACGGGTTGAGTGCTTTTGCGGGCGAAACTATCATTGCGGGGCGGACGAGTCAATCGGGAGACGCCAAAATGGAAGCTTTTCCCGCGAATTGTGTCTAACCATATGGTTGGCGGTTTGACGGTGCTCATGACCGGGAGTCAAAACAGGGAAAGTCAAAAGAAGGAGAGAGACCAGCACGGTCTGGTTCTCGAGGCGCAGCGGGGAGACGTGGACGCATTCAGGGCGTTGTATGAGCTCCATCGCGACCGAGTCTACAATCTCGCGCACTACATGCTGGGCGATGCGCTTTGGGCTGAGGACACCCTCCAGACGGTCTTCATGAAGGCTCACCGCGGACTGGACACGTTCAGACTTGAGTCCGCGTTCGGCACCTGGATCTACCGGATAACCCTGAACGAATGTCAGAATCAGTTGCGAGGGCACAAGGCCCAGCTTGTACCGCTCGAAGAGATCCTCGGCGAAGAACCCGAGCGAGATGACAGACCGCTTCCGGACGCTGCACATCAGGCCAGCCAGCGGTCGGAAGTTGTGCGGCAGGCGGTGATGGATCTGTCCCAAAAGCTTCGCGCAGTAGTCGTGCTGAAGTACTTCGAGGGTTTGTCCTACGAAGAGATTGCGAACTTGCTCGAGTGCTCGCCGGGAACGGTAGCCTCGAGAATGAACCGCGCACTGTTGAAGATTGAGGAGCGCCTTCGACCGTTGAAAGGCGTCTTGTGACACGCAACCACTTAATGCCCTTCTTGATGCGAATCCATCCGTAGCGAAAGGTACGGTCGTTCTTATGAAGTGTTGGCGAATCGATATTAGACGACGGCTTGCGAGCTACCTGCACAACGAGCTGAAACCGGCGCGCTCTGCGAGTATTGAGCGTCATCTGCTGGATTGTAGCCGATGCAGGACTGCGCTTTTGCGTTTGCGAACCGGCAGTGCGTTCGCGCAGATGTTGGACCAGCAAAAACCCGAACGCGATCGGTGGGAGGCCATTCAAACCTCTATACAATCAAATGCAGCGGGCGAGTCTCGTCAAGCGTACAGAGCCAGTCGAGCGTGGCCGCTGTTTTCGCTTCTGCGACGGCCCGCCCTCGTCCCGGTCGCGTTCGCGGCAGTCCTTGCGCTTGCTGGAATGTTAGTGCTCATTGCCAGGACTTCGGACCGCCAACTCCTGCGTGGGATGACCCTGGCCCTTGATACGGGTGAATTTCAGCCCGTCAGTATCTCGGGAATCGAGCAATCCACGAAGGCTCACGTCGTAGCCGAAGGCTATGTCAGCGAAGTGAAGATCAACGACGAAGACGGCGACTTGAGCTTTAAGCTTGTTGAGAACCTCGACGCTCGCGAGCCGTTCATCATCTGTGAAATCATCGATCCGATTCGCCTGGAACCGCCGCAAGTCGGAAGCCGCGTGCGGGTCTATGGCGTCAGCCGTTACGACAATCAGGCAAACCACAACTGGTACGAAGTTCACCCCGTGTTGAACATCGAGCTCGTACGGCATTGACTAAGCCTCGCAGGGTAGCTGCTGAACCTCTCAACACAAAGAGAAAAAACAAATGAAATCCACCGTCAGAATTCTGCTCATTCTAGTTTTGCCCTTCGCGTTCGCGAAAAGCGCCGGGGCGCAGTCGAATGTTGGTTTGATCCGCGGAAGGGTGACGGATCAGAACGGCGCGGTAGTCCAGGGTGCGACCGTGCGGCTTACCAGCTCGATAACCGGCTATTCTCAAACGCGTATGACCGATGCCGATGGCACGTACCAGTTGCTCGACGTGCCGTTCAACGATTATGTGTTGTGGGTGCAGGTGGACAGGTTTGAGCCGTTTCGACAAGAGCTGACGATCAAGTCGAACGTTGTTCATCAAGTAGATCCACAGCTCCGGGCCGCCGGAGCCAGCCAGGAGATCACGATCTCCGCTGGCCTCGACGTGATAAATCCGGAAAAGACCGCACCGACGACGGTCGTCGATCGGAACTGGATCCTGCGCTTTCCATCGGCAGCGCCGAGCCGAAGCGCAGAGCAAATCATCGCAACCGCTCCAGGCTGGACCGAGGACGCCAACGGGCGACTTCACGCGCGAGGTATCGAATATCAGGTTCAATACTCGATCGATGGCATACCGGTGACTGACACAATTGCCGATACTTTTGCGGCGTCTCCTGACCCCCGCACGTTTCGTTCGGTGGAAATCAGCACCGCCAACATTCCGGCCGAGTACGGCAACAAGGTCGCGGGGGTCATCGCGGTCACTTCGAAGTCCGGGCTCGAACTCGCTAACGAAGGAAGCGTGACGATGTCGGGCGGGAGCTTCGAGACGGTAGAGGGCTCAGTCGAAATGGGCGGACACACCAAGAAGTTCGGTTACTTCATCAGCTCGGCGTTCGGTGCGTCGCATCGATTTCTTGATCCTCCCGCGATTGAGAACTTTCACAACGAAGGTTCCGGGCTGAAGTTTTTCACGAAACTGGACTACACACCGAACCCGAGCGATTTATTCAGGTTGAATCTATTCGCGAACGCTCAGGGGTTCGACGTTCCAAACCTTCCCGATCAGGAGGCTGAAGGGCAGAATCAACGACGCAACACGAACGACAACATGCAGTCGTTCTCGTGGCAACATATCTTTTCGCCGAACCTGGTTGGCTATCTCGCGGGATATCATCGCTACAACTCCGCCGACTTGAAGAGCAACGACGAAACGGGGCCGGTTTGGGCCGAGCAGTCCAGACACCATTCGAACTACGGGTTGCTCGGATCGCTGAGCTATCACAAGAGCCGCCACACGATTAAGGGTGGATTCGAGTTTACCTGGTTTCCGGTCACCGAGTCGTTCACATTCGCGATCACCGACCTGGATGAACTGCTGGAAAAAGAGCCCGACCTGCCCGAAGAAGTTCAGGGATTCACGATCGAGAATCCGTTCTTCTTCCGGGATCATCAGCGAGGCTGGGAGGGTTCGGCGTACATTCAGGATCACATCAACGCCGCCCGGAATCTGACGTTTGATGTTGGTCTTCGCTACGACAGCTATCATTTCCTGGTAGACAAAGATTTCGTAAGCCCCCGGGTAGGAGTGGCGTACCACTTCGACAAGAGCAAGACTGTTCTTCGCGCGTCGTACGATCGCTTCCTGGAGACGCCCGCTCTCGAAAATCTGCTGCTATCTTCGTCGCCCGAAGCGCAAATCTTCAGTCCCGCGGGCGAGGACGACATGGCTGCACGTAAGCGACTGCCCGTCCGACTTGCTCGGACACTTCGCGCGGCGCAGGAACCCGATCAGGGCGACGCCGACAAGGGAGCGCCGGTCGAACCAAGCCGCGAATGGCAGATTGATACCGGATTCCAGCAGCAGTTCGGAAAGTACGTCAGGCTTGACGCAGACTTCTACTATCGGCGGCTAAAGAACCCACCCGAAATCGTCAACTTTCTCGAGACCGGAATAATATTCCCGGCGACGCTCGATCACAGTCGATCTAAAGGAGTGGAGACTCGCCTCGACGTCGCCAGAGTGCATGGGTTCTCGGCTTTTGTCAGCTACACGAATCTGCACATATACGGTTTCGCGCCGATCACCGGCGGTCTGTTCCTCGGAGAAGCGGTAGACCTTCGCGAGCATGCGGGGCAACGGGTGAATATCGAAGAAGACCAGCGGAACACGGTGGTTTTCCAGGCAATGTATGACCGTCTGCCCGGCGGCCTCTGGGCCGCGTTTGGCGGACGTCACGACAGCGGGTTTTCGGTGGAGCTCGAACCAGACTCCAGCGAGGAAGAATTCGCGATGGAGTTCCCGGAGAAGATTCTCGACCGGGTGAATTTCGAGCGCGGGTTCATCAAACCGCACACGGTCTTTGGTTTCTCAGTCGGGCGCCGGTTCAGGCTGAACGAGCACCTCTCGCTTGATGGCCAGTTCAACATTCAGAACCTTGCGGACAGCTTCTATCTGATAACTTTCGAGAGTGTTTTTTCTGGCACGACAGTCGGCAGGCCTCGCGCCTACAGTGGACGTCTGTCATTGAACTTCAAGTAGCCTTCTGTTTGCGGGTTTCGCATAGTACTTGGGAGCATTACAATTGCTCCTGACGATTGGAGACCAAAACAGATGAGCAAAACACCTTTTCTGACAGACATCAAGGCGATCCGCGAGCGAGCGCGCAAGCATATCGAGCGAGGCGCGGTGACCGAGGGCTACAGCGCCGATCGTGAGACGGTAGTTCGAATCCTGAATGAAGCTCTCGCTACCGAAATCGTATGTGTGCTTCGCTATAAGCGCCATTTCTTCATGGCTTCGGGAATTAATGCTCAGAGCGTGGCTGCTGAATTCCTGCAGCACGCAAACGAAGAGCAGGGCCACGCCGATCAAATCGCGCAACGCATTGTACAGCTCGGGGGAGAACCAAACCTCTCTCCCGAGGGAATGCTGAGCCGAAGTCATTCGGAGTACGTTGAAGGCGATTCGCTGATCGGGATGATCAAGGAGGATCTGGTCGCCGAACGCGTAGCGATCGACAGCTACCGCGAGATGATAGCCTACTGCGGAAACGACGATCCTACGACGCGGCGAATGCTTGAATCGATCCTCGCGGTCGAAGAGGAACACGCCGAGGATCTGGTCACGCTGCTCACTGAGCTCGGCAAGTGAGCTCTGAGCTGCCGCACTGAACGCGAAGACTCAACAGCGCAAGCCCAGCTCGAAAACCGGGATTGCTAGATCTGCAGGAGTCTTCTCGAGCTGGAGCTTCGCGCGTTTTGCTTTTGATAAACCCGCTACGCCATGCCGCCGCCTCTCGACGTCTCTCTTCGGCCGGTTGTCTCGTCGGATGAAGACTTCCTCTACCGACTCTTTTGTGAGCTGCGCTCGCGCGACTTTGCCGGGCTGGGGCTTGATGATGCGCAGCTTCAATCACTCCTGCGCATGCAGTACACCGCCCAGAGTCAATCCTATCGCATTCAGTTTGGAGGAGACGGGCACAGCATAATCAACATCAACGGCAGAGCGGTTGGCCGGCTTTGGGTATTCCGTGGAGAACACGACATCGAGCTGGTGGATATTGCCCTGGTTGATGAGGAAAGAGGGAACGGCGTCGGGAGACTGCTGATCGAGCAGTTGCAGGCGGAGGCGTCGCGGACCGGCAAAGGCATAAGGCTTCAGGTCACCACGACCAATCGCGCAGCGGCCCTGTACCAGCGGCTTGGATTCGTCATTACTTCTGAAGATGGACCCTACTACACGATGCAGTGGAGCGCTTCGTGAGCCAGCACAGCGCCTTATTCATACCTGAGAGCGATCATTGGATCTACACGCGCGGCCCTTCTCGCCGGAACAACACTCGCCAGTGTTGCCGTGCAAGCCAGCAGAAGCGAGATTGCAACCAGCGGAAGCGGGTCGCTCGCGCTCACCCCAAACAACAGGCTGGACATTAACCGCGTAAGCGCGAATGCGGCCACGAGACCGGCGCCGATTCCCAACACCGTCAGCACCAGCGCCTGACTCACCACAAGTCGCATCACCGACGCGGGCGCGGCTCCCAGAGCCATTCTTATGCCAATCTCGTGTGTCCTCTGGCTTACCCAATAACTCATGACGCCGTAGATCCCGATCGAAGCCAAAGTCAAAGCCAGCACCGAAAACGTTCCGAGCATAAGCATCGAAAACCGGCGCTGTGCCAGCGAGTCGTTAAAACGCCACTCCATCGGTTTCGCATCGAACACCGGAATCTCCGGATCCACAGCGCGAATCTGCTCCGCAATGGCAGCGGTTGTCCTGATCGGATCAGTCGTCGATCGGGCGATAAGATATCGACGACGCACCGGAATCTGGTTGATCGGATAGTAGATCCGAATCGCAGGCTCGTTTTCGAAGCTGAACTCTTTTTCGTAGCTCACCACTCCGACTATCGTCCACCACGGGCCGCCGTCTCGCCGCTGCACCCGTCTGCCGATGGGATCCTCGCCCGGCCAAAAACGCTCGGCAAAGCTCTCATCCACGATCGCCACCTCGCGCGATCCCTTCCTGTCCTGCTCATCGAAATATCGTCCCCGCACCAATGGAATCTTCAACGACGCGAAGTAATCGGGTGCGACAAAGCCTTCGTTTGAGATGATCAGTTCCTGCGGGTTCTGTGGAACATATCCGTCGACAACTACCGGACCCCAGCCCAGAGCATTTGAGCTCAACGGCAAGAGATACGTAGTTGCTACAGATTCAATTCCCGGTACGCTTCTGGTGCGTTCGTCGAGTTTCTGAAAGAAGGTGACGACCGACGACGGATCCGGATAACGTGACGGTGGCAGAAACATTCTGAGCGAAACGACATTGTGAACGTCATAACCGGGACTGGCGCGCTGAATGCGCTGATAGCTCCGCACAAGCAACGCGGCAGCGATCAGCAGCACTAGGGAGAGTCCGATCTCGGACACAACGAGCAGCCTTCGAACCCGCTGATGACCTTTGCCGAATCCGGCGCCCGAGCTGCGACTCCCGTCCTTCAAGATCTCATTCAGGTCGGTTCGCGAGGCTCGCAATGCGGGCAACAGGCCGAAGACAACCCCCGTCGCAATCGAGATCGCGAAAGTAAAGAGCAGGACGCGAACGTCTATGTTGATCTCGTGCAGTCGTGGCACGTTCTCGGGCCCAAATACTCGGAGCAGCCTTATCGCAACCAGCGCGAGCATGAGTCCCACGAGGCCGCCGCAAAAGGAGAGCAGCAAGCTCTCCGTTACGAGCTGCCGGATGATTCGGACGCGTGTCGCGCCGACGGCGGCCCGAATCGCGATTTCTTTTTGCCGGATCGCCGCACGCGACAGGAGCAAGTTCGCGACATTGGCGCACGCAATCAACAGCACAAGCGCTACTGCACCGAGAAGCACATACAGAGCGCGTCGCGTGTCTCCTACTACCTGATCAAGCAGAGGAACGACGCTGATGGTGAGCTCGCCCTCCGGCGGATAGGTGGCCGGATACTGTTGCTTCATTTGATCGGCCAGCGCATCCATCTCTGCCTGCGCACGTAGACGTTCGACGCCGGGTCTCAGCCGGGCAAAGACGTTGTAGTCTTCGTGGCCTCTTTCGGCTCGGTCGCCATCACTGAACTGCAGCGGTAAGAGCAGCTCAGCGCGCTGGATGCTGTCCACGGTAGGCATTACATCCTTGTTCAAAGAAAAATCTGCCGGCATCACACCGATGATCGTGTAGCTCTTGTCGTTAAGCGTCAGCGATTGTCCGATCACGTCCTGGTCCGAGGCGAACTGGCGTCGCCAGAATCCATAGGTCAGCACGATACCCTGCGGTTTGTCCTTCTGATCGTCTTCGGGCAG
Organism: Blastocatellia bacterium; assembly: GCA_035315885.1. GTDB lineage: Bacteria > Acidobacteriota > Blastocatellia > UBA7656 > UBA7656 > DATFXM01. The sequence continues at coordinate 28,569 of DATFXM010000174.1, forward strand.
CAAGACTCTACCCAGGAGCGGCTGTGCTCCGGTTACGCGAAACAGCGATGAGGTGACTAGTGCTCCCTCGACGTTTTCGGGTGTTCCGCGTCCGGTCATGTTGAAGCTCACGCCGATGGTGGCCGCTACTTCGTCGAACGACTTGTTCTCGAGTTTGATGTCCATGTACTGGCCGGGTGAGAACCAGTCTTGCACAACATTCAGGCCTGGAGAGCGTTGCCAGAGGATCACCAGACGTTCGGCGTCTTTGTAAGGCAACGGACGCAGCAGCAGAGCGTTGGTGACGCTGAAGATCGCACTGTTGGCTCCAATTCCGATGCCGAGCGACAGGAGCGACACAATGGTGAATGCGCGGCTCTTCCATAACCGGCGCGCGCCATAAGCGAGGTCTTGCCAGAAAGTTTCCATGGAGACTACTCCCGGAGTACTGGGTGCCGCTGAAGGGAAGTTCTGAGTGCTGAGTGCTGAGTGCTGAGTGGTGACATTTTGGATTCAGATCCAAAATCTCACCACTCATCACTCAGCACTTCTCAATGCTTCTTAAATAAAAATATGTATTCGTGCTTGAAGATATAAAATCCACCCACCAACGCGCGATATCGCCAAAGTTGCCTCTGTTCGCGCTTGGCCCGAGTCTGATCAAAATTCTTTACGACGATGCTCTTCAGCGAATACGATCGCTTCAAGACCTCGCTCATGCACAGAAAACCGAGCGGTATCCATTCACCCGCCTCATATCTGTCCCCGATCACCAAACCGAAATACCTTCCACGTTCCAGCAGCGGCGTGCAGTTGTCTATTACCTCACCAAACATCTTCAAGAAGGTTTCAGTGCTCGACGCATTCGACAGGTCCGCACCGTCTTCTGAAAAGCTGATTATGTTGTGATAAGGCGGGTGCATGATCATCAGTTGGACCGCCGGCGTTCCAGCTTCACCGAGCGAGGCCGCAACATCAATTAGTCGCGAGTCTCCCACCATGACTTTAGTCGAAACCCGGTGGCGGTTCGGTTGCTTCTTGATTAGCTCAAGCGCATTCTGAGCGACCTCCGCGCTCAACTCTATGCCGATTCCATTTCGGCCAAGACGTCTGCACTCGATGAGCGTGGTCCCGCTTCCCAGAAAAGGGTCCAGCACCCAATCGCCACGTTTTGTGTAGCGGTTCATCAACTGCTGCGGGATCTGCGGAATGAAATTGCCCCAGTACCATCCTAGATGCGCACCGGTTGTGTCACGCTTCGGCAGGACCCACAAGCTATCCGTGATAACGTCCGAATACTCTTTCCATCGGTTGAGATTGATGTCGTTGATTGCGGCCTTGCGCTCTTCAGAAACGCCCTTCTCGAGTCGCCTTACATAGTACTTCGCCCGCTCGATCGTACGCGCATCGAGAATCTGATCAAGCTCTTCCAGTATTACCGATTTCTGTACGGAGAGAGTATTTCCGTTCCGAGACCGGCGCTCGGCCTCTGACCCGTTTGAGCCTCGATTGATTCTCCGGCGCAGCGCGCGGATCGACTCCTTAAGCTCAGAGATGTCGTCGAGGTCGCACAGTTCGGACAAGAACGGCAGCAACCAACCGCGATCCAGGACCAGGATGGAATCAGTAGACGTCGGCGATTTGTCGGCAGCAGGCTTGCTCACAAAGCCGGTATTAAATAGGAGAACCGCTTAGCGATCAAGGCAAGCCCCGAGCGGCAATTATTTTTAAGAACAGGCGTGATCGTCGACCGGGCGGAAATGCTCCAGCAGCTCTCCGAGCCCGGACGCATCCCGTATCGGAGAGCTCGGGCACTCCTTCCGGCATCCCGAACAAATACCAAGCAGCACAAGTGCGCCGTCCACTTGTGCGAATCGCATGGTTCCCTCGGAATCCACTACGGTGACCACCACTTCGTAACTGCCGTTCTCGAGGTCGCGCTCAAACTGAAGCTCATCGGCTGCTTTCGGCAGCAGGTCCTCTATCTCATCTTCGATCTTCTTTGCCTTGCGCTTCCGCTTTTTGCGCTCGGCCTGTTTGCGACTTTCCTGTTCCAGCCCCCAGGCTTCGAGAGCATATTGTCTTAACGTAGCCATCTCTTATCCTCGGAATTGACGTGGTATCCGCGGGAACCTTTCCGCGGCCCGAAAGAAGCCGCTGCAACTCTTGCGGTCGTAACCAGACGGGCGAGCGATGATCTCAGCATGGGATGAATTCATCGTTACGCAGTCATTAAGATACTGTCAAGAATGATCGTCCTGGCGGTAAACCATCGGACGGTGAAGCTCCATCCACCTCTCGGGTTGCCGCAGCGCAGTAAACCCGTATTGACCGTACAGGCCGTGCGCATCCGCAGTCGCCAGCATCCATCGTCTGAGCCCCTGCAGCCTCGGGTCAGAGACAATAACCTCCATCAGCCATTTCGATAAGCCAACGCCGCGGTGCTCCTCGAGAACGAACACGTCCGCTAGATAAGCGAACGTAGCACAGTCGCTGATTACTCGCGCAAAGCCAACCTGAGACTCTCCCCTGTAGATGCCGAACGGCAGCGAGTTCGAGATGGATCGCACGACGATCTCACGCGGAACGCCATTGGCCCAATAAGACCTCGTAAGAAACCTGTGAATGACTTCTATGTCCAGTCGCTCCGCGTCGGTGCTGATCGTGTACACGCCCCTCGTGAATTCACTCATCTCAAATCTCGCATTTAAGTCGCACTGCTATTCCTGCTTCAACGCCTGCCGGTCGATCTTTCCTCGATCATTCTTCGGCAAGTCTTTCCTGAATTCTATCCACCTCGGGTACTTGTAGATCGCCAGTGTCCGCTTCACGAACTCCTGTAGCTCTTGTTCCAGCTCGATGGTCGGAGAGAATTGATCGTTCAACACTACAAATGCTTTTGGCTTGATGAGACCCTGTTCGTCTGCCGCACCAATGACCGCGCATTCGCGCACTGCTTCATTCTCAATGAGGCAATTTTCGATTTCGGTCGGCGAAACAAAGATGCCACCGACCTTCAACATTTCATCAGTGCGCCCGCAATACCAGTAGTAACCCTCTTCGTCGACACGGAGCTGATCTCCGGTAGTACACCAGTCACCCGCAAACGTGACCTTGGATTTTTCGTGCGCTTTCCAATAGCAAAGTGCGGCAGAGTCCCCCTTGACCTTCAGTGTTCCCATCTCGCCCGTGGGCACCTCGTTGCCGTCGGCGTCAACGATCTTTGCCTCGTAGCCCGGCACTACGCGCCCAAGGCTTCCGGGTCTAACTTCGCCCGGTCGATTCGAGATGTAGATATGGAACATCTCCGCGGAGCCGATGCCATCGAGAATCTCGACTCCAAATGTGTTCATCCATCGATCGTACAACTCAGGAGGTAACGCTTCTCCAGCCGATACGCAGAATCGCAGTGAGGAAACGTCGTAACTCTCGCGGGCGTCCTCGACCTGCAACATCGCATTTATCATCGTGGGCACGGTGGTCAGAATGGTTGGACGATGGCGGTGAATCATCTCGAACATCGCCTCCGGAGTTGACCGTTCAGGGAACAGCGCCGTCGCTCCGCCCACCGAAAACGGGAACAAAAGGTTCGTGCCGGTCGCGTAGCCAAAGAACAATTTTGGGACTGATACGGTGACGTCGTCGGCTGAGATTCCGAGCACCTGCTTTGCGTAACACTCTGTGTTGTACGGCAGGTCGTGCTGGAGGTGGACTGCCGCCTTTGGCTGACCGGTTGACCCGGAGGTAAACAACCAGATTGCAAGGTCGTCACGAGACGTCGGAATATGGTCGAGCTGCTCCGAGGCTTTCCTTATAACAGTCTCAAATGACTGCACTCGGGATCGCCACTCGAGGCCTTCGAGGCGGCCCGAGACCTTAGCGTTACAAACGATAGTGTGTTTCAAAAACCGCGAGCCTGCAGCGGCAGGGGCGAAGCGCTCCATCACCGATGCGTCCACCACCGCGAGTTTTGCTCGAGTGTAGTCGAGATAGTATTCGTAATCTGCTGTTGGGAGGATGGTGTTTACCATTGTGATGACTGCGCCAACTTTGGCAATGCCGAACCAAACGGCTACGAACTCGATGGAATCCGGAAGAACTATCAACACTCGATCTTCCATTTGTATGCCGAGATCGAGCAGCGCATTGCCGAATCGGTTGGACATCGAGACGACGTCAGCATAGGTATACTTCTCGCCGCGGTAGTAGACAGCGGTTCTGCCCCCGCGCCCTTCCCGGATGTTATGATCCAGAAAGTAATCGGCCATGTTGAATTGCTCGGGGAAGGTCACGGTCATTGGAATTAGTATACTCTGGATTGTCCTGAGTTCTGAGTTCTGAGTTCTGAATCCTGAGTCCTGAGTTCCCCACTCAGAACTCAGAACTCTGATCACCGTCCATACAACTCCGCAAGCTCTCGCAGGCGGACCGCCAGCTCATCGCCAAAGCTCCCTTCAGGCGCGCGCCAGTTCCAGTTACCTTTATCGCTTGCCGGCAGATTCATTCTCGCCGAAGAATCCAGTCCAAGTACATCCTGCAGCGGGACGATTGCGGTGTTCGAGGTAGACGAAAGCGCCGCCCTTATGAAGTCCCAGTTGATCTCCCGCCCTCGGGTGTCCAAGTACTTCAAACAGTACTCGCGCTCGTGCTTGATCTGCTCAGCGCTGCGTGTTGAACCTTTTCCCGCTTTGCTCCGAAACCACCCTACGGTCGTGTCGTTGTCGTGAGTACCCGTGTATACAACCGAGTTCGGAATGTAGTTGTGCGGTAGGTCGTGATTTCGTGAGTCGCTGCTGAACGCGAACTGGAGGATTCTCATTCCCGGCAATCCGAACTCATCTCGAAGCGCTTCGACGTCCGGCGTTATCACACCCAAGTCCTCGGCGATGATCGGCAAGTTCTCGAACGTCGCCTTTAACTTTTTAAACAGCTCGCGGCCGGGAACCTCAACCCATCCCCCGCCTTCCGCGGTCTTCGCTTCGGCTGGTATCTCCCACGTAGCGGCAAATCCTCGAAAGTGATCGATCCTGACCAGGTCTACCAGCGTAAAAATCGCTCGCAACCGATCGATCCACCATTGAAAACCTGTCGCGCGGAGTTTCTTCCAGTTGTAGACAGGATTGCCCCAATACTGACCGGTCGCGCTGAAGTAGTCCGGCGGGACTCCGGCGACTACAATCGGCCGCCGCTCCTTGTCCAGCTTGAACATGTCCGGGTTGGTCCAGACATCGGCCGAGTCCATCGCGGCAAAGATCGGCGCGTCTCCTACTATGTTGATTTCGCGCTCGCGAGCGTAAGCCTTCAGCGACAGCCACTGCCTGAAGAAAAGCCATTGAAAGAACTTCTCAGCAAGGATGCGCTCTCGAAGACCTTCCGCCGCCGATGCCAGCGCGGACGCTTCTCGTTTTGCAAAATTAGGCTCCCACTCGTGCCACCCCTTGCCGCCGTGCGCTTCTTTCAACGCCCGAAACATTGCGTAGTCGTCCAACCACGCCGCGTGGCCGCTGCAGAATCCCTCAAACTCAGAAGTCAGTCCAGAAGACCGGCTCGAAAATCTCGAATAAGCCCGCTCCAGAATTCGATGCTTGAAACCGATCACTGCGCCGAAGTCGACGCGATCACTGTTGGGCGGCGGCGACTCGAGGTCCGAGCGCTCGAGCAAACCGTCGTTCAACAGCGGCTCCGGGCTCACCAACAACGGATTTCCCGCGAACGCAGAGAAGCATTGATACGGCGAGTCGCCGTAACTCGTTGGGCCAAGCGGCAACACCTGCCATAAGTGCTGGCCAGCCTTGTGAAGGAAGTCGAGAAACAGACGCGCCTGACTACCGAGGTCTCCGATGCCGTAGCCGCCTGGCAACGAGGTCGGGTGCAACAAGATTCCACTCGCTCTAGAGAAGGTCACTCGAATTTCACCTGTATGGCTTTACACTATTGCCAACTCACGAATCGGCGCCGCCAGTCTCGGGCTCAATTGCGATGACTACCCGTTCGCGGTTCATAAGCCGGCTGAAAATATTCCCGACTCTTTTCATGAATCCGTATTTGCTGTCCAGCAGCGCATGCCCTCGACTTGCCTCATCCGACTCGCAGAGTCGAGCGCTTGCATCGACCCACTCGCCGGTTATGCGCCCTCGCATATCGCAAGGGGCGATCCGAACTCTCGGATTGTTTCGCATGCGTTTTACTTTCCACGCATCGGCCAGAGAATAGATGTAGAAGGTCGTGTCCTGCTGTACGAACCACACCGGTGTCGCGACTGCTTGACCGTTTCTGCGATAGCTCTCGACTGACAAATACTTCTTGTCGCGAAATTGTTCCAGTTTGCCGTTCATTTCTCATCTTCGAGCTGCGGCCTCAAGCCGGTGAGCTCCTCACTGATAAGCCACAGCTTCTCAGCTAAATCGTCGTCGCGCGCCTCGCGTGATACAGATGTCTCGCGCGAACGAGAAAAGTACTTGCCGCTCACTTTGTCCACGTCAGGCGAGCTTGCGAGATATATAGACGTCCGGGCCCCACGTTCGGGACTGATCGTCACCAGCTTGATGATCGATTCCAGAAAACCGGGAAGGCGTCTAAATAAGTTGGTGCCAACCGTGCCGGGATGAAGGCAGTTGACGGTGATCGCGGTCCCTTCAAGTCTTCGGGCCAATTCGCGAGTGAACAGGATATTGGCCAGCTTAGATGCGGCGTATGCGCCGAAGCTGCTGTAGCTGCGGCTTCTTTGGAGATCCGTGAAATCCAGGTGTCCATAATGATGCGCCGCAGAAGCAACGTTCACGATTCTCGATGGAGCTCTGGCTTTCAGGCGTTCCAATAGCAGGTTAGATAACAGAAAGTACGCCAGATGATTGATCGCAAAAGTAGACTCGATTCCGTCCTCGGTGATTGATCGCCGGGTCATGAAAACGCCTGCGTTGTTGATCAGCACGTCCAGCCCGGAGTATTTGCTACTGAACTCGTCGGCAAGGACTCTGATGGACCTTTGCGATGACAGGTCGCAGGTCATCAACACTACGTTCCGGCTGTTTGTTCGGTGCTGTACATCCTGCAGGGCCGCCTCCCCCCGTTCGCGTTCCCTCGACACAAGCACCACGGTAGCTCCCATGCGCAAAAGACCCACCACGGTCTCTTTACCAATTCCTGCAGTGGCGCCGGTGATAAGCACCACCTTGCCGGTCATGTCAGGTGCGGGGGTCGACATCGCAAATCAAACCGATCGAAGCGCTCGCTCAAAATCTTCGATCAGATCTTCCGTGGCCTCGATGCCGATTGAAACCCGGATCAGACCATCGGTGATCCCAATTCGCAGCCGGTCATCTCGCGAGACCCCCGAGTGCGAAGTCGTGGCAGGACGCGTCATCAGCGTTTCAATCCCGCCAAGGCTCGGCGCGATTAGCGGAATCGTCGTGTTGCTCATGAATTTCTCCGCAGCATCAACGCCGCCCTTCAATTCAAAGCTGAACATTCCGCTGAAGCCCGAGAAAAGCTCTCGCGCGCGCTTGTGTCGCGGGTGACTCTCGAGTCCCGGATAATTGACCCGCTGCACTGCGGAGTGCGCCTCTAGAAACCGCGCGATCTCCAACGCCGACTGGTTCTGATACCCGACCCGAAGCGCGAGAGTCTTGATGCCACGATGCAGCAGAAACGCCGCATGCGGATCCATAGCCCCTCCGAGGTGGTTCAACTTGTGCGTAATCTTTTCGATCAGATCCGCGCGACCGATGCACGCGCCTCCAACGATATCGGAGTGTCCGTTCAAATATTTCGTGGCGCTGTGGAGCGAAAGATCAAATCCGTGTTCGACCGGGCGAAAATTGACCGGACTCGCAAACGTATTGTCGATCAACGACACCAGACCGTGTGCCCTGGCAAACTCGACTGCCGCCTTTAAGTCCGATACCTGCAATGTGGGATTTGACATCGCTTCGACGTAAATAGCGCGGGTGTTCGGTCGAAGCTTTCGTTCCCAGGACGCAGGATCGTCGCCGTCGATGAAGTCGAACGAAAGTCCGAACTTGGCGAAATCTTCGGTCAAGAGCGTATGACACCCGCCATAGAGACAATCCTGCGCCAGCAAATGGTCTCCCGCTTCGAGAACCGTGAGCAACGCCGTAGAGATCGCCGCCATGCCGCTAGCCGTCACCAAAGCGGCCTCGGCGCTTTCCAGCTCTGCAAGCTTCCTGTGAAGGACGAGATGATTGGGAGTGTTGTTCAGGCGGATGTAGCGGACGGCGTCGTAGGTCTCCTCACCCGCATATTCGAACATCGCGGTCTGAAAAATCGGCATAACCACCGAGCCGCCAATGCGCGGTTGCGGCTCTCCTGAATGTATCAGCTTCGTCTCAAGCCTTCTCGCTGACCCTGGCATATGCGCTCCTCGTTTTTCCGGGCTTATGACGATGCGGCTCCGCTACTCGCATCGCAGTGATTCAAGTTATGTTCTCAATTACTACCGGCTGGATCGGCTCAGGCAGTTCGAATCCAAACACCTTTGAATAAAAATAGAGCTCGGCGTCAAGCGACCGCTTGATGTTCTCCGCTTTTCGAAACCCGTGCTGTTCACCTTCAAAGGCGACGTAAGCGACCGGCAGACCTTTACGCTTTACTGCATCAAACATCATCTCGGCTTGATTGGGCGGAACAACTCTGTCGTCCAGTCCTTGAAAGAGTATCATCGGGCACGAAAGCCTGTCGGTGAAATAAATGGGCGATCGCTGCACATACAGATCCTTGCGTTCAGGATACGGTCCTATGAGACTGCGGTTGTACTGCGACTCGAACTTATGACAATCACGTTCGAGAGCCTCCAGATCGCAAATCCCGTAGTAGCTCGCGCCGGCTTTGAACACGTCTCGAAAAGTCAACGCCGCAAGAGTCGTGTAACCACCTGCGCTGCCCCCGCGAATGATTAAGCGGTTTGGATCCGCCTCGCCAAGAGCAACCAGGTGCAGAGCTCCGTTTACGCAATCATCAACATCGACAACTCCCCAGTTCCCGTTCAACCGTTCGCGGTAAGCGCGACCGTAGCCGGTGCTTCCACCATAGTTCACATCCAAAACTCCAAACCCTCTGCTAGTCCAGTACTGAACCGTCAGCTTTAGCGTAGTCGAAGTCGCCGACGTCGGCCCTCCATGACTGATTACAATCAGCGGCGGGCGCTCTCCGGGCAATCCCTCGTAGTCCGGATTCACCGGCGCATAGAAGAATGCGTGAGCGCTCTTTCCGTTTTCTGTCGGATACACGATCGCCTTCGGAGTCGAAATATACCTTGCATCAGGTTCGATGAAACTTGATTTCCTCAGCACGCTGCTGACGCCAGTCTTCAAGTCGACTCGTACGACGGACGACGCCGCTTTAGGCGAGCCCCCGATGAACACCACAAACCCGGGACCAGTCCTCACACTGGCGATATCCGAGTATTCCGTAGGAATCGGCTTCAGGTTTCTCGTGCGGACATCAAGTTCTGCGAGCCTCCACTTGCCCAGCTCATTGTAAGCGCAGATTATGCGGTCCGCGCTTTCAAACGAGTACACGGACATTCGAAACATCCACTGGGGACCGCCAAATTCCGCCTTACGCTCGCAGAGGGACTCAATTCCAATGTCGGTCCTGCGATAAAGGTTCCACCACCCGCTTCGGTCCGACGCGAAATACAGCAACCCATCCGGTGACCACTCGGGCTGAAGGATGGATTCCGCGACGTCGCCCGCGACCTTCTCTCTTTCGACCACCGATCCATCGTCCGCAAGCTTGCCTACCCACAATTCCGTACCATCCCAGGGAAGGTTTGGATGGTTCCACTGCAACCACGCGATGCGATCGCCGCTTGGATTCAAGCGGGGCGATGAATAGAAGTCGGAGCCGGTGATCAAAACTTCGCCGCCGTTTTCAACACCCTCGCCTGGATTCATCTGCACAGCGACTATTTCATTGATACAATCGCGACCCCCGGTGCGATGATCTTCGCGCACTGCGATCAGCCTGCTACGCTTTCGATCAAGCACCGCATCCGCGAACCTGAGCTTTTCGGTGAGGGTCAAAGGGACCGGCTGAGCGCCGGGGCGCTGAACGTAGATACGCTGATCTGCGAGATTGGAAAAATATATTGTGCCCTGATCGAGGATAAAGCTACCGCCGCCATATTCATGTACGGTTGTTCTTGAGTTGAATCCTTCGGGGATGGCATCGGTGACCGCGCCATCCGGAGTCCTCTTCACGATCAGGCTTCGACCGTTTTCCCACGGCCGACTCTCAACCCAATAGATGTTCTCGCCTTCGGCGAGTACTTCGCCGAGAGCCGCCGTGCCCGCAACGATCAGATCAGACGTTATCGGCGACTTCCACGAGCCGTAAGGCTTTTTCTCACTCATTCAACCTCCCCGATCCCTTGTGTTCCGCGCGAGCACGACGCTGGAGATCCCTAAGCGCACGATAGCCGACACGCTTTACGCCCTGGCTGTCAAGGATTCGTCTTATCTCGGGATCTCGAGTGAAAAGACGATGCTCGCCGTTGCGATCGGGCCACGAGTTGGTCACCGCCTTTATCTCGTCACCTTCCATCGAAGCGTGGATGTAGAGCTCGGTGACTCCCGGTTTCAGATCACTGAGCATTCGCTTCCAGTAGTCGTCGGTCGACTCGTCTTTTTTTCGCCCGCCGTGAATTAGATAATCGGGACAGAGAATTCCGTCCTGTTCAAGCTGCGTGCGTTGGTGTCCGCCTCCGGCAGCCGCGAGGACTTCCTGCGAGCCCATCCTCAATGGCAAGTCGAATTCGTTTGCCAGTTTTCTGTAGACCTGAAAGTATCGCTCATCATATTGCAACGTGCCCATGTGCGAGTCGAGATGCGTGACATCAATCCCCGCGTCGAGCGCCTTCTTGATTTGGGCACGCGCTTCGAGGTAGGCCTGCTCCGGCGTTGAATGACCGTACACTGAAGCAATGTCCGGCCACAGATAACCCTGCGGGTCTACTAGACCGGGCACGTCCGACTTATTCGCAACTGGCCCCCATTTGTAACCCTTCCACTCGCTGGTGTGAACCAGGTGCAGTCCAAAGTCAGCCTGCGGGTGCTTGCGCGCGTAGTCGGCGATCTCCGGAAACCAGGGACAAGGGACCATGATCGTGGCTGATGTGCCGAGCCCATTCTCCAGCACGTCTATCGCCGCTGCGTTCGCGGCGTGACTGCCGGCCACGTCGTCCACGTTGACGATCAGCAGCTTGTCCGATGCCTTGAACCCAAGCCGTTCCGCGAGAGTTCGCTTGCCGGTCTGCGCGTTCAGCGCAGGCAGTTGCCACGCAGCAAACAAGAATATAAGAAGCGCCAAAAGGCATTTTTTCATCGTGTTCCTGTCAACACACCAGTTGAGATCCGAAACAGAATTGATCGCACAACGCCAGCACCCAGCTTGACAAGAGTTTCTACACGGCAATTACCACTGGCTTCGCACGAATCGAAATCCCACAATCAGAAACCGGCGGGCAGAAAAAAGCTGTGAACCACTTCGGACACATACGTGTTCTTCCCACGTAAAACTGAAGTTGAAGCGAAACGCCACGCGGTCAGCCGCCAAGCGTGATCATCTCGATCTTTCGATGTTCGTTTGGATGATAGCCACCCGGAGAGTTCATTGCCGTGAGTCTTTGTTCTGAATAACGATCCTCACGGCCTGTCCAAACTCGACTTATTTTTGTGATCATCTCTTCGTCGGTTGCACCGCCGCGCAAGAGACCTTTCAAGTCGTAACCTCGGTCCGCAAACAAACAGGTCACCAGCTTTCCATCGGCAGTGAGTCTCGCTCTGCTGCAATCTCCGCAGAACGGTTCAGTGACAGACGCAATAATTCCGATGTCCCCTCGGCCGTCTACGAATTCGTAGGCAACGGCGGGCGCGCCGTCGGTGCGGCCGACTCTGCGAACCGGAAAGCCTGAGTTGATGCGCTCGAGTATCTCGACCGCGGGAACCATGCGTTTCGAGATCCAGTGGTTCGAATTCCCAACGTCCATGTATTCAATAAACCGAATAGGAAAGCCCTGGCTGCGTGAGAACTCGACAAGCGGAATGATGTCGTCCTCGTTAACGCCTCGTTCGATGACCGCATTGAGCTTAATGGGGCTTATACCTGCCTCGCGTGCCGCTTCAATTCCGTCAAGGACGTCGGCGAGGTTACCGCGGCCGGTTATCTGTTTGAATTTGTCGGGATCTAGAGAATCCACGCTGACGTTGCAGCGATGAAGGCCCGCGGCTTTGAGGGCTGTGGCGTGTGCCCTGAGCAGGGCGCCATTGGTGGTAAGGCAGATGTCTTTGAGGCCTTCGATTCGGGCGAGCTGGGAGATAAGGAGTTCTAGATTTTTTCTAACAAGCGGCTCACCGCCGGTTACCCGGATTTTTTCTGCTCCGAGACGAACAAATATTCGTGCTACGCGTTCGATCTCTTCAAAAGTAAGGATGTCCTGGCGATCTATCCAGACATACTCCTCCAGCGGCATACAATAGGTGCACCGAAAGTTGCAGCGATCGGTGACGGAGATACGCAGGTCTTTAATGGGTCTCTTGTAAGTATCTACCAGCATAGTCGTAACGAAGCATTCTAGCGCATCGGTGGGGCAACAGAGAAGTTTAGGGCAGTAGGCAGTGGGCAGTAGGCAGTAGGATTCGGTTTAGGGTTTCGGGTTCTCTCAATTCAGTATCAATCTTCTATCCCTAAACGAAATATCCTCTTAAGGTTTTACAACCCTCAATCTAACGAACCCGAAACCCTAAACCGACTGTCTAGCAATGTAAACCATTTACTACTCACTTCACTTCTGGTAATGTCCGGCTGCCAGAGGGTCGCTAATTTGTTAACGGGTTCACATGGTCTTCCTACCCCCACTGGTCTAGGTGGACTGTGCGCTTTACTAGCCGAGTAACCGCCACAGACCCACGCATCCGGCGAAGAAGTTTCGGAAAAACTAACAGCAGAGGGACTCAAGAGTTTGGGACTGCCGCTCGCGCAGAAAGTGAGTAGGATTCGAATCCTTCAGCCGCTCGTTTCTCGCGACTTCAGACTCCTGTTTGTCGGCCAAAGCGTCTCACTGTTCGGAGACCAGTTCTATCTCGTCGCACTGCCGTTGCTGATCCTCGACCTCACCGGCTCCGGCCTGGTGCTCGGAACCGTCTTGATGCTTGGCGGTATTTCCCGCGCGGCCTTCGATCTTGTAGGCGGCGCGCTAAGCGATAACGTCTCCCAAAAGCTGATCCTGTTCAACTCAAACATAGCCAGAGCTGTTATCACCGCCCTCATAACCGTTATCGCCTTTTGCAGCACGACTCAACTCTGGCATCTTTACGTTTTATCAGTAGGGTTTGGAATTGTTGATGCCTTTTTCTACCCCGCTTTCCTGGCAATCATTCCAAAACTGATCGATCGAGACCAACTGACCGGCGGAAACGCGCTTATGCGGGGCACCGCCAGACTCATGGGGAGCGTCGGACCGGCCGCCGCCGGATTGGTGATAGCCGGGGTGGGCGGAGCTGCAGTGAGCAGCGCTAACACAAACACGGGCGACGGACACAGGTTCGCCACCTCGTTCGCGATTGATACCGCCACCTTTATATTTGCCGCAGCAACTGTCTGGGCGATGAAGGAATCCCGCACCCCGGTCAATCGCGAAAACGGTCAAGAATCGAATCATCATAATCGCGTGGGTTCGATCGCTATCGGCGCGCTGTTGAGCTCGATCCGCGACGGCCTGGCCTACGCTTGGCGCGACCGCTTGATCAGGTCGTTGATGCTGTTCATCGCGATCATCGAGTTTTCGTTCATAGGACCCTCCACCATAGGCCTGGCACTGCTGGCAAAAACCAGATTCGCTCAAGGCACTCTTGAAACACGTGCCGCGGCGCCTTACGCGGCGATGTTGTCTTCGTTTGGTTTCGGAATGCTTGCAGGCATGATTCTAGCCGGTTCGCTCCGACCGACCCGTCATAAGGGCCGGCTGATCATCAGCACCATGTGCCTTCTTGGGCTGGGAACGGCAGCGCTCGGATTTGTGCCTCAAGTATGGGAGGCGTGCGCGATCGTTTTTGTGATCGGCCTGATCGGTGGGCTGCTGAACATAACCCTGCTCGCGTGGATACAGTCCCGATGCGAACCGCAGAGGCTGGGCCGCGTGTTGAGCGTGGTGATGTTCGGGACTTCGCTCGTGGAACCAGCGTCGTACGCACTCTCCGGCATACTTGCGGATATAAGCCTTCGTCTTCTTTTTGTGGCGAGCGCCGTGCTGATTTTGGGAACTGCACTCGGCTCGTTTGCAGAACCTTCGATAATGACTACCGAATGACCCAGCCGCTAGGTTGACAAAGCCGCCGCGTTTGCGCGATAACTGCCTGACCCGGTTCCTTCAGAAAACAATTAAATCTAAAACAAACGGGAACTAGTCGAGTTGCCGCGCTGACACGCCCGTACGGACCCCAGACTCGGTGACGCATGGCAAACTTTATCCAGGATCTCAAATTCGCCGCACGCACGCTCAGAAGCAATCTGGGCTTCACTGTTGCAGCGCTCATCGCACTTGCGCTGGGAACCGGCGCTAACACTGCGGTCTTCAGCGTTGTAAACAGCATCCTGATCAGGCCGCTCCCTTACGACAAGCCAGATCGAATCGTTGTTGTATGGGGCAACAATCAAAAGACCCACCGCACACGCGAACCCGTGTCGGTGCCGGACCTGATTGACTTCCGCGAGCAGAGCTCGCTTGTCGAACAGATCGCTAGTTTCGTCTATGACGACTTCAGCCTTTCGATCGGCGCTGAGCCTGAGCGCATTCAGGGGACTATGGTCTCGGCCAACTTCTTTAACGTGCTCGGCGTGAAGCCTGCTCTTGGGAGAGTGCCCGGCGTGAAGCCTGCTTTTGGGAGATTGTTCGTCGAGGGCGAGGACGCATCGAGCTCAGGACGATCAGTCGTTCTGAGCAACAAACTCTGGAAAGAGAGATTCGGCAGCGACCCGTCAATAGTCGAGAAAACAATTCAACTCAACGGTGCCGCGTTCACTGTGGTCGGAATCACCCCTCCCGAGTTTCAATCGCCGGAAAAAGGAGATGAGCTGTGGGTGCCAATGGCGTTTGACGGAGCTGATCGGCTGCGACTGCCATCCATCAGCTCCCCAGATGACTTGAGGAAACGTAACCGGCGATTCCTGAAGTGCATCGCGAGACTAAAGCCCGGTGTGGGCATTCAGCAGGCACAGTCGGAAATGGCAACAGTCGCATCGCGACTTGAGCAGGCGTACCCGAATTCCAATTCGGGCTTCACAGTTGATCTGGTGCCGATCAGCGACCAGATACTTGGAAACATTCGCCCTGCGCTGAAGTTTCTGTTGGTCACCGTTGCTCTCGTATTGCTCATCGCCTGCGCCAACGTAGCAAACCTGCTGTTGGCACGAGGAGCCGCACGCCAGAAAGAAATTGCCATCAGAACCGCGATGGGAGCCTCTCGATCGAGAATCATCGTGCAGTTGCTCACCGAAAGCGTGCTAATTGCGCTGACCGGCGGCGCACTCGGACTCGCGCTCGCGTACGGTGGTGTGAAACTGCTGCTGTCGATCAATCCCGCTAACGTACCGAGATTATCGGAGGTCGGGATAGACTTGCGTGTACTGCTGTTCACGCTTATGGCTTCGGTGGTTACCGGGCTGCTTTTCGGGGCGATACCCGCGATTCAGGCTTCCAAGCCTGACTTGAATTCGACTTTGAAGGAAGGCGTACGCGGGACTTCCGGTGGATCGAGGGGCAAACAAACCAGACACACGCTCGTGGTTCTGGAAGTGGCCCTGACTCAGGTTGTGTTGATCGCTGCGGCGCTGATGTTAAAGAGCTTCTACCAGCTTCAGAACGTAGATCCGGGATTCAATCCGGAACGAGTCTTGACAATGCAGGTAACTTTGCCGCCTACCAAGTACACTGAAGATGATCAGATCTCGGCTTTCTTCGACCAATCAATCAAACGCCTTGCGTCATTGCCGGGGGTGGAGGCGGCGGGGGCGATAACCACTCTTCCGTTACAGCCCGACACTGCCTTGGCGCGTCGGTTCACTATCGACGGACGCGCTCCTTCTTCTCCGGATGAACGCCTCACGGCGGCGTACGGCGCGGTAAGCAGCGATTACTTTAAATTGATGAGCATCCCGTTGCTCAAGGGGCGTTACTTCGAAGAGCGAGATCGGGACAAATCTCCCCCGGTCATCGTGATCAATGACGCAATGGCCCGTTTGTACTGGGGTCAGGACGATCCTCTTGGAAAGCACATTTCGATCACCGCCGAGGGCGGGGTATCGCGGGAGATTATCGGCATCGTAGGCAACGTGAAGCAGTCGAGCCTTGATTCCGAGTCCGGCGCCCAAATGTACGAGCCTTTCTTGCAGGTCCCGTGGAACTTCATGGCGCTTGTTCTCCGGACAACGCAGGACCCAAACTCGATAATGAGAGCGTCGAGGGCGGAACTGCTTTCGATCGACCCTGGCCAGCCGGTTTTCGACGTGAAGACGATGGATCAGCTTGTCGGCGAATCTATCAGTCAGCCTAGACTGTACACTACGCTGGTAGCGATATTCGCGATCCTCGCGTTGGCGCTGGCAGCAATAGGCATATACGGGGTCATAAGCTATGCGGTTACGCAGCGAACTCAAGAGATCGGGATACGAATGGCCTTGGGGGCAGCGCCTTCTACAGTTCTGAAAATGATGGTGGGTCAGGCTATGTTTCTTACCGGAATCGGGCTGATCCTGGGGATCGTCGCAGCGTTTCTATCGGGCAGACTGCTGGCCGATCTACTTTTTGGTGTGAGCGAGAGAGATGTCACGGTGTTTCTGGTCATCCCGTGTGTGCTTGCGGCGGTGGCGCTTGTTTCAAGTTATCTGCCTGCACGGCGGGCTACCAGAGTAGACCCGATGCTCGCGCTCAGAGCTGAGTGAAGTTCTGAGTTCTGAGTTCTGAGTTCTGAGTTCAGCCTTGAGTAAGTTTGGTTTGAACTCTGGCTCCGGCACTCAGAACTCAGCTCGAAACTCAGAACTTCAGTATTCCCTATGCCAACAAGACAAGAAGCTTGGGAGCTGCTTTGCGAGTACACGAAGGGCGACTCGCTTCGCAAACACGCACTGGCTGTCGAAGCGGTCATGCGCAGCTACGCGCGCAAGCTCGGCAAGGATCAGGACAAATGGGGCATCACCGGCATGCTTCATGATTTCGACTATGAGATGTACCCCGATCCCCCAGACCATCCGATGAAAGGCTGGGAGATTCTCCGCGAGCGCGGCTACACCGAAGAGGTAAGGAAGGCGATACTTGGACACGCCACGTACACTGGTGTCCCTCGCGATACGCTTCTTGCACAAGCGCTCTACGCTTGTGACGAGCTGACAGGTTTCGTCGTGGCTTGTGCGTTGGTCCGGCCGAACGGAATCTGGGACCTCGAGTCCAAATCGGTGAAGAAAAAACTGAAGGACAAAGCGTTCGCACGAACAGTGAACCGCGACGAAGTCTACGAGGGCGCAATAGAGTTCAAGGTCGAACTCGGCGAACACATAGATTTCATCGTCGCCTCTCTGAGAGAGGTCGCGCCCGATGTCGGATTGAAACCAGTAGGCAGTAGGCAGTAGGCAGTATGCAGTACGCAGGCAGTAGGACGCTCAATGACGCGCTAAACGAACTGTCCTGCGGGTTAATGCGTACTGCCAACTCCCTACTGCCTACTGCATACTGCCTACTGCCTACTGCGTACCGCCCCCAACACGCAATTGCTTGACAAGTAATGTCACACGATGCGAGTATGCGATTGGAGCGTCTACCGGGACAAGTGCCAACGGCCCGAGTGCTCCAAGCGCGCATCCCCGAGTTGTGCCGAATCCAGAAATCACAGCCGAGCGTGAACTGGTAAAGAAGGCTTCTGAAGCCAGCTCCGGGTGGATATTTCAATAAGGAGTCTGATTCGATGAAAAAGTTGACTACCGCGGCGGCGCTCGCTTTTGTGGTTGCCCTCACCACACTTCAGGTATCGGCCCGGTCGATAATCAGCAACCCGACGCCTCTGCGAGGGGCCCAGGACGACAAACAAAAAGACGACAAAGCAAAAGAGGAGACTGACGCTTATACCGCCTGGTATAACGCCACCCGAGAGACCAATAAGGATTGGTCGAAGATCATGGAGTTGGGGAAGGCTTACATGGCTAAGTATCCCCAGGGTCAGTGGGCAAAATACATCCAGCCGTCCATTGCTCAGGCACGCAACGCGATGCTCACAAAAGCAGCTCAGGACAAAAACGTGGCAGAGATCATCCGCCTTGGAAAAGAAGCGGCCGCCGAAGATCAATCTGCCGAAGTCGATTATTACACCTTTATAGTTGGCCAGATCGGGACTCTCGAGCTCTTTGCGCAGCCGCCAAGCTTCGCGCACGCCGCCGACGCCACGGACCTCGCCAACAAGTCCATTGCTCTCATCGAGGGCGGAAAGCTCCCCAAAGGCGCCAACAAAAACGTCCTGCTCGCATATTTGAATAGCGTCGATGCAGTCGTCGAGAAAAACAACAAGAACACGGACAAAGCAATCGCGTATTATCAAAAGGCTGCATCATACGACCCAACGAACCCGCAATACTCCCTGCAGTGCGGATCTCTCCACCAGCAAAAATACGCTGCCGCCGCAACCAAGTTTCAGACGATCCCTGATACCGACCGCGAAGCCGAGGCCGACAAGATGAAACCCGAGGTGAAGGCAGTGCTGGACGAGGTCAACCGAGAAGCCGACGCGGTCATTCAGTGCTGGGCCAGGTTCGTCGCGTTGACGCAGGACAAGAAGGAATGGGACGGGACGCGCGCACAGGTTCAAAAGGTTTTGACCGAGCTCTATTCCTTCCGTCACAACGGGTCGTCCGAGGGATTGAAGGAGTTGATCGAGCGCAGTCGCAGCGCCAGCAGTCCGCCGAGCAGTTCGACCGCCTCGCACTAGTCTCTTTCAGCCGTCCCGACCGCTCGCTGCACGGCGACGCGCATTGTTTTCGGCTCGTAAGCTTTTGATTGAAGGAAGGCCAGCCCAAGTACCTGGGCTGGCCTTTCCTATTCGTATGCGGTCTTATTCAACGAAGCTGACGGCTAGTCGGAATAAGTGATATAGTTGCAGATATGCGCGGGCGGTCCGCGTCAACAGTTCATGATTCTACTGGAACGAGAGAAGCTGCTATCAGAGCTCGAGCAAAGGATTGGTTACTCTTTCCGGTCGCGAGCGCTTCTGGATAGGGCCTTGACCCACCGCTCCTTTGCAAATGAGCGCGTAGCCGAAAGGTGCCAGCACAACGAAGCTATGGAGTTTCTTGGAGACTCCGTTCTAGGCTTCGTAGTAAGCGCCTGGCTTCTCGAGCGGTTTCCCGATCTGGCCGAAGGCAAGCTCTCCAAGATGAAGGCGTTTCTCGTCAGCGAGTCGAGCCTCGCCGAGCTGTCTGAGATCATCGACCTTGGCCGCTACATCCTTCTGAACCGGGGCGAGGAAAAAACCGGCGGCCGGCGCAAGCGCGCGTTGCTGGCGGACGCTTACGAGGCACTCATCGGAGTTCTTTATGTCGACGGTGGAATCACCGTCGCAGAACGGTTCCTTCGCAGGGAACTCAAGGCAAAGCTGCTGTCGATCGATCCAACAGCAATGATCGGCGCTGACTACAAATCCGCGCTCCAGGAAAAACTTCAGGGGATCGGTTGTCCCGCGCCAGAGTACGCTCTTGTCGAGGCCATTGGTCCCGATCACCGACGCACCTTCCGAGTCGAGCTGCGGGTCGCGGGGACTGCCCTGTCAACCGGAGAAGGTCACACGATTAAGGAAGCACAGCAGGAGGCGGCGCGGGCTGTGCTGGAATCTTCAGACACGCTGGATCGATACAGGACTGATTACCTTACAGAGGAGCTGTGCGAAGCCGAACCTGAAGCGCTCGATGGCGAAGAACCGGAGAGACCTTCTTCAGACAACGGATCGCTGGTTCGTGAAGCGCTCGCTTCGGCGGTCACGTTTGTAGAGGACAGTTCGACTGGATCGAACTCCGCGGTGTCGATGTCCGCTGAAGAACAAAACGAATCAGAATTTGACAGGAAATCTTGAGCTGAAATATGACTGACGAACTGAACTATCAGCCACACGAACGGACCGGCACTGTCGACGCAAGGCCGGCGGTTGTCCCGCCTGAGATCAGGACCGTATCTGGTACGACTGACGAGAAACCGGCGTTTAAGAAGAGCGTGGCGCGCGAGTATCTCGAATCCGCCGTAGTGACGTTGATCATGGCGCTGTTCGGAATGACTTTCATTGTACAGGCCGTTAAGGTCCCTACCGGCTCGATGAAAAACACCATCTGGATTCAGGATCATCTGCTGGTGAACAAATTCATCTTCGGACCGCACGACCGGCTAAAGGTACCCATCCTGCCGGAACGCGATATCCGGCGCGGCGACGTGGTCGTATTCAAGTACCCTCAGGATCCTCAAACAAATTTTGTAAAGCGAGTTATTGGTCTTCCTGGAGAGACGCTTGAGTACGATGCGCGTACCGGAAGGATCTACGTCAATGGCCAGGAACTGCCTGAACATCGGATGTACGTGGACCGTGAAAAAAATCCGGAGAGTCCAGACCCATTGAAGGAAACGGGAGACGACGGCAATCCACCTAATTCGCAATGGACGGTGTTCTATTATCAGAACGATGAGGAAAGCGTTGACTCTCGAATCTACGACAGTCAGGCAAAGTACGCCGTTCATCAACCGTACAAGATTCCGGTGAAGGGCGATCCCGTTCCCGACGAGATACGAAGCGATCCTCAGCGAGCGCGAATCTATGACGCCGATGGCGACGGGCGCTACGACAGTGACCAGTACTTCTGTATGGGCGACAATCGGGACAACAGTCTCGACAGCAGATTCTGGGGCACTGTCCCCCGGTCCAGCATTGTCGGGCGTGCGATGTTTGTTTACTGGTCGCTCGACAAGAGCAAGCCGAACGGTGAGGACACAAACCTGTTCAAAGACTTCTTCACCGCGTCGCGCCTCTGGCGCATCGGAAAGTTCATCAAGTAGGCTGCGACAATCGTCCTCAAGCTTCTCCAACTGCGCGCATGGGTGAGATACGGTGAATCTCCCCGAAGAAACAACCGAACAGCCACCCGCGCGCGTCGCTCAAGAACATCGCTATTTGAGGGATTCCGAGGCAGGGAGTCATCGTGACAGGATCGATGAGCTTCGATCCATTATCCGCGACCAGGCATATGAGCTGAATTCGCTGAAGGCGAAAACCGGCGCGGCGTTTGGCGGGGCGGTATTCGCGTTACTTCTCGCTTCCTGCGCAGCATACGATCTGATTCGGGGCAACCTGGCGCCTTGGCTCTTTCTCGGATTGGACAGACAATTTCTTATTCTGGCTTTAGCGGGGCTCGGATTGGTTAGTCTTGCCCTGCTTGCGGTCGGAGTTCTCAAGCTTCGGCCGGGTGCAATTCAAAAACAGGCAGAGTTGGAAGAGCTGGAACGGGAGTACGAGACCCTGCTTGACTCTCAGGCGTGAATCAGCGGTATCCGCTGACGACCCTGCCAGCTTCCTCATCCTCTTAATATATTGGCTCGCATTCGCATGCTTGCATCGCGTGCTGTGAGCGAGGCCGGAGGTTGCTCTTGCTGCGACGATCAATTCCAATTGCGTGCCTTTTCTTGATTGTCGCCGCATGCATTGGTCTGTCAGGTCGATCTGCGTCTGCAGCCTCGTGGAAACCCGTCTCTCAGCGCGAGCTCGCGCTTACCGCGGCGGACATCGGCGATCCGGATGCGGACGCAGCGATACTCTTTCGCGAAGGTGGGGTCAACGACACATTCGCCGACGGCACCAGCCTTCGGATGTACATTCGAATAAAGATCTTCAACGAGCGAGGTCGCCGGTGGGCTGATGTTCAACTGCCTTATCGAGTCGAGCTGGGTCGAATAACCGACGTGCATGCGCGGACGATAAGACCCGATGGAACTCCCTTCGAAGTCGACAGCCGCGACGTCTTCGACAAGCTGTTGATGAAGACAAGTCACGGCATCTGGCGCGCTAAGGTATTTTCGATGCCGGCAGTCGAGCCGGGATCGATAATCGAATATCGCTATCGTCAGATCTATCCGGACGGCTTCCGCTACTTTGCTCTCGATCTGCAGTCCGACCTGTTTACGCTGGATTTGTTTTATCGGATCGAGCCTCCGCTGGTTTCCAAGCTCGACATGAGGTGGATCACATTCAACGCGCGCGATTCGAAGGAGTTTACGCCGCAATGGGACGGAAGCAGCTATTACATAAAGGCTTCGAACATACCCGCGTTCCGCCGCGAGCCGATGATGCCACCCGAACGCGCAGTCAAGATCTGGGGATGGCTGTACTATACGAACGGCTCTGAAGTTAAACCCGAAAAGTACTGGCGCGACTATTCAACGAGAGCCTTCTGGCGAACCGAGTCTGAGACCAAACCAACGCACATCATCAAGCGAATAGTTGACACGATCACGCTCCCCAATGAACCAACGGCAGCAAAAATAGCCCGCATCTACGATTATGTTCAGGCCGAGATAAAGAACGTCGGATATCGCGATCCGACCAAAGTAGAAACCGTACCGGACCTCGCGTTGAAGCGGAACAATTCCGCGGAGGAGACTCTGATACGCAGGTATGGCACTCCGGTAGAAATCAATCGCTTGTTCGTAGCGATGCTCCGAGCGTGCGGGCTGGATGCCCGGGTTGCAGAATTGACTACACGGGATGAGTTGACCTTTCATCGCGGCTTTGTGAATTCGTTTCAGCTAAACAGCGAAGTCACCGCAGTGCTTGCTCGCGGTTCCATAGACTTCTATGACCCGGGAACACTGTATTGTCCGATCGGTATGCTTGCTTGGGAGAAGGAAGCAGTTCCAGTCATAGTTCACGGCAACTATAAGGATATTTTCGCAGAGACGCCGTTGACCGACGCATCGCGCAGCGGCCAGCATCGCGTGATCAGAATCGGCTGGTCGCGTAACGGCTCGCCTGATGTCTCCGCCGAGGTGAGACTAGTCGGACAGCGTGCGGTCGAAGCTCGCAACGAACTCGCAAGCCTCTCGCCCGAGGAGCGGGTGAAGAGGTTCGCAGACTTGCAGCGCGACTCAGTGCCGGGCACAGAAATCGACGAGTCTGCAGCGCTGGAAGTCGACCAAAAGCCCGGCCCTTTAATTCTCACGTACAAGTACGACTGCCCACGGGCCTTCATGAGGACTGAGAAGAGGGTGCTGATTCGCCCTGCGCTCATTGGCCGGGGCGACGAGCCGTTTCTCGCGGGGCCTCGCCGAGTCAACGCCGTGTATTTTCCCTACCCTTGGTCAGAGATTGATCGCGTTGAGATCGCCGTCCCCACCGGCTCAGTCGTGGAACAACTCCCCGATCCAATCGAACTGGACATCGGAGTTGCCCGATACAGAGCATCTTTTTCGCTCTCAAATGGAAAACTGATCTACGAGCGAGTGCTGAGGGTGGGCGGGATCTATATTGCAGCGGATCAATACGACGCGGCGAAGGCGTTCTTCGACAGAGTGCATAATGCCGATCACACAGTGATCTCGTTGCGTCAGAACTAAGTTGTAGAGGTGGAACTCAGGCTTTGGTGGTGACGACCTTCGGCGACTGCAACACAACGAGGGATTTCAGCTCGCAACTCGTTTCAACCGCACCACCCCATCGCATATCGGCAAACGCGCACTGCATTTTGAAGCAGAGCACTGCCAGATCAACCGGCTTTTGTCCGCGATCCAATTCACAGTCATTGATGCAAACTGCGAGTGGTGCACCGTATGATTCGCGAGGATCCCGTTCCTGCATAGTCCGCTCCCAAATTGTAAGACGAAAAGCTTCGACAGTTTGATGCAGAAATCCTGACGACTGGTGGTGTGTTCTGACGGCGCCAGTTCAACAGCGCTTGAGCAAACCACGATCCTTTCCCTAGAATAGGGCATTCAGTTCTGCAGCCCTTCGAAAATAATTTTATGCTCAAACGTTACATCCACGATTGGGAACGCAAACTTGCGTTGCGCGATAACAATCGCGTGGTCAGAGACTTCGATTGGGGAACCGAGTTTCTGGACCTGCAGCAACCGAGCCCCAATAACGGTCATAACGGCTCAAACGGAAACGGTTCGCACGCGCTGGACCTCATCTTTCAATTCAACAGGCAGGCGATAAGAGACAGCGACCGCTTCTTTGAGCTGACAACCGCGCCGGAGTTTGAGCTGAGAGGAAACCTTCTGAGATATCAGAGCCCGGTTCAAACGCCTTACCTTGAGAATAATTTGGCGTCAGCTCGATATTTTCCTGTTCCATCCCGAATTGGGGTTAGAAATGGGTCGCGAGAGCACGAAATCGCCCGGGCACGCGGTCGAGCCGTAGTTGTGCTGCCTCACTGGAACGCAAAAGCCGAGGAACATGTTGCGGTTTGCCGGCTGCTTAATAGAGTCGGGATCGCAGCCCTGCGCTTGAGTCTGCCGTATCACGATGTCCGGATGTTGAACGGCTTCGAGCGGGCAGATTACATGGTGAGCGCGAATCTCGGTCGTACACTGCAGGCGAATCGCCAGGCGGTGCTCGAGACAAGGGCTGCGGTGTCGTGGCTCGAATCGCGAGGGTACAACCGCATCGGAATACTGGGCACGAGTCTCGGTTCATGCATAGGCTTCCTGGCGTTTGTGCACGAATCGCGCCTCAAGGTAGCCGTCTATAACCACGTCTCGAGCTACTTTGGGGACGTTGTTTGGGAAGGGCTTACCACAGCACACGTACGGCGTGGTCTCGAGACAACTCTTACGAGGGATGAGGTACGGCAGGCGTGGTTGGCAATCAGCCCTAACGCGTATATCGACCGCCTCAGGAGCAACACGCGGCGCGCGTTGCTGGTGTCGGCCCGGTATGACCTTTCGTTTACACCGGAGCTCTCAAGGCTGCTATTTGACGAGTGCGCGCGTCAGGCAGTGAAGGTTGACCGGCGGAGCGTACCGTGCGGCCATTACACGCTCGGCCGCCCACCGTACAAGTACTACGCGGGGTATCTCATTCTCAGCTATTTTAAAAGGCATCTGTGAGAAGTTAGGCAGTAGGCAGTAGGCAGTAGGCAGTAGGCAGTAGGCAGTAGGCGTTGATACGCGAGTCGCTGTCTTGAGGAATAGGCCCGCCGATACAAGAAAAAACTGCTTACTGCCTACTGCCTACTGCATACTGCCCTCAGGATTCGCCGCGTGGTGCGTTCCACCTTACTTTCCTCTTCAGGCCTGAGCTCGTCCGCCAGGTCAACCCTCTGAAGCCTCTGCCCGAACCTCACGACGTGTATCAGTTCGTGGGTCAATACATAGGTGAGTAGCGGCGCCAGCTTCGTCTCAGCCGTCGACCTTACGACTTCTAGAATCCGGTGGTCCTGTAAGCAGATTCTATAGAAGTCGACATGCTCCAGTACGTCTCCGGCAACCTGGCGCCTCAAGTCGTAGCACAAGGTTTGTGCGAGGGCAGAATCGGTCACCTCTGTCGACTCGAGTGAACGTAAAGTACAAACTTCGTAAGGCATCCGTCGCCACTCTCGCGGTGAGATCCGGTAATAGTCTGTCACTAGATGAGCCGCGCGCCGGCAGGCAGCCGACACCAACCGTAACTGACCGGGGCTGAACTGACTCGAATGGTTTGGCCCTGGAGATTGCATCATAAGCTCGACAAAAGCTGAGATTCCCTTCAATCTAAAGCCGACTCTCGAACCAGTCAAGACGCAAGTCTTGCTCCCTACTTTTGAGCCGTGTTAGTATGACGTCGTAGTTGGTGTGGAGTGTATATGCCGATTTATGAGTACGTTTGCGAGAAGTGCGGTGCTCACCACGAAGTGATGCAAAAGGTGAGCGACCCGCCGCTGAAGCGTTGTTCGAAGTGCCGTGGAAAGCTCGAAAAAATGGTGTCCAGAACCAGCTTTCAGCTCAAGGGGTCCGGATGGTATATGACCGACTACTCGTCAAAGAGTTCGGGTTCTGGTTCGGATGCTCCCTCGACCGAGAAAAGTGACGGGGCAAAGCCCGCTAAGGAGACTGGCAACAAGACAAAATCCAGCGGGTCGACGTCGACCGGCAAGACGGAGTAGGAAAAGCGCAACAAGTCTTCGTTTTACAAGAGCCCCGAAGGATCGTGAGAGCCGGCCCCTGGTCGGCTTTACGTTTTTTAACAGGTTTCGACGCAACAACTGGCTCGCGCCAGCGTTCTAATTGCAGTCGGTGCCAACCCGGCGAGATGTTTGCATCATCAGAACGGCGGGTAATTTTAAAACCAATATTGACCGGCAAACGTATTTGAACCTGAAAGGAGTGAAAATGGCCAGCTTCCGGGATCCAGCGAGAACTTTCCAACCTACTGAAGTAATCGAGCGACTGCTCGAGATCAGTGAGTTGCTTGGTCATCGCCCGGCGCTGTTTATTTCTTCGAGCGACGATCTCGCAACTTACCTGGACTCATTAGGGTTTGATATCTACAGTCTGACCATCGACACCAGCCAGGCTTTCAACAGCGAATCTCGCAGCGTGCTTATCTTGCCTAACGGAAGCCGCTCGCACGATAGCCTCACGACCCACTGAGGCTAGGCTCGTCCAGCTTTTTATCGACGACGCTTGTTTGTGTTCAGCCGCGCTTGTGGCCCTTGGGTGCCTCTGCAGCGCTCGGTTGGACCTGAAGCAAGTCGCTTCGCAATAGTTCCGCAAGACGCTCGTCTCCGCTTGTCACTACACGTCGACGAGAAACCGCGGCTCGACCGAAGACCGGCAACGGCGCAAGCTGGGCAGCCCTCCGCGCTCGAAGCGCTGCTCGGTATCGCGCCTCTCGAGGATTGATTTCGTACGCGGCTTTGAAATGCTGTTGCGCAAGCAAGAAATTGTCCTGCCTGAGATAGATCAATCCGAGGTGATAAAGCGCGGCGTCAAACTTCGGATCAATGTCCACGCATCGCTGCAGGTGCCGCGCCGCGATGTCAGTCCGACCCTCCTCGAGGTAAGCTCGTCCAACCACGTAGTACATCTCCGCGGTAGGTTTCAACCTCAGCGCGCGTTTCAGGTGCGTCAGACCTTCAGGCAGTTTTCCTTCGCTCATCAGAATGCGGCCAAGACCGTAGTGAGCTGCGAACGAGTCTTTGTTCAGCTTCAGCGCCTTGTTGAGATGAAGCTTCGCCGAATCCAGATCACCATCGTCGCCGTACAGCACGCCGAGCATCAAGGTTGCGCTGTAGTTGTGAGCCTCCTCGCCCACCGCTCGCTCCAGATAGACCCTCGCCAGCACCGGCTTGTTCACTCTGAAGAAATGCTCGCCTACAAAAAAGGCAAGTTCCGGGTTGGAAGGATCAAGCACCAGTGCCTTTTCAAAGTAGCGAATCCCTCGCTTTGAATTTCCATCTGCGAACAGATCAGCGCCGGTGTCCAGGAGCCTGGCAAAGAGATCGAAGTTGTCTCCCTGGAAGGACGACAACATCCGCTCTATTCGTTTCTCGAAGCGTTCCTGTTCGCTGGCCTCTTCGTAGTGCTCGGCGACACGGCTTCGCCACAGCACTTCGAGTTCACCTCCTTCAACAGTTCCCCGGTCTGAAAGGTGTTCCACGAGCGCATCAAGCATCGCATGATCGTACAAGCCGCTGGTCGCCTGACGATGGACAAGCTCCAGGAGCAGCTCCTGTCGCTCGCGCATGCGCTCGAGCTCAGACTCGAGCATGCTGATCCGTTCAAGAAGATGATCTTCGAGGGACGGCTTGAGCAGAGCTTCCGCCTCGCCGTAGGCGGCGTAACTCCGCGAGCTGGTCAGGATCATTAGCCGCGTTCCACAGGCTTCGCACGTTTCACGGTTGTAAGGATTCGAATGAGTGCATCGCTGGCAATAAATCATCTGTATGAATGCTGAGGGCGGCGCGTGTTTCCTTCCCGCCAGTGTACGCGTCGCGCGTTCTTTAGTCTAAGAGTATTCGTAAAAGCCGCGGCCCGACTTGCGCCCAAGCCATCCCGCGTCGACATATTTCTTTAACAGGGGGCACGCACGATACTTTGAATCGCTGAACCCATCATATAGCACATTCATTATGGCCAGGCAAACATCCAGTCCGATGAAGTCCGCAAGTTGAAGCGGTCCCATCGGATGATTCATACCTAGCTTCATCACTTCGTCTATCGCTTCGGCGCTTCCGACTCCTTCGTACAGCGCGAAGATCGCCTCGTTTATCATCGGCATCAACACCCGGTTCGATACAAAGCCCGGCGCATCGTTTACCTCGACTGCCGTCTTACCCATCGCTACGGCCAGCGCGCGAGTCTCTTCAAAAGTCTCTGGCGATGTCGCGACCCCTTTGATGATCTCTACAAGCTTCATCACCGGGACCGGATTCATGAAATGCATGCCGATGAATCGGGAAGGTCTCGTAGTGACCGCGCCCAGCCTGGTGATCGATATCGAGCTGGTGTTGCTCGCGAGGATTACGTCGGGCCTCGTCGCGCGATCGAGTTGACTGAATAAGTCTGACTTCAAATGAAAGTCCTCGTTGACCGCCTCGATCACAAAGTCCGCCTCCGACAAATCATCCACCCTCGTCGTGGTCTTGATGCGACCGGTGATCTCATCCTTTTCACTCGAACTAAGACGCCCTTTCTGTACGTCCCGGTCGAGATTCTTGCCGATCGTCGCAAGACC
This sequence comes from Blastocatellia bacterium, assembly GCA_035315885.1. Classification (GTDB taxonomy): domain Bacteria; phylum Acidobacteriota; class Blastocatellia; order UBA7656; family UBA7656; genus DATFXM01. Next base: position 57,290 of record DATFXM010000174.1, read on the forward strand.
TCGCGCAAGGTATTCCTCGCCGACGTCGCGCATCACAACCTTGTACCCGGCACGCGCCGCAACCTGCGCGATACCGTTTCCCATGGTTCCCGCGCCGATTACACCAACCGATCTTATCACGGTGTCACCCCTCGCATTAGAGTTTAGTTTGGTTCGGGAAGTTTGAGTTCTGATTAATCGGCGCCGAAGAGTTGCGCAACTCCTTCGAGGTTCTCACTCAGTACCAGGTACTCAGAACTCAGCACTCAGAACTTCACAGCCTTTTCAGTCTTCGCTCCGCATCGGCCCGATCTTCGTCGTCGGAAGGCGCAACTCGCAGGAACCTCTCGTAAGATGCTCGTGCCTCCACTCGATCTCCAAGTTTGTCGTACACTTTAGCTAGCCTTAGATGAACCTGCGCAAACCATTCGGGCAGCCGGTCGCGCGCCCGCTCATACATCACTCGCGCGTCTCCCAAGCGTCCCTGGTCGAAGTAAAACTGCCCGGCGTAGTACCAGCCAACTGGCCGTGGAGAAATCTCGATCGATTTCAGAAATGTCTGCTCCGCCAAATCAAACTGCTGCCTCTGCACGTAAAGCAACGCAAGATTCAGATACACCGTGCCAAGTCCCCGTCTGGTCATCGCACTCGGCACAATATCCGCGGCTCCACGTTCCAGATAATCGATCGCCTGATTCAGCTTGCCCGCTTTGTGCGAGTAAAAACTCAGGTTCAGGTATACGCTTGCGGTGCCTTGCGGATCCAGCTCCAACGCTCGCAAACCTTCAGCTTCTGCATCGCGCGCCCTCCCGGCTTCGAAGTACCCGCGCGACAGCGACGCATGCGACTCCACCGAGTACGGCTCAACGGCAACGCAATTCCTGTACACCCTCAGAGTGTCGTGCCAGATTGAGTTCTGTCTTGCGTAAACCCCGGCCCATGCCGCGATCAACAGAATCGCAACGGCTCCCGCAAACACCATAGCCCGCTTCGGTTCAGCAATACGTGTCATTACCCATTCAATCGCCACTGCAACCGCCAGACAGAATCCGATTGACGGGATGTACAGATACCGCTCCTGTACTACGTACTCGGGATTGAACGACGGGATCGCTGCCAGCGCCGGGAGCAGGAATGCAATGAACCAGACAGCGCCGAAGCGAACCTCGCGGTTTCTCAGGAGGATAATCCCTGCGGCGACTACAACGATAATCGCGATCGGCCAGATAAATCTCCACTGTCCGAAGCTTTCTACAAACGAAGTGTAGTGTTGATAGCTATAACCCCACGGGAGCAACATCAACTTCAGATATTTCACGAAAGCTATGGGCACCGTTCGAAACCCTGAAGCGACTGGCTGCTCGCCATTGTTTCCAAACAGCACCGTGCGGAGAGCGTTGAACCTAAGGCCAAAATAAATCAGCGTGGGAACAACAAACACCAGCACCCGCCACAGCGCGGCGACTTTCTCCTTGGAGGCGTTGACTCCCCAGTACCAGAGCTCAAGACCGGCGATCGCCACCGGAAGCGCAAGCGCCGTCTCTTTGCTGAGAAGCGCTAGCAAATAGAACCCGGCGGCAAACCACAGGAGTCGCGCACTACCGGTTCGCCTGCCTCTCACGTACAGGCCAAAGGCGGGTAGCAGAAACAAAGCCATCAGCGGATCGGTGATCCCTGAAGTCCACGCAACCGATTCTGCGTGTACCGGGTGAACTGCAAAAAACGCGGCAGTCAGAAGGGCAAGGGTTTGTTTGCTCGTGACCTCTTTGATGACGTAGTAGACCATTCCGGTCACCGCCACATGCACCAGAACATTAGCAAGGTGCCATCCCCACGCAACCGGCCCGAACAAGGCGTAGTTGATTGTGAAAAACGCGCTGAACAGTGGTCGATAGTAAGAATCGACGGTGAAGATGACTTCGCTGCTTGCAAAAGCCCACACGCTCGTTACAAACGCGAGCGGGATATTGCTCAATTTTCTTATGAAGGTGCTGTGAACAATCTGCTGAAGATCGTCGGTGGCAAACTCATTCCAGAGACTGTTAGCGGACGCGAGGAACGCGAGGCCGACCGGCAACAGGATCGCGAACCGCCCGAGGCCCTTCTCGGTCAGGCGCTTGGGCGTTTTTTCCTCAACCAGCGGTTTGCGAGCCTTCCGGTCGTTTTCAACGTGGGCCGGCTCAGGTTTGGAGATTCTCTTTTTTCGCTGAGTTTTTGAGGGCATCTACAGAACGATTTCTTGCACCTTACGACACCTGCTCGCGCGTATTTAATCTACGCAGACGAACTCAGATTTTAAGAATCCGCGCCTGACAAAGCAATTCGGAGAATGGGTTGTTAAATCCGTCACCCCTTAAGCCGTTATCGTTGTAAGGCCGGAGCAGGTATAATTCGCGATGTGATTCCGGAGTCACCGGAGAGAACGGAGGACAGCATGAAGAAACAGATTTGGGTTGCAGTGGCGTTATTGATGATCGCCGTTGCAGCCTCGCGCGAGGGCGTGTTGCGAGGTGCAAATGTGCGGGCTGCGGCGGCGCCAGCCAACGATTTGACCCAGTTCCTACCCGATGGCGCCGGAGTAGCAGTCATAGACGTCAAGAGAATCATCAACAGTCCGGTCTGGGCTGCGCTAACGGCTCAGCCAAAAATCAAGGCAGACCTGGACAAGATTCAGGCCGACGTCCTGCAAGTGGGTGTCACGCTGTCGGACATTGACTCGATTGCGCTCAGCTTTTCAAAGGCGAACTTGGATCAGTCCACGGTCGCGGTCACCGGCGGTTTTGATCAGGCGACCCTGCTCGAAAAGCTCCGCACCAACGAGAAGGTGAAGCTGTCGTCGGAGAAGTATAAGGACTTTGAGATTGATACAGCCGAGAAGATTCCGGCCAAAACCGGAGATCCCTCAAAGCCTGACGATAAGACCTCCAGCAAGAACACCGTCTCGTTCACCTTTTTTGATTCCAAGACGGCAGTATTGGGCACTCGAGATGCAGTGCGCGCAGCGATAGACACAAAAATGGGTGCGAGGCCCAGCATCGCTCAGAACACACAATTGATGGGCGCGCTAAATGAGAACCCGGATGCGGCGATCAGGCTCGCATTGAACGTGAGCTCCGACGTCGCAGGGAAGCTGCAGACCAGCGACCTGCCGCTCCCGGATTTCTCTTCGATCAGGATGATCTGGGCGTCGATCGACGTAAGCTCCGGGATAGACCTGATAGCAACGCTTCGCAACGATTCGGCCGAGCACGCGAAGGCGATTGCTGAGCGGCTCAACGGGCTTTTGAACATGGTGCGCGGCTACCTCGGCGCGTCAGGCGATCCGAAGTACTCGGGCCTCGCGGACTCGCTCAAGTCGATCAACATCGTGGGTAACGACGTTGACGTGAAGATCACCGGCAGCATTTCGATGGACGTGCTCAAGACGCTGCTCGGGTCAGGCCAACCGAAGAAGCCTTGAGGCCGCGTACAACTTCTTATAATCTGCCGGGCGCGGGCGGTTCACTACCGCCTGCGCCTAATCTTTTTCAGGTGAAATCACGATGCTCAGAAGCCTTCTGGCCCTGGTTCTCGCACTGTCCTCCCCATTGCCATATGAGGCACATCTTTTTACCAACGATACAACGCGCAACTATCGCGAAGCCCACGAGCTCGCGATTCTGAAAGAGCTCGAAGAGTTGCTCTCGATTCCGAACGTCGCTTCTGACACTGCCAACATCAGATTGAACGCAAACAAGCTGCTCGAGATGATGGGGCGGCGCGGAATCGCAGCTCGCTTGTTTGAAGGCAGCGGGCCGCCGGCAGTCTTCGGCGAGCTCAAAACTCCAGGCGCGCAGAAAACGATCGGGCTGTACGCTCACTACGACGGGCAGCCGGTGGAACCAGCCAAATGGGCCACTGATCCGTTTAAACCGACCTTGCGATCCGGCGTGCTGGAAACAGGCGCACCCATCGCAGAACCTCCTCAGTCCGGGAATCGCGTCAATCCGGAGTGGCGGCTTTACGCCCGGTCGGCTTCTGACGACAAGGCCGCGATCGCAGCGATTTTGACTGCGCTCGATTCAATCAGGGCCGAGGGCAAGGCTCCATCAGTGAATTTGAAGTTCCTGTTCGACGGCGAAGAAGAAGCCGGTTCTCCCGGGTTGCCGGCGATAGCTCGCGCTCACGCGTCGGAGCTTGGCGCGGACATCTGGCTTTGCGCGGATGGGCCGGTCCATCAAAGCCGTCGGCCGCAATTGTATTTTGGGTGTCGCGGCGTGGTGAAGATGGACATCACTGTATACGGCGCCAGCAGGGCGCTGCACAGCGGTCACTACGGTAACTGGGCTCCAAACCCGGCGATGCGTCTGGCGAAACTGCTGGCGAGCATGAAAGACGACAAAGGACGGGTGTTGGTAAGCGGGTTCTACGACGGCGTAGTGCCGCTTGGCCCGGCCGAAACGAAAGCGCTACGAGAGATGCCGAAGCCTGATTCGGAGTTGATGCGCGAGCTCGGAATCGCTTCCACCGAATCTGACGGCGCTAGCCTTGCGGAAGCGATCAACCAGCCTTCGTTGAATATAGACGGCTTAAGAAGCGAAGACGTAGCGGCGCAGTCACGCACGATCATCCCGGCTGAGGCTACGGCGACCATCGATCTTCGGCTGGTGAAAGGGATTTCTCCGGCAACGCAGGTGGCGCGCGTGACGGCTCATATTGAGAAGCAGGGCTACCACGTGGTGCGAGACAAGCCCGACGCCGAGACGCGGGCACGTTATCCGTTGATTGCTCGTGTCAGCTCAGAGTCGGGATACCCCGCGGTGCGCACGGCTATGAACCTTCCCGTTGTCGAGGCGGTGATCAAAGCGGTTGAATCGGGACTGGGGCAAAGACCGGTGCTATTGCCCACGATGGGCGGGAGCGGTCCGCTCTGGATACTGGAAGAGGTTACCAGGGCGCCTCAGGTTGGGGTTCCGATTGCTAATCACGACAACAACCAGCACAGCTCGAACGAGAACCTGCGAATTCAGAATCTCTGGGATGGGATCGAGATGTTCGCTGGGATTATGAAGATGAAGTAGGCAGTACGCAGCTGTGAATGTAGGTTGATGAACCTGGAGCAACCGCGTCAGAGTTAATTGCCAAAAAAGGAACTAAGCCCAGGGTAGCCCGTACGGCGACCCTGGACCTTGTTCGTCAACTTTTCGGGGGTTGCTTCTTACCATCAACTTACGTTCACAACTGCCTACCGCTTACTGCCTACTGCAGTTTCACGTAAGCTGCCGAATTGTCTGTCTGAATCCTGTCATCTGGACGAACTGGAAGAACGGAGTGCCGGGAGGCAACCGCGTCATATCCAGGAACGAGGTGTCAAACGTCCAGTCACGAGTCGGAGGTGAGTAAGTATCCGAGCCGTTCTTGTGACCTCCGTTGTGCTGGCGTGCGTTGTACAGATTGATCAGCGATCCGCAGTAACTCAGCTTCGAGCCCCACGATTCGAGGAACCGCGGGAAGTTGTGCACACCGCCTGCCAGGAACGCGTCGCCGCCTCCCGAGCTTGGACTGCCGGCAATTTTCAAGCTGCTTATCGAGTCTCCCATCAGGAACGCGGCTCGCACTGCCGTATCGACGCCCGTTCGAGTACCGACACGGAATGGGTTCCTGAAGCTCTTTCCGTCCAGCCAATTGTTCGACAGAACGGTAATCGCGTCTGCTACGATCGAAAGCGGAACTTCAGCTCCATTGTAGTTCGCAGGCGGGGTTGGGTTAGTGGTTGATGCGGTGATGCCAGTCGTATTCAAGTTGCCGAGAACATAGATGCCATTCTCCGTCGCAATCGAATAGCCTTTGTTAATCGTACCGGCAAGCGTAGCGCCATTTATCACCCGAACACCACGACGGAAATAGTAGTGGTCCTGAGTGGCAGCGACGTCGCTCTCTACCGCTTGGTTGTAGCGCGCCGCCTCGCCGTGATTGTTGTTTGTCGCGGCATTGTCGAAGTCGGTTTGAAGCGTGCCATTATGATTCGAATCTTCACCAACTTCCAACGTGTTGTTCTGCGTTCCGTTGCCGTTGATGTAGATGTCCTCCATATCGTACTCGCCGTCAAAGTCGCGGTCACCGCGGCGATCTGAGACGTATATGATGTAACCCGCACCTCCGTTGTCCTGGAAGTCTGTGCTCTTCAGCCCATTGGGGAACTTGCCGTCCCAAACACCCGTCACCAACTTACCAAGGTTGTTCATATCGATGTCGATGAGGCTGACCACACCGGCGTACGGTATCTTCGGGGTGGTGCCCCACGCCGCTCCTCCTCCGGTGTAAAGGGCCGACCAGCTTGTGGATGTCGCTGTGGCCGCCCCTAGATCGGGGAGGTCTTCACTAAACAAGCCTTCGCGAGTATTGAAGATCTCGATCGGAACTGGAACGACTTCGAACCAGTTGTTCGCGCTGGCCGCAATCGTAGTTGTAGTGCTATTGGCCCCACCGCTAGTGGTTGCTGAGCCGGTAACCACCGTCTGATTTAGGTTGACCTGGACGCCGTGAGCTGTTCTCTCTGCATTGGCAGTGGTGTCATAGGCGTTGATAACAGCGGTCGTCGCGTTGCTGTTCGTCCAACTTGCTTTGTTATCCGTTGATCGTCGAAGCGCGACAATGCTAAACGGACTCGCGGCGCCGCTGTCGTAGCTGTAAGCCGGCAAGAAGGTACCCGCAGCCCGGGCATCCGCTAGCGAAGTGTACCATGGCGTCGGATTGGCAGTGTTCGTAGTCATGTCCGATGCAGCGACTTTGATCGGCGGTCCCGCAATTTCGTATCGCTGCATTTTGATCATCGCACGATCGTCGCCGATGTTCAGCCGCGCCGTGTCCTTGTGCGTCAGGCCGAGACTTAGGATGTCTTCGGTGATATCAGTCGTCGTGATAGCTCCGGTGTTGGTATCGACTTTGACGTTCTCAACCTTTATCCAATGCTCCCGCTTTGAGGGCATTGTCGTTCCGACAACTCCGTTGTTCAGATAGCTATCTCCGGTGTACAGGCGGAAGCCATTCACTCGCTTGGCGCGATAGCCGTCGGTCATCTGGATTGGCCAGTAGCCGCGGCTTCCGTCGGTGTTCATATTGCCCGCGCCAGGAGCGCCAACTCCACCCGTAAGCCCTTGGGAATCGCCATCCAGCCTTCGACCACCAGTGCCCCCCGGCAGCTCTTTCTGAGCGTCAGCGAGCGTCACTCTGATCCCCGGTTGGTTGCAGTATCGCGAGCCCCTGACTGTATCGTCGTCTGCAGCCCGGCCAAGCCCGGTCACTTCATAGTCATTAGCGTCTCTACCGCGTCTAATCAGTTCGACTGCATCGGCCTTACTGATGATCTCGAGCGGAAGTTTGATCTGATTTCGGTTCGCCAGAAGATTGCCGTTGAATGGCTTTGAATCCAGAGAGTCCCAGCTCGTGTTCTTGATCCACGGCGGCTCGCCAGGCGCCGCGGCATTCAGTCCGGTCTGGCTTGCCCCGATCACGCTGCCCTTGGTCACTGCCTGGAAGTTACCTGCCGCATCGGCGACCCACACGTTCCCGTTCCACGACCAACCCGCATCAGAACCGGTGCCGATCGGACTCCCGCCGCGCAGACCGCTCTTGGAAACGTCTCTGACAATGGCTCCAACAGCAGTGACCTTCGACCTGAAGTAGAGATCGCTGCCCGCCATCATGAAGAGGTTGCCGTTCGAATGGACGCGTCCCCCGAAGTCGAAGCGCGGACCGGGGTGGAACTCCATATCGTCGTTGTAGAACACACCAAACTGAAACAGCGGAATCTGGTTGTTATAGAACGTGCGCGTAAGCTGAACCTGAGCGCCGTTGCTGTAGGTCGCCACCGCGTCCAGCTTGTAGGGAGTGCGGAGCGCAAGCATTCCGGCGAAGTCGCCGTCGTCTATCGGCTTGGTGTCCGCGACACCGTTCGCGGTGATGTCCTGCGTGAATGTAAATCCATCGATCGTGGGTTTCGTGTCTTTGACTCTCTTCAAGTCTGAGGCCGTAGGCCTGAGCTGACGATCAAAGATCTTCTGAAAGTTCCTCGACATCTGCTCAAGCGAAGCCTGGGCGGCATAGAACGATTTGGTGCTGGTGTAATCGTTGCCCATCACCGTGGCTTCGTTCGAGACACGCGAAAGAGTCGCCGCAGTAAAAAGGGCGAGCAGCGCAAGAATGAGCACCGAAGTAAGCGTGGCGGTGCCTCGCTGCGAGTCTCGGCTTGTTCGCTCATTCGCTGATTGGAAACTCTGTAAAGTGTTGCTGATCATGACCTCTCTCCTAATCAAATCCCACTCGATATGATTTTCCGGCCTGCGATGGCCTCTTCTTAGGTTTTCTCGTAAACCAGATTGCGGGTACTGAAGCTCGCGGATATCGATGTCTCATACGGTTGCTTTGTGTTCGGGTCGATATCCGAGCTTCGGACGGTCACTGTCACTCGCACCTCACGAATGTCGTCCATTTCCGTCGTCGCGGGCGAGTCTTTCAGGCTACCGTCTTTCAGGATGTACTGGATCTGCATGTTTGCGATGCCAAAGGCCAGCGGTTGATCCGTCCAGTTGAGAAGCGTAGTACCGTTTACTCCGCCGTAGACTCGTCTGGTCAGGGTGCCAAGCAAGGTTCCTTTTCCGTCCTCGTCGTTGACCCAGTAGGTCACCCATTGCAGCTTCCAGATGTAGATGTTCGTGCCCGTAACCTGATCGAGCGCACTACCGGCACCCGGATGATTGAGACCCATTGGATCGGTGTTTTCGAACCAGAGCTCATTGGCATTGTTTTTCTTGGTTAGCACGCCGATCGCATACTGCGACCCGTTCGCAACCAGGTATATGTCGCCGACGGTGCACGGATCATTTGTGAACCCTGCGGCGACGGTAAGAATTGTCTTTGTTCCCGCGGGATCCGAGGTGCCGCTTATCGCAAGCGATTTGCCGCCGTTGAAGGAATCGTCCACATAGAGGAACGTGACTTCGTCGGCTTGCACCGGAAACACTTGCAGCCCGGGGAAGTTCTCCCCCCTGATCTGGTCCAGCCCGTTTCCAGCGTAAACCGGCATCAACAAGTCCTGAACCGTGTCCGCATCTGCCGGCAGGTTAAGAAGCGTCAGCTTGTTGTCGGGAATTGTGGCTCCAGTATTTGGATAGCCAACTCCAGCGTTTATCGCATCGCGGCCGATCGCGTTCAACCCGACGCGCACGTTCTGCAGCATCTCAGTTCGCTGGTTGGTGTTGATGCGGCCGCCACGCGCCACCTTCAGCACCCCGTATACTGCGCCCATCACGATCGTGAATACGGCGACGGATACGACGACTTCCAGAAGCGTGAAGCCGGATTCCGATCTGCTTGAATTCAATCTGCTGCCCATCGCGATTCTCCTCTTAGTCTCCGGTTCTGTAGTTGGCGATGAAGGTGGTAACCGTTTCGCGCTCCAGCGCCCTCCCAATGAAGTAGCTGATTGTCACGTCGATCTGTCGGAGCGAAATCGGCGAGCCCGGGCGGTCCGGGTCCGGGATGTCGGTTATCCTGATGCTGCGCGTAAAGCCCGCAACCGCAGGCTGGTCGTCTGCATCACCCACTGTTCCGTTAGGACCCGCCTTATCGTCCGCGGTGCCCACCACGCCGTCTTTTCCCGGATCGATGTACATCGGCTGATCGCCGGTTAAGAAAGCCCCCGCAGGTATCGCGGTGTCGCCGACGTTTCCGACCGCTGCCCATTGCAGGTTGTCCAGATCTCGTGCGGAAAAAATCGCTTCGATGGTCGAAAGCGCGTACTGCTTGGCAGCTATGGTTTGTTGACTTGTCGTAGTCATCACAACGCCGGAAGTGATCGCCGACAGCATGGCCATGCAGCCAACCAGCAGGATCGTCACCGCTATCATCACGTCTACGTATGAAAAGCCTGATTCAGAAGTCTTGTTGTGCATCATTTGCCTCCGGCGACAAACGTAGAGTTCGAAGCATCGAAGTACCATTTCCTGATTGCGCCGCTCGGCCCAAACACGGTCAGCGCACGAACTAGTCCCATTTCCTTGGCGGTGACCTGGTCGGGCGAGAAATAAAGAGTCGCGCTTTCCGGATTTCCAGCCGCATCAACTATCGAGCCGTCGCTCCTGAAGCGGGCTGACCAAATTCCACTGGAGTTGAAGACGGCCGGATTGTACGCGTACGGAGCCGGCGGTAGAGCGATCGGAGCTCCCCCCGAACTCGGTCTGTTCATGCTGACCGGGCTTACCAGCCTCTCACGCTTGATCTCTATTTCGTCGCCAACCGGCAGCTTGTTCTCGTCGACCAGGATCACCCACTGATTTGGAATATCGATATCCACCCGAATCGTCTGCCGCTGTGCCAAGGCGCGATGATAGGCGTCGCGCAGGTAGTTGGTAATCAACTCCGCGCCATCGTCGGCGCTATAGTTCCTCTTGGTCGGGCGCAATGCAAATACCGCAATCACGCTCAGAACTATTACAATCGTTGCAACGACCATGAGTTCGGCAGCGGAAAATCCTGCCTCACCGTTTGGACGTTTGTTACAAGCACTGGTCTCGTATCGCATTTGATGCTCCACTCAACGTTGACTCATTCTGACTGTGACGGTTTTTCTTGGGGGGCTAACCACCCAAAAACCACGGTCAATTTTGCAACCGCCATGCCGCAGCGCGATTCGAGGTCCGTCTCGTCTGCCAACGCGACGCCCTCGCACGGCTTATTTCCAGGAAAGCGCGATCGTATTACCCAAAACTCGAATCGGGATCGAAGGGGTCGGCGATGTTACAGAGGGGTCGCCGGCTCACTGGCATGCGGTGCGACACGAAAGACCACAATCAAGGTATGGAGCGACATACCTTCAAATTGACTTAATTGGTCAGTGGTCCGGACTTCAAAAGAAAGCGAGAAGGGCTATTGCTCACCCCTGTGGGTAGGACGATCCGGCGGGGGGTCTTTAGCGGAAGATGTCTTTGCAATCGCCGCCCTGTGTTCGGTCCTGAATGCAGCGCAGCATCTGATCCTCGAGCTCGCCTTTGGAGGTGAGCGCAACCCATTCGTTGCCGCTGACGCTGTTAATGAGACCTTCGAACCGAGCGTAGACACCCACCTGCGCAGTGCGTGGCGATGCCGGGTTTACCTGCACCCTCAGCACATACCGGCCGCGCCCCCAGTTACGGACATCGCGCGAGGAGAGATCGGTGAAGTGAAGCAACTGACTTCTGGTGGCAATACCTATTATGAAGACGACTGGCTTGCTTATGAGTGTGCATTCCCCGGTGGTTGGATTGCAGTCCTCTTTGTCCATGGGGATCTCGCGCGTCTCGAGCATCTGCTTGGTGACCCGGACAATGTCATCGCGGGTCGCGCCAAGGATTGAAGGGTTAGGCAGCGGCTGAGTCGGTTTTGGTTTTTTGAATTCGATCTGCGCTGCGACTGGCGCTACGAGCAGCGCGAGCAGGACGAAAAAAACCGACAAACGTTTCGCAGACTTCAGCGATGAGGAATCAACAACTCGCATTACGGCACCCTTCTCTCAATAGGCTGGAGTGAAAATAGCAGCCCCCGCGCGCTTTGTCCAAGCGGAGCGCTCAAAAGGCGAGTCTCTGAAGATTAATTTAAATTATAGAGAAACGATGGTACCTCGCAGCGTGGTCATGGTTAGTGGTTGAACGAGTAATTTGGAGCAGTAAGTTGGTGTTGTCCCCTCGTAATCCCTTGCCGTACGGTTTGCCGTGATCTAAGCTGAGACTCCGTCATTAGGAGCTGCCTTAGAAATGAAACGGCCACTACGCGCAAGTTCTGCGCATTGGTTAACAGCCATCGTCGTCTACGTCGTTGTAATGCTCTGTCCATTCGCCGGTCGATCAGTGCTCGCGTCAGTGTCTGTCGCTGACGATGGTCCAAGGGCCGTCATACCCATAACTTCATTTGACTTCGGCGACGTCTATCGAGGTGAAATTATTTCCTACGTCTTCGTCATCCGAAATGCCGGTAAGTCCGATTTGATGGTCACCGAAGTTCTTCCGACTTGCGGATGCGAAGCCGTTGAGTGGGACCGCACCGTACCGCCCGGCAAAGAGGGACAAGTTGCAGTAGAGGTCAACACGTCGACACAGTCCGGAGTCATCGCGAAGATCGCAATAATCAAGACAAGCGATCCTGATCTTCAGAGCTTGACTCTCACTCTCAATGCAAACGTGCTGACCGGTTCAAGCGGCGGTCCGGTCGAGGGAGTGAAGTTGAGACAAGGCAAGCACGTTGGCCCCATCTTCGTCGGGCCGGACACCCGATGGGGGTATCGAGTTCCCGACAGCGGAAAGGGAACATTTGAGTTCACCGTCAGCGTTGAAAAAGGGAAAGTAAGTCTGACAAAGGCCGAGACCCCTTCGCAGAACTTGAAGTGCAGAATCGAAGAGGTCGAGGCAGGCAAGTCTTATAAGGTCGTCGTCGAACCTGTTTCCGAAGGCGCGATGAAACCATCTGATAACTTGATCAAGGTTTCAACCGACAGCGCTCAAATCCCCTGGTTCAATTTGCACCTCAGGTTGATTCCCAGCAAATGAGGTCTCGAAGAGGTTGATCACTTACCGATGCAAAAGGTCGAGAAGATCTGACCCAGAATGTCCTCGTTCAACGTCTCGCCTGTGATTTCGCCAAGAGATTCAAGGGCGCCGCGAAGCTTCAAGAGGATGATCTCCTCCAGCTCGCCGCCCTTCAAAAGACCCAAGGCTACATCAAGCGACGTCAGTGCAGCTCGCACTGCGGCGTGCTGCCGCGCGTCCGTTACTAAAACGTCCTCTCGCTCCGGACCAGCCTCACCAGCCAGCCGGTCGAATATGCCCCGAGTCAGCAAGTCGAAGCCCTGCCCGGACAGGGCCGATATCTCTATCGCCGAAGCGCACAACCGTGCGATTGTGCTCGAACCCGTAGCTTCCGGCAGGTCGCATTTGTTCAGCGCTACGATGGCATTCCTGTTCTCAAGACTCTCCACCAGGTTTTGATCCTCAATCGTCAGCGGCTCCGATCGATCAATCACCAGCAGGACTATGTCCGCATCTGCAATGGCAGCCCTGGTTCGGCTGATGCCTATGCTTTCAACGACGTCGGAGGTCTCGCGTATCCCCGCGGTATCGATGAGTCGCACCGGGACTCCACTTATCGAAGTAGTTTCGTACAACGCATCGCGAGTAGTCCCCGGCACTTCGGTAACGATAGCTCGATCGCTCCCAATCAGCCGGTTGAACACCGACGACTTGCCGACATTGGGTCTCCCCACGATCGAAAGATCGAAGCCTTCTCGAACGAACTTGCCAAAGCTGAAACTCTTTTCAAGCTCTCGCAACCCGGCGATCAAATGCTCGATTCTCTTGAGCAGTCCGCTCTCAGCCTCGATCGTCAGATCGTCTTCCACGAACTCGACGCTTGATTCGAGTTGGACGATGATCTCAATCAGCGACTCTTTGAACGGGTTGAGCCGGCTTGAAAGGGCGCCTTCGAGCTGCCTGCCGGCCACCAAAGCCTGATATTGGGTTTGAGCATCGATCAAGTCGCGGACTGCCTGTGCCTGGGTGAGATCTATGCGGCGATTGAAGAACGCGCGGTAGGTGAATTCGCCGGGTTCAGCGATGCGCGCTCCGCGGGTGGTGAGCAATTCAAGAACTAGAGCGAGTACTGGAGGACTGCCGTGGCAACTCAACTCGACGACGTCCTCGCCGGTGTAGGAACGAGGTGCCTTGAACCATGTCGCGACTGCCTGATCGATTTTTATGCCGGTTCGCGGGTCGACAATCGAACCCAGCTGTGCGCGATTAGGGTTGTCAAAAGCGGAGCCGGGAGGGGCTCGGAAGACGTCTAAGGCAAACTGCAGCGCGTCGGGGCCACTGAGCCTTATCACACCGATGCCTCCTCGTCCCGGAGGCGTCGAGATTGCGCAAATAGTGTCGCCGACTAGCATCGCGTTGGCTCGACGGGGTTGACTGTTGCAGGATCAGACCACGCGTCGAGGAGTGGAAGCGCTGGCGAGCCGGCGTGCGGGTTCGCGCGGCTCGAGGTTCATTTCGCGGGGTGAATGGTGACTCTGCGATGTTCGCCGTTCCCCTGGCTTTCAGTTCTGATTGAGGAGTCTTCAGCCAGGGCCAGGTGAATGATCCGCCGCTCGTTTGGATTCATCGGATCGAAGCTGAACGGCACCCGCGAGGTCCTCACGCGCTCGGCGGCTTTCTCGGCCATGAGCCGCAGCTCTTTTTCGCGCTGGCCTCGGTAGCTTCCCGAGTCGAAGATCAGTTTTGTCTCCTCTCCCGAAAGCCGCGTTAGCAATCTGTTCCCGAGGTATTCAAGCGCGTCAAGCAGTTCGGCATTGTGCCCGAGCAAAAGCGAGACGTCCTCGCCGCGAACCTGGATACGGCTGGCGTCGTCGTGCTGCTGGACGCTCGCCTTCAAGTTGAGTCCGCTGCCGGCCAGAAGCTCGTTTGTAAAATCGACTACGAGATTCAGATTGTCGTCCGACATAAACCCACCCTCTGTGTCCGTGATCTTATGAGTCAGACATCTTCTGTCTCAACCCTGTGCTGCGTCGACTGCCCTTGCCGTCCTTCGGCTGCGGTAGCCCTGCATTCTTTCCACCGCCACCCTGCAACTCGGCGGTCAAATGCGCAGTCTTCTTGTTGATGACGAGCTGGATCAGTACGCCAATGACGTTGCTGACCATCCAATAAAGCACCAGTCCGCTCGGGGCGGAGAAGAAGAAAAACCAGGTCAGCATGATCGGCATCAGCCAGGTCATCATCACACGCTGCATCTTCATCGAAGGATCTGCGCTCGGAGGCTGCGGCGTGAGCTGCGTCGAAGCAATCATCGTGACGCACATGACGATTGGCAGAATGTACAGCCTGTCGGGTTTCGACAGGTCGGCAATCCACAACATCCATTTCTCGTGCCTCACGTCGAGCGACGACCCGAGATACAGATAGACCGCCCAGAAAATCGGCATCTGCAGCACCAGGGGCATGCATCCGCCAAGCGGATTAGCCTGTTTCATAATCGCCAGTTGTTCCTGCTGAAGCTGCATCAGCTCCCGCTCATTCTTCTTCGGGTTCTCCTTGAGCTTCTTCATCCGATCCTGAAGTTCTTTGAGTCGAGGCTGATGCCTGGCTGCGTTCTTCATCTTCTTCGAACTGTAGAAACGCAACGGCGACAAACAGAGATTGATTATCACCGTGACCGCAACTATCGCCCACCCGTAGTTGCCAAACGCTTTCGCCAGTCCCTTCAAAGCCCAGGCCAGAACCGGAATCAGTGGGCGAACAGCAAACGAGAACAAGCCCCAGTCGATCAGATCCGTCAGGTTGGTGTGCAACTGCTGCCCCGCCGACGCCAACAAATCGTGATCTTTAGGGCCTACGAACACGTGCAGCGGAGCTCCGGCTGCCACCGGCACAGCGACCGAAGGATAGTCGCGAAGCACCTTCCCCGCTTCGTCTGTCTTTTCTTCAAAGCTTGTGAGTGCGATCTCGCTGATCTGGTCTCCGACCGCCAGCATTGAAAAATAGTGATCGGCGACTCCCGCCCACCTGTAACCCTGTCTCAGGGTGTCGGTCCCTTGCGCCACGCCGGTGCCGTTCCCTACTCCGCTCGGTATTCGTTCGAGCGTCAGAGAGTGGCGATCGGGCGAGGCCTCTATCACTCTCGCATACCCGAGCAGGGTCGCTCCCTTGTCAGCCACCAGCTTTACCGAATCGACGTCGGAGGCAAGCGGCTTATCCAGGACAATGGTCCTGGTTGCGTAGTCAACGCCGGTGACCGTGGCAAACGCCGGCGTGATCTTCGAGCCGATGAACTGTTGCCGCTTACCCTCGCGGGTGAATGCGATCACCTGGGGTGGTACGCTGTAGCTGCCTGTTTGCTTGTCGCTTTGATCGCCGATTCGCGGACCCAGAACAACTTCCACCGGCTGCGGACTCCCGCCTACGGTGACGTCGGCATTGACGTCTACGATGAAGCTCTCCGGAGAAAACGTGAACGTCTTATGCGCGGTCCCCGCTGCGGATACGTAGGTGAACGTAATGTGAAGCGGCTCGCTCAGTTTGATTTTGTTCGACTCCAGACCCGCGCCTTCGACCTGAAAGGTCGCATGGTTGAGCTGTTCGGCAAAATCGGGTGACCACGGCAACCGCACAGCAAAAGGTTTCGACACGCCCTCGGGGAGATCTTTAGGAATCAGCTCGAGCAGATCACCTTCGGCCGGACGAATGGCGCGCTTTTCGCCGTCGCGGGGATACGAGTGAATGACCCAGGAAGTCACCACTGCGCCTCGGTTGGACAATCGGGCAGTCCAGTAGTCGCTTTCAATGACGATCTCCCGTTCAGCGACCTGTGCGGTGATCTGAGCGGGTGTCGGTTTAGTCGGGACGGTTCGCGCGGGCGTTTGGGTTGCCGGTGCGGTCGGCGGCGGCGGAGGCGTCACCTGCCGTTCTGTGGTTTGTTCTTCCGGTGTGGGAGTCGGCTCGGGAGGAGTTGGGAAAAAGCGGTGCATGACGAATGGCCATGCTACGAGCACTGCGATGGACAGCAGCATTGCCAAAAAGACGCGGTAACGATCCTTCACTTCTTATCCTCTTTCATGCGGTTTACCCGTTTCATACGGTGTTTCCCGAGTGCGACGAGCATAAAAATATTATCTGACGGGATCGTAGCCGCCCCGATGAAAGGGATGGCAACGCAGCAGTCGGCGCAGTGCAAGATAAAAGCCGCGCCCCGCGCCGTATTTCCTGATCGCCTCTATGGCATACTCGGAACAAGTGGGAGTGAATCTACAGGCGGGCGGCAACAGAGGTGAAACCACCAGCCTGTATCCATTGATCAGCCACACGAGAAAGCGGCTCATCAAGCTAACCTTCCTAAAAACGACACGAAATCAGTCTCGAACTCGCCGTACGCTGCTTCAACCAACAAGCGCCTTGGATTAACAACGATGTCGAGTCCCGAGGGCACAAGCGCTTTGTTGCGGCGGTACGCCTCGCGTACCAGTCGCCGGGCGCGATTCCTTTCGACGGCGCTTCCGATCTTACGCGTGGTAGTGATTCCGATGCGCGTTTGTCGTGCAGGGTTCGACAGTACAAAGGCGGTGAAATACTTCGTGGTGAACTTGCGTCCCTGTTCGTATACGCGTTTGAACGTTTCACGCTTTAAGATTCGATCGGACCGGGCGAAGCGCTGTGACGGTTCCAGCATGGCGGTGGATAACAGTGAGGCCACTCGCTTAGATAACTCCCGCGCTTGCCCGCGTCAGACTTCAACGCGAGCGACAGGCGCATAAACCTGGTCAGCTAATTAGTAGTGTGCTGGCGTGAGGCGCTTGCGGCCCTTTGAACGACGCCGCTTCAGCACGAGCCGCCCACCCTTAGAGCTCATGCGAACGCGAAAGCCGTGCGTTTTCGCGCGCCGACGATTGTTTGGCTGAAATGTTCTGCGCATACCTACACCTTTCGAAAGACGTGCTCACAGAAAGTTTCAAAGCTATCGGATTAGAGCGAGGATTGTCAAGGAAAGGGAGTTAGGCGCTGTCCCGAGTTGGCGTTATCCCCCGTTATTAGCGAGCAGTCCTGTTGGGGTTTCACGCCAGGACCGCAAAGACTTCGCAAAGACCGCAACGGTTCAGGAGTTTTGCGGTCTTTGCGAACCTTTGCGGCCTTTTGCCTGAAACCTGAGTTCGGTGGCCGTTAGTAGCGGGGACGGCGGCACCCTGGACGCGCCGTCCGTGTCTTCGTTCTACTCCACAGTTAAGAATACCGGCTGCGAAGTGATCGCGCTCGGATTCACGATGCGAATCTCGTGGCGTCCCGCAGGCCACTTGTGTTTGAAGGTGAACTGGTTGTCCACGGGTGGACCTCCCACAACCTGCCCATCCACTTTCAGGACCGCCGTTGAATCAATGTTGCGGCCGGTGACGATCAACTTACCCTTACCGACCTTGTACTTGACCTTGGTGATCGACGGAATCGAATCGGGATTCAGCACTCGAATCTGCACCGAATCGCTGGTCACTTTTGTGCCCAACGAATCGCTAACCGACAACGTGAAGTTGAATGTGCCGTTAGCCGTCGGAGCACCAGACAACAAGCCGGTTGATTGATTCAGACCGATTCCAGGCGGAAGCGCGCCCGATTCGACTGCCCACGAGTAGGCCGGCCGGCCTCCGCTGGCGACGAGCTGAAGACTAAACGAGACGCCTCGAGCAACATCCTGTGACACCGGCTGCCCGAGTCGGAGCGGCGGAGGCGCTATCAGGATCGTAAGCGCCTTCTGTGCAGTGCGTGAGTCTGCATCAGTCAACTCCACCGCGAAATCAAAAGTCCCATCAACCAGCGGTATTCCCGCAAGCAAACCGTCCGCAGTTATACCCAACCCGGCGGGCAACGCTCCCGCGACGAGCTTCCACGAGTACGGCGGCTTTCCTCCGTCGGCCGCAAGCGGAAAGCTATACGCGACGTCTCGCTGGCCAGGCGTTACTCCAATCGTGATGATGACTGGCGCCGGCGGTGTGATATTGAACGCGATAGTCTTGTGCGCGTTCTTAGAGAGGAAATCGGTTACCTGTATATCAACCGTCGAAGGGCCGGGAACACCGGGTACTCCAGAGATCATTCCCGCAGCGCTCATCGTCACTCCTGCAGGCAACGCTCCCCCGGCAATGGACCAGACATAAGGCGGCACCCCGCCGGTGACCGGAACCTGGAAACTGAAAGGAACTCCTTGAGCTCCGTCCATAGACGAGGGCGTGTTTATTACCGGCGAACTGCCATCGCTGACAACGATGCTGACATCACTCGACCTCTGACCAAAGAAGCCGCTTCCCTGATGCCACGGTTGCCACTGAAACTCGTAAACGCCGTTTGAATGAGGAGCCGTGGCTTGAAACGTCAGCTCCAACGTGTTTCCCGAAGTGGTGATGCCCTGCGCAGGCACAACACTGTCTCCGCCCCACGTGATGTTGTTAGGCGGATTCTGCGACGCAACCTTGAAGCCTGCGCCCGGATCCCATGACTGCGAGCCCGTGTTCATCCACCGCACGGTCGCTGAGAAAACCTGACCCGGAGTCAACGTGGAAGGAACCTGCTGCGAAACAAACTGTGCGTCGTAACCCGCCAGCGCGGAATTCACAGTTAACGTCAAAGCCTTTTGAGTCGAGGTCGTCGTAGAGTCCGTTACTTTCACCGTGAAGCTCGAGCTTCCCGAGGCCGACGGTGTGCCGGTGATCGAGCCGTCTGAACTCATCACCAGCCCCGAGGGTAGCGTTCCCAGTCCGTCAACTACCGACCAGGTGTAAGGCGGGGTTCCTCCAGTTGCTGTGACGCCCTGAGAGTAGAAGGTGCCGACGGTTGCCGGTGGAAGCGAAGACTGCGAAATTGAAAGCGGCGGACCGGGCGTCGGATAGACGAACACAATCGCGTTGATGTCATCTTGCTTCAACGAAGCGCAACGCCCGTCGTAGTGAATGAACGCGTACATAGTCGCTGTTGCGTCCTGGCTGTGACCAAGCCCGCAGCCGTGTCCAATCTCGTGAGTACCGATCTCGCGTACCTTGCACGGATCGCTGAAGTCGCATGACGCGTACGGGTTGTAGTTGACGTGCGCTTCGATCATCCGGTTGAACGTTGTTCCGTTTACTGTTTTTCGCTGACTTGAATCCCAGTTGATATTCGTAACGGCAAGAACGCTCGCGCACCCCGGAGACGGAGCGAACTGAGCAGAGCAGTTGTTAAAGGTCACTGTGTTGATGAAGTGGTCGGCACAGGCGCCGGAAGGGCCTCCATTCACCAACCGCAGAGAACAGCCTGGCACTACAGACCACGCGTTCATAGCCGCGCTCAGGTCGTCAGGGGTAGTAGCAGACGGCATCTGGTCGGGGTTCACGAAAAACGGAACGGTTTGTCCCGAGTCCGCTTCAAACCACCGCGCGGGCGTCGAAGGAAACAATGTGAATTGAGGACGGATCTGTCCCGGCGCCGCGGAGACGAACTCCGGCGGTCGCGAGACCACAGGAATCTGGTTGTAGTGCCTGCGCTCGAACTGACGCGAGTTGCGCCGGTTCGACTCGACCATGCCTCTTACTAATGTCAGATATGAGTCCAGGTCCATCTTGTTTGTCGAATGGACCTGAGGACGGCCGAGACTTGCGGCATCGATGATCGAGGTGTTCGCGTCGGGTGTGCTTCGCACTGCGATTTGTTTCCCGCTGCGCTCATCGCGAATGATCGAGAATTTGCCTAAGAAGAGTTGATGTACTCTGAGACTTCCGTCGGACCAGGTGTCCAGATAGAGCAAGACGCGCTCATCGATATCGAATGTCGGAGCTCCATAGACGGAGCTGCCGATGTTGCCGACTTGCCCGCCCTCCTCTTTCAGTACGACCTCGCGATCGGAGATTTGTCCCTTCAACACCTCCTGAACTCGCACAGTGACGTAAGTGAAAATTCGTCCTGAGGTATCGTCGAGCTTTACTCCGATATTGGTGACCTTGCCTCTGATGATTGCGCGCGCCCCGACGACCATGTCCTCATCGGCCGGCAGCACTACGGTTGTTGCGGTGACCTCTGAATAAGCGAGGAAGAGTGCAATTGAAATTGAGAGCAGTCTGAGAGCAGCGTGAACGGTCCTGCGTTTCTTCACTAGACCTCCGTCGACCCGACACAAGCGAAGTTTAAGTGACCGGTGGGGGGTCGAACCTCACTTACTTCAGTCCTGCTTTTAGGGGCATGCGCCGGGTCGCCGTGAGGGTAATCGGGCCACGGCCAAACCGACGAGTTGAAGATCAAGGCCCGCCTTGAGGCCTCGCGCCTAAACTACGTAGAACCGCGCTGAATGTCAATAAAATTTCACGTCATTCTACAGTTTGCGCGGCCTGAAAGTATGGCATTTCTGTTGCGGTCGACAGATGTAATGATGAATGTCTTTGTCAGTGATACATGTTTGTACCGACAAGGGACATCAGGCGCTACGACAGACTTGAAGCGCTCACACGCACTGACATGGAGGTCGGATATGCGAAGCAACATAAACGGAACTTCATTCTTGACCGCATTGCGGCATGCGGCGGTGACACTCGCGGCGATAGCGCTTGTAACGATGGCAGTCGCTACCGCATCGCGCGGAGCGCAGCCGCAAGGGAACTCAAGACTGGCGGAGAGGGTGCGGAAGCAGCTCGTGACTCTTCCTTACTACGGTGTGTTCGATAATCTCGCCTTCAAGGTGCAGGGCGACACAGTCGTGTTGTACGGACAGGTGGTCAGGCCAAGCACGCGTTCCGACGCTGAGCATCGAGTGGCCAGGATTGAAGGCGTGGACCGAGTCATAAATCAGATTCAAGTGCTTCCGCTTTCCCCGATGGATGCGTCCATACGACGCAGGGTGTATCGGGCGGTGTTTCGTCAAGACGGCTTGTACCGATATGCACTAGGGGCAAATCCGTCTATCCACATCATTGTCAACCGAGGGCACGTGACGCTTGAAGGCGTAGTAGCCAACAAGATGGACAGTCAGCTTGCCTACATGGCTGCGAACGGCGTTTCCGGAGTCTTTTCTGTGACGAACAATCTGCGTGTGGAGCGAAGCAGCTAAGAAGAATCGAGTTCTGTGTTCCGATTCCTGAGTGTGAGTTGTTAGTGACGGAGTCAGCACTGCGGCAAATTGCAGCGATTGCATAACGCACTCAGAACTCAGAACTACTTCGATATGTAGCCTCGACGAGTTCTGACTACCGTGCCGTCGCGATTGACCGAAACGGAGATCTTTCTGAATTTGCCATCGTGGGCTGTGTTCTTCGGAGCATAGGCGAGCGTGTACATCAAACGGAGCTCGGCAGCTACTCGCCCGTAGACATCGCCGAGCTCTGATTCGTCGCGAGCCAGGAACACCATCCCCGCGCTTTCCTGACCCAACTGATCGAGCTGATGATGAGCCAACAGGTTTGTCGATAGTCTTCGCTCGAGGCGCTCGCGACGTCCCTCGGTCAAAGTCGGATCCTTCAGAGTCTCGGTGATCTTCGCTTCTTCGGGATTGAAGTAGATGGGATAGATCGTTACTTCGTCTTCGGAGACTCGGGATAGCAATTCTTCGAAACTATGCCTTGTTGGTTCGTAGTCGCCGTCCAGCAGTGAATTGTCGACTCCGTCGGTCAACACGACGATTGCCTTACGGGACTCCTTGAGCGTCCCCAGAAGGTCGAGTGTTTGCCACATCCCATCATAGAATGCGGTCCCGCCCTCGATCTTCTTCACTTTGTCGAGCGATTCCTTCAACCGCCGCTTGTCGCTCGTGAAGGTGGACAGAATGTAATACCTCCGGGTAAACGCGGCGATCGCGGCACGATCTCCCGAACCGAGAGCATCAACAAATTTCTGCGCCGTCTCTATCATCGATCTGCGGCTGTCCCTGGTGCTACCGCTCAGATCAAGCAACAGGACGATATTCATCGGAGCGTTGACCGGCTCAAAATAGAAGATCTGTTGTTCGACGCCATCTTCGAAGATTCGAAAGTCGGATTTTTGAAGAGTCGATATCGACGTTCCGCTGCGGTCTACAGCTTTTACATTAAGGTTGATGAGTCTGGCTTCAAGGTGAATCGCGTCCGCCTCGAGTTTGCTTTCGGACGAAGATGGACCAATCTCAGGAACCGGGTTGAATTCGGAGGCGGTGTCACTACGACGTGTAAGTTTTGGCTCGGACTTGGGAACTGTGATGACCGGATCGACGTCGATTCCCGCTGCCTTCAACTCTTCAGTCGAACTTCGCCAGTCGACACCGACAAAGCCTCCGAAGTCACCGCTGGAGCTGCTGGTCGACCCGAGGATCGATGAGTCGAGTATTCCCGACGAGCGGCCGCCCGCTAAGGAGATGCCGAGCAATTCGGGTTTGTTTATGAATTTGCTGACGGCGACAGGGTCGACCTTCGCTTGCGCTACGATCGCCTGCCTTTTCGATATTGTGACAGTCAGCATCTCGAAATCTTTGCCGGCCTGATGAGTGTAGACATAAGTGCGATTGCCCGAACTTCTATCTCGCGCCTGCATCATCGGTTTCCATTTCGAGTTTATGGAAGCGCTCACTGTCTTCTCGAAAGCGCGGTCACGTTCGCCGGGTGCGAAATCCTGCTCTTCGAACACTGCCAGCTTGAAATTCTTCACACCTGCCGGGTGAATCAGCCTCACTGCAAAACCGGCGAGCCCCAGCATCGGGATTTTCTTCTGCCTCGCGCCGTAGTGTTTTTCGACGTTCCTGACGATCATGCCGAAATCGTCGGCTCGTGCGGCGGCTTGTGATAAGAGGATGAAACCGGTGATGAGAAGACCACGAGCGAGCGTAGGGCACCTGCCTGTCATAAGTGCGCTTCCCCTGACTTCGGCAATCTGTTTCGATAGCCTGATGTTTGCACATCTCCCGGTCGACATGAAGTACGCACTGGCCTGCACCCGCGAACGCGAAAAAGTTGGACTTCCGGGACAGGATAGGCGTAAATAAAGGCAGGGTTTTTCCGGAACCAGGGCCGTCCGCGGTTAGCGCTCAGAACTCAGAACCCAAAAGGCACAGCGCCTCCCGTGGTTCAGCGTCCAAAACTGAAAACGCTCACCAGAGTTAACAGAACGCTGAAATATTTACGGACCTGCTTGAAAGTTTTACTTAGGGGAAGCCCTAAGAATCGCCTTTTTCGAACAGCCGGGCAGCTTTTACGCGCTGGTTTCCGACTTTAGCAGGCTGGCATACCTCTTGCGCAAGGAAAACCGAAACTTTCTGCGACAAGGAGTAAAGGCGATATGAGGAAATACAGTTTGGCTGTTCTCGTCATAGCTTCGATGGCCCTGCTGGCACTGGCAAGTCCCTCTGCGCGTACGCAGGAAGCCAAAGACCCGCAGGGTTCTCAGAAGATGAGCAAGGTTCAGAGCGGCGAAGTAGTATCCGTCGATGCAGCAAAGAATGACTTAGTCATCAAGGATGCGAGCGGGGCGGAGACTCATCTCACCATTGCGCCATCAACCAAGATAACCAAGGGGGGAAAATCGATCTCTCTTGCTGATGTAAAGGCCGGCGACACCGTTACGTGCGAGTGTGAGGACTCGTCAGGGGGCTGCAAAGCCAAATCGGTGACGGTCAGCCCAGGAAAAACTGAGTAGTACTTAAGGGAGCTGCAACTCCAGTTACGAACATGAGTTTAGAGCCGGAGTGGTTCTCCGGCTCTTTCTCACAACCGAATGCCAACATTCGCCTGCGCGCACTACTCCTACCTTAGCAGCGCGGCGCAAAAAGCTTGCCGTGCCGGGAGCCCTCTGGCTTCCCTCCAACCCCAAATTCAGTTAAGACGGAGCATTTATGATAAAGCTTGACTTAGTGACCGAAGAAACCAAGAAACCATCGCGTCCCGAGCCGGAATCTACCGAGATCGTGACCGCTACCAGGGAAATCGTCACCACTTCGGATCAAACCGCTGGAGCCTCGCTGTTTGAAGCTATGAGAGGAGCCCTGCGGCGCACCGACCGAGTCGATTTGAGCGGCTTTGGTTTCTTCTTTATCCGACCGCGACACCGCGCGCAACAAACGATGTCGCTCTTATCGACCATATTCGAGACATCTACGGACGCCGTTATTACAACCGCACTGGACGGAAAAATTGTAAGCTGGAACCGAGGAGCGGAAGCCATGTTCGGCCGAGACGCCGACGAAGTTGCCGGACTCAGTGTATCAATGCTATCCCCCGATCCGAATGAGAGTGAGCTGCTCGCCGCGCTCTCCAGACTCAAACGAGGATCTCAGACCGAAGAACTCGAAACACGATGCGTGGCCAAGGACGGCAGTAGTCTCACGGTTCATCTGACCGTATGTCCGATCCAGGACAAGAAGGGAAGGCCAACCGCTGCCGGTCTCATCGCGAGAGACGTCACCGAACGTAGACAAGTCGAACAAGAGCTGCGAAAGAGCGAGGAGTGGTTTCACACGCTCGTGGAGCATACAGCGGATCTCCTGGTTGTGCTGGAGCGAGATGGCAGAGTTCGTTATGCAAACGGTTCGTTGCGGCGGCTTCTGGGTTACAAGCTGCGAGATGTCGCCGGCCGCCGGCCGATTGAATGGCTCCATCCTGAAGACCTGGATGCCATTTCAAGGGCGACTAACAAGTTCAGCAGATTTGATCCCGATGGAATGATTAGGCTCAGGCTGAAGCACGCGGACGGCACGTGGCGTACGTTTGAAGCTACCGCGCGGAACCTGCAGGACAACGATGCGGTTGCGGGCATCGTGGTCACCGCCCGCGATATCAGCGATCGGATTCGAACCGAGCAGCAGGTCAGACAAGCGTACGCTCAGGAACAGCGAATGAACGCGGCGGAGTCTCTTGCGGGAGTGATTTCAAGGGACCTCGACAACCTGCTGACTACGATCAGCGGCTATTCCAGCCTGATTATTCGGCAGCTTGAGTCTTCTCACTACGAAGAACCTACCGTCCATGCGCGCGTCACCGAAACGCGCGACCGCTTGTTGACCGACGCACACCAGGTGCAAAAGGCAGCGGAACAGGCGGCTCGAATCACCGAGTCGCTGCTCGCCTTCAGTCAGAAGCAGGTGCTCAGGCCCAGGGTGCTTGACCTGAACTCGCTGTTGTCGGAGTTGGATCCGCGAATACGCGAGCTTGTGGGCGCTCACATAACCGTTCTGCGGGTCGCCGATCCCGACCTCGGCAGGATAAGGGTCGATCGCGCGTGGCTGGAGCACGCCATTCTGGGAATCGCGATAAACGCACGCGAGGCGATGCCCAGCAGCGGGACTCTGACCATCGAGACCAAGAGCGTCGATCTCGGCAACGAGTCCAGAACGCAAATCCGCGGACTCGAGCCAGGACGATTCGTCACGTTGGAGATTCGAGACTCGGGACGCGGAATGGACGCCGAGACGCAGACCCATGTGTTCGAGCCTTTCTTCACAACTCGGGAGAGCGGGTCGGGCAAGGGGCTGGGGATGTCCATGGCTTATGGCATCATTAAACAGAGCGGAGGTCACATTGACATTCGCAGCGAGCAAGGAGTCGGGACTGCAGTCAGAGTTTTCTTTCCCCTCTCGGACGCGATGAGTGAGACTGTCGCTATCGCTGAAGAATCGGATTTGCCACGAGGTAGCGAGACGGTCCTGTTGCTGCAGCCGGACGAGGCTGTACGGGGACTCGCGCGACAGATTCTGGTGATGAGCGGGTACGCGGTGCTTGAAGCGCGAAATGAAATGGAGGCGCTCCAGCTTTGTCAGACACATCCCGCACCGATTGAATTGCTGGTGGCTGATCCCGCGCCTGCTAGCCGAGCGAGTGAGGTGACGAGTCGATTGCTTGCGCTGAGACCGGAGATGGGGCTGCTGTATACTTGCGGGTATGCTGAAGGTCTTGCGCTGCAGGAGAGTCAAGACGAGCCGACTTGGGGGTACGTGCAAAAGCCTTTTAGTCCCGCGTCGCTTGCGCAGAAGGCCCGGGAGGTGCTGGATGCTACGCCGCGCGTGAAGGCCCGCTCCGCGTGAGGATTTCAGATTTCAGATTTGAAATCTGAGATTTCCGCCTCTCGTACGCCTAAGTGGTAGACCGCATAAGCGTGCTTTAACACCGGCAATGCCACATTCCGAACCGGAACTCCTCCAGCCGTGAGCCCTTTCTCCTTCCCAAGATGCGCATGCCCGTGCACCACAAGATCCGCGCCCGCACTGTCCACCGCCTCCGCCAGCAAGTAACTCCCCAAGAACGGATAAATCTCGAGCCTCTCACCCTGCAACGTGTCAGACACTGGTGAATAGTGCAGCAGCGCGATCCGATAGTCGCACTTCAGCTTCTTAAGCTCCGACGCGAGCCGCTCAGCAAGACATTCGGTGTGCCGAATGAACGCCTTCATCTCCGGCTCTCCAAACTCGCTCGCACACGCTCCCGGAAATCCGCCGCCAAAACCTTTGGTGCCCGCAATGCCAAGCCGATAAGATCCCATTGTCAAAACGGTGCTCTCACCTTCGAGAACGATGACCCGGTTCCGCTCGAGTCTCAGCCGAAGCTCGCGCTCCTTGTTTTCGTGATAGTCGTGATTTCCTAAGACGGCGACGATCGGTACTCGGACGCCTCGCACTTCTTCGAGTAACGCATCGATTTGATCGGTAGTGCCGTGCGTAGTGAGATCGCCCGCAATCAGGAAGACGTCAGCGGCTTTGTGAAGCTGGCTCCAATAATCCGTGAACCTGCCCCTCGAGTCTTCGGAGAAATGAACATCTCCAATTGCGGCGACTCTAATCACGAATCATCTCCGGTTGGGCCGGACCAGCGATCTCGATGACGGTCAGCTCGTTTCTGACTTCCATCTCGGGCACCGTTTCAGAAACGACCAACTCGATTGCCCGGCGCCGATCGTTGGTAGAAGTCTGACCGCTAATATGGATCCTGCTGCCGCACACCGTCACGGTAACGTCCTGCTTATGCACTCGAGGATCAGTTGCAAGCGCCCTCTGCACTTTCCCGATCAGGTACTGTTCGTTTGACTCCATGCTGCTCCTTAGCACAGCTCCAGTGTCCTGACCATCTCCTTGATCACCGCGTTCGGAACCAGCAGGTCGAGCGACTGCGCGTACAGCAGGAGGCTCAACACCCGCCGAGGCCCGAGCCTCGAACGCCTCGCGACGTAGTCCCAATCCAGTTCGCTCACTCTGATTATGCTCAAGATGTCGTTCAGGTGTCTCATACAGTGTTCATCGAGGCTGAGACTGTGCTCGTTCAGAACGAGCGCCTTCACTATCAAGAGATCCTCAGGCGCGAGCGTTCGAACCAGGCGGCCTTTGAAATCCACGACCCTGGATCGTTCAATCATTTCGTCGTCGAGGAAAATCGGGCCGCTCGACTTGAAGATGACGTCTACCATCACATTGTTCTTGAACGCCTTGTAGAGCCAGTTTGGATCTGTTCGTTCGATGCTGAACCCAGCACCTCCTAGCGCTTCAAGCACGCGATCCGCGTCCTCCGGCTTAACAAATATATCGATATCGTGAGTGAACCGGTGACCGCCCAGCGCAGTGGCGGCAACGCCGCCGATCAATACGTATTTCGCGTCGCTCGCATCGAGCGCATCCAATGCGTCGGCGAGCATCGCATGGAACATTGCACTGTCCGATTCGATTAGCTGCATTCGAGACCTCGCCTGCCAAACCCAAACCCGTACGCCGCTCGTACGCTGCTACACGCTCTTAGTGTATGTTGCGCAATCAATGTGCCAACCGATACGCCAGCGGAGCAAATTCGGGCCCCGAGGTGACTAGTAATTTCGTTGGCCTGACGCCGGCAACCTCGCTTACGCGGCATTTAGAAGGGCTGGCTGGATCGATTTCTTTCATCTTTCCAGCCCTCAAGGATGTTGAGCAAGTGAGCATTGAATGGACTCGGGGTCTCAGATTTGCTGCACTTTTTCGGGTCGTCCTGTAGGAAGTTGTGGTGTGATGTCTCTGTTGAGTTTCTGTTAGAGTCGATGGGACTAAGGATGTTTGACGCGCGGCGACCCATAATTCGGTGCGCGCAATTTCCGTGAGATTTGAAGCATGCCAGAACAACCCAAGCGAGCCCTCGCCCAGACGCCGTGTGCCGTGGCGAAAAGGGTCGACTTTGGACTAAGATTTCAGTCTGCCCCGAATATCCGCATCCTCTCGCTATCGCGAGAGACTTGGACGAAGTATTCGGTCCGGACCCTCCTCACATCCGACTGGATAAGAATTCGAAGAATGCTGGCGCGCGAAGAGTCGGCGCCGGTTTGACACAGTGAATCAACGCTGGAGGCTGACCCTGCTGTCGGCGGCGCGAGTCGAAGGCAAGAGCCTTGCAGCTTCTCTGCGTATGCTCCCAAGGAGGGTGTTTCTAATGAAATATCATATATCAGCAACATCGCGTCTCTCGAGACTTGTGCTGGTGTTTCTTTTGTCGACCGTGCCCGTTGTTGTTGCACAGGACCTAAAGGACCAACATGACAGTAGGCCCGGAGTTCAAACGCCTAACAAAGCAAAAGATTCAGAAGATACTGGTGTTGCTGCGAACACTCGTATGCTGGCCTCCGGCCAGAAAGCGAAGGTGAAAGGAAGCATCGTGAGACGCGATCCTGACACCTTCACTGTTCGTGACGACCAGAACATGGAGACGATCGTGTTGCTGACTGATCGAACAAGCGTCAAGTCGAAGGGCGGATTCTTCCGCACGGGTACTAACTACGACGTCACCAGTCTGTTGCGAGGGCTTCCCGTCGAGGTAGAAGGGATGGGCAACCGCGATGGACAGCTTGTCGCGGACAAAGTTCGCTTTGACAAATCTGATCTGAAGTTCGCGAAGCTTGTAGATACCCGCGTCACCCCGGTCGAAGAGGCGAATAAGCGGCTGTCAGGCCAGGTCGACGAATTGGGTGAAGTCTCTCGGGCTGCGCGAGAAGAGGCTGGCAGAGCCCACGATCGCATTTCGTCTCTGGACGATTACGAGGTTCAGGGTTCGGCAAACGTGTACTTCAGGACCAACAGCTACGTGATTTCCCCTGACGATCGCCGCGCACTGGACGAGCTCGCTTCGAAGGCGTCGAGCATTAAAGGCTACGTCATAGAAATCTCTGGTTACGCGGATTCTACGGGGAACGTGGAACGCAACCGCGTGTTAAGCCAGCAACGCGCCGATGCCGTGGTCAGATATCTGCAGGAAAACCATGACATCCCGCTTCGGAGAATGGTGACGCCGTTCGGATACGGACAACTCCGGCCGGCGGCTGACAACGGCACCGCCGAGGGCAGGCGCCAGAATCGACGAGTCGAAGTGAAGATACTCGTCAATCGCGGCATCTCGGCGTCGCGAGGCTAGCTTCGCGTTATTACTCGTAGCGATCATCCAGTCATAAAGCCGCGACCCGCGAATCTAACGCCTGATTCGCGGGTCGCACAACTCGCTTTTGGGTTCCTGCAAGACTTCACTTGGTCTGCTTGGTGCCGTTGAGTTCTTTGTACATGTCATCGACGTTTGGCTGGGCAAAATTCTGAAAGGCGAAACTCTTATACTTGTCGGGCAGCTTGAGTTGCTGCTTTGCCTGATCCGCAGTGAGCCCTTGAGCAATGCCCTGCTTAACTCGCGTTCTAAGGTCATCCAGGTAATCCCTGAAGTCACGCATATCCGCAGCGCCCGCCACTTCACCGTGACCCGGAACAAATTTCGCCGTGCCGTAGTCGCTCAGCACCTTGTCCAGTGACGGAATCCAGTCGTTGACTGTCGCGTCCACCAGGTTCGGCAGCGTCTTCGACCAGCCCATGTCTCCCATGAAAACGACGTTGGCATCGGGAACGTAAGCTAGCGTATCCCCGCCGGTGTGACCCGGAAGCGTAAACAGCACGACCTCGCGAGAACCGAGATGCAAATGCAACCTCCCGGTGCTGAACGTTACGTTTGGAGGCGTCAACTTTATCGAGAGCATCACATCGAACCGTGCGATCTGGCGCTCGAGTTGCGCTCGCTTATCTTTCTGCTCGTCAGGCGTAGCCTTGAGTTGCGCCGCGGCGTCGTCACGTCGCTTTTCCAGGTCTTCGCGGGGAGGCAGAAAGCGACGGTTCTTCGATTCTTCCCATAGCGCGACGTTGTCGTGCGCGATTATCGGAACCCGCTGGCGCTCGAGGACCTGATTTCCGCCGGTGTGATCAAGATGATAGTGAGTGTTCAACCCATACCTGACCGGCTGCGTGGTAAGTTTTCCAATTTCAACCAGCAGTTCTTCGAGAGCCACCGGAGTCAAGAACGTGTCCACCACCAGCACACCGCCGTCGCCGATCACAAACCCGGCGTTGCCCGACGCCAGTCCTCCGGTTTTAGCTATTGCCGCGTAAACTCCTTCGGCGACCTTCACAAGTTGAAAGTCGTCTTCCGCTTTGTAGAGCGATTCGGCGCGCGCTTCCGACTTCTCAACGCTGGCCGCTCTGGCAACGAATCCGGGGTGGGGTTGCACGGCGGCAACCATCAACGAGCACGCCATGAGTGTCACAACCGTTGCTCTGGTCATCCTGCCTCCTCAAAGTCTTGTTGCTTACTACTGCGAGGTCATCTCGCCCGCGATGTAGTGGCTTGTAACCATGTCGCCGTAAGTCTGGTACAGCCCTTGATCGAAATCAGACAGGAAGACAGCGATCTGCTGAAGCAGTTGCGTGATCATGTGGCCGGGCACCCGTGCCGGATGAATGAACCGCTGATTAGGAACCGCGCGGATGAAAAGGCTCTTGTCGTTTGTCGGAAGCTTACGGACATTCTCTACGAATGCGGGAAACGATCCACCCTGAAACAGATACTGCTCTACATTAGAGGTATAAAACGCACTGACTACGAGACCTCGACTTCTAAGATAATCACCTATCGACCCAAAGACCTTCTTCCCTCCGAAGTCACCCACCACCGGGATGATCATGTTTCGTCGATGCATATCGCGGACGTAGTCGTAGTCTTCCTTGCTTGCGAGAAAGTTTCCCAACTTGCCGTTCTGGTCCGGCTGAAGGATCAGCTCCTTAAGGGTGGGGAACCAGCCGCCGCCACGCATGCCTTCTACCCTGTATGCGATGTCCAGACCTTCGAGCCTGAAACTTCTGTAGACATACTCGAGGCTGGCTTGATCAGAGCTCGAGAGATCAACTTGAAAATCGTGCTGAATAATTCGGCGGATCCGCGCGAGGTTTCTAGCGTATGCGTGATCGTCCGGAGAAAGCTTGTTGATCAACCCGACTATATCGGCGATGGGTGCGCCGGGCGCCGGGATTTTGCCTCTGGGTATTGGCCTGCTCAGCAGCAGGGACAGATACTGCGCTCGACTCGTGGAAACCTGAAAGATGGCCTTGAACATCAAATGCTGGATGATCGCTTGCCGGCGGATGTCCACTATGAATGCTACGCGCGGACGAATCTTGGCGATGTACGTGAAGTTCTGCTCGGGACCGACTCCGACATACGCGCCTCCTGCAGGCGCGAGTTGTCTCAACTTGCTGACGACGTGCAGGTACGACGTCTCGTTTGAAGTGAAATTGTCCGAGCGAAAGTAGCCGCCATCCTCAGAAAAATCTCGGACCATCCGGGCGAACTCAGCGGCCGAAATCTTTTCTTGGCGCGAAGCGGCGCGGTGCTCGGAAGCTGCCGGCTCCACCAGCGTGATCAAACAAAGAAGGGCCAGCATCGCGCCCCTGACCAACAACAACCGACTCCTTGGCGAGAATGCGCGCACAACGACTGCCATGACACGACCCTCAACCCATTGGTGGCCGTAAGCATCCCGACCGGACGGCCAAATCACCGAGGGCGGCCGTGAATCACGCGACATAATCGTTCTCCTACGCTGTCCATTTTACTGCACAGAACCCTGTCAGCATATCCGCTGTTGGTGAAAAGAGAAAGTACGGATCAAGTCTCCATTGCTACGGGCCTTGGTCGCCGCACCCATCTAGTACGAAGACTATTGTGCGCTTTCAAAACACCACTTTTACAACGTTGCGCGGCCAACTAAAACCTGTCTGCTCCTTTGTCTTCGATAAGGACACTTTCAACGGGTTTCATCAAGAGGCGAGCTAAGAATGATAGGAATCCGAGTCCTTTTCCTTTCGAGAAGCACAACGCTCGAATACGAGAAGTGACAATTCAATCTGGCATAGTCTCTCCGTAGGAGGACAATGTTTGTAGCAGTTTCCGGCCTCCGATCGGTGGGCCATGTTCGTTGCACGCCGAGAACCGATCGAGAAACTCTGATGATTAGAAAACTGAAATCAGGCAAGTACCGCCTCTATTCGCAAAAGAAAAATCCGCAAACGGGCAAACGTCGTAATCTCGGAACCTTCGACACGCGAGAGGAGGCACTAAAGCATGAGCGTGCGGTCCAGTACTTCAAGCATCATGGGAGTAAGTAGTCAGTAAGCAGTAGGCAGTTCGCTTGCTCATCGGAAAGGATCGACTCGCAGGTCAGCTCGGGTTGAAGGTGTCTGCTGCCTGGATCGTGTACTGCCTACTGCCTACTGCATTCCTACTGCCTACTGCGTACTGCATACTGCCTACTACCGACTTTGCGGAATAGACGTACCGGAGTACCGTCGGGCTTGACGAACCCCGCCGCCCATCGCTGCTCGTCAGATGTGGTCACTCGACTAGGAACTCTGACCGAGACCGAGGACACTTGCGTACGTCGCGCGCCCAGCCAGGTCCATTGAAGCACACCCTGAATTGTCATAACTTCACCTGCGTCAATCACAACCTCCGCAGCTACACTCCGTAGCTCTATCTGCGTCCGGCTCCCGCCGTACGGGCGTCACGCATCATCTTGACGCGATCGTGTACGGCCTTGACCTGGCTGTACTGTCTTTCCACAATCGCTCTCACCTTCGTGGGAAGAGGCTGGCCGAGAGCATTCTCGTAAGACTTGATGGCGGAATCCTCACCACGCTCCGCTTCGCTCAGAATGTTCTTATCGTCTTTGCCTGTCAGTGTGCCTTTGATGTCGATCCACACGCGATGTGCCAGCCCTACGGCCGATCCTTTCTCTTCGGGATTACCGCCGAGAGCGCGAACCTCTCGCTGAAGCTCAGCGGCAAACTGTGCGCGCTGAAGACTGACGTCCCTGAACAGAGTCTTCAGATCAGACCCCTTTACATTCTCCGCTGCTTCGTTAAACCCGTTCTGCCCGTCACGGCACGCTTCAATCAAGTCGTGGAGACAATCAATGACGTTATCGTTTTGCATGCTAATTCCCCTTGATTAATTGGACTCGGACAACTGCTCATGAGCTACGCCACGCGCAAGCTAACACTTTTGCGTCAGCGCTCTCGCTAGACGTGCTCACTCATTCGTCCCTTCCTGGATTCCGACACATAACGCGTTTCAGGTTAGCCCGGCAACAGCCGTACCAACCCGACGAAGACGGCCGACCGCACGGTAATCCGCGACTTAGGGGGATTCCCGATCAGGCGAGGGTTTTCAGGCCGAACGCTTGCCCCTGTGTCCTCGTATCGAATGTCGTACACCAGCCTGTAAGTGCGTATGTGAGGAATGCACTGGGGACGGAACGCGAGTCACCGCCCTTTCGTGAGTAATGAACCATCCTAAGTGGTGCGTGTGGTGCCCCGAAGTAATAAGAATTATCGACGTGACTAATGACTCGCAGACGAGCTTGGAATGGTGGTTGCTCGGTCAATAGACGAGGGAACAGAGATGATACCACTGGCGGTTTCAGGGATGCTGACGACCTTGTTAGGCGTCGCGCTGGGCTGCGGGGTGCTAGAGCTGATGATTAGAGCGATCGCTCGAAGTCTACCCGCGCAAGGCCTACCGGCAAGCCTCGAGGAACCAGATCGGGAGGAAGATGAAGGGAACTGACCGCGAGAGTGGGGCCGACAGGTTTGCTGGCGCAGAAGGAGGAATTAAATGCTCTGGACGATTTTCGTAATCTTGTTAATTCTGTGGTTGCTCGGATTGGTTAGCAGCTACACATTCGGAGGGTTCATTCACTTATTACTTGTTCTGGCTGTTGTAGTCCTCTTATTCCAGTTGATATCCGGAAGACGAGTGATTACCTAAGTCCGGACTCTAGTCTCCGTTGTTGAGTTGCATGCATGGTTCGAGGTTGATCGAAACGTTAGGTTGCGCTCTTTAGCGGCCGAAGGACCTATTCGGTCTTCGGCCGCTTATTTTTTCCTCCAGGAACCCGCGACTCAAAGACGTAGCTTCGACCACGCGATGCCGACTCTTCGACGACCGAGTCCTGCTTGCTTCGCAACGTCACCGTCGAGCAGCGCAAGCAGGGCACTTCAACTCTTCACCTCAACGGTTGCTGAATACGATCACAGTTTCTTCAGTGCAGACTTCCATCGAGCCCATCCTTCGTCGTGAGCTTTCTTGTTCGCGTCATTCGTATTTGAAGGATCTTCACCAGCGCGCATGAAGCCGTGACCAGCCCCTTCGTATGTCACCGGCTCATAGTTTTTCCCAGACTCTTTCATCAATTCCTGACTCTTGGGTATTGTGGCGTTGACCCGCGCGTCGTTGCCACCATAGAAACCGTAGACCGGACACTTAATCCGGGTGATCGCGTCTTTTGAATCGGGTCCGGTTCCGTAAAAAACAAAAGCGGCGGCCAGCTTCTCACGGTTCGTCGCGAAGCGAAAGGTTTGTCCGCCACCCCAGCAGAATCCAGCTACTGCGACTTTTCCGTTGCAGGCCGGCAACTTCGATACATAGTCGGCGACAGCGTTCAGATCGGTAGTGATCTGATCGGGTGGAAGCTTCTGGATAGTCTGTCCGACGCCGCTTCGGTCAGTGAAGGAGCTGGAGCCGCCGCCTTCGGGGCCCATACCGGACAGCAAGTCGGGAGCGATCGCTATGTATCCGGCCTCGGCTAACTGATCGGCCACACCGCGCACCCAATCGGTCATCCCGAAGATCTCGTGTATCACGACCACTGCCAGCGCCTTGTTCTTCACTTCCGGGTACACCAAGAACGAATTGACTTCCCGCCCCCCGTTCTTGACCTTCACCCACTCCTGATGTCGTGGGGATTTGTCTACTCGCGCCTTCGCCCAATCCTGACCCAAAGGGGCAAACGACATCGATTCCATATGCGAATGTTGGGTTGCGGGCTCCTGAGCGGAAACAAGACTTACCGCCAGAAGCAGAACTACTACAACCATGAGCGACTTTGTCATCTTCTCCTCCGTCATTGTTTTTAGTTGATCGGCTTTTCGGCAAAGAGCTGGACCAGATTGACCAGCATGTCAGTCGTCTTCTCGAGCCCGCGACGAGAGTTGAATTCGAGTTTGCCGTGAAAATTGTGTCCTCCAGTGAACAGGTCAGGACACGGCAATCCGCGAAAAGTCAGGTTCGCGCCGTCGGTCCCTCCCCTGATCGCATTCACGAAAGGCTTCACCCCTGCCCTGCGAGTGGCTTCCAGAGCGAATTCGGTGAGCTGGGGATAATCCTTCAGCACTTCCTTCATGTTCTTGTAGTTTTCTTTTACATCGACCTTGATCTTTACATCAGGAAACTTCTGTTCCGTTTGCTGCGCGATACCTCGCAGGAGCTCTTCTTTGGCATTGAGGCCATCCAGCTCAAAGTCTCTTAGAAGAGTTTTCAGGCTCGACTCTTCGACCGACAACGAACCGGAGTAAGGATGCACAAAACCAACACGACCTTCAGTGGTTTCGGGCAGCATGTCGTGCGGGAGTCGCGCAACGAAGTCCGCTATTGCAAAGAGCGAATTTATCATTACGCCCTTTGCCGTCCCCGGGTGGGTGTTCTTACCCTGGAAAGTAACCGTGGCGGTCCTCGCGCTCCAGGTTTCGTTGCTTATTTCGCCGAGCGCTCCGCCATCCACCGTGTAAGCGAATTGAGCCCCGAAGCCTTTGACGTCAAACTTCTCGATACCGCCTCCTACTTCTTCGTCGGGAGTAAACGCGATTGCGATCGAGCCGTGTTTGATGTCCGGGTTCTGCTTGAGGACGTCGATCATCGTCATAATCTCCGCGCACCCGGCTTTGTCGTCTGAGCCGAGAAGGGTCGTGCCATCGGCGGTAATAATGTCGTCTCCGATGAGATCTTTCAGGTCTGGATTTTTCGCGACCGTGATGACCTGAGTCGAATCCTTGGGCAGTGTGATATCTCCGCCTTGATAGTTCTTGTGAATGACGGGGTTGACGTTGGCTCCCGACACCTCCGGCGAGGTATCCATGTGCGAGATCAGGCCCAACACGGGCGTCTTTGATCCGGCGGGAAGGTTGCCTGGCACAAGGGCATATACGATCCCGTATTCGCTAACCCTGACGTTCTCCGCGCCGAGCTCTTTCAGCTCCTTCGCGAGGAGGTGTGCCAGATCGAGCTGTTTCTTTGTGCTGGGAACGGTGTCGGCGTCTTCTTTGGATTGAGTATCGATTTTGACGTACCGGAGAAATCGGTCGATTGCGGGCTCCTTCGGGGGTTTGATGCTGGCGGCCGAAGCTGCCAGGATTCGGGGTGCTGGCTGCGGCTGACTGGCGACCGCAATGGAAGCTGAGAGCAGAGCCGCAGCAATAGTGGCATTAAAAATTCGCTTCACGAGTATTCTCCAACGATTGTTTGTTCTGAAGAACTGCTGGCAGCGTACGACGCAGAGGTAAGTCTATCAGATTAAGTTCTGAGGAGAGTAGGCGGGAGAAGGTAGGCAGTAGGCAGCAGGCAGTTTCGGTTTTTTGGCTCCAAACCAGGAACCGGGAACCCGAAACTGCTTACTGCCTACTTCTTTTCAAGACTTGGGCGCGTAATAACCCTGACGGGCGCGCAGCCGTAGTTCCGGCCGCTTGGGAGTCTTAACCGTTATTCGCCTGAAACCCCCGTCCGGAGTCACGTCTGTGGAGTAGTAGCCAAAAAGGTATTGTGCCTGCAGCTCCTCCGCCACCTGCTTAAACACGCCGCTCAGGTCCTCGATCCTCTCAGGCAAAAAAGCTTTGCCGCCCGTCTGCGCGGACATCGCATCCATGAAGCTTTGTCCCTTGAGGCTGACCCTGTTCAGAGTAATCGCGGCGCCAGTGGGATTTATTGCGTAGAACAGGCAATCGTTCTTGAGCAGATACTCCAACGCATCCTTCAGGGTCGAACGCTCACTGAAGTTCTCTTCGCCATCCGAGATCACGAGGACTACTCGCCGTCCGCCAACTTCCGCGTGTTTGCCAAGGTACGTCGCGCCGTCGACTACCGCATCAAAAAAAGCCGTTGGATCCTTTGATGGGCTCAGCGAATTTATCCCGTTGATTCCATCCTGAGGATTGGTAGTCCTCGCCTGTACGAGCTTTGGCACGCAGCCGATGGAGAACACTGTCAGAGTATCGTTGGGTTTCAGCACATCTTTGACAAACTCGGCGGCAGCTCTTTGCTCGAACGAGAACTGCGCGTTTGTGCTTCCCGAGATGTCGAAGAGAAGGGCAATCTCGACAGGAGTCTTACCGGGTTCTCCGAGACTCACAATCTGCTGTGCCTTGCCTTCCTCTTCTACTTGGAAATCCCCGAGGGTCAGGTCCCTAACCGGCCTGCCCGAAGCGTCAGACGCAGAAATCGGCACGACTACCAATCGTGACCTCAGGCGAATGACATCCTCCTGTTTCTGTTCCGAGCCTCGAGCAGGTCGTGTCGGGGTGGAGGACTGTTCTTGAATTGGCCGGCTGAACCCGAACGCCGCAAGGAGTACGATACTCGCCAACGGAGACATCAGCTTCTTGAGGCACGTTAAGGACATGTTGGACCCGCTTTCGCCGCTACTGCGGCTTTCTTTTTTTTTGAAGGCCACCCTATCTGCCCGGTCAGGCTTCGAAGCTCGCCACCTGACAGTCAGATTCGCTGCGATGGATCCTTCCTGTCACCTTTCAATTCTCGCGCAGTCCTTCCACAAGAATCCAGTGAACAAATAAGAGTCGAGGCGTGGCCATCGATTCAAATGAGCCGCATTCGCCACTCATATGCGAATACTGACAGCCCGGGCTCGTCTGAAACGTGATCACGCCTCTCTATTAAGAAACTGCTCTCACCGTCTTGTTACTGGCGGCTCGAGCTGCTGCTGCTGGATGAAACCGAACGATCCACGGTGACCGGATTGGTCAATCCGCGGCTCACCAGAATCTTGACTTCGCAGCGGCGGTTCTCCTGGCGGCCGTTACGCGTTGTGTTATCCGCGACTGGCATTGCTTCGCCGTAGCCGAATGGCAGGATGATCCGTCGCAGCGGAATGTCATGCTTCTCGGCGAGATAGCGAACAACCGCTTCCGAGCGCCTCTGGCTCAACGCGCGATTCAGTCCTTCGGATCCGTCCGAAGATGCAAAGCCGCGAACTTCGATCGCGTATCCCTTCTGGGTCTTGGCCTGGGTTGCGATCTCGTCGAGCTCGGTCTTGGATTCTGGCGACAAAATCGCACTGCCAACCCGGAAATGAATTGTGGTGCTCTTCTGCACTTCGAAGTCATCGAGCGAGGTGATGCGGTCATTGGTCCTGCTCACGCCCTGAACTGCGGCGTCGGCAGTTTCCTGCGCTGCTTTAGCGCCGCCCTTTGCAAGGTTTGCTACCTGGCCCAGCTCCTCAACTTGACCCGAAAGACGCTCGGCGTTCTGTTCGGTTCGAGTGATTCGATCTTCGTCTGAGCCCATTCTCTGCTCGATCGGCACCACCTGAGAATCGATCGTTTGAGCCACCTTCAGATCGTTATCAGAGACTCTGATCTTGTCTGCCAGCAGCGCGCCGGATGCATCACCTCTTCCTTCGACTTCGAGGTAGAGTCCGCGCGTCACTGACGACGGGGTATACTTATGCGCTCCACGAAACGGATTGCCCTTCTTCTCTTCGATCTTGGTCGATCCCTGCAAGCGCACGATCATTTCGGAGTTGCCTTGATCGCGCATGATCAGGTCGTCTCCATCGCGCCGCACGACCACGCCCTTCACCTTCATCTTCATGCCCGAGGCTACCTGCGTCCTCGGCAATGGGGCGGGTGTATTCGCGGTGGTAGTTTGACGCGAACTCCCGCTCTGCATGGTCGAACTCTGTTTCTGAGAAGAAGAAGAGCCGGATTGGGCCATTGAAACGCCCGCCAGCAACAAGCTCATTAAAACTACGAGGGCTCTAAAACAAACTTTACTCATAGGTTCCTCCACTCAGCCAAAAACCCGGCTGATATTGGTTCGCACAGTTTGGATTCGGATGTGCTTCGGGCAGATCGCAAAAATGCTGCACAGGGGCGGGGGGAACGCGACGAGCAAACCCGGCCCAGCGCGCTGTCTGCGCCCGTGCGACGCATAAGTTTCTTGATCAAGATTAATTGCATTGTGCCCTGAAAGCTCTGCATCCTTGCTGCTCCTTCGCAATCCTCGTGCAACTGGGATCCGCATCACGGCCCAGAAGGGCTATTGTTCCGGCTATCAGGGACTTGAACGACAACGGCCTGCCTGGGCGCACCCTCGCAACTGTGTAACTTTTTCCAAAACCCTCACTGCCGACCGTGAATGATTTGCATACGAGGTAAGCGCGTAATTGAGGAAAGCATCAAATGAGTTCTGAGTTCTGAGTCCTGAGTTCTGAGTTGATTTCTGGTTCCGGTTTCTGGTTTCTGGTCGGAAACTAGAAGCCAAAGACCTGCTTACCCACCCATAACTCAGGACTCAGAACTCAGAACTGAAGTTTCAGTCCAGCGCTCGGCGCTGAAACAAGCGTAAGCCGAGGTAGGTCCAAAGCGTGCAGTAGCCGATCAGTCCACCAAAGATCAGCCACATCGGCATGTGCGGAAGTTGCGGCGTCAATGCAGACCTGAAACCTTCGCTCGCATATACGAGAGGGTTTATCAGAACAAATGCTTGAAACCAAGGAATCACTTTCAATGCCGCCCACGGATAGTAAGCACAGCCAAAAAATATCATCGGCCCAAGCAGTACATTGAAGATCAACCCTATCTGCTGCGGCTGCGCCATCGTGCCCATCACCATTCCCAACGCGGCAAACAACCAACTGCTCAACAACGTGATCGCTATAAGCAGCAGCGCGTTGCCCGGTTGCAAATTCAGGCTGGATCCCATCATCAACCAAGCCAGCGGCAAAACAAAAAGGCCCGCGATTATCGCCTGAATGATCCCAACTATAATCTTCTCGACCGCCACCCCTCTTATGCTGATGGGAGCGAGCAGCCGGTCTTCAATTTCCTTCGTCCAGCCAAAGTCCACCACCAGCGGCAACGCCACTGCCTGCATCCCGGACAATGTAATGCTCAATGCCAAAATGCCGGGTAGAAGAAGATTCCCATATCCGCTCTGCACGATGCCCTGCCGGGGCATCACGTATCCAAATATAAAAGTGAAGAGGAGCGGCTGCATTCCCACGCGCAAAAAGAAGTACTTCAATTCCCGCTGCGCAACCCGAAGGTCGCGGTGCAACAGGGCCGCCATTGTAGCGCTCATTCAACCTCCAAAAATCGATTCACTTCATCGATTCGTCCAACTGATCTGTCAACCGGAACCGCGGTCAGATGCAGTTCGCTATTCGCGAAGGCTTCGTCCAGTCAGGTGCAAAAACAGATTCTCCAGACTTGGCTCCGAGACGTGCGCGTTGATCACCATAACCTCCCGTTCGCCCGCAAGCCGCATCGCGTTCGCAAGCAGTCCCTCCGCGGTGTTTGCGTATAACCTGATCACGTCGTCTTTCGTGCTAACCTCGGCGACGCCAGTGAGCGTCTTCAGGTCGCCAGCCAGCGGGCTAACTTCGCCATCCTTGCTCTGAACCTGAAGCTCGATGACGTATCCCCCAGGCACGCTCTTTTTGAGCTCGGAGGGTGTGTTGATCTCGAGCAGCTTGCCGTGATCCATGATGGCGAGCCGCTGACACAACTGATCGGCCTCTTCCATATAATGCGTGGTCAAGAAGATCGTCTGCCCCTTCCGGTGCAGCTCCAAAAGCAAATCCCACATCCCGCGACGAGACTGCGGGTCGAGTCCAGTCGTCGGCTCGTCGAGGAAAAGGATCGCTGGATCGTGCATCAGCGCCCGCGCGATCTTCAAACGTTGAGCCATCCCGCCCGAGTAACTTGTAGGTTTCTCGTTAGCGCGATCCGCGAGCTGAAATCGTTCGAGCAGCTCGTCCGCTCTTTGCTCGCGAACTCGCCTCGGTATTCCGAAGTATTCGGCATGAAAGAGCAGGCACTCGCGCCCGGTGAGACTGCGGTCAAGATTGTTGACCTGAGGCACTACACCGATTCTTCGCTTGACTTCCACCGGATGACGAGCGACGTCGATTCCGTCCACCAGCGCCGCACCCCCGGTTGGCATGACTCTCGTCGTGAGAATTCCAATCGTAGTGGTCTTGCCTGCGCCGTTTGGTCCAAGCAACCCAAAGAACTCGCCGCGCGGCACAGCGAACGAAATTCCTTCTACTGCCCGGACATCCACGGTTTTTGATTTCCGCTTGGCCTTGAAGATCTTTTGAAGATCCCGAACCTCGATTACGTCAGTCATCGTCTATACCGTTTGTCTCTCCTCGACTAATGCTCAGAAGTGAACGAGAAGGCTGTCAACAGCCTCGATCCTTCTATGAATCTCAATTATCACTCGAGCCGCGGATCTGCTCATCTTCCTCTACTGATTCATTGAGGACATGAAAAGTTAGGGCTCGGTTGATTTTTGGAGCTCAAGCGCATCGGGCTACGCCGAGATGTGCGGACAGATTAATCCCAAATGCTTGCCGCACGCATCTGTGCAAGTAAACGGAGCGCTGTCCTCCGCGATGGCAGGTCCAAGCGCGTTGGGATTTCACCACGTTATCTATTTGACTCCGTATGTAAACGCTGTGCTTTTTCCTTTGCGTCGACTACGGTTCGGTTTTTCTCCTTCTCGCGCTCTCGATCGAGGTACGGTATCCCCTTAACCATCCATTCGGGCGCGGGCGCGCCCTTTAAGAAGTGATCGAAGAATTGCTGCAAACGCATCGTATAGTCTTTTTGATTTGCCCGTCTTCTCAAGCCGTGCGGCTCGCCGTTGTAGTTGAACATGTAGACCTCCTTGCCCAGTCGTCTGAGCGCGAGGAAGTACTCGATGCCCTGATACCACGGCACAGCATCGTCGTTGTCGTTGTGGATCATCAACAACGGTGTCTGCACTCTGTCAGCGCGGAAGACCGCGGAGTTTTCGAGAAACAGCGTCGGCTTCTCCCAAAGCGTTCCGCCGATCCGGCTCTGCTGGTGCTCGTATTGGAATTGGCGCGGCAAACCGGTTCCCCATCTGATCCCACTGTAGGCGGACGTCATGTTTGCAACCGGCGCACCCGCCGCCGCTGCTCGAAATCGATTTGTCTGCGTGATCATGTAGGCGATCTGATAGCCGCCCCAACTGTGACCCTGAATCCCTATTGCCTTCTCATCCACGAAGCCGCGGTCGACTACTGACTGAATCGCCGGAAGGACGCATTTAAGCGCGCTTTGACCGGGATACCCGATCGTGTACACGATGTCCGGCATCAGCACCAGGTATCCGTTGCTCGCGTAGTACGACGCGTTAATCGAATGACTCGGCCGCGGGTCCACAAAACGATTCACGCCCTCAGAGAGCTTCTCGTAGATGTACACCATCAGAGGATACTTCCGCGCGGGATCAAAACCCTCAGGCTTGATCAGCATCGCTGACAGTTCGACTCCGTCGGTGTTCTTGTAACGCATCAGCTCTGCCGTTCCCCAAAGCAACTCTGCTTTCTGTGGATTCGCGTCGCTGATCTTCTTCAGTTCGTTGAATGACGGGCCAGTCACCAGCAAATCAGGAAACTCGGTGAATGTGGATGCGGTCAGCAAAAAGACTTCGGCGCCTTTTGCCTTCGACGGCGTCGAAAAGTATTTCGCAGCCATCACCAGCTTGTCGGGCGCACCGCCATCAAGCCGCACTCTGTAGAATCCTGAATCGCGAGTCACCTCGTTTTCAGCGTGAAGAAGCAAAGGCTTCGCTGGATCGATAAACTTCTCCTGCTGTTCCAAACGTACATACCGCAACGCAGTCTTATCTTGTCGGCCAAGACCATTGGTTAGATTCTTAGCGAGACTCCCGTCAGGCGCGAACCGCCAGATGTCGAACCGATCATAAATCAATACGTCCTTGTCCCCGGCCGTCCACCCGGCGACACCGTAAGCCGGTATTGTGCTCGGACTGTCGTGATCTTCTCGAGCAAAAGACACTCCCAGCTTCGAAGTGAGATTCACGACCTTGCCGTCGGCCGCGGAAATAGTGCTCCAATCCTTGCCGTCGTAAAACAGAATGTACGAACCGCTCGGGGATATCGTCGCCGGCTGCGGCTGACGCTTCCTCAAGAGCCTGCGACTGCCATCCGAGACATTCACCAGGTATAGATCGGCAGCGTTAGAGTCGTCCTCATAACCCACCATCCTTCTGTACGGGCGATCGTCAGTTCCGATCGCCGCGCTGCCGTTGCTGGAAACGGTCAACCCCGGCATCGTCAGATCCGCCAACTGAACAAACTTCTTGTCGGCAACGCCCACCGACGCACGATAGCTTCGATTCTTCTCTATCTCGGCTCTCACCTTCTGCATCGGCTGGATGTAGTCGTCCTGCCAGGACCAGAGATCTGCGATCACCTTGTCATCCGGCGACGAGTCTTCATCTTCCTTCTCAGGCTCCGTAGCGGGCGCAGTGCCAAAGAAAACCCTCGCTCCGTCCTGCGAAAAAGTGATTGGCCCCTTGTCACTGATGACCCAGCCATCTCGGAATCCAGGCGAGGCGATCGACGCGAGCTCGATCGGCGTCGTGGATTTGCGATCCCAGCCGTAAACCTTGAGACGCGGCTGTGGCGAGCTCGAATCGTCACGGTCGCTCAAAAACGCCAGCTCTCTCTGCTTCTCGTCCCACGC
The DNA here is from genome assembly GCA_035315885.1 of Blastocatellia bacterium. Classification (GTDB taxonomy): domain Bacteria; phylum Acidobacteriota; class Blastocatellia; order UBA7656; family UBA7656; genus DATFXM01. Next base: position 101,687 of record DATFXM010000174.1, read on the forward strand.
TATCCTGGTGTACTTCCCCTTTCCTTTAAGCAACGCAACCTGAGCATCGGCCGAGCCGGGATTGACTACATACAACCCGTTTGTATCGTCCTTGCGAGACGCTACCGCGAACGCCAGCGTCCGCGCATCTTTTGAAAGCGAGTATTCGGTCACGTCTGCAAAGGTGCGCTCGGTGCCGTCGTTGAGGCCTTTCAATATCAAATCACTTCCGTACTCCTTTTTCTTCTCCTTCTTAGCCGAACTCGCAGATGTCGAAGCCGCAGACTCGGGCCTTTGCTCGGCCCTTTGCTCATCCTTCTTGTCTTCCGGTTTCTTTTCCTCCGCCTTTGGCTCCAGCAGGTACGCCACGTAGCCGGAGCCCTCCTCAGGCACCTGGAAACTCTTCACTCGATCGACTCTATTGACGGTCCCGCTTGCGACGTCGAGGATTCCCAGTCCATTCTTCGGCATCTCTTCAGCTTTCTTTTTCTCCTTGCGAGCTCGCGCAGTTTCGCTCTTGGTTGGCATCGTCTGATAGACGACAAAGCGCGAATCAGCGGTGAACTGCACCCGTCCTGGTTGCGGCGGAGGTCCGGGGGTTTCGGAAAACGGATTGATCTGCGGAACCGTAGTTGGCATCGCACCTCGGGGTGCGCGCCACTCCTTGCCGGTTTCCAGATTTCTAACAACAACCTCACCGTCGCCATCTTCAGGAGCCAGCGCATAAGCCACAAATTTGCCGTCAGAAGAAAGCGTCTGAGCCTGAATCAACCGCCAGCCGTCGTAGTCATTGTGAGTCAGCGGACGCTTCTGGGGGCGCTGGCCCGCAACAATTGCCGGCGCCGATAAGGATGCGGCAATAAAAAACGCAACCAATCTGGACGTCACGCTCTTTCGACGCGCGCAGGAAACCGAGGCATGAGTCATCGATGTGCTCCTCTTGTAGCAGTCATTCGATTTTCTATTGTTCCACTGAGCGATGAGACCGAGCGGCCGTCGGTCACGCGGCACTGCGAATATAAAGCAGCGCTCAAGAATTTGCCGTTTGAGACTACCTTCAGGGCTACGCGCCGCTTCATCGGGTTGCGATCGATTCGCGATCAGCCGCGCAAGGTTTCGACAAGCAGAATAGAAACGGCAGCCGGAGTGACTCCCGGAATTCGTGCCGCTTGCCCGATCGTCCGCGGACGCACTCGGGCGAGTTTCTGAACAACTTCGTTTGAAAGTCCCGATATCCTCTCGAAATCCAGATCGCCGGGAATTTCCAGCTCTTCATAGTGACCGCGCTTTCGCGCCAGAAGCTCCTGATCCTTGAGGTACCCGGAATATCGGATATCGTTTAACGCCACAGAAATCTCACGGAGATCGGCTGTCTCACCCAACATGGACCGGACAAGAGACGACAGTCTTTCAAAGCTGCAGTCAGGACGCCGCGCAAGATAGTCGAGCTTCTTGCCCTGATAGGTCTCGGGCGCGCCCTCCAACTCCAGATCGATAATTGTAGACTCAGACAGATCGCAGACCTTGGCCGTGGCCAGCGTGGATTTTACTCGCTGTATTCTCGCTTGACGCGCTTCAAACGACGAGAATTCTTCATCGCTAATCGAACCGATACGGCGCGCCAGAGGTGTCAATCGTTGATCCGCATTGTCGTAACGCAACGATAGTCTCATCTCGGCCCGCGACGTAAACATCCGGTAAGGCTCGTCGGCCCCTTTTGTCACCAGATCGTCGAGCATAACTCCGATATAGCTGCTCGCTCGATCCACCACCACTTGCTCTCGCCCGATCGCCGTCATTGCCGCGTTGATCCCCGCAACGATTCCTTGTCCCGCGGCCTCCTCGTAACCCGAAGTGCCGTTAATCTGGCCGGCGTGGAACAGCCCCCCCACGCGCTTCGTCTCCAGCGTGGGATGCAGCTCGCGCGGATCCACGAAGTCATATTCGATAGCATAGCCGGGACGCAATACCTTTACGTTTGCGAGACCAGGTATGGCTCGAACGAACTCGATTTGTACCTCTTCGGCCAGGCTCGTGGAAATGCCGTTCGGGTAGACTTCGTACGTGTCGTAGCCCTCCGGCTCCAGAAAGATCTGATGCCTGGGCTTCTCGCTGAACTTGACTACCTTGTCCTCGATCGAAGGACAGTAGCGAGGACCAATGCCTTTTATGTCTCCGCTGTAGAGCGGAGACTTGTCCAGGTTGCGCCTGATCACATCGTGCACCGATTCGGTGGTGTACCCGATGAAGCACTCCACCTGACGGCGCGTGATCTTCTCGGTCTTGAACGAAAACGGCACGGGTTCGGAATCGCCGGGCTGTCGCTCAAACTTGCTGTAGTCGATCGTGCGGCCATCGAGACGCGGAGGTGTGCCAGTCTTCAACCTACCTGTATCGAACCCGATACCCCGCATACACTCTGCAAGCCGGATGGAAGCCGGTTCCCCGGCGCGCCCCGCAGTGAACGTTTTCTTTCCAACGTGAACAAGCCCATTCAGAAAAGTCCCGGTCGTCAGGACAACCGCGCGGCCTTCAACTACCGAACCATCGGCGAGCTCAACGCCGGTGGCTTCGCCAGCCTTGAACAGGATCTCGGCCACCTCGCCTTGAAGTAGTTCGAGATTCTCAGTCGCCGCAAGACGTCGGCGCATCTCGGACCGGTACAAATTTCGGTCGGCTTGGGCGCGCGGCGATTGCACGGCGGGGCCTCGACTTCGGTTCAGCAAGCGAAACTGAATTCCGGTCTGGTCGATTACCTCACCCATGATTCCACCAAGCGCATCCACTTCGCGCACGAGATGACCTTTGGCAATCCCCCCGATGGCGGGATTGCAACTCATCTGTCCGATGCCGTTGAGGTCCAAAGTGATGAGCGCGGTCTGCGCGCCGATGCGAGCGGCAATATAAGCCGCCTCACAGCCCGCGTGTCCCGCGCCAATCACTATCACGTCGAAGCTCTTCTTCATGGAAATTCGTTCCAAAACCTCTAGAACTCAGACCCGATAGGATAGCACAAGTTGAGTTCTGAGTTCCGAGTTCTGAGTCCTGAGCTCTGAGTTCGGAATTTCGTAGCCCGTCGTCCCATCATCACCGCACTCAGTACTCAGAATCAGAATTTTCTTATTGACTAGCTAACGACATCTGTAGTAGAGTCAGCCCTGCTTGTAGTAAATCAGATTTGCACTGGTGGATGAGAGACGAGGGAGGCGATTGTGGGCCGTAAAAAGTCGATTAGGCTTACCAGATTCGAGATCGAGGTGATGGAGGTTTTATGGGGGCTGGGCAACGGCTCGATAAGGGAAATCCACGAGCGGCTCCCCGAACACAAACAGGTCGCTTATACGACCGTCCAGACCGTCGTGCGACGCCTTGAGGAAAAGGGCGCTCTCCGCCAAATAAAGAAAATCGGAACTGCGTTTATTTTTGAGCCGGTGGTAACTCGCAAGGCGGCCCATCTGCGCCTCATCGACGATTTGCTCGAGCTGTTTGGAGGCTCCGCGCGCCCGCTTATGGCGCACCTGGCCGAATCGGGCAAGTTGAGCCTCGAAGACCTCCGCGAGGTCGAGGAGATACTCTCCGAACAGCAGTCGAACGAGGGTGGTGGCCCGCGCTCCAAGGGTTGACCTCAAACTTCGAGCCGCGCCGGAAAGGAACTGTGCCTATGAATATCCACGAGTGGCTCGCCCAATTGTCGACGAGAGCCTGGCCTTTGGTCTTCAATCACCTTTGGCAGGCGACCCTCTTCTTCGGCCTTGCTGCCGGGATGGCGTTACTGCTCAGAAAGGGAGCCCCGCGCACCCGTCACCTGGTCTGGACAATTGCTTCGTTGAAATTTGCTTTGCCTGCCGCGGCATTTGTGGCGCTACTCAGCCTTGCCGGTTTGAATTTTGATCGCCTATCGCAACGAGCCGCTGCATCCCGACCGGCTGCGGCCATCGATATCACGATGTTTCAGATTGCCGACTCTACGATGGATTCCGTCAAGCCGGACGGACATCGCGAGGTTTATTGCATTCTCACCGCGGTATGGCTGACTGGCTTCATTCTGATACTTGGCCGATGGATAACACGGCGCCGAAGTCTCGCGAGTGTCCTTCGGCATGGGAGTTTGTCACAATCAGGAACCGAGTTCGACGCTCTTCAAAGAGTCAAACGATGGCTGGCAGTCAATCGCGACGTCAGACTGATTCTAGCGGATCGAATAGTTGAACCCGGAGTCCTTGGCATTCTGCGGCCAACGCTGGTCATACCGAGAGACATATCCGCGCATTTGACGCAGGAAGAGCTGGAGTCGGTGATCATGCACGAGCTGGTTCACATTCTAAGGCACGACAACCTGATCGCAAGCCTTCATATGATCGTCTGCTCCGTTTTTTGGTTTCATCCGCTTGTGTGGATTATCGACCGAGTTTTACTGACCAGCCGCGAGCAGGCGTGTGATCAACTGGTTTGCGAGATGGGCGGACAATCGCAGGCTTACGCGCTGGGGCTGCTGAAGGTGCTGCGCTTTTGTGTAGGCTTCAGCGCCGCCGGTATTTCCGCAGCGGGCGGCTCGGATCTCCGAAGGAGGATCGAACGGATCATGAACAACAGGGCTATCAACACTGAACGCAGGTTACACCGAGTGCTGGTGATCGTGATGGGGATGGCGGTCATCGTCTTCACTGTTGCCGCAGGGTTTATGACTAACGACCGCATCTTCGCGAACCCTGCCAGTTCGGCGGCGAGTCAAAACGTTGTCGTTCCCGGTCAGATCAAGGGTGGCGTTCCTGGTGGCGTTCCAGCTGGTGTTCCGGGCGGCGTTCCTGGCGGTGTGCCCGGAGGAGTGATCTCTGTGCAGGCGGGTCAGGAGCAAAAGGTGCGGATGCATCCTGAGACCGACGACATCTATCGTGATTTGAATCAGGCGCCTGAAGTTGACCTGTCTTATGACAACTCAGAAAACCCTCCGGTTGCGATAACCGCGGCCAAGATGAAAGCGGCGAAGAGCTTGTCTGTTTTTGCTGAATCTTCACCGGGCAACTGGACCCACACGACCGATATCTACGCGATCAAGACAAAGATCACGGTCATCAACAATTCAAATAAGGTCGTGCGGGACCTTGCGCTCGAGATTCTTTCGAATTCTGACAGCAGCCGGCGGTGGGTTCACTCGCCGTTTGATGCTATGCAACCGGGCGATACCAGAACTTTCTCTGGACCCGAAGTGAAAACACAATTGCAGGGAAATCCTTCGACATACAAGGTACGGATTATTGGAGTCAGGTTTGCCAACGGTGAGAATTGGGGAGCGATCCCGCCTCCACCGCCTCCACCGCCACCCGCAGGGACAGCGGCAGTGCCGCCGCCCGCACCGGTCGTGAATTCCGCTGATGACAACTCGCAAGCCGTTCGGCGGCCAGGTGGAATGCTGAGCGCATCGGCGACTCGGCGTGTGCAGCCAAGTTATCCTCCGTTGGCGATGCAAGCAGGGGTGAGCGGTGCGGTTATGGTGGAAGTGACAATAAACGAGGAGGGCGAAGTCATCGCGGCTAGAGCGCTGTCGGGTCACCCGTTGCTACAGGACGCGGCCATCGAAGCAGCGCGGCAATGGACCTTCAGTCCTACGATGGTTGACGGCAAGCCTGTGAAAGTTGTGGGCGCTATTACGTTCAATTTTTCTCTTTGATAACCATGGTCTCGGAGGTTTGGGGTTTAGGGTTTTTGACTACCCTAAACTCCGAACCCCAAAACCCTAAACCGCTTTCTTTCAATATCCTTCCAAAACCCCTGCGCCTGCGGATATAATTTCGCCTTTCGCGTTTGGTGAAAGTCGATCCATGACTCGCGCGCTTGGTAATCTTTTGAGCATCTCGATGGTTGCGCTCGGAGCGCTTGCTGTCGCGTTTTCGACAACAAAAGTTGCAGGCTCCGACCACCATGCTGAGCGCTTCAAAACGGCTTCACCAGCCCAACTCGCAACGCAAGACAATCTATTGTTGTTCAGGAAACGGACTATCGACGTATCGGTAACGCCGTCCATTGACCTATCGTCGGAAGCCCTTCTCAAGTCTGACTCCGGTCTTCAGGGGGATGGGAAGCAACTCTGTATCGTCAAGCTTCAAGGTCCGGTCACTCGGCGTTCGTTCGATGCGTTGAGCGCGACCGGCGTCACGATCATCGGATACGTTCCGAACTATGCCTATCTGGTTCACGCAGGCCATGCGGAGCTTGCGCGCATTTCGACTTTGACCCGAGCGCCTTCGATTGCGGCGAAGGACGGAGGTGCCCAGTCCGGATGTGTTCGTTGGGTTGGCAGGCTCGATTCAGACTTGAAGGTTGACCCGGTTCTTGCTGAACAATCGGTGAACGCATCTCCGAAAGCCGCGGCAGAAGTCGAGATTGAAATGCTGGACGGCTCTGACACCGCGCGTCATCTCGCGGCCATCGCGTCATTGTCTGAGGTTCCGATTCGACAGCGCAGATTCAAGAACTTTGTAGTTGTTGGCGCGAAGGTCTCCCTCGACGCGCTAGATACGATCGCATCGATTGACGATGTGTTGTTTGTTGGCCCCGCGCCTCGAATACGATCTCTCGACGAGATGAGCGCGCAAATCACCGCGGGCAATCTCACACCCGATGGCCGGCAATCTTCGGGAGCGGGCTACTTCGCGTGGCTGCAGTCGAGAGGGCTCGCGTTCGCTCCGGATTTCCTGATCGACGTAGCGGACACTGGACTGGATAGGGGGTCAACGTCCTCGGGTCTGGTCCATCCTGATTTCCTGGACGCCGCTGGACAAAGTCGGATCGCATACAACGTTAACTTCGCAGGCGATGGGCAGCAGTCTACTGACGACCGGCGCGGTCATGGAACCTTAGTCGCGTCGATCATTGGAGGACTGGGTTCAAGCGATCATCACGACGCCGAGGGCTATAAATACGATCTCGGTGTTGATCCGTTTGCGCGCATTGGTGTGTCGCGGATATTCGATTCGCTTGGGGGTACGTTCTCCCGTTTGAGCTTTACGAACCTGGTTTCTTCAGCTTACGCAAGAGGTGCGCGGCTGGTTAATAACAGTTGGGGCAGTGATGGAAACGCTTATGACGCGGCGGCCCAGGAATACGACGGCCTGGTTCGCGATGCCGACCCGTCGTCTGGCGGGAATCAGGAGATGGTGATTGTTTTCGCGGTAGGCAACCAGGGACCAGACGGTCACGTAAACTCTCCCGGGGTCGCGAAGAACGTAATAACCGTAGGCGCGAGCGAGAGCTACCGCCCGCAGGGAATCGACTCGTGCGACCTGGACGGGCAGGGGGCGATAGGTCCGGATGGTGCTAACAATGCACAAGACCTGCTTCGCTACTCGTCTGGAGGTCCGACCGCGGATGGCCGTACCAAACCGGAGTGCGTGGCTCCGGGCACTCACATCTTCGGGGCAGCGTCGCGATCACAGTTCTTTTTCGGCACCGGGCTCTGCCCGGGCGTTCCGGTATATCAACCTCCCGGAGAAGACAACCTGTTCACCTGGTCTTCGGGAACGAGCATGGCGGCGCCACACGTAACAGGAGCGGCGGCGCTTCTGAGGAGGTTTTTTACGTCCCGAAGTCTCCTTCCTGAAGGCCGGCCGCCTTCGCCGGCTATGACCAAAGCCTTTCTGGTCAATTCTGCTTCGTACCTGACCGGCGAATTTGCGGCAGGGGATCTACCTTCACAACGACAGGGTTGGGGCTTGATAGACCTGAATCGCGCGTTCGACAGCCACGACCGTCTGCTGATCGACCAGGACCAGGTGTTCACCGAGAGCGGTCAAAGCTTCGAGATAACCGGATCGATAGCGGATCGCAGTCAGCCGGTTCGCATCACGCTTGCGTGGACCGATGCGCCCGGAACGCTTGCGGCGCCGTCACTGGTGAATGATTTAGATCTCGAAGTGAAGGTCGGTGGAACAACTGTTTATCGCGGGAACGGGTTTTCGGGTGCTTTTTCGGTGCCTGACACCCAGCCCGATCGGTTTAACAACGTTGAGTCGATCTTCCTGCCCGGGTCGATCTTCTCTGGATCGCAGAGGAACTTCACGATTTCGGTTAGGGCTTCGAACATCGCGGGAGACGGAGTGCCCGGCAACGACGCGCCGCTGGATCAGGATTTTGCGCTTGTGGTTTTCAACATCGCGCCTGAAATTCTGCCGCCTCCCGGCAAGAATCCGCCGGTGATATCCTCGGTAACTTACGCAGGTAAGAACCTGACGATAGCTGGTCACGATTTCACGGCGGCCGCACGCGTCGAGATAAATGGCAAGCTAATCGATCGGGAGTTTACCTTCGATCAGTCGAGTGGCTCTCTTTCAATCAAGCTGAAACGCCGCAAGCTGAATCTCAACCTGGATGCTGACAATCAGATCGTCGTGATTGAACAGAATCTGCGATCCCAGCCATTCACATTGCGGCTATGAAGGGAGTGCTGTGCGCTGGGTGCTGAGTGCGGAGTGCTGATGCTAACCCCGAAGGGGATCGCAACTCAGGACTCAGCACTCAGTACTCCCTAAGGCTTTATGTTGTAGTACCGAATCTTGCTGTTAAGCGTCGTGGTGTTCATCCCAAGGAGTTTCGCCGCTCGGGACTGGTGCCCGCCCGTGATCTCCAGCGCCCGCCGAATCAGTTCTATCTGAAAGCGATTCACTTCGTCGTAAAACGAAATTCCGCGAGAAAGATCTATCTGAGTCGCAAGTTTCTGCCCGCCCGCTTCTGATGAAGTCTTCTGCGGATTGATAATCTCCTCCCGCAGGTCCTCTTTCAATATTTGGTTGCCTCGCGCAACGATCACCGCGCGTTCGACGACGTTCTCCAGCTCGCGGACGTTCCCCGGCCAACGGTGCGCTTCAAGCAACGACAGCACCTCGGGCGTAATATGGTCCGCTATTTCGCGGCCGTTCTCCGCGGCATACTTGCGCAAGAAGTGTTGCGCTAGCGGAAGGATATCTTCCGCTCGATCCCGCAGCGGGGGCAAATTGATCGCGATGACGTTCAGCCGGTAATAGAGGTCTTCCCGAAACAATCCTTCATCAACCGCCTGTCGCAGGTCTACGTTGGTCGCAGCAATGATCCGGACGTCGACCTGTTTGCGTGTGGTATCACCCAGAGGCGTGAAGTCGCGCTCCTGAATGACCCGTAGCAACTTCGCCTGCGTTTCCATCGAAATAGTCCCGATCTCGTCTAGAAAGATCGAGCCGCCGTCCGATATCTCAAAGTAGCCCTTCTTCGCAGCTATTGCCCCGGTAAAGGCCCCGCGCGTGTGGCCGAACAACTCGGACTCAAGCAGCTCAGTGGGCAGGTTCGCTGAATTGACAGTGACGAATGGTTTATCGGCTCGGGGACTCTGGTTGTGAATCGCCCTCGCTATCAGTTCCTTTCCCGTCCCGCTTTCGCCGGTGATCAATATCGTAGTACGGGCCTGGGCGACCTGCTCTACAAAGGAAAGGATCTCGAGCATCTTCTCGCTGTGCGCGACGATCTCGCGCCGATCGGTGCTGCGCTTCAGCGTCTGGCGCAGGGTGCGCCGTTCTTCGTCCTTCTTACGCCGGCGCATGCCCGACGCCACGAGTTTGATGATCTCTTTGTTGTCGAACGGCTTGCTTATGACTGTGAACGCGCCCCTTTGCATGGCTGCGATTGCCGTATCGAAGGTAGCGTAGGCAGTGATCATCGTGACTACCGCTTCGGGCTCGAGCTTCAATAGTTCTTCCAGAGTGCGGAGGCCGCCCATCCCAGGCATTGAAACGTCGAGCAATACAAGATCGAACGGCCGATGTTGGAACTTGTCGAGGCCCTCCTCTCCGTTCTTGGCCAGCTCGATCTGGTAGCCTTCTTCCTCGAGAAGACTTCCCAAAACGTCTCGCATTACTTCTTCGTCGTCTACGATAAGGATGCTGCCCTTTTTTGCCATAAGCGAATATGTTAGCAACCCGGTGGTGTTCGCTGCTAGTACGTATACCCGGACGGTGGCTCTTGTATGTCTATGCCTCTATGAAATGTAATGAGCGGTGTCAGGAAGTAGTTGCGAGGTCGGAAGCCGGCTCGGCGATGCGGTCGTCCCGGACCCGGCGCGACGGGCGTTAATCGCTCGCAGCCTGCATCTGTCGAGATCCCGCTGTTGGGAGTTTGATCGTGAAGTGAGTTCCTTCGCCCGGCCGGCTCTCTACGAAGATCCGGCCGCCGTGCTCCTGGATTATCCCATACGAAAGAGCCAGACCGAGACCGGTCCCCAGCCCAACCTCTTTCGTGGTAAAGAACGGGTCGTAGATCCTGGCGATATTCTCCGGCGCAATTCCAACTCCCGTGTCGCGGAAGTCCACCATCAGCGAAGTGTCGACCGTGCGAGTGTTGATCGTCAGCCTGCCGTTTCCAGGCATCGCGTCTCGCGCGTTCAGAATCAGGTTCATGAAGACCTGCTGCAGTTTTGCAGCGTTCCCCCACGCCTTCGCCAAGTCGTGCCCGTAGTTCCTTACGATTTCGAACGGCGCGTGTCGGAGCTGCGGCTCCAGCAACTGCAGCGTGTCGTCGAGCACTCGATTTACGTCCAACTCGCGGAATTCGGCGTCCCCGGTGCGTGAGAAGTTCAGCAGGTTGCTGACTATTCCCGACGCTCGCACGGTTTGAATCTGGATCTTCTCCAGAAGCCTCCGCCGGGAATCATCGTGAGAGGTCTGCTCCAGCAGCATCTGTGCGTAAGACGAAATGCCCGCCAACGGAGTGTTCACTTCGTGCGCAACCCCCGCGGCAAGCAAACCGATAGACGAGAGCTTCTCGCTTTGCAGCAACTGCTGCTCGAGTTGTGCACGCTGGGTGACGTTCTCGACGACCACCAGAGTGCCGGTCACGACTCCGCTCGCGCCCTCGAATGGCGCCAGAGACAGGTTGAGAGTGAGCGGCCGGCCGTCTTCAGTTGAGGCGTAGAACTTGTAGATGTGTCGGGTTTCGCCTACCGCCCAGTCTTCCTTGCCGGTCGCATCGTGGATCGTCTCGATGAGGTCCGGCTCCAGAATATCCCCGATCTGGCTGCCAAGAGCCCGTTCGCGGGTTATGCCAAATATCTCTTCGAGCGCGCTGTTCCAGGTGGTGATTCTGCCCTCAAAATCTACAGCAAAGATCCCAACGTTCACGCTCTCGACGATGTTCTCCGAGAACTCCTTCAATCGCGCCAGCTCTTCTGCCTTTTGCATCTCAGACCGATAGAGCAGGCTGTTATCGATTGCCACCGCAACGTACCCTGATAACGCCTTGAGCAGATCGGTGTCTTCGCTTGTAAGCATCGCGCCGGCGCTCGTCCTCCCAACCGCTATGATCGCAACCATCCGGTCACGTACGATGCACGGCACGTAGTAGTGCAATTCAGGTGATATCGGAGTGGGAGTGGCGAGGTCTCCGGTTTGCCCGAATGGTTCGGTCAGATGACCCTCGATGAGCTGACTCTGTCCCGACCTGCCCTCGGCCTCGAGGAGGTCCGCCCTGGTGACAAAACCCTGGCCAAAGGATCGAGCCCTGATCGTCTCCTTGATCTTTACCGGAAGCACGGCCGGATGTTCCATCCCCGCCGCGTGCGCGAGACGAAAACCGCCAGGCGAAAACTCGTCTTCGATGAACACCGCAATCTTGCTGATCGACAGCATCTCACCCATGCGCTGAACCAGCGAGTCCATGAGCTGTGAAAGCGCGGTAGTCCGGGCGAGCGTCCTGCCGAAGTCCTGAAGGCCGGCTCTCAGCGTGTATCGCTCACCGTAGAACCATCGATCGGACCACTCCTGGAGCTTGTTCTTGATCGGTGCAAACAGCATTGCAACGACCAGCATCCCGGCGACAACCACTACACGCGTCTTCCACGAATTGAGATCGGCAGTCGCCCAGATGAATTTGACCAGGTCTCCGACCGCCAAAAGGATCGCCATGTACATCGCAGCCACTGCCAACGTTGCTACCGCGTGAACAAAGCTCCTGCGCATAATCACGTCGACGTCCATCAATCGATATCGAACGATGGAATAGCCGAATGAGAGCGGGACCAGTATCAGCGGAACGTAAGCGATCGTCTCCATAAGCGGAGTGATCTCGATATTCCAGACGTACGGTATGAGGTACAACGCGGCGAACGGCAGTCCGGAGATCCCCAGACCCCAGATGATCCACTTCAACTGCTGCCGCAACAGCGTGCTCCTGGACCTGAGGAACGCGACGAGCAGAAAAACGCTTCCGGCCACCAGGAAGATCGCGAAGTGCGCTGTCTCAATCTTGTCGAGGGTGTTGCCCCAAAGCACCAGCGCGCTTTGACTACCCAGGGCTGAGTCCGTTGCCGCCTGCCAGCGGTGACCAGACCTCCAGAACGATTGAAGATCCAGCAGCCAGATTCCCTTGTAGTACCAGAGGGCCTGAAGCGTGGTGAGCACGAGCGCCGGAGTGTACAACGCAATCAGCGCGCGTCTTATTCGTTTGCCGGGCGCGCGAGCAGAGGGAAACTTGGCGCAGAAATGAAGGAATACGGGCGCGACAAGGAGCCACGACGCCGAATCCAGAAGGCCTACCAGATTATCCAGCTTTGTCGCTTCAAGCGTCGAACTGTAGAAATACCCGACGAACGACAGCAGGCACCACGCGTAGAAGTGGTAGGTAAGGGCAGCCTTCCGCTGTTTGAATAGCACGAACAGTCCGATGGCCAGATAGACCAGCCCGATGAACCCAAGGTACAACCCGCGCTCCAGGTGAAGGTCTCTGCGCCCTACCTTGAAGTCGACATCGTAGACTCCCTTCTGGATGCCGAAAATCTTCTTGAGGACTTGATCGTGATGTTGCACCGCATAGCGGGCGTTATTACCCACTCCCTGGTGCTCCAGGTACCTCGAGATGCTGTCAGCGTGCGTGACTTCCTCGTAGTCCAGGCCTCGCAGTGTCGTTGTCTGGCGTGTCTCGTCCTGTGCGCCAACGTAAAAGAAGGCTTTTAGTTCGTCGCCTGGCCTGACTTTGTACAGGAGGGGTGAGTTCGGGCTGATGGATTTCGCGACGATTCCCTCGGGGGTTTCGACCCACTCCACGCCGTCGTCCGGAATGCCCGCCGCGCTCAGTCTGTCTCGCAGGTTGAACGCACCGAGCACGACAAGTCCCACGGTGAGAACCAAAACTCCAAGCAGTTTGGTTTTGCCCGTAAAGTCCCTCATCGCCTCAGTCACGCGCCGACAGGCGGTTCTCCCCCCAGCGGTTGGTGCAACCGCTATTCCCCTCAAAGTTTAGTTTAAAACAAGCCAATACCGGTGCTTTTCGCACCTGTTTCTATTAGTGGCGTGCAGCAGCTTTCCAGATTTTCGTAAGTGCCTCCACTTTTTCGGATGGCAGCACGCCGCGAGAGCAAAAACCAGGGGAGCAGAACCTCAAAAACGGAACGATAGTCCCACTCTGACCAACCGGTGATACCTGCTCGCTATTAATTCCTGTCGTTCATCAACGACGGAGCCTTGCTGGTCGAATAGATTGCGGAGATCGACGACCGCCGCCCACTGACCGGGGATGAAGCTTAAATTTGGCAAGTCCTGCGTGAGCGAAATACTGAGATTCGGATCGTATGTGTTGATCTGTCCCTGGAACGGGTCGATAGCAAACACCGCCCGTTCGGGAGCGAATCTTACAACCGTCGAAACCCTCGTACCGGTCCTGACGAAATTGGCATCGAGCTTCGCCGAAATGACCTGAAACAGTCCGTTGCGGAATAAGTTTGCCGGATTCGTGATGCCACGCGGATCCAGACTCTGCCCCTCGCCAACCGCGTACCCCACCGTCCCATCGATCGTCTCGGTTATTCTTCGGTGGTAGACCACTCTCACTCCGCGCGCGCGCCCCGATTGATTCTCGCCGAGCACCGATGCTGCTGCGGGGTTGTCATTTGGCACCGACAACAGGCCGACTCCGTGGCCGGAGAACGTATCGAAGAACGCCATCATCTCGACCGACGACTTGTCCGAAAGGATCTGCTCGCCGCCGAACTGAAGGCGATAACTTCGCTCCATGACCGGGCGTTCTTCCCTGGTCGCCACGGGTTGAGGCTCGCTGAACTCTATTTCTCCCGATTCCAGGTTAAAGCGGGTCTGCGCGTCGGTCGACGTACCCGGCAAAAGTGCGGCGAACAGTCTGGTCTTCGCGGCCGCGTCGACTGCGACTCCAAGCTTCGGAAGGACGCTGGTTCCCGATGCTCCGTGAGCAAACCGCGCGAACTCGAGTCCGTAAACTATCAGCACCGGACCTGAAATCTGATAGGTGTCGCTTGCGGAGACCGAGAACTGACCTAGCTTGGGGACGGAGCTGTGGCGGGAAAAAGTAAACCGGCCATACCCGAGGGCGATAGTCAACTGGTGACGGTCGTTCGCGTTTACCGTGGTGATCGCCTTTAAGCTCTGAGGCGCTCCCCGGCCATAACCTGCCTGACCGCCAATCGCGATGCCTATGTCTTTCCCGATCTGTTCCGAGACAGCGAAGTTGGTTCCAATGAAAGAGCTGGCGTCCGCCTCTCCGGTGGTGGTCTCGGCAAACGTCGCAACCGCCGCACGAAGGACCGGGGAACGGTCGATCTTGGCGACCGTCGGGTCACCGGATTCCGCAGGTTGGTTCACGGCCTCGTCGAAGTGGAAGATACTCCCGCGCACACGCCGGGCCGCGTACTTTGAATCAGTGCTGAGCGCCGCTTCGTCGTTAAGTGTGCTGACGCGTCTCAGTAGAATGGAATCAAAAACGGTCACCTTGTTAGGCCTGACTTCCGCAGCCAATTCTACGGGACTGAAGCCTACTGCCTGGGCTTTCACCTTGTACCGACCGGGAATCACGTTTACTGCAGTAAATTTCCCTTCGATGTCGGTGGTCGCCTGTTTGATCAGCTTCTCACTCTTGGAGGCTTCATCCTTGGCCGATTCGGTATCGGTCAGCACCATGACTGCTGCACCAACCAGCGGATTGCCGAGGCCGTCCACGACGAGGCCTCGAATCGAACCGCGATTAGACGCGCCAGTCGCGGTACTACCGGCGAGAGCAGTCATCAAAAGCGCGGCCACCCCGAAGGGCGCCCATAGCTTCGTTGCTCGTGTCATAAACTCCACCTCTAAGTTGCTCAGAGCAGTCGACTATTTTTTGCGGGATCATTAATTCTATCACCCGAACCGTTGGTGTCAACAAGCGTTCCCGCTTCTGAAAGCCACCGCGCCAGACTGCGAAAGGCCCGCCCTCGGTGGCTGACTAACCATTTTTCCTCGTGCGATAGCTCGGCAAAGGTCCTGCCCAGCGGCGGGTAATAGAATACCGGATCGTACCCGAATCCGCCGCTCCCCCGAGCCTCTGTGAGGATCCTCCCCCGAACGTCGCCCTCGAAGACCTTTTCTCCGTGACTCCAGACGATCGCGGCCGCGCACACAAATCGAGCCCCTCTTAGATCTGAAGCGACGCCGGACATCTCCTCGAGGAGATGTCCAGTCCGCTGGGCATCGGTCGCGTTCGGGCCCGCGTAACGTGCAGAGTAAATACCGGGCCTACCCTTCAGGGCATCGACTTCGATTCCGCTATCGTCGGCGATCGTAACCAAACCCGACTTCTCAAAGTAATATCTCGCCTTGAGCAGGGCGTTTTCTCCAAAGGTCGAGCCGGTTTCAATGATCTCGCCCGATATCACGTCCGATAACGACAATGACTCTAAGCCGATCACTTCGAGGTCCAAAGCCACGAGTTCTCGAGTAAGTTCCGCGATCTTGCCCGGATTCGAGGTAGCCAGCAAAACACGCATCGTCTCCGAACTATATCACGTACACTTGTAAGAACGGCGTGAGTGCATATCTTGCAAGCGACGTAAGTCCGAAGACAGTACACTACGGTCGAATCAAAATGATTGATCGGCGCTCGGCCGTATACTAAATGTGGCATTTGCACCTAAAGTAAATATTTCCTCCAAAATATGTATTTTTTACACGTAAATAGCCTCCATATCGTGACAGCAGGGGACATCGGAAGTGAATAAGTTGGCCGAAACGTTGAACATCGTTCCCGAAATGAGTGGCTAACCCCGAATGGCACTCAGCTTGCACCACGGCTTGTGGGGCAAGAGATACGGGTGATGACAACATCACTTCCTGTTCTCGATTCTCGGTCACCGGGGTGAGGACGGTGACCGGAAGACAGGCGACGCAGTCTTCCCACGCTGCGTCGCCTATTTTTTTGTGCTCACCTCCTGTTAAGCCCCGTCCAGCCTACAGGAAACTGGTGCAATCCGAGATCTCCAGTGATCAAGTCCGAGGAATCTAACTATGGGCCTTCAGCCTGTTACCACCTTGACACCTGCCGTCAGCGCCGATAAGTTTTAAGACCTTCTGTCCGCGCCAAGGTCCTGCATGTTTGATCAATACCGCCACGAGTATTCGGAGTTTCACACCGCTTCGATGCGAGAACACTATTTGTTTCTCTCGGGTCAAAAGCCGACGCTGGAAATCGCTCCGATCTACGAGCGGTTCAGCGATCTTTTCACCCTCGAAGTCATCGCTAAACTTAAAGTTGAACTGAACCAGATATCCGGTCATTTTGAAACCGCGAGAAAATCGCTCAATCGCTTCCTACTTTTTTCCGTAGAGCAGTTCCTGGAAGACTCGGTGAAGAGCCTTACAGAGCAGATCAACGAATATGAATCCGCCGCTACGGTTCAGTGGAATGGTCAGCCGATGACGTTTCACGATGCCGCAGTGCGGCTGGCGGTCGAAAGTAATCGCGAGACCAGGCGTGCCATTCAGGCAAGCCGCGCTGCGATCATCGAGGGATCGAATGACCTTCGAGCAGAACGACTCGGCAAGATCCACCAGGCCGCGCTTGGACTTGGTGAGCCGAGTTACAGAGCCCTGTTCGAATCGCTGAGGGGAATCGATTACGCTGCGCTGGCCGGTAGCGCCCGGGAGATGCTGACCGCGACGGAATCAACATACCTGAGGGCAATCGAGTCGGCGCTGCCAAGAACGGTGGGAGTGTCGTTGAATGAGGCGGAACGGTTCGACGCCGTCTACTTTCTGCACCTGACCGAATATGACGAGCACTTTCCGGTAGACGGCCTGGTCCCGACTTACATGCGGACCATGTCGCAATTGGGAATAGACGCTTCTGAGCAAGGACACATCTTCATCGACAGTGAGCCTCGTCCCAGAAAAACGGCCCGCGCGTTTTGCATGCCGATTTCGGTGCCGGATGATGTCCGTCTGGTGATCAGACCCTCGGGAGGCCAGTCAGATTACCAGTCGTTGCTGCACGAATCCGGACACGCGCAGCACTACGGCTGGACCGCGTCGTCTCTTGCGCCGGAGTTCAAATACACCGGCGATTACGCACTGACCGAGACTTATGCGTTTCTGATGAATCACCTTGTGTCTGATGGCGAATGGCTAGCCGAGACGATCGGATTCAGAGACACCGAAGAGTTTACTCGTTCGGTGATGCTTGCGCGGCTCGTTACTGTCCGGCGATACGCCGCAAAACTTGTTTACGAGCTATCGCTGCACGATGGGGCGGACCTGAGCAGCGCTGCAGCGCTCTACGCCGAACTGCAGACGGCGGCCACCGGTTTCAACACTCAGCAGACTGAGTTCTTGTACGATCTGGATGATTGTTTCTACAGCGCCGGTTATCTTCGCGCCTGGGCACTTGAGGTCGCGCTTCGAGACTATCTGAAGACGAGGTACGGCGTGCGATGGTGGGCTTCAACCAGAGCGGGTTCCCTCCTCAAAGAGCTCTGGGAAACCGGCGATCTATACAACGCGGATGAAATGGCGTCGCAACTCGGGCTGGCTCCGATCTCGTTCGATATGCTCATTGAAGAATTCAATCGAGCGCTCAAATAGACTCTCCTGCCGGTATGATCAGACCGCTCACCGTCAGACTTGGTACTCGGAGTTACAGCATCCTGATTGGCGAGGGACTGCTGGATCAGGTAGGCCCATTAGCGCGTAAAGCGCTTGGGAGTACCGCACGACGAGTAGCGCTTATAACAAACACAACAGTGAATAAGCTCTACGGAGAGCGAGTCTCTGGCTCGCTGACGGACGCCGGATTCCGGGTGTTCGAGGCCTCGATCAAGGACGGCGAACGATTCAAGACTCTAGGCACAGCCGAAAAACTGTTTGACTCGCTCATCGAGCAGAATTTCGAGCGCTCGGACGCGATCGTGGCGCTGGGAGGCGGGGTGGTCGGAGACCTCGCCGGGTTTGTTGCCGCAACTTTCTTGCGAGGCATCCGGTTCGTCCAGGTACCGACTACGCTTCTGGCTCAGATTGATAGTTCAGTCGGGGGTAAGACAGGAGTCAATCACCGCCTCGGAAAGAACCTGATCGGTTCATTCCATCAGCCCTCGCTGGTGGTCATCGATCCGGCGACGCTTCGATCACTCCCCGAGAGAGAGTTATCGGCAGGCATGTTCGAGGCGGTGAAATACGGCGTCATACGGGATTTCCGGCTGTTTCAACGGATCGACAAACGCTTGGAATCGATAGCCGGGGTGGAGATCGGACCTACGTGCGAACTCATCAGGCGGTGTTGTGCGATCAAAGCCGAGGTGGTCAGAGAGGATGAACGGGAGAGTGGCTTACGCCGGATCCTTAACTTTGGTCACACTGTCGGGCACGCCCTGGAGTCAGCAACGAAGTACAAACGGTTCCTACATGGCGAGGCGGTGGGTCTGGGAATGATCGCCGAATCCCTGGTATCCCGGAGAATGGGTCTCCTCGGCACGGAGGCCCTTTTGGCCATAACGGCCCTGGTAACCCGGGTAGGCACCGTCCCATCGGCTTCAACTCTTGCATTCGATGATATAATTTCAGCCATGGTTCGCGACAAGAAGACTCAGGCTGGCCGCCTGGTCTTTGTTTTACCGGTTGAAATCGGACGCGTGACCATACGATCCGATGTGCCCCTACCTGTTGTGAAGAAAGCCCTCAGCGAAGCGCTCTCATAGCGCCGACTCTTGAACTCAAGACAAGCCAACCAGGCCATCCACCAGCTTCGGGCGAGCTGTCTTATGGAGAGAACCTTATGAGTAGAGTAGTACGCTTGCGTGAGGGCGAGCGCGGAGCAGTAAAAATACAGACGGTGTTGCTGCTGATCGCGCTGGCCGTTGTGTCATTCGTAGCCATCAAAATAGCTCCGGTCTACGTCGAGGAACAAAAGGTCATCCACGAGGTGGACGAGATTGCGCGGATCTCCGCGGTTCGCGGCTACAAGGAAGACAAAGTGGCAAAGGAAATCAACAAAATCCAAGGTGATTTCAGCCTGCCCGAGGACTCGATCTCGTTCAACGTCAATGCTGCGAATCGAAAAGTAAAGATCACTGTAGGCTACAAGCGTGACATCGATCTTCTGGTGACTACCTACGCCTGGCAGGTCTCCCACGAAGTCGAAGGAAGGGAGCTATAAGCATGAGGCTCGGGTGACCCTCGAGCCTCATCCATCCTCTACCAAGCCGATCCGACCCTGGTGCGCCCCTTCGCGCCATTCCTATCGATACCAGCCCACACAACCGCGCGTTTGACTGTGCAACTGCGCGGCTCCTATCATTCTAATCGCACTAAGGAGCCTCGCGGTGAAGTCTTCCACACTCACGGCTGTAGCAGCCGGTCTTCTGCTACCGATCATTGGCCTTCAAACACTCGTCGTTTCCGCTCAGAGCGGTCGCGGACGCCCCAGAGTTGCGCCACCTTCTACAACAGCGCCGCCTCCACCCGTCACGATCCCGGCCGATGCCGCCGTAGTCAAGCAGGAACAAAACGGTTTCACATCGCGCGTAGTGCTGCGCAACGGGATTACCGTCATCGTCGATGAACAGCATTCCTTACCCATAGCCGCTGCGGTTGCCTGCGTCAGACGAACCGATAAGAGCGCCGACGCGCGTCTTGTTTCAGCGCTCGTTCAGCGCATCATCCTGCGCGGCACAGTCACACGACCTCAAGGGAAAGCCGTAGCAGACTTGCGAGCCCTGGGCGGACAACTCGACGCTTTCATCACTCAAGACGCAAGCGTTCTCGCAGCCGTAGGCCCTTCAAGCAAACTCAAAGAGACGTTGGCAATCCAATCGGACCTGGTTCGGAATGCTCTGCTCGACGCCGAAGATGTTCGCCGCGAACTTCAACTGGCCTCCGATGAGCTCAAGGCCTTTGGCAATCTGAGCTCAGACTCTACGCGACTAGCCCGCGCACAACTCGATCAGAACGACGATCCCTGGCCAATCAAAGCCACCGAGTCAAACATATCCTCAGTGACGCGAGAGCGTTTGCTGGATTCCTATCGCTCTGCCTTCAACCCCGCCAATCTTGTCGTCGTAGTCGTTGGAGATGTAGTGCCGTACACCGCGCTCATCGAAGTCCAGCAGAGCTACGGGAACTTTGTTGTGAATCCACGAGCGGCCGCAACCTCGCCCTCTGGAAAGCCGAAGCCGGGGGTTGCAGTTTCAACAACGACGCCCAAATCCGCGCAAGCTGACGCAAGAGCGGGTCAGTCGCCAACAACAACCTCCCCGGACAATGAAGCTGCCACGCCGAAGCCATCCGACAGCGTCAGTGCGAGCTACTACAACGAGCGCCTCGATATCAGGCAGGGCCGCGCGCGGGTGGAGTTTCCGGGTCCCGGATTAGAATCCCCGGATTGGTCTGCGATCGAAGTCTTGACGTCGATACTGGGCATAGGTCGTGCCAGCCGGCTGCACCGGACCCTGATAGACGCGCAGTTGGCGGCTGATCGAGTTGAAGCCAGTTACATTCCCGGCGGCGAAACAAGTGTGATCAGGTTTCAACTCTGGCCGACTCAGGATGCGCGCGGAGCCGGGTCTTTGGACAGCGTAGAGTCCGGTCTGTTTCGAGAGCTGGACCGAATCCGCCGAGAACTTGTCTCCGAAGGAGAGCTCGCTCGTGCGAAATCGATCCTGGAGGAGCGATTTCTTGAACTCGATTCATCTTTCCTGAACAGGGCGATTCGGATGGGGCTGGGCGAAGCGAGCCAAGGAGGCATCGCCGATGTAGTGGGCTACCGAAGCAAGATACGTTCGGTTCGAGCTGAAGACGTTCAGAAAGTTGCTGGGAAGTATCTGATCGCCAACGCTGCGGTGGTCCGGGAAATTGAGCCTCTGAGCGCCCCGCCGCGAACGTTCGATGCGGATAGATTTGCTGCAACGGTAGCAACCTGGGCTCCAGGATTTTCAAAACCGGTGGACTCGGCTTCGATCAGGCCGGCGGATCCGACTCAGTCATCCGCGCCGCTGGCACAAAGCGAGGAAAGGCCGGCCAGGGAATCGATCGAGCCCCTACCGGTGAAGGACTTCTCGACGCTGAACGGGCCGCGCGCATTCGTCCGCGAGGACCATGCCCACGCTCTTGTAACCATCGCCTTGTTTTTTCAAGGCGGGCGTTTGCTCGAAACCGCTTCGAACGCGGGGATCACCGAGCTAATGCTTCGTTCAATGATCTACGGCACCGCCAGACGGAGCTACAATCAGCTCACCGACGAGTTGGAACAGCGAGGCGCGCGTCTTGAAGCAGTTTCAGAGGCGGATTTTTTTGGCTTCGTGTTGAGCGTTCCATCTAGAAACGCCGACCGAGTGCTGCGGATTCTGCGGGACATCGTCGAGGAACCTGCGTTCAGAGAGGACGAAGTAAAGCGCGCCGCGCTTGGACAACTTTTCGAGATCAGGAGCGATCGCGATTCTCTGGTCTCGAACGCGCAGATGCTGCTTAGGGCGTCTCTGTTTCCCGGTCACGCATACGCCATGCCTCCGCACGGAACTGAAGAAATATTGGTCAAGATCACCGCCGAACAGTTGCAGGAATGGCACGCAAAGCTGATCAAACGCCAATACCCCTTGATTGTGATAGTCGGGGATACGGACGGCTCAGCACTGGTGTCTGGACAGCTCGCTGAAGGTTTCAGGCGTCGCGATCTGGATACATCGCTGCAGGTGAAACTGCCGGCTATGTCGGCTCCTGGAGAGAAAGCCGATACGCGAAATCAGCCGGTCAACGCGATTGCTTTGGGATATAGCGGTCCTAAGGGTTCAAGCTCTGACCGGGCTGCGCTGGCGTTGCTTGTGGAAGCGATGAATGGACCGGGCGGTTTGCTGTGGCGTGAACTGCGCGACAAGCAGGGACTCGCGCTGGGTTCGTTTTTTGCGTCCGAATCGTGGTTCGCGGGTGGCAGTATCTCGATATGCGCAATCGGATCGATGGGTAAGGAACCGGCGCTTCGTGCTGCGATGCTCTCGCTGCTTCAGGGAGTGGGGCGCGTCGGGCTGAATGAAAAGGATTTCGAGGGAGCGATGGCGGCGGCCTTCGGTGCAAGGCTGTCGCAGCTTCAGTCGCAGCGTTTCCACGCGCTCGAATACGCGCGGGCGGTCTATTATCAGCAACAGGCGGCCTCGGTTGACGGCCCGACCGAAGATGCAGTGAAGATCACTCCAGAAGAGTTGAAGCGAGCCACGACTACTTATCTGAAGGGCACGCCATCCATTGGTGTCATTCGATCTCGCGCGCAGAAATGATCGAGATGGGGGCGTTGTCCCCGCCTTTCGCGATTAGCCAACGTCGGGTTTCAAAGGAAAGGTTCGAAAAGGACGCAAAGGCGTCGAGCGTTGTCGACTTTGAGTCCTTTGCGAACCTTTGCGGTCTTGCGAACCTCTGCGGTCTTTGCGTGAAACCCGGCTTACTTAATCGCTCATAGCGGGGACAACGCGAACTCACGCAAGTCGATCCCCAAAACAAAACGCGGGGCGGTCTGAGTAAGACCGCCCCGCGATTCTTTTCGAACCGCAATGGTTCGACGTTAATCGTGAGAAGTAACCGGCACCGGCTCCACGAGCATTCCTACTGCCGCGCCTGACTTCTTCGCTTTCTTACGCGGAGCGCGACGCGCCGGACGTCTCTTCTCAACGCCCTGCGCCGGCGTTTCAGTAGTTATGATCTGGGGCGTCGCACCGGCCGCGCACTTCTTCATCGAGTCGATGCCCGAGGCGCTCGCGCCATCCGGTATGAACCAGAACTCAACCCTGCGGTTAAGGTTCGGATCGCCGGAATCGTGCGGACACGTATCGCCGAAGTTGCGTACCGTTATGCGAGCCGTATCGATGCCCTTCTCATTGACCAGGTAGTCTCGCGCGTTGTTCGCTCGAGTCAACGAGATGCCGACTCGCTCGGACGAATCGCGGTGACCATCGATCACCACCGACGACCGCGGATCACCCTGCAGCTTCAACGCGATGTCATCGAGACACGCCTTGTGCTCGTTGTTGATTCGGGCCGAGTTGTACGGGAAGAAGATCGGCCCGCACGGTATCGTCGGGTAGATCGGCGGTGGCACCACCGGAACGTTTACCGTCACCGAAGCCGAGCAGCTACCACCCGGACACGGCTGATCGCAACGGCTGCGCGAGGTTCCAACGTTCACCGACACAGTGACCGTCCCAGCCGCGAGGCCGGTCGTATCAAGCGTGACCTCGGCACCGGACGTCGACGACAGAGTTCCACCGGTCGTGGACCACGTGAACGTCGGGTTGTCGGCGCCGCTTGCGGTCGCGCTTAATGTCACGCGATCGCCGGCAGTTACTGTGCCGGTCGAGACTCGGATGTCGCACGTGACGGTCGGGCACGGCGGTTCGGTTATCTCGAAGCTGGCCGTGCAAGTCGTTTGTCCCGTCGTTACGCACTCGCTCGGGCAATCAACCGCAGGTACAGTTGCAGTCACCGTAGTAGTCACGGTATAGCGGCCGCACGCGAGCTGAGAGGTCGGGACCTCAACCGAAGCGCCGCTTCCGCTCACGGTAACCGGCCGCCCCTGGCCATCCTGAACCTGCCACGCGTAGGTGTAGGTTACCGTCGCGTTGTCGTAGCCCGGAGTCGTAGGTGTGGTCGTTAGCGTCAGACGCTCACCCTTGTTGACTGTTGCGGCGCTTGTCGCCAGCACGCAGGTCGGCGCAGGAGGCGGTGGACAGTGTTTGCGCGTGCCAATCGAGAAGTAAGCCACAAACCCATTCTCGCCGCTCGAATTGAACGTAACAGGAACCGTCTCGAACAGCGGATTGATGATGAAGAACGGCGGTGCGACGAAGATCGTCTTCGCCCTGAACACCGGCAGCGTGATGTCGTCCTCGTTGTTGAGGAAGCGGCGATATCCGCCGCCAAACGAGATCGCTCCGTTCTTGAAGAAGAACCGCAGACCAACATTGAGGTCCGACGGGGAATTCTGGATCAGACTTGGCGTCCTGCTGCCGACGTACTCGGTGTGCAGGAACTCCGAAACAAATTCGATGTGACGGCCGATCGGGATTCCTACGCCGACGTTAAACTGCAGCTTGTCGGGCAGGTCCAGCAGTTTCACGTCGTTCTTGCTCGGGTCAGTCGTGTGAATGTAGCCGATGTTTTCGTAGAGCCGGAACCGCTTGCCCTTGCTCTCCTGACCAAACATCAGGATCGGTCCGTATTCAAACTCTCCACTCGTTCGGCCGCGGGCCCGCGCCTGATCGTCGTCCGAAATCGGTATCTTCAGGTAGCCGCCAATCGCCATGCTGAAAAAGTGCTTGTTGGCGTCTATCAGATTGAACTTGGTGCCGACGTAGACGTCTCCGCTGCCGTTGGACGACTCTCGAGGTCCGAAAACCGGGCGTCCCAGACTGTCAAAGCCCACGAAATCCACTTCCCCGAAGAACGGAAAGTCGGGGTTAAACGAGGGCAGGGTCGTCTGAATCAGCGGGCCGAGGCCGACAATCTGCGTCCCATTAGGATTTCCGGTCGGCGAAAACACGCTGGTCGGGAAATCTATGGGCTGCCCAAACCGGCCGAGCGCCGGAAGTATGCCGCCGGCAAGCGCACCGGTCCCGGGGAAGAAGGCAGCACCTCCATTCTTGCCGCCTGTCAACGGGCCCAGAGTAGTGAATGGGTCTCCGAAGACCCTCGCGACGTTGTACTGATAACCACTCAGGAGGAACGGCTGGCGAGAAGTGGTATTGGTCCACGTCATCCAGTTAACCCACAGCTCCCACCTGTTTGTGATGCCGATGGTGAAGTTGAACGGGACCTGGTTTACGTCTATGTCCCCCGGGTCTCGATCAAAGTTGTTCCAGAACAACGCGAAGTTGAACTCTCCCTTGCAGAGAGTTCGCGTTGAAAACGTATTGAACAACCCGGTGCCGCCTAATACTGTTGGCGCCTTCTGTACCTCGGCAAGGTTGCCATCATGATGCTCCTGCGCAAAAGCAGTAACTGCCAGGACAAAAAGCATCATGACGAGCACGCCTAATCTCTTAGCCGCTTTCATCTTTAGCCTCCTGAAGTTTCGCAGTCGTCTCCACGGGAAATTGCGGGTTCTCGATTAAGGGTCGCCTCTAAAGCCGCGAGGTGATTTTGTCTCCCCTTGAAGCAGCAACAGGGGGGACAGGGGTGTAAAATTCTCGTGAGCTCAAGGCCCGGGACCTTTCCTGCCAGGTCTCTCTACTTTTGTTCGCCTATGACATGCCCCAATACGGGGCCATACTTCCCAAAAGCCTGAACTACTCGAAACTTGAAAAAACCAACTATATCTATACTAATAAAAGGGCCCCCGGTCAACACAAAAATGCGAATTTCTCTCAGCAGGCCTAAGAGTTAGCGGCACTCCGCCAATCCTCTCCCTCTCTAATGATTCATGCATAAATACCCCGGAGCCTCGTATCGTACGCCACCCGGTCGATAGCCAGCATATACGCAGCCAGCCGAGTATGCACCTGGAATTTGTCCGCAAAGGCCACAACATCGTTGAAGCTGCTCACCATGATCTCCTGCAGCCGCTCGTTTACTACCTTCTCTGTCCAGAAAAACCCCATCCGATCCTGTACCCACTCGAAATAGCTCACCGTCACCCCTCCGGCATTCGCCAGGATGTCCGGTATCACGAAGATGTTCTTCTCTACAATGATGTCGTCCGCATCTGCAGTCGTAGGCCCGTTGGCGCCCTCCGCCAGAATCTTGCACTTGATTCGATCGGCGTTTTGGCTTGTTATCTGATTCTCAGTCGCCGCCGGCATCAGAATGTCACAACCCAACTCCAGGAACTCGTGAGAATCTACAATGTCGGCATCGCTGTATCCCTCAACCGTCTTGTTCTCCGCCAGGTACTTCATCAACCCGGGAACGTCCAAGCCCTTCGGGTTGTATACACTGCCGGTGATGTCCGCAATACCTAGTACCTTGTAGCCCTCTTGGTGCATAAGCAGAGCCGCGGTGCCGCCTACGTTTCCGGCCCCTTGAATCAGCACGCGCGTGCTCTTGATGTCCAGCCCGAACTTCCGGCACGCTTCGTTGCACACAAACAGCAGCCCACGACCCGTAGCTTCTTTCCTGCCTCGCGAGCCCCCGATCTCAATCGGCTTGCCGGTCACAACCGCAGTCACTGTGTGACGCATGTGCATCGAGTAGGTGTCCATCATCCACGCCATCACCTGCTCGTTCGTGTTCATATCCGGCGCCGGCACATCACGCTCGGGCCCGATGAAATCCATTAGGTCCGAAGTGTACCGCCGTGTCAGACGCTCCAGCTCAGCCGGACTCATCAGCTTCGGATCGCAAACTATCCCACCCTTTGCTCCGCCAAATGGAATGTTCACCACCGCACACTTCCACGTCATCCACGCGGCAAGTGCGCGCACCTCATCGAGCGAGACATCCTTGGAGTAGCGCACCCCGCCCTTCGCAGGACCCCGCGCAAAGTTGTGTTGAACGCGATACCCCGTGAACACCTGATAGTTCCCGTCGTCCATCAACACCGGGATGTAAAGGGTGATTTCCCGGTTCGGCCAACGTAGTATTTTATAAATGTTCGGATCCAGATTAAGCCGGGCAGCCGCTTCATCAAACCGCTGCATCATTGATTCAAAAGGATTCTCTTCCTTGATTTCCTTCGCATCATCGACAAAGGCGCTTGGCATTGACTTCCTCCAGATTGGGCGGGTTAATTTCGATTGCGGTACGCATCGCGTTGGGTTGAGCAATCATCAGTTTCAGAAGGCGGTGACTGCTTGCGGTTCAACCGCTTGCTCGGCGATGCCGCATTATACTCGACGCAAAAATCTCAGGCAATAAACACTATCGGACTCTGCGTGAACTCAACTGATCGAGCCCTCGAAGACGCCATACAACGAATCGCCGCAGACAACCAGTCCGGCGCATTGGAAATCATCAAAGCAGCCGCTGACGTTTTTGCCGCAGTACCGAGCGATGCCGAAGCCTCCGACCTGATTCGGATTTGCGCAAATCTCGCTCGCGCCCAGCCGGCCATGGCTCCACTCGTGAACCTCGCCAGCGGCGTAGTGTCCGAAGCAACTCGCGAGGGCGCCAGACCATCTGTCAGCGCCGCTAGTGCTGCACGACGCTTCGTCAACGCGGCTGCAACCGGAGCGCTCGATCTCTCAAGACTGGCTGCCGGCCTCATCACTGAACGCTCGGTCGTGCTTACTCATTCCAGGAGCTCCACCGTGCTCAGCGCGCTGATGGAAGCGAAGCATCGCGGCACCTCGTTCAACGTAATAGCAACCGAGAGTCGTCCATTGCTCGAAGGCAGGAAACTTGCCGGAGAACTGGCTGCGGCTTCGGTGCCGGTCACTCTCATCGCTGATTGTGCCGTCGCAGCACTGCTCACCCAGGCCAGCATAGTCCTCGTAGGAGCAGACCGCGTGACGCCCTCCGACGTCGTGAACAAGATCGGAACACGATTGATCGCCCTTGCCGCTCAAGATGCGGGAGTACCGATCTATTCGCTCTGCGATTCAAGCAAGTTCCTTAACTCAGATATTCCCGCGCAACGTGTCGACACCCATTCCCCATCGGAGATCTGGGACTCCCGGCCGTCAGGCGTCCTGGCATTCAACAGCTATTTTGAGTCAACGCCGATTGGATTGTTTACCGCTATCGTCACTGAAGGCGGGCTGCTTGCGTCCTCTGACGCCCAACATCTCGCCAGGTCGCGCACGATTCACCCGGCATTAGCGCGGGCCCTGTCGCAGTTTTTGTGAACGGCTCAAAAGATTCTCCTATTGCCGGCGCTGCGGCCGATACGGCTTTGGATAGACCGCAACGCTCGTGTTGCCGTCCTTGTCTACGGCTCGGACTCCGAAAAGGTAGTTGTCTTTGGACATCGCTTTGACCGTGTAGCGAGTAACGTTTCCCGTAAACAAACTGCTCTGCCATAGAGGAGCAGTAGTCTCTCGCCAAACAATCTCGTATCCCGCGATATCAGGCTCTCGATTCGCTGCCCAACGCAGAGTGGTGTCATTCTCGAGTCGCACCGTCTCCACTTCGACGTTTCCTGGAGGCGCCGGAGCAAGAGCAAGCGCCGCAAGCGAGGCCGCGTTAACGCGCGCAACTTGAGCGATGTACTTCGGGTCTACGAATTCCGGCAAGTCGCCGTACTGTACACCCTCAACTTTTCGCACTTCCTGATGCTGGTGTTTGTAGTCCTCGTTAGGCTCGGTGAATCGCACCGCGGGATAACCGCGATCCAGGAAAGGTGAATGATCGCCGCCACGAAGGTATCGATCCCGGCGGTAGATGATGGTGACATTGAAGCCCGGGACATACTTCTCACCCGTCTCTTTGATAAACCGCGCGAGCTGTCTGGTCGGCGTATCATTCTCGCCACCGGTTTGGATCAACTGACGAAACTCCGAATTGATTTCGCGGGGCGGCGTGACTCCTTCTGCAAACACACGGACGTGTTTGTCGTCCACGTGGCCGTCTTCGGCTCGAGAGCTGCCGATGATGTCGTTTGTGAACATGCCTCCGATGTTCAGGTTTTTTTGGCGCGCAATCTCCGCCCAATGAGTCGCGCCAAGCAGGCCCTGCTCCTCGGCCGCAACAGTCATAAACACGATCGTCGCATCGAATTCGTACCTGGACATCACCCTTGCAGTTTCCATCACCGCGGCTGTTCCCGACCCGTCGTCGTTTGCTCCGGGCGCCGTGCTGGTCGCGTCCAGGACGTCCTTGTTGCACACACAAGAATCATAGTGCCCGCTCATCACGTAGATCCTGTCCTTGGACTCAGGCTGCTTGCCCGGCAACGTTGCAACTACGTTGACCAGTTGTGTGGGCTTGGGCACGCGCGCAACGGGCTGCTGCGTGAACTCGTCAAACTCTACTTGAAGGCGCCCCCCTGATTCGCGGCTGTAGCGATCGAACTCAGATCTGATCCAACGTCTGGCAGCACCAATCCCTTCGGTTTCGCTGGCGGTATCCGAGAGTGAGTGGCGAGTCCGAAAACTGACGAGCTTCTTGATTATTGCTTCGATGTTCCGAGCCGAGATCTCGCTGACTATCTTAGCGATCTGAGAATTCTGGTCCGGGCCCGGCCGAGTTTTCTTGTCGGTTTGCGCGGAGTAGGACCCGGCGCCGATCGAAGCCACTAACAGAGCCGCCATTGCTACGGCAATCAGTTTCCTCTTCAAGAAAGGCCTCCTGGTACTGAGCGGTTGAGTTTAAATTGCGGCGTCCACTGTCAGATTCTGCCGGCCGGTCAGGGCGAATAGCCGACGTTTTGATTGGCAGTTAGGTGAGCCTGCCTGCCCCGCCGGCCGCCTTCCGTCGTACGGGCAATCATCATAAACTCTTTGGACGTTATCTGAAACACCGCAAAGAACTCAATGCGAGGTTAGAACAATGAGTCAACCGACGGCCTCGGGTCACACAGAGTCAATCAACGACATTCAGATGTACTACGAGGTGCGGGGCGAAGGCGAACCCCTTGTTCTGCTGCACGGGGGCGGGGGCGCCGGCGTCAACTGGGAACTGATTTTCAAAGAAACACCTCAAGGCTACAGGCTCATCATTCCCGATCTTCGAGGGCACGGCAGGTCAACAAACACGTTGCCGGTCTTAAGAATTAAACAGGTGGCGCTCGATGTTCTCGCGTTGCTGGATCGCATCGGCGTCCAACAATTCAAGGCGATAGGAATGAGCCTCGGAGCAAAGGCACTATTGCACGTCGCAACCATGCAACCTCGAAGAGTAGAGGCGATGGTGCTCGTAAGCGCTACCCCTTACTTTCCGGAGCCAGCGCGAGCAGCAATGAGTCAATTGAAACCCGACAATCGGAGCGAGGCTGAGTGGCAGCAGATGCGTCAGTGGCACAAGCACGGTGACGACCAGATTCGAGCACTCTGGAACCAGATGAGCGCTCTTAAGGACAGCTACGACGATATGAACTTCACTCCGCCATATCTATCGACAATAACTGCGCGGACATTGATCGTCCACGGAGATCGCGACCCGCTGTATCCGGTGAACCTGGCGCTTGAGATGTTCACCGCGATCCCTCGCTCTTACCTATGGGTGATCCCAAACGGTGGTCACGGACCGATCTTCGGCGAGATGGCTGGTCCTTTCGCAAACAAATCCCTGGACTTTCTTCAAACTCAAAGTTAAGGCATCGAGCTTAAGACTAAAGACGCGCGGAGCACGGGCGAGGAGCTGGCCGTATCGCCGGTGATGCCGCTGAGCCTCTGGTAAACCTCAAATGGACGCACGCGACTTGAACTTTTATAATCACTTTTTGCGTCAACATTCGAAAAAGATGAGAAAGGTGAGGGGATGATGGGATGAGCATATGAAGGGATAAAGAGATGAGGGGAAGAAAAACAAGCACGCATTGTGTGATTCGTAAGCTTCAAGGATCCGCATTGCAGCTCCTGAGCTGGTGATTAACTCTTGAAGGAGAAAGAATGCAGATTACAGCCCGTTCAATTCTGAGCTTCACTCTCTGCGTCGCATTCGCGATGGCGGCGATCTCTGTTCCACTAACCAATGCCGCGACTCCGCGCGAGCGCAAATTTCAGTTCGAGTACAGCGCCTCGGTTAAGGACCTTCCTGCCGGAGCCAAACACGTAGATCTATGGATACCAGTCCCGCACGACAGCGCGTTTCAGAGAATTACCGATCTCAAGATCGAATCTCCGTATCCGTATCAGGTCAACAATGCCGAATACGGGAACACGGTGCTGCACATCGGGCTGGACAATCCGAGTTCATCCGCGTTCAAAGTCACCATGCGATTCAGCGCAATACGTAAGGAGCACATACAGGAAAGGCTTCAGCAGCAAAGCGCGTCCGCTACAAAAGACGGGCGCGATCCGGACATGTCCCGGTGGCTTCAGCCGGATCGCCTTGTTCCGATTGACGGCAAGGTCAAGAAGTGGGCGCAGGAAGTGGTGAACACTGCGGGAGCCAAGACCGACCTCGAGAAAGTCAGAGCGGTTTACAATCACGTGGTCGCAACCGTGAAATACGACAAGTCCGGTGAGGGCTGGGGCCGTGGCGATATCTATTATGCCTGCGACGCCCGGCGAGGCAATTGCACCGATTTCCATGCGATCGTGATCGGTTACTGCCGGGCGCTGGGCATCCCCGCTCGTTTTGCGATCGGCTTTCCGCTGCCTGCGGAAAGGGGCAGTGGACAGATCAGTGGTTATCACTGCTGGGCGGAGGTCTACTTGAAGGGTATCGGGTGGGTCCCCATTGACGCATCGGAAGCGGCAAAGAATCCCGCCAAGCGCGAGTACTTCTTCGGAGCGCATGACGAGAACCGCGTTGAGTTCAGTATCGGCCGGGATTTGATACTCAACCCTCGCCAGGGCGGCGAAACGTTGAACTACTTCGTGTACCCGTACGTCGAAGTTGATGGCAAGGCGTGGGGAGGTGTTGACAAGAGCTTTACCTATCACGACGCGGCGGCTTCAGCCGTTTCAGGCAGGCAGTAGAGTTGTGGTATTGCTGGTGCTCCCGGCGCGATTCCAACGCGCGGCCTTCCGCTTAGGAGGCGGACGCTCTATGCAACTGAGCTACGGGAGCACTTGCGAAAAACTAACAGAGGCTATCGACGCTGTCTAGCAACCCAGACGTCTTGATTAGTTCCAATGGACTGTACCAGCGTCGTCGCTTGTACCTGAGTGCAAGCGATGACGCTGCTACTTAACGCAACGCAAATGCACATGTTGAGCATGACGCTTATCAACTCAGGACTCAGGACTCAGCACTCAGCACTCAGGACAACAGCACTACTGATAGCACTCAGCGCTACTCATCGTACTGCAGCACCGACGAAACCTTGTATCCATCGAAGCGCTTGCGGCCGTTTAAGAAAGTCAGCTCAACAACAAACGCCAGTCCAGCTACCGTTCCCCCAAGCCGCTCGACCAGATCAACAACCGCGCGCGCCGTCCCTCCAGTAGCCAACAGATCGTCGGCAATGATCACTCGATTGCCCTCTCCCACTGCGTCCTTGTGAATCTCGAGCGTATCGGTCCCGTATTCCAGCTCGTAAGAAATAGACTCGGTTTCCGCCGGAAGCTTTCGAGATTTTCGAACCGGCACAAACCCGGCCTTCAGGCGGTATGCAAGCGCCGGTGCAAAAATAAACCCGCGCGCCTCTATCCCGATAACCGTATCTATGTGCGGGTCGTCGATGAACTCAACCAGCCGGTCAATCGTGGTGCGCAGCCCGTACGGGTGCTTCAACAATGTCGTGATGTCGTAGAACTGAATTCCCGGCTTCGGGAAATCGGGAATCGTCCGAATGAGCTCTTTCAAATTATCCACAGGCATTCTCCAAGAGATACGAGACGACTTTCTGGGCGCGACGCTCGCCGGCAAGCCTCAGTAGTCGACTTCGAAAGACCTGAACCGGTTTGTCACAACGGTCTCGATCTCGTCTACCGAACTCACCACCGAAAAAGAAGGGCCGCGCTCAAGCTCCGCTTTGAACTGCGCAATCGCTGATACCGACCCCTCAGCGATTGCCTCAACGGTGCCATCCGGCAGGTTTCTTACAGTACCTGTCACTTCGGCTGCGCGTGCGGCTCGTACCGCAAAATAGCGGTAGCCTACGCCCTGCACCCTCCCTCTTACGATGAATCGACGAGCAATCATTTCTGAGTACTGAGTTCTGAGTACTGAGTCCCCGTCTGTGGGGCATGTGATTTCCTTCCGATTCAAGACTCGGCACTCAGAACTTAGCAACGTAACGAGACCCAAGACTTTCTCGCGATCGACAACGTTGTTTGGTGAGCGGTGTGCACTCACTGACCAACGTTGTCGCGTCGCAAGTTCGAGCCTTGGGTCTTATCAGGGAATTGGTCGGGGCGATTGGATTTGAACCAACGACCTCTCGGTCCCGAACCGAGCGCTCTACCAGGCTGAGCCACGCCCCGTTTCAGCAAGCGATCATCTTAACCGGTTACCGATGAATAGTAAATGGTGACGCATCAAATTGCAGCCAGAATCATGAATTCCGGCGAGAAGTTTCGTCCATTGGTTGTCCTGCTGTAAAACAACAGACCCTCGTCGGTGCAGGGTGTAACCCGCGACGCATCGATCCAGACAATGTGAAGTGTGCCTTGCGGATCGAAGACCATCGAGGCGCTGTGCGCGCGCCCGCAGTTGTTGTTGGCGTGAGACACCTGAGCCGCACTCGAAAAACTTTCTCCCGCATTCTCCGAGTTCACGAGAAAGACTTGCTTATTGCCGTCGGCTTCGTCCTGATAGGCCACGAACACCTTGTCCTCAAAAACTGCCACGTACGGCTTCTCTATGCTGGCCTCGCTATCGTTGGTCAGGTCGATAGGTTGCGAGAAAGTCTGTCCGTTATCGATTGATCGAGCATAGAACGCCTGAGAATTTCCAGGACTCTGATCCAGCCACACTACGCTAATTCTGCCCTGACCATCGATCGCTACATGCGCCTCCCGAGCGGCGCCATCACCTCGTGACACCTTTTTGGGTTGCGAAAATGAAACCCCGCCGTCAGTGGACCGCGCGAACATTATTGTGCTGGTGCCGGGCCCCGTGTCCTCCCAAACCACATTGATCGCGTTGTCCGGCCCGACCGCGATCTCGGGCTCGAACGCCTCCCCTGAGGAGCGACTTACATCAACGGGCGCCTGGAACGTAGCTCCTTGATCGAGGGAGCGCTCGAACGAGACTTTCTTTACGGTCTGAAGATCTCCCCACACAACACACACGGTTTCGTTCGTGTCCAGCGCAACTCTGGGAGAGAAGGCCCCTCCGTTATGAGGCGTGATGTTCTGCGGCCTGCGGAACTTTGCCTTCTTCTTCGAGCGAATCAGATAAATCTGCGTGGTGCCCGTCGAGTTGTCGTGATAGGTGACGTAGACTCGTTTCGTGCCCTGCTGTGTGATCGCAACCGAAGGTCCAAACGCTTCTCCGGGGGACTTGGAGAGGTTACGAGTCTGCGGAAGGTTGTCCCAGGTGACGCCTCGGTCGTGGGACATCGAGAAGAAGATCTGGCTGTGAGGCCGATGCTCCTCGGCCGGAGCGGTCGCCACCGACATCATTAAATAGAGAAAGCCGTCCTTGTCAGTACCGATCGCCGGAAACCGAGTCGCACCGAAGAACATCGGTACCTGGGCGCGCGTGCGACCGCTCATAGGCGACAGCCCTGGCAGTGTAAACGTCATCAGCAGGGCCAGAACGGCTACGAGCGCGACTCTCTTGGTCATATCTCTTACTCCGGCAGTGGACGTCTTGCGCAGTAAATCCTGATTTCTGATGTGCTCACCAGACCTTGGGGGAGAATCGCGACGACCGACGAAATGTTACACGACCCAGGATGTGAGGTTCAAGAAGTACCTCGTGGAGCATTTAGACCCGAGGCTCCCAGGACCAATCACCGGAAGGCAACAGTCACCGGGCGGCGCGGCTGGGCGAGCGGAAGTTTTGCGATGAGTCCCTTTGACAGCTTTTGAATTTGCGAATCATACTCCTGCTGAACGCGAGGCTCAGAGGTTAAGATGACAGCTAAAATCTTGGACGGTACCGCGGTGGCCGGCGCAATAAAGGCCGAAGTCGCCGAGGAAGCATCGCAACTGGCAAAGCGAGGACTGCGCCCCGGGCTCGCGGCAGTGCTGGCCGGTGACGATCCCGCCTCGCACATTTACGTCTCCAACAAAGTAAGAACTTGCGAGCAGCTTGGCCTCTACTCGGAAAAAATAGATTTGCCGGCATCGACTTCCACTGAAGAGCTACTTTCGCTTGTTAGAGAGCTAAATTCGCGAGACGAGATCGACGGCATCCTGATCCAGTTACCTTTGCCTCGGCAGATAGATTCTGCGCTAATTTTGAACTCAGTTGATCCCGCAAAAGACGTCGACGGATTTCATCCCACAAACCTGGGCCGGCTGATGGCGAATGAGCCGGGCCCGAGGGCTTGCACACCCGCTGGAATAATGGAAATGCTCGACCGCTACGGAATCGAGTTTTCGCGGAAGCGCGCGGTGGTGCTGGGGCGGAGCAGGATCGTTGGGCTTCCGATGTCGATGTTGTTGCTTCACCGGAATGCAACTGTGACTATATGTCATTCGCGCACACGCGATCTTGCGTCAGTGGCACGCGAAGCCGACATTCTTATAGCTGCCATTGGGCGCCTGGCAATGGTTGACGCGAGCTATGTGAAACCGGGCGCGGCAGTGGTGGACGTGGGCACGAGCAAGGTGACAACTCGAGAAGATCTCGAGCGATTGTTCGGGGGGGATCCAAAACGCATCGCTGCGTTCGAGAAGAACGGCTACACGCTAAGCGGGGACGTGAATCAACGCGAGGTAGCGGAAGTCGCCGGGTTTTTGACTCCCGTACCCGGCGGGGTTGGACCTTTGACGATTGCGATGTTGATGAAGAACACTCTGACAGCAATGAAGCTAAGAAGGATGTAGTTTCGAGTTTCGGGTTTCGAGTTTCGGGTTTTTCTGATACAGGATTCCTCTTTTTGCACGAGGCGTGTTGGACACGAGTCTCATCGGACGAACCCGAAACGCTAAAACCCGAAAGCCGAAACCGTTGCAGGTCACTTCGTTGACACCCTACATGTGGCTGCGATAGGATGGCATTCAATTCCCGATTGCACATGCCAACCCGTGTCCGGCACGAGTCATCGAATCCTCGGGGTTTCGTGTGGCGGGTTGGCTCACCGGAGGAAAGTCATGTTCATCAAAGTTCTGAGGAGGGTCGCTGGTCTGGGCGCCGCGATCTTTGTGCTGGCCATCACTGCCGCGGCGCAGACCGGCCAGGTAGAGGGCAATGTAAAACTAAAGGGCGACGACAATTCGATGAAGCCCGTGCCCGGTGCACTCGTCGAGATCTACCGCCTGGACATCAAAGGCAAATACGACTCAAAGACCGATAAGACCGGCCACTATGTCCGTCTCGGTCTGCCTCTCCAGGGAACCTACTTGTTTGTTGTGTCGGGTCAGGGCCTTCAGCCAACCTGGGTCAACGGCGTCAAGGTTAGCCAGCAGCCGGTAGTCGACATCGTTTGCAGCCCCGGCGACGGTAGCACCATGACGCTCGAGCAGATCCAGGCGGCGAACGCACAACAGAAGGCGGGCGGTGGTGGCGGCGGGGGTGGAGCCGGAAGGGCGCCGCAGCCCTCCGCTGCTGACAAGGCGAAGGCCGAGCAGGCTGATAAGGAATACCAGGCGAAGGTAAAAGAGAGCAAAGAGCTGCAAGCAACCTTCGATGTCGCGCGACAGCACTACAACACCGGCGTGGAGCTGTCCAAGGCGTCTCCTCCAAACTACCAGGGGGCGCTGAGCGAGTTCGAGCAGGCGACTCAGGTCGATGCCTCGAAGCACTCTGCGATGTTGATGCTGGCCTACAAGGCGAACGCCAATCTCGCCGAATCTCACTATCAAATCGGAGTCGATCTCTTTAACAAGAAACAGCGCGACGAGGCCAAGGGGCATTTTGAGAAGGCGGTTGAAGCAGCCAGGCGCGCTGTCGATAACGCTTCCAAAGATACGGTCGAGAACAATCCGAACCTCAACAACGACAAGCTGATGTTTTACAACATCCTGTCAAAGAACGTCGGGCTCCTGGTCGAGCACTTTGGCGAGAGCAATCTGGTTGATGACACGATTAAATCGGTCGATGCTGCCGAAGCTCTCGACCCGCAGAACAAAACGAAATGGGAGATTACAAAAGGCAATCTCTATCGTTCCGCCGGGCGCACCGACGAGGCGGTAGCGGCATACAAGGGAGTTCTAGCGACTGACGCCAAGAACCTGGACGCCTTGTATAACATGGGCCTGGCTCTGCTTGGATCTCCCGAGAAGGAGAAAATTCAGGAATCGGTGAATGCGCTTGCGGCGTTTGTCGACGCGGCCCCGCCGAGCGACAAACGAGTCGCGGACGCAAAGAGCACAATCGAGGCCATCCGCACTCAATTCAAAGTGGAAGTTGAGAAGCCGGCCAAAGGCGGCCGTAAGAAACCGTGACGATTGGTTTAGGTTTTCGGGTTTTGGTTTAGGGGAAGAGCGGTTTCGGGTTTTGCGGTTTCGAGTTTTGTGTTTGCATCAGAGCGATCCTCATCCAAACGAACCCGAAAACCTAAATCCGAAACCCTAAACTGGTTCTTCCCGAAACCGGTTCTTCCCGAAACGCTAAACTCTAAACCGACGCCCTCCCCCCTGCAAACTGTTGACCCCCGAGTATTGAATCTAGTTAAATCGGCTAGTGCGCCTGAAACCAAGCAAGCAAATGAAACCGAAGCTGATCACCCGGCTGTCCGCTATCTCCGCGGTCACGGTGTTGTTCGTCTGCTTGCTGATTGCGCCCTCCGTTTCGACGGGTCATACCGGACAAAACGACCTGAAGCTCAAGGCGAGGCTTTCATCGACTCGCTTCTCGGAATTCGACTCTGCGCTCCGCGAGCTTGAAGCACGAGACGACTCCAAACTAGAGGAGCTCTGGTCCGCGGCACTCAATAATCCCAACGCAACACTCAGCCACAAGGCATGGCAGCGCTACAGCCAGATTCAGGCCTCGCTCGTCAGAAAATCGGGAGTACCGCAGGTCGCAAGGATACTCGCGCCTGCGGCGGATATTACACGCAACGCCGAAGCCAGTCGGTTGGGTGTGACAATCTGGTCCTCTTCACAATCTGAAACAGTTGCGGCCGTGCCGCCTTACGTGCTCGACCATCTGCGAGAGTCGGGGATAACTTGCAACGTCCTTTACGACTCGATAGCCGCGTGGCAGGACGCCGCAAAGCATGGAGATACCTCTGCAATTGCGATCACTCCGCCTTATCTGTCACAGCAGATCGATCTCGCGACTCAAATAAGGATTGCAGTGATCGACCTCGCCGATCGAACAACTCCAGAACCAGGACACTCCGATTGGCTAGGCGATCGAGAAGACATTCTGATTCGCGACGGGTCTCGTATCGCATATCTGGATCGATTCCAGTCTGACGGGTCCGACGCGTCGATCGCCGAACACATACGACATCAGTACACGAGCAAGGGTTATCGCCTGCAAGGGTTGTTTACGCCCGAACAGTTTGAACGGGTCTCGTCTACCTTCTTCCCCGGCAAGACCTTCAGCGCGGGCACGCGCACGTCAGCGCAATCGGGCGCCATTCATCCCGAGTTAGCCGACGGAAAGTTTCACAACTATGACGAGACGCTTGCCGAGTTCAAGAGTCTGGCGGACGGCCATCCCGATCTCGCGCAATTTGTAAAGATAGGTACGAGCTACGAAGGCCGCGACATCTTTGCATTGAAGATCTCGAGGAACGCATCGGGAGACGATCCTACGAAGCCTGAGGTCCTCATCACCGGTTGTCATCACGCCCGAGAGTGGATATCGGTCGAACCGCCCGTCTACTTCGCTAACCAGCTTCTGAACAATTACTCGACAGATGATTCAATCAGGTTCCTGGTTGACTCGCTGCAAATCTGGATCGTTCCGATAGTCAATCCGGACGGTTTGACTTACAGCCAGCAATCGCCCAACGATCGCATGGACGCGGTTCGCACCTGGCGTAAGAATCGACGGCCGATTTCGTTGAACGGCTGTGTTTCGAGCGTAGGTGTGGATCTGAATCGAAACTACAGCTACAAGTGGCGGCTGGCGGAGGACAGCCCGTGCACCAACTACTGCTCGGCCAGCAAGAGCTGTACGGACGATGATGTCGGCGCGAGCGATGATCCGTTCAACGATACTTATCGAGGGCCTTCGCCGGAGAGCGAGCCCGAGATCCTGGCGATCAAGTCTCTGGTAGACGATCCGAACCGCCGATTCCGCGCTGAGCTGGATTATCACAACTACGGGCAACTGATTCTTTACCCCTGGGGCTTTGAGAACCAGGCCAGCAATGACGCGGATACTCTCTCGGCGATTGCCGCGGACATCTCATCCAAGCTGAACGCAGTCAATGGCAAGCTCTATCACCCGGAGCAGGCCATCGACCTATACCCAACGACGGGCTCATCGATCGATTACACCTACGCGGTGAGGCGTGTCGCTGCGCCTTTTGTGGTGGAGATGCGCCCGGACTGCTGCGAGTTCGACGTGCCCGAGTCGGATATTTTGGCGGTGAACCGTGAGAACTACGCAGGCGCTCAACCACTTTTGAATTGGGCTGCCGGACCTCCGATACTCCAATCGGTGAGAGCCTTCAGTCGAGGTCCGGATGGCGCGTTCTCGAATCTCGTGTACTCGGCGAGATGGAGCGCTTCAACGGGATCAGACCCGCCGGTGCGCGAGTTGATTGTTGATACGAGGTTCGGGGGAATACAACCCGGACCGCTTCTGGTGTCCCTTCAGTTCTCCAAGCCGATGCTTGCTTCGCTCGCACCCCGCGCTACGCTTGGTCGGGACGAACGAACCGACGAGTTGCGTCTTGTCGCAGTGAGTGACAGAGAAGGTTGGCAGAAAACCGTTTATCCGAACGACACTTGGATCGGCGAGACGGTGATAGCCGAGGACGAAAACCAAACCAGCCCTTGGCGGCTTGCAGCCATAGCGCGTGACGAGTCGGGAATGCAAATCGATGCGCGGCCGCAGACATTTGCCAGTTATCCATCGGGAAGCGGCCATTGGCTGAACTTTGAAGACCCGAACGGCCAGGGTTTCGATGGGGGCATCGATCTCAACCATACACTTGCGCCAACGCTGCTGGGCAGCTTTCCCGGCCTGTTCATCGCGTCGCCCAGCGGCGGCGAGCGATTGGCAGCCGGCGATGTAGCTAACGTTGTATGGGCCCTCCCGTCGCTGCCCGGCTTTTTTGCAGCGTCACAAAAAATCTTGTTGTCCACGGATGGCGGGAGCAGCTTTGAACAACTCGAGGGAGGAATCAGCGGCGGCATTGAAAAGAAAACGCTGCTTCTGCCTCAGGTCGCGACTACGCAAGCTCGTATGCGAGTCGAGGCGGTGGATGCGACAACCGGCAACGCAATCTTTGGTGACACGCTGGCGAACTTTACAATCGGTTTAAACCTAGGCGCTGATGTTGATGTCTCTCTGATTTCCGCGGATAAACTGACGGTGAGCTGGATGGATTCTTTGTTCGAGGGCTCCGGCACTGTAAGCGGCCCGCTCCGGCTGGCTCTCAGGTTGAGAGTTACCAATCGGGGAGGCGCGCGCATCGTCAACCCCTTCGTACGAGTGGCGGACCTGACGCGTTCGAACGTGGTGCTGTCGCGAGATGCAGGTTCTCCGCTTGGCGCCGGCTCTAGACAGTCGATAGACGGCGGACCCGACAACGCCCTCGATCCAGGCGAGAGCGTTGAGCTGAGAATTGTCCTTGGCCTTCAGACCAAGAAGAAGTTCCAGTTTTCACTCGGAGTCTACGGTGTGCCGGTCGGCGGTCCGGCGCGCTTTGCACCGCCAGTCACCGTCTGGTCAGGCAAGCCGAAGAGCCAATGAGGTTGCGATGTATTGTCCAGCCTGCGGGTCTCAAGAAAGCCAACCAAGCCAGTTTTGCAGATCGTGCGGGGCCGACTTGCGCACGGTTCGAACGGCTCTGGCTCGTCCGGACTCGATAACATCTTCGGCAGCCAATGCCCGGGACGAGATCGGCCGCGCCGTAGCCGCAAAGATCGCCGAATTGCAAAACGCTAACGACCTCGCCCGAGTAGTCGAGGAGGTGCTTCCGGAAATCGAAAAGTTTCTAGAGTCGCCGGAAGAGAGGCGGTTGCGCCGAATGCGTGCGGGGGTGACTCTGGCGGCAATCGGTACAGGAGTGACGCTGTTCCTCCTGCTACTTGAAGGGTTCGTTCATGAACAAATGCCGTGGGCAGTGGGACTGATCCTCCTATTCCTGGGGCTTGGCATCCTGGTGAACGGCGCGATGTTCAGCTTGCCGCGAAAAAGCATCGCCGAACCGCCTGCGCTAAATCCGGTTTCACCAACCGGGGAGATTCAACCGCAACCCACCACCCCGGGCAACCCGCCATCGGTCACTGAAAACACAACCAAACAACTGAAAGAGTTCTGATCATCGTAGGGTTTGGTTTCTCGTTTCTGGCTTCTGCTGGATAGTCGAATCGAGAGGCGAGGCGAAGGAGCGACCGCGACCTGGATCAGAACAACATTTTAATTGGACAGCGGATCGCCGGCGATCTCTCGAAAGATCGGTGAGTAGACCGCAACTCAGCAGAAACAGTTAGCCGTTAGAACTACTGCCACGCCATTGTTGCGAGGCCTGCGGCTCCGGCAATCTGCTCGAAGGTGATCGCTTCGCCGGTCAGATCCAGACCGAATTGGGTGGTGTCGACCATTCCTGGTTCCGACTCGAGCGCATCGGACACCGCCCGGTACGCTTCCCCGCTGTCGAAACCTCCAAGCACCAGCATTCTTGAAATCGTTGCGCCCAAACCCTTGTTCAATCGGTCGCGGTAGTACAGCGCAAGGCGGTGCAACTCGTCGCCGCGGGCTTGCGGCTCACACACAAACGTTCGCACCAGAATTGGCTCCCCATTGCGCGAGATCAACGCGGTAAAGCCGTGCCGGTTTGCTGAGACAAGCATCTTGTCGCCGGCGGTGTCGTCCCAGCTAAGCCACTGTGCTTCGCCGATGTGTCTACCGAGCAACAAACCCGCCTTCCAACCGATGCTCTCAAACACCGACTCGTATTGCGAAATAACCTCGTCGCGCGACGTAGTCACCAGATAGCGTTCGGAAACTCCCGCAGGACTGATCCGCTGACGCGCGATACGCAACTGCGAAGGCGGTACTGCGAGCACGCGTTCAATTTTCCATTCGATGACTTCGTTCAGCTCCGAGCGCCCCGATGGTTTGCTTTCGAGCGACACCACCAGCGTTCGGACCGCTGAGTCGGGCAACGCCACCGACCAATTCTTCTTGTTTGCGAGCGCTGCAGCCTCCGCAGTGCGCTTTACTATGTCCGCGAGCTGCGCCGCATCGGCGATGTTCGGCTTATCGAAGTCCGGAGAAACCAGGCCCAGAGGGAGTTGAGTCGCCGCACTCGTCGCCAGCAAGAACTGGCGGCGTCCCCGGCGCATGTCGACAACCGCAAAGTTGTCATCGGCAAATCCAGCGGCGGTGGTCGGCACAGGGGCGGCTAAGAAGTATTTGGAGAGGGCGGACATTAGTAGTCTTTGTAGGCCACTCCTTCGCTGTCGGATCCCGCGGCATTGCTGTGGATGTCGATGATTCCCTCGCCCCCTTCGCGAGAGATCGTATCCTCGCCCATGTCGGTCACCCAGTCTTTTTCGGTGGTGATTGGATCGGCCGGAACGTCGTGAATGTAGCCGGCGGTCACCAGATCATCGAGCGTCGCGGGCAATTTTTCGCGATCGGCCGCGTACTGATCAAGACACTTGCGCAGCTCCCTGAGGTCCTGTTTGAGCACTGATTCTCGGGCCTTTTGCTGAAGCGTGTGATAAGACGTTACCCCGATCGCGGCCAGTATCACGATGATCGTCATAACCATCACGAGCTCGAGAAGTGTGAATCCACGCTGGCGACGACCCGTGCAGCGAGAGCCGGACATCCACAGACCACGGCAGGCGTCGATCTCACAAACCGGCGGCTCTGGATGGGTCTTCGAAGGTTGAATCCTGCGTCTCATGGTTAAAGGGTTCTACCAGTCTCGGTACTTGGTCCCGTTGAGCGCCTCGCCGGTGCTCTTCGAATAGACATCCCAGACGTCTTCGCCTCCCCACGAGGTGGCATTAGCCTCGTCTTTGAAAGCTCTCAACGCCCAGTCGGCTTTACCGGTCATCGGATCGATCGGGACCTTGCGAAGAAATCGGACCTTCGTACCGGTTGTCCCGACAACGTTGGCCGGAATAAAGCCCTCCTCCAAAATTTTCAGGTCTTTCGGAAAACCACTCTGAGTCTTGTACTCGATCGGAATGGAGGCACCCAGAGAGTCGTCGTTGTACTTCTTGTAGCGGTCGAGCGCAGACCGGATTTGTCGAAGCGCCACGCGCAACTCCGCTTCCCGTTCGCGTTTCACGGTGTTGCGAACCATCGGCACAGCCGCCGCAGTCAAAACCGACAAAATGGTTATTACGATTATCAGCTCCAGCAGCGTGAAGCCTGCCGCGTGGGTGAAAGCCGCGGCCCGGGACTCAGACTTACGTACCAGCGAGCCGCGCTGATTCCTTCCAGGCGCCGGCAGGCCACGTATGCTGCTTAGCCGGCGCTTGATTACCACTGCGAGCCCGTCTGGTCGACCCGAGGGACTGACTGCCTTCCTCGTCTGCATCACCTTATCTCAACTTGCGAGGACTGCAGTTTGACTCCCGCCATCTGCCCCGACGTAGTTTGGAATCCTACCTGTCCGTCAATAAGATTCAACCCGGTCTGACCCTGGTTCTTTGTTGTGAACACGATCAGGCAGACCTGTCCCCGAGCTGCCACTCCTGGAGAGCCGTTGGGTCTGTCGAGTTGAATGCTGACAGTTCCGGCTTCAGCCTGGAACTGAAGTTCGGCCCGTGCCCCGGTGCTCATCAAGCCGGCATCGCGCACACCTTTCACTTCAAGGATGTTCGGATCGAAGCTCAGCCCGATTCGAGCCGAAGTCACCTCAA
Source organism: Blastocatellia bacterium (assembly GCA_035315885.1). Lineage (GTDB taxonomy): Bacteria > Acidobacteriota > Blastocatellia > UBA7656 > UBA7656 > DATFXM01. The sequence continues at coordinate 145,542 of DATFXM010000174.1, forward strand.
CCGGACCATTCGCGAAGATTGCTACGTACAGGTCCTGGCCTTTGACAGCGATCGGCGAGGTCGGCCGCACATAAACCATGATCGGTCCCGTTTGGGTTGCCTGTTGTCCGTGGGCAGCGGCAGCACCATTGTCATCGTCGTCATCGTCGTCGTCCAGCACGGCTTGCTTGGCTGGCTGATTTCCCTGAGCCCCCGGGCGCTCCGGCGGAGCACCCGGCCTTGAAACTGTCTTTCTGATAACGTCTGGTTTGTTACCCTGCGGCGCCACCGGCACCGGCTGCGTTACGACTCCGGGAGTTTCGCGCACCGTCACCTGTTGTTGCGGCGGAGCCGACACTGTTTGAGGTTTCGCGGCTTCAGGCTGGCTTGGACCGGCGCTGGCGACAGGGGTTTGGCCTTGCTCATCTACCTTCTCAGCCAGATAAAGGATCTGTTCAAGTTTGAGTTGATTGCTCGAAGACTGGAAATCGCCCGCAGCCTTTGCGAGGTGATCCTCTTCCTTTATATCGGCCCTGCGCAGAATATGGGGAGTCACCGTGATCACCACGTCGCTCTGGGTGTTCTTGGTTTGCGGCGTGGCGAAAAAGCGTCCGAGTATCGGAACTAGGCCGACAAACGGAATTCCCTTCACCCCTTTGGACTCGATCGTATTGCTCACGCCTGCTATCAACGTTGGCTGTCCATCCCTGACCCTCGCGACCGACGCCAGGGTTCTCTGGTTGAATGTTGGCGTGAGGAGACCGGTGCTCGAGTCGACGGAAGTCGTGGAGATTTTCATCTTCATCTGGACTTCGTCTTCGAAGACATTCGGAGTCACCTCGATATTCAAACCAACGTTCTCGTACTGGATCTGCGGAATGCCTCCAAGGAAGGCACCGCCTACGCCTGCGGTGAGCGAGCCTGAAGAAAGGCCGGCCTGCTGGTTCGCGCGGTCTTGGGCGGATACGTTGACGCCGGTGAACGTTGGAAGCGACGCGGTTTGAATAGGCACTCGCTGACCGATGTTGACCGTGTTCTGCTCATTGTCGAGGACGTGGATCTGTGTAGATGCAAGTAGTCTTGCTCTGCCTTTGTCCTGGAAGAAGCTGACCGCGCTTTGAGGTATGCCGAGAGCGAATCCGAGAGAAGTAACGCCGGCCAGCGAACCGATAATTGTGTGCGATCGGGCCGCATCATGCAGGAACGCATTCTGTCCAAGGCCGCCAATATTTCCGAGTGTCACTGCCGACGCGCCCTGCTGCACCTGGTCCGCCGTGAGGAACTGATTGCCGATCTGGAGAATGTCCTGGCGCGATACCTCAAAGATGTTGACATCTACGAGCACCTCGGCCTTGCTCTTATCGAGAGTGTTGATCATCTGCTCGACCAGTTCGAGGTTTGCAGGAGTTTCGCGAACTACGATCGCGTTGAGCTGTTTGATCGGTGTGACGTTCTTCACCTGCGGAAGCGTCTGACTTATTGCCGTCCTCATCTCGTTGGCGTCGGAGTTCTTGATGTAGAACGTCCTCACCGCGTAGGGCTCGTACTTCTGTCTGGACTGCAGGTTGTCGGCGGCAATCACGATTGTTCGAGCATCGAGTTGCGCGTACATCAATCCGTGCGTCTTGAGAATCATTTCAAGCGCGTGCGGATAAGTGACGTCGTGCAGTTCGACCGAGGTACGCTGGGACTTCAGTTGATTCACCACCTGCGCATCGAACAGCACGTTCAGCTTGATTTGACTGGCGAGCTGAGTAATCGCGAGTCCGAGATTTGTGTCTGGATAAATAACATCGGTCGCGCCGAACTTCTTACCCGGAATTCCGGGCACGGCGACTCGAGTCGGGTTGTAGAGGGCTTGAACGTAATTGGCTCTTTCCTGAGCGGTCTGTGCGCGCTCTTCCGGTTTGAGCTTTGGACCCGCGGGATCGCCGGGCTGGGGCAGGTCCTTAACCGGGAGTCCCTGCTTCTCGAGCATGTGCCGCATCTTTATAAGTGCGAGGTCATTGCCCGGATCAAACGAGAAGGCCTGGCGGTAGGCGGTGTAGGCGGCGGCGTAGTCTTTCTTCTCGGCTAGGCTGTCTCCGCGCTCAACCAGCATGAGTGCCGCCTGAACCAGCGCGCGGTTGAGGTGTAGCTGGTACTCGACATTCGACGGGCTCGACGCCACTGCCAATGCGAACTTCTCCGCCGCCTTGTCCCACTGGCGATTCGCTTCAAACTTCATGCCTTCATTGAAGTATTTTTTTCCATCGGCGGCCAGTGAGGCTACGGGAGCAGCCAGCGTGATCGCAACAGCAAGCGCTATTGCGCGACAAAATCCGTATCGCCTTCGAACCATGGCAGTACACCTCGCCTTTTTGATTCTTCTTCTGAACGGGAGCGTCAATCTCGCTTAATTACGCCGGTAGCTCGCGGCAAACCCACCGGCTAATGAGATTGTCTTGCCGAGTTAAACTACTCTAGCACGCCGCGGTTTCAAAATAAAACAATCGCCGCAACCAAAAAACAACTATTCCACGAACGTCACGCGGTTGATCTCGTGCAGCGTCGTACCCCCCGCGAACACCTTGGCCAGAGCCGATTCGCGCAGCGACGTGAGACCCTCCGCACGGGCCGCACGCCGGACCTCCGAGCCCGGCCTTCGCTCGAGAATGATCTCTCGAATATGGTCCGTGACGTCGAGCAGCTCGTGTATCGCGGTCCGACCGCGATAACCGGTGAAGTTACAAACTTCACAACCAACCGAACTGTAAAAGACGTGTCCCCTGTACTTGTCGGGATCCAGACCCGACTCACCCAACTCCTGATCGGTTGGCGACTGCTTGCGATTGCAATGCGTGCACAGTACTCGAACGAGTCGCTGAGCCAGAACGCAGTTCAGCGACGATACAAAGTTGTACGGCTCCACTCCCATGTTTAAGAACCGGCCGATGACATCGATCACATTGTTCGCGTGCACGGTTGTGAAGACCAAGTGCCCGGTCAGCGCCGACTGAATCGCAATCTGCGCGGTCTCGGAGTCGCGGATTTCGCCGACCATTATCTTGTCCGGATCGTGACGCAAAATGCTTCTCAACCCGCGAGCAAATGTCAGTCCCTTTTTCTCGTTCACCGGAATCTGCGTAATGCCCTGGAGCTGATACTCGACCGGGTCCTCGATCGTGATTATCTTGTCCTCTTCGTTCTTTATTTCATTAAGCGCAGCATACAGCGTTGTAGTCTTACCGGAACCCGTAGGCCCGGTCACCAACACCATCCCGTAAGGCTCGGCAATGAATTTCCGGAACTTCTTCAGGTCCTGCGGCGCGAATCCGACAACGTCCAGATTCAATTCTCGAAAGGACTCGTTGATTTGTTCCTTGTCGAGAATACGAATGACTACGTTCTCGCCGTGAATCGCCGGCATGATCGACACGCGGAAATCGATCTTTCGGCCGCGAATCATTATTCTGAATCTTCCGTCCTGCGGTACGCGGCGCTCGGCAATGTCCAGCTCAGACATGACCTTGATGCGCTGAACGATGGTCTGGTGATGGGCGATGTCTATCGGGTCTGCCGCGCGATAGAGCGCGCCGTCAATTCGGTATTTGACCACCACGTCCGAGTCGCGCGTTTCTATGTGAATATCAGAAGCTCGCCGTTCGAGCGCATTCAGCACTACGGTGTAAACGAGTTTGATGATCGGCGACATTTCATCGGCGCCGGTGAGGCGTTCGAGGTCGAGGACTTCTTCGCCCTGCTCGGTCTCTCGCACCAGCGCCATGCGGTCCGTCCTGAAACCGGCCGTAGCGTCCTGCAAAATTCTGGCGGCGGTGTCTCCGCGTTTCAGCGCTTCTTCAACTGCAGTCTGAGTGGCAACCGCCGGCCTGAGTCTGAGATGAAGCTGCGCTTCGATCTCGTCGATCACTTCGAGGTTGGTCGGATCAGCCATCGCTACGTACAGAATGTCGTCCTGGCGGTTCATCGGCACGAAGCTGTGCCGGACCATCAACTCCACGGGCAGTTCGTGTATCAGGTTGTAGGCCGGCTCCTCGGTCTTCAGATCTATAAACCGCAAGCGGTATCGCCGGGCCTTTTCGCGCGCGGCTCGCTCTTCCTGATCCATTTCGGACGGCGTGCGAGCCCCATCTTTCGGGACCACGACCGCACCAGCCTTCGAGGTCGCGTCTTGTTCCAATCGTTCTGCCATCATCTATCCTTGCTATTCTCGGTTATCCTTGCATCGATTCTGACGTTGCGGCGTGTTCTGCCGCTGAACTGGGGCTTCGGGTCTACTGGCTTACACCGCCGCCGCCGCCACCCGCGCCCATGTTCCCGATCATATAGAACAACGGCAGGTACATTGCCAACAGAATCGTCATAACCAGACTGCCCATGAAGATCAGGATGAACGGCTCAATAAATGTAGTGATCGTGTTGAGCCGAACGTCAATCTCGGAATCGTAGAAGTTCGCGACTTCGTCAAGCATCTCGCGCAAAGCGCCCGATCTTTCGCCCACGCCGATCATGTCGAGGGCGAGCTCCGAGATCCAACCGCTCGCTTCGAGGCTTTCAGTAAACGGTCTTCCCTGTTGTATGCCGGTCAACACGCCGGCGCTTGCGCGACGCAGGGCGCGATTGGTTATCGATTCGCTTGCGATTTCAACCGACTCGGGCAGCGTTATTCCCCCGGCCAGCAGGGTCGCGAGGCTGCGAGTAAACTGGGCAGTGGTTATCTGGCGCACCGTCTCGCCTGCGATCGGCGCTTTCAGAATCCATTGATCTATGGTCAGCCTGCCCTGCGGCGTACGTCTCCAAACAAGAAGGAAGATCAGCGTCCCGGCGACGGTGGGTATCAACCAGATCAGATTCGAGCTGATGAATTGCGCGGTACCTACTACTGCGATCGTAATCGCCGGCAGTTGCTGAGCTCCGACTCCTTCGTAGAGCTTCATGAACTGAGGTATCACGTAGATCGAAAGCACCATTACCAGAATGAACGATGCGGCTACCAGGACTGCAGGATAGGCGAGCGCCTTCTTTATTTTTTGCCGCGCACCGGTAATCGTTTTTTGGTACGACACGTAGCGCAGAAGCACTTCGTCGAGCGAGCCGGATCGTTCGCCTGCGAGGATCGACGCGATATAAATGCGCGGAAAGGCATCGCCTTGCGCAGCGAAGGCTTGCGACAGCGCCTGTCCGGCGCGGATTTTTTCTTCGACGCCTTCAAGCAGCAGGCGAAGGTGTTCGCTAGGCACACGCTTTCGCAGAATTCCGATGGCCTGGAGAATCGGGAGGCCCGCGCGCAGCAGCGCCGAAAGCTGCTGGTTGAAGAGAAGGAAGTCGTCGTTCTTTATTTTGCGAGCGCGGCTTTCGCCGCCGAACGCTTTGCGAACGCTTGCTGCTCCAGTGGCGTTTATCGCAAAGATGCGATAGCCGTCGCGCTCGAGTTTTGAGCGGAGGTCACGTTCTGCTGTAGCCTCGACGGTGCGAGTTATAACTTCGCCCGTGGGCGTGCCTAGCCGGCAAACGTATTCAGCCATCGGTCTGACTTCACTTTTCGAGTTCGTTTATTGAACTACGGGTCGGGCAAGGGACATCTTACCATGAATGGCAGTCAGTGCCGAGTTTCACCTTCCAGTTCTGAGTCCTGAGGAGTCTCGCCTCTTAACGGGTCCAGTCTACTCAGAACTCAGTACTCAGAACTTCCTTTGCCCGCAGTTCTTCAACGCCGAACCTAGGACATTGGTTCAGAATTGATCCGCTCATCGCTCAGTACTAAGAACTCAGAATCGACGGCGCGCAAGCGGAGTAATGCCGCCAATCACTCGATCGCCTTTTTTCACGAGGACGTCGAAGCCATCAGGCACAAGTACGTCCATCCTTGAACTGAACTTCATCAACCCGATTCGTTCACCCAGAGAAACGCTGTCGCCCTTCTTCTTCCACAACACCACTCGTCGAGCCAGAACGCCGGCGATTTGACGGACACCTATTTCGAATCCTGCGCCACGGATTGTGATGATGTTCTGTTCGTTCTCGACCGACGCGATGTCTTTGGACGCGACGTGAAATGCACCGCGCTTGTAGACAACGTCGATGATTTCACCGGCCATCGGCGAGCGGTTGATGTGAACGTCGAGGGGCGAAAGGAAAATCGAAATCTGAGTTGCAGAATCGGGTTGAGAGGGTTCGACTTTATCGGCGAACACTACGCGGCCATCGGCGGGCGAAACGATCAGCCCTTCACCGGTCGGGCACTGTCGAGCGGGGTCGCGAAAGAAGAATGCCATGAAGAGCGCGAGTGCCAGGCAGGCGCCGGCCGCAATCCACCAGCCGAAGATAGAAAAGACTACTGCAGGGATCAGAAATACGACGATGGACGGTATGCCTTCTTTTACCACGGGTTGACTCGGGGGTACGCGGATGAATCAGGTAGAGCGGTGTTGCACGGATACACTGAGAGCTTAGCCGAGTTCCTCGTCGGGCCACCCAGCGTCTTACGCTTTGCGTCGGGTTAAGTCTTCGGTTGTTCTGCTCTGAATCAGCGTCCGGCGGCTTGTTCTTGTTCTCGGTATCGCCGCAGGATGATTTCCATCTCGTCTTTCAGATGAAGTTTTCTTTTCTTTAGGGTAGCCTCCTCCATCTGTTCTTGAGCGCTCGGGTAATGCAGCGCGGCCAGCTCGCCTAATCTCCGTTCGTATTCCCGGTGGGTATTAAAAAGTTCTGCGTAATGCGAGTCCTTAACCAGAAGTTGCTGCTTGAGCGCTTCCGTTTCGACTACACCCATAGGATATCCCTCCTTTGGATTTTGAAAGAACAAACCCGAAATTCATGCCCATCCTACTCAAAAAGCCCCGCACGATGCAACATTCCTGAAGGCGCAGGGGCGAGGGGCGACGCGGAGACACCCAGACGCGGCGACGCGGAGAGGAGTGACGCGGAGAGGGCGCGCAATGTTCGACATTACAGTCATTGGAATTTTCCGGGTCGCCCCTTCGCCCCTTCGCCTCCTCTCCTCCTCATCAGTCCCCATAACTCTCCTGCACTGCGCGGGCCGGGACTCGAAATCGGGACACCCAGACAGCGATCAGCCAGATCAGACCTGGACTAGCAGACAGCGCACCCGCGACCGTCATGAGTACTCGCGGATGAAATCGTCCAACCAGCCAGCCAGCCGCGATAGTCGATAAGGCCATCGTAGCCCATTCCAGCGATCGATCCGCGGTGAACACCCGCCCCCGATAGTCGTCGGGCAACACCCGCATCATCATCGTCTCCTGGACGCCAAACTCGGCTCCAAGCACCAGCCTGCTCGCGCATACAAACGCAGCCATGAACGCTACGGTTGGCATCGCACCGGCCGTCGCGAACAGCACTCCATGCAGCACCAAAGCCCAACCGATGAAGTGCGACGCCCGGCTTTGCTCGCTCATCCACTGGCCTACACGGCGACTCAACAGCATTCCCAAGAACACTCCGGCTCCAGATGCCGCCAACAGTGTCGAGAACACACCATCGCCCCGATCGCCTCCGCCGCTCGAAAAGACATGACCCGCAATTCGATCGAACAACACGTTGGTCATTCCTCCGCCGGTCGCCCAGGCGATGTTTACCAGAATGAGCCCGCGCACAAACGGTGTAGCCCAGATGAAGCGAAGGCCCTCAACGATATCCGACCAGAAACGAGCGCCGCTGGTCATTGCAGGTTCTTCGCTTCCGCCTACGGGCACACCGCCGGCGGACTCCGCCGAGAGCGGATTCGAGTGCGACTGCTCCTTTTGAACATCAGATGCGAGCTGCAGTTCAGACGCCAGCTCTTCGGTGCGGCTCGCGGACATAGCCCGCCGCCGCATTAGCCGGCCGGGTATCGGAGCGATGAACAACGCAGAAGCTACGAACGATGCAGCGTTGGCGATAAACGCGACGTCGTAGCCGAACTGTACCGCGGTGATACCCCCCAACGCTGATCCCAGCGTGTACTGCAGGAACCTCGTCGAGAACATCAATACGTTTGCGGTCAACAGCTCGCGCCCGCTCACGAGGTTTGGAATAGCCGCGTTCTTTGCTGCTTCGAAGAACATCGTGACCGAAGACATCGAAGCGCTTGTAGCTACGATCAGCCAAACCGCACCCGTCTTGCCTGCCACGATGAACACTAGTGCCAACGCTGCTCGGATCAGGTCGGTGTAAATCAAGAGCTTCTTTCGAGACCTTCGATCAGCGAGCACTCCGGCAATTGGTGCGACTAGGAGGAACGGGAGGAGCTTGGCCACCAGCAGGGCGGTGGTGGCCATCGCTGATCCGGAAAACATCCGAACCAGGCCGATTTCTGCCACAAAGGAAAACCATGTGCCCAACTCGCTGATCACCTGGCCGATCCAGAGCAAGCGGAAGCTCTTGTTTCGGCCGAGCAGCTCTCGATAGGTTGCCGAAGCCATTGTTAAACCCCAATTCGATCCGGGCAGCCGAGGGCACGAAGAAGAAATCGGCTGCAGTGTTATGAACCGTTCCGACCTGGTTGGGCAAGCGCCCAAAAAACCGAAGGCCGCCAGCATCAGGATGACGCCGGCGGCCCGTCTTCGCTTGATGCTGTAGGAACTGCTAAGGTCCGGTGCGAAGTGAGCGAGCCGCCAGGCATTGGATGATGGGCGTCTGAGTAGTATCGACGACCCACGGCATCGGACGGCCGCTCGTGCCCGCAAACATTAACTTTCGTCTTTGACTTCTAAAACTCATCAAGACCTATGCAGCTCTCAATAACCAGATTACGTTGTAATCGACTTGCAGCCTAGACCTGCGCCTCAGATCTAGAACTCAATTCGCAGTTTGACTCTCTGTCTAACGACGGTTTCAAGTTTCTAGTTTCGAGTTATTTGTTCCAGTCGATTCAGCTGACTTGATTCACTCGAAAAACGGAATCAGAAACCGCTTCTGCTTTCTGACTATTTGTTCGCGTAGATTGAGGTGACTTGATCCATTAAAAAACGGAACCAGAAACCAGAAACTATGAACCAGAAACGCCATGGTCCTTCGCCCGTATCGCCTTGACATTAAAGCACTCCTCTCGTATTCTTTCCGTTCGTCTTTGGCAGGAGTTTTTTGGAGATTCGCGTCATGCAGACATATATTCCGAGTGGAAAGAACCTCGAAGCGCTTCGGCAGTGGTACATCATCGACGCTGAAGGGAAAGCGGTCGGCCGGCTCGCCAGCAAGGCCGCACGAATACTGATGGGTAAGAACAAACCCACCTACACCCCTTTTCTCGATGTCGGTGATCACGTGGTTATCATAAACGCTTCGAAGGCGGTGTTCACCGGCAACAAGATGCGAGACAAGGTCTATCGCCATCATACCGGTTGGCCGGGCGGACTGAAGGAAGCCACCGCGGAAAAGGTAATGCAGCGGCACCCAGAGCGAATACTGGAATCGGCCATTAAAGGCATGCTTCCGAAAACAAAGTTGGGCCGCAAGATGGGCAAGAAGCTAAAGGTTTACATCGGTGCGGATCACCCGCACCAGGCGCAGCAGCCGCAGCCGTTTGACGTGTAGCAAGCGATTTAAGGAGAGACAGCGTGGCGGAAGCGATTCAGAACTACGGAACCGGGCGGCGCAAGAGCGCTACTGCTCGCGTATTCATAAGGCCCGGCTCGGGCGAGATAACCGTCAACAAGCGGAAGTTTGATGAATACTTCCCGAACGAAACGCACCGGATGATCATTCGGCAGCCGCTTCACCTGACCGATTCGGTCGGAAAGTTTGACGTACAGGTTAACGTTGATGGGGGCGGGATCGCCGGTCAGGCGGGCGCGGTGCGCCACGGCCTTACACGTGCATTGATCGAGCTGAATCCGGAGTTCAGACTGCGGCTGAAGAAGGCTGGGTTCGTGAGCCGAGATCCGCGCGCAAAAGAGCGCAAGAAGTACGGGCAGAAGGGTGCGCGCAAGCGCTTCCAGTTCTCGAAACGATAGCGTGAAACGATAGCATCCGATCGCTCGGCAACCTTTAGGCACAGCGATCGCAATACCATTGCCGGTTCTCGGGATTGGTTGTTCCAGCAGGGACTTGGAACGCGAGCCGGTGAGTACAAAAACCAATTAATCTAATCGGAGGTCTGATTGGCTACTGTAACGATGAAAGAGCTGCTTGAGGCTGGCGTCCATTTCGGACACCAGGTCAGGCGGTGGAATCCGAAGATGAAGGAGTACATCTTCGGTGAACGCAACGGAATTTACATAATCGACCTGCAAAAAACGCAGCGTCTGTTCAAGGACGCGGTTAAGTTTGTCACCCAGGCTGCGATGGAGGGACGCTCATTCCTGTTCGTAGGAACGAAGCGGCAGGCGCAGGATGCGGTCGAAGAGGAAGCAAAGCGCTCGGGACAGTACTTCGTCAACCAGCGGTGGCTGGGCGGGCTCCTTACCAACTTCCAGACGGTACAGAAATCCATTCAGCGCATGAAGGATATCGAGGCGATGCGCACCGACGGGCGCTTCGACGCGCTGACAAAGAAGGAGCGCCTCAAGCTGGAACGCGAGCACACCGCGCTTGAAAAGAATCTGGCCGGCATTCGAGATATGAAGACGCTGCCCGACGTCATCTTCATCATCGATTCCAACAAGGAAGAAATTGCGGTTCGAGAGGCGAACAAGCTTGGGATCACCACGGTTGCGATCGTGGACACGAACTGCAACCCTGACGGCATCGACTATATCGTACCGGGTAACGACGATGCGCTTCGCGCGGTGCGTCTGTTCGCCTCTAAGATGGCGGACGCGATCGTAGAGGGCCAGCAGATGTTGAAGGAGGGCGCCGCCGAACTTCCAGAGACTCCCGAGCCTGTCGAGGGTGTTCCAGCGGAGTCGGGCGAGTCGCAGCGGCAGGATCGCCGCGAGCGGCGGCCGAGAGGAGACAGGCGGGGTCAGAGACGGACTACGTATGTTCCTCCGGGAGCGCCGCCGATACCCGAGCCGGTTGCGGTCGCGACTGGTGCTCCGGAGCAGGGTTCGAGTCCAGCGGGGAGTGAAACGCGTGGCGCTACTGCCGAAGCCGCAGTCGAAGCGGCGGTTGGGGAGGCGGCCGAAGCCGGCGAGTAACCAGAACCCTTCCATCTAACCAGGTACCTTTTCCGCGCGGCCGAACCCTGGTGCCAGGCCGCGCGGATTCACGTTGAAAGAGGAGATTTCAGAAGTAATGTCAAACAAAGCAATTTCAGCAGCCGACATCAAGGCCTTGAGGGAGAAGACGGGCGCGGGAATGATGGAGTGCAAGTCTGCGCTCACCGAGGCGGCGGGGGACGAGGAAAAAGCGATCGAGATTCTGCGAAAGCGCGGCGTTGCAACGGCCACCAAGAAGGCCGGACGAATAGCGGCTGAAGGCCTCGTCAACTCTTATATTCACGCCGGCGGAAAAATCGGCGTGCTGTTGGAAGTGAACTGCGAAACCGATTTTGTTGCTCGCGGCGAGGAGTTCAGAACATTTGTCCACGACCTCGCGATGCACATAACCGCAGCAGAGCCGCGGTTCATCGAAAAGAATGAGGTGCCTCAAGAAGTGCTGGATAAGGAACGCGAAATCGCCCTCGAACAGGCGAAAGCCGATCCAAAGAACGCCAATAAGCCCGCGCAGGTGCTGGAGAAGATCGTGGAAGGCAGACTGAGCAAGTTCTATCAGGAGGCCTGTCTGATGGAGCAACCATTTGTCAAAGACCAGAACATCACGGTTGGGGATCTTGTCCGGGGAATGATGGCCAAGACCGGCGAAAACGTAAGAGTTCGACGGTTCACTCGCTACAAGATGGGCGAGGGATTGGAGAAGCGCTCGGCCGATCTTGCCGGAGAAGTTCAGGAGCTGCTAGGCGGCGGCCAGTAGTTGACAAAAAGCCTCTCTCGCGAGAGGCTTTTTTGCGCGCCGCGGTTTGTACAATCTTCTGCGGTTATCGCAATCACTAACATCGTTCGATCGAAATACCGGATCGCGCGACGAGCACGGTACGAGAACACCTCAGAATCAAAAGCGGGTTACAGTTGGCGATCTATAAACGCATTCTGCTGAAGCTGTCGGGAGAGGCGCTGATGGGCGATCAGGGCTACGGGATCGATCCCGCAACCATCACCCGCATCGCCGAAGAAGTTAGCGATGTCCACTCACTCGACGTCGAAGTCTGCATCGTAGTCGGCGGAGGGAACATATTCCGAGGCGTCGCGCTCGCTTCAAAAGGAATGGACCGAGCCTCCGCCGATTCAATGGGAATGCTGGCCACTACGATCAACGCGCTGGCGCTGCAGGACGCTCTTGAAAAAATAGGCGTGTTCACCCGGGTGATGTCTGCCATTGAAATGAACAAGATCGCCGAACCGTTCATTCGACGGCGCGCAATACGCCATCTCGAGAAGGGACGAGTGGTGATTCTGGCGGCCGGCACCGGAAACCCGTTCTTCACCACCGACTCGGCCGCGGCTTTGCGCGCTCTCGAGATAAAAGCAGACGCAATTCTCAAGGCTACGAAGGTGGACGGCGTTTTCGACTCCGACCCGGTGAACAACCCGTCGGCAAAGATGTTCGATCAAATCAGCTACTTCGATGTGATCCAGCGCGACCTCAAAGTGATGGACACTTCGGCGATCAGCCTCTGCCGCGAACAAGGCATCCCGATCCACGTGTTCAATCTCAATCGACCCGGTAATATCGCTCGCGTCGTCAATGGGGAGAAAGTCGGAACAGTAGTGTCCGACGGGAAGGAGAAAGCGGGTACATCTGCCGCGGAGTGAGCTGAATGGATATCAAAGAAATCGTAAACGATGCCCGACGCCGAATGGACAGCGCCGTCGATGACTCCAGAAAGAAGTTAGCCGCCGTCCGCACCGGCCGCGCATCGGTTAACCTGCTGGACCAGGTGACCGTGGACTATTACGGGACCCAGATGCCTTTGAATCAGGTAGCCACGATTCATGCGCCTGAGCCTACAATGCTCACGGTTCAGCCTTTCGATCCGTCACAGCTTGCAAATATCGAGAAGTTCATCCGCGCGTCGGAGCTCGGTCTCAACCCTTCGAACGACGGCAAAATCATAAGAGTGCCGATCCCTCCGCTCACCGAAGAGCGGCGCAAACAGATGGTGAAGGTGGTCCACGAAATCGCCGAAGAACATCGCACTGCAATTCGAAATGTCCGCCGCGACGCCAACGATTCTTTGAAGAAGCTGCTTAAAGACAAAACGATTTCAGAAGATTCCGAGAAGGACGGGCTCGATCAGGTACAGAAGCTCACCGATCAACACATAGAGCGGATCAACGAATTCGCCGAACACAAAGAAAAAGAAGTCATGACGGTTTAGGCCGACTGATCCTTATTTCGCGTTCCTGCTCCGAGACCCACACGATTTCTACTTCAGTCGCATTTGGCGGGACATACGCAAGGCGCTCGGCCCACTCGATCGCCACGATCGCGTCGCCGCGCTCCAGGATCTCTTCCAATCCCAGCTCCGGCAACCCGTAGTCTAGACGATACAGATCCACGTGATAAAGCCGCGTTCTTCCGTGGTACTCGTTTATCAGAGCAAACGTAGGGCTGGTCACGTCTCGCGGGTCTATGCCAACCCCGCCGGCGAGACCTTTTACAAGTAGCGTCTTCCCCGCGCCCAGCTCGCCTTTTAGCAACAACACAGATCCGGGGGAAAGTTGTTGCGACATTCGAACGCCGAGCTGGAACGTTTCTTCCGGGGAGCGGCTTAGGATGACCTCAGCAGGCGCAGCGCGTGGCGGATCGTGAACGTCGGATTCGGATGTCACTCGGTCTTACCTCTGCAATCTCTCTCTGCTTCCGCCGGCCTCAATGAACGCCTGACCAAGCGAGGCTATGACATCCGAAGCAATCATCGCCCGAGTCCCAAGTCGAGCCGCTGCGATGTCGCCCGCGAGTCCATGCAGGTAGACCGCCGCGATCGCGGCCCCAAGCGGATCATGCAATGCCTGCGCTAACAAACCCGCGATGATTCCAGTCAGCACATCGCCAGTCCCACCGGTCGCAAGCCCCGGATTCCCGGTAGGGTTTACATAAATCTCACCATCCCACGAGGCGATCAGCGTGCGTTGACCCTTCACCACGAGAACTACTCGATGCGTCGTTGCAAATTCACGCGCGATCTCCAGCCGGTAGCGCAGGACTTCGGCGATGCTCTTTTCAGCCACCAGCCTCGCCATCTCTCCCGGATGAGGTGTCAGTATGAGCGGAAGCGAACGGCTGCCCATCAAGCCATCGGGCCAGGGAGCCAGCGCGTTCAATGCGTCCGCATCCAGCACCGTTGGCCGTTGTCTCCCCTCGACCAGCGTCCGCACAAACTCGCGCGTTGATGGTTCAGTCGAGCCCAGTCCCGGACCGACGGCGATTACATCGCGCGCTTCAGACAACTCCAGGGCATACTCCAGCGCCTCCGACGAAATGCACCCGCCCGAAGTCTCCTCCAGGGGTTCGGTCATGCATTCGGGAATGGCGCGTGCCGCCACGACCGGCTGAGCCGACCGGGCGGTCGCAATTGTAACCAGCCCCGCCCCCGCGCGCAGTGCCGCTTCACCAGCCAGGCAGGCGGCGCCAGTCTTACCTCGAGATCCAGCGACAACCAGGACCTTACCGGCGTCTCCTTTGTTAGAGTCAGGCTCACGCCTCGAAGCTTCGAGCCACGACTGGATCATCGGAGGTTCCACGAATGTGAGCCGCGAGCCTGAGGCGGCGATCAACTCATCGGGCGATCCGATCGAGGCGATTACCAGTTCTCCGTTCAGGTTCGATGCCGGCGGCAGGATGTTTCCAATCTTCGGCGCAGTGAACGTAACCGTTAGATCGGCCTGGACTGCGCTGCCGATCAATTCTCCTGAGTCGGAAGGGATTCCCGAAGGAATATCCACGGAGACTACGGGAATGCCCGGTCGCAATCGGTTCACGAGGTCGATTGCAGCTTCGTAGAGTCCCGCTGCAGGCCTGGCCAGGCCGGTCCCGAAGAGCGCATCAATGCAGATTGCCGGCGAGAGGCGTCCGGCTTCGGTGTTTAGCTGAGCTTCAGTTTGTATTTCTGATAGAGAAAAGCTGTCGGGGGCACTCGCAGCAAGTGCGCGTGCTTTGTCAAAGTTTGTGCGGGCATCGCCCCCGGTATCCGTGACGCTGCCGATCAGGAGCACCGAGACTCTAGCGCCGCCGTTGTGAAGTAGCCTTGCTATGGCTGCGCCGTCGCCGCCGTTGTTGCCTTTACCGCAGAACACGAGGACTTGCTTGCCGGAAAAGGGCCCCAGGCGTTCGCCAATCGCTCGGACCACGGAGGCCGCAGCGTTCTCCATCAACTTAATACCGGGTACGCCGAACCGCTCGGTGGTTAGCCGGTCAATCTCGCGCATCTCCGCGGCGTTTAGCACCCTCATAGCCGCGATGATAGGTGACCCATTCGACCGCAGTCCAGCTTCCGTTAGAGCGGCTGCAGCCAATCGGCGTGATGAAACAGCAAAAGGGGTCAAACAGCCAGAGAGAGGCCGTGATGGTGAGCGTGAAGCTCTCGATCGGCTCGGCTAGTCTTCTTTGGCTCAAACTTGTTGCCGGTCATCTCGGTGTACGCTTTTTCTACCTGGCCCACCAGCGAGTCCTTGCCGACGTAACGCGCGACTTGTTTTCTCGTCATTAGACTCTCACGCAGTTGTTCGACCGAGTCGCGAATCTGGTCCGCAGTCTTCTTTGCTTTGACCTGTGCCCCCACCATGTCGCGAATCGCGGTGAAGAAAGCTTGCTGGTCTTCCAGCAGCGACCCGGCATCGCGAGGCCCATGCCCGGGACATACCACCGTCGCTCCAAGCTTTCGGGCAGCATCGAGCGTTGCGATCCATTTTTCTATGTTGCCATCGCCAACATAGTTGTAGGGTCCGTTAACGCACATGTCGCCGGTGAAGAGAATCTTCTCCTTGGGCAGCCAGGCGAGCGCATCACCGTGAGTGTGCGCGACGCCGAGGTACATCAGCTCAACCCGATGTTTGCCGTCATCAAAAACCAGGTCTTTTGGAAAAAGCAGCGAAGGAGGCTTAAGCCGGCTCGACTTCAGATCCTCCCTTGATTTGGCGGCTTCTTGCCATCTACCAGGCTTCGAATCGGAGTAGATGCCTTCGTACCGCTTCATCTCATCGATTACGCCGGTGTGAGCCAGCGGCACTGCGCCGTTCTCAACCCAGAACTGGTTGCCGTACGCGTGGTCCCCGTGGTGATGGGTGTCGAGCGCAAACCGGATTGGTTTGTCGGTTATTGCCTTGATCTTAGGCAGAATCTCTTTGGCGCCGGAAGGAAAGTTCGCGTCTATCACCAGCACGTAATCCTCAAAAATTATCCAGCCGTTGTTACAGTGCCCCTGCTGCAGCAGATTGCCTTCGTGGAAGTAGACGTCTGGAGCTACCAGATCCACCTTGCCTATTTCGGCTGGGCGAACCGATGCGCGCGCCTTCTTTTCAACAGCCGCGGATCCTAGCAGAGCAGCCGTGCCGATCAACATGTCCCGCCTGGAAATCTCGCACATTTTGATGTCCTCCCTTTCTGGCAGCGTTCCGGTGATGAAATTCAGGTGCGGGAAGTTTTAAACGCAAAGCCGCAACGACGCAAGGAGAGGGGTGAGGGGTGAGGGGTGAGTTCTGAGTTCTGAGTGCTAGTACACGATAACAGCCGAATTGCCAGTGCATCACATCCTTGCAATCGACCTGATCGCAAATGAACGCGGTCCCAAGCCTCCGGCGCTAAAGCCCGCATAGGGCGACAGATCGCTAGCCCTGGTGAGTCTGCGAACCAGGGGTGAAGATACGAGAATGGACACGAGCCCGCATAGCGGGCGACAGATCGCTAGCCCCCGGTGAGTCTGCGAACCGGGGTGAAGCTACGATAATGGACACGAGCCCGCATAGCGGGCGACAGATCGCTAGCCCCCGGTGAGTCTGCGAACCGGGGGGGAAGATACGAGAATGGACACGAGCCCGCATAGCGGGCTCGGGGGCAGCACTCAATATTCCCTTTGCCAGAGATCGCGCTTGCCGGTCAGGAAGTAAATCAACCCGAATATCGCGGCAAGGTTCAACAGCAGGAAGGTGTACGCCAGACCGAGTGGCTTGATCGAGCGGTTTTGTTTAGCCAGCAGCGCACCCAGAGCCATGCTCGCGTACAACGGGACTTGAATGGTAAGGCAGACCTGAAAGAAAAACTGCCAGGCACCCGATGTGAGCGCCAATGCCCAATTGCTGAACAGCAGAGCGATCAGAAACGCCGGAGCGGCCAGCCTAAGCAACTTGTGCGAATAGAACTGAAGCACCAATGCGTTGTCGGGCCAAAGCAGCCGCGGCATCAATTGGCAGAGTTGATAATTGCCGGTCAGCGTCCTTACCTTTCGAGAAAACTCTCGCTTGCGAAGCGGATCGATTGAATCGTACGCGCAAGCGTTCTCTTCAAAGACCACTCGAAATCCTGCGAGTGCGATTCGCAATGGAGTGTATACATCATCGAGGATCGTCCCCGCCGGCAGAGGCTCCCAGAGCCGGCGGCGAATTGCGTATATCGCGCCGGTCGCTCCTACAACCGAACCAGCCCGCCCTTCGCTTTTTCGGATAAGCTTTTCATAGCGCCAATAGAGGCCCAGTCCTTCCATCGCGCCGGATTCTCCCAACAACAGCGAGCCGCTGACCGCACCGACTGTTGGGTCTGCAAAGTTTGACACGAGTTGTCGAATCGCTTCTCGATCAAATCGCTGCCTCGCGTCGGCGAAAACGACGATCTCGCCGCCCGAGCTTGCGATTCCGCGATTCAGCGCTTCTGCCTTTCCCAGGCGCGGATAGTACGAGAGGACCTTGACCGAGCTGGAGGCCATCTTCTGAGCCTTTGCAACGGTCTGATCGGTCGACCCGTCGGAAACTACGATGACCTCAAGCTTCTCGCGGGGATAATCGCTCGCAAGCAGGTTGGCTATGCGGCTCACTACGCGGCCTGCCTCGTTGTAACAAGCGAGGACTACGGTGACCCTCGGGTAGATTGCGGACTTGATTACCGGCCGTGGTCTGAATCGGGCGATCAGGAAAACGACGAGCGGGTAGCCTGCATAGTTATAGAGGATGGCGGCGGCTGAGAACCAGAAAAGCAACTGGATCACTTAGATCACCCGTTTGCGTAGCGTACCTGTTCGAACTATTCAAAATGCGCAACGCGCCCGATTATCCAGCGAGTCCGAGTGAAGATCCTTGACATCAGATCGGGCCGCCTGCAACATGCACGGGTGACGCACAAGTCCGGTGCATTGCAACGCGAATCCACCGACACAGATTGCGCATAGTCCCCGCAACAAGAAAGTTCGTAATACTGAGTTCTGAGTTCCGAGTGTGTGCTGATTTCACTCTCGACCTGGCTCCGGAATAGACTTCTGACTTACCGGGTCTTGAGTTTTGAATGCGCGCCGAATCGACTCGACTGCTCCTCACTAAGCTCTAATTCCTCAGAACTCAGTGCTCTGAACTCGGCATTTCGCAAGTGGGAGACAGTAGATGACTTCGGTTGATTGGGTCGGGCTTCTGGCCGACGAAGACGTCGAGGGCCTGTGGAATGGGTTGTACCAACTGGTCTCGCGCCATCCTGCGGTTAAGCCCCTGCGGTTTACGACTGATGGAGCCGCGGTAAGTTCACAAGTCGAGATAAACGCCGACCTCGCCCAGGAACTCTTTCTGGAGCTTTTTCAGAAGGAGCGCTTCCAATACTACGCTGACAACAACTACAGCTCGATCGCTATCGAAAACGAACTGGCACGCATAGAAGTGCCCAATCTTGTTGGAGCGAGATTGCGCAAGCGTTATCCGGAATCGTTTCGAATGGCCCGCAGGGTGAGCTCTCTTCTGAAGGAGAGTCCGAGATTCAAGCGATTCGGAGCGGGTTCGGCTGATCCTCCGAAACGCCGCGGAAGACCGAAGAGAATCGCGAAGCCACAAGTAGAGCAAACATTCGACGAAGAGATCGAGCTGATGGACTCGCACGAAGAAGATGCTGCGGGGCCTCAACCAAAGCGGTCTCGAATGGTAAACCAGTTGTTCGGACTTCGAGAATGGAAGGACAACAAACCGGCTCGGGATTCGGGTCATTTTCAGGAAATGGTCAAAGCAGTCCCGGTCCGCAAGCGTGATACGCGCATTGTAGGGCGGTCCGGCTCTTCGCAGTTGATCTTGTCGAACGCCGATCTCGAGGAGCTGGTGGTCGAGGTGTTGAAGACGATCGATTCCCCGGCGGATGTACGTACTATCCGTCAGCTTGTGTTGTCTAAGATTCCACTTCAGGACTACAACATCGCCTCGCTCGACGAGGAGTTCACGCAACCTGGCGATGGAAGCTCCTTCAAGCGCGAAGCGATTGATTGGCGTGACACTCCCGAAGCGACGCTACTGCGCGGAGAGCAGAGCTACAGAGTGGCACAGATGGCCGAGGAGTTTCTGGTTACGTTGAGGCAGGCAGTCAACAACAACGAGAGGCGTTATACGCGTCTGTTGTCGACTCTGTGGCACTGCTACTACAACCCTACCGAGCCATCGCAGCTTGAGATCGCCGAGATACTGGGCGTGTCCGACTCGCTTGTAAGCGACAATCGCAAGCTCATCGAATACGAATTGAAGAAGCTGGAGCTAACTCTGGACGACGGTCAAGTGTTCTCTGAGTCGCTTCAGCGGCTCGTTGCTCCGGGCACCTCCTAGAATCGCATCGTCAGCAGCCGGATCGCCGGATCAGCCAGCGTGATTCCCGTTACAGTAGAAGCGGCGCAGCATTGCATCGACATCGGGTTTGCCGATCGCCTCAAAGATGACGCTGGGCTCGACGCTCAGCCCCTCGGCCAGTTTCAGCGCGGTCTCCACATTCAACGTGCTGACCACCGAGGAAAGTATTTTTGATAGCAATCCTTGATCAAATCCGGTGTACCGGCAGAAATCGACCTGTCGCATGCCCTTCGCACGCAGGTGGTCGCTGACCAGCTCAGCAAGCGCGCTGCGTCGCACTCCTGCTGCGTTGTTGGAGCTTGAGTTTGCGTCTGCTTCTCGTGCAATCCGGGAGATTGGTTTTGACATTTCTTGCTCCCTCTGTTCGTTGTTATACGCCTTTTGAACTTCGAATCTGCATTTCTGGACTAGACGGCGGACTGCCCTCGTCCGACGGACTCGACTCCAACGGGACTCATTTGTCCCGAGAAGCCCTTCCGCTCAGTAGCCGCCGCGAGCCATGAACGCTGCAAAACTTGCAAGTCCGACAAAACTGGAAATCTTGCCGACCGTCTTAAAAATGTTTCCGTGAACGATCACCGTGTCGCCTGCCCTGAGATAAAGGTTTTCTTCTGGACTCGACTTACCTTTCAATATTCTTTTCATGTCGGCCTGCAATACCTGCACTCGGCCGTCCTCGTACTGGCGCAGAATCGAGACCTTCGCGCTGCCGGTATCGGTGATCCCGCCGGCCATGGTTATCGCATCCAGCAGTCGGGTCGGCTTGGTCATCATCATCATGCCCGGCGCGCGCACATCGCCCAGCACCCCGAATTTCGCGCTGTGGGCCTCGAGCAGTGCCAGGGTGATTCGCGGGTCCTTGATGTACTCGGCGACCGAGCTGTTGAAAGCATCCTGGAGTTGAGGCAGGGTCTTCCCCACTACCGTGAGGTCCCCGAGCAGTGGGAAATAGATTCTTCCAACCGGCGAGACGGTGACCTTATCGACCGAATCCTCGGGATGCTTGTCGATGTAGATGCCGATGATATCGCCGGGCCCGAGCCGGTATGAGTTGTAAAAAGACTGGTATACCGAGTTGATCTGGCTCTGAATCGCTGCCTCTTCGCCGGTGCCTGCAGGTTCGCCGGCGCTCAGTCGTTCGTCTCTTTGGGTCGAGGGGATCGAAGACGACTTCTTCTCTTTGTCGGATGGCCGTGGCTCTGCGCTTGATCTGGCCTTCTCTCCTTCGGCGATATTGGCTGCGGCCTGCTGAGCCACAACGCCCGCGATCCTTCCTGCGCGCGCGTGCCCGGCGGTTAACGGCAACAGTGCCGAGCAAGTCAAAAGGGCGACAATTGTCTTTCTCATGATTCAGGCTCCTTGTGCTCAGTCATCGAGCGCCTCGTCCGAACATAACGATCTTCACTGTCTCGAGCAGGATAATCGCGTCCAGGAGTGGCGACTGGTTCTTGATGTAGTACAGATCGTATCTGAGCTTTTCTATTGCATCCTCGACCGAAGATCCGTACGGGTATTTGATCTGCGCCCACCCGGTGAGGCCAGGTTTCACCAGGTGGCGCTGGGGGTAATAGGGTATTTGCGTGCTAAGTTCGTCGACAAACTTCGGGCGTTCAGGTCTGGGCCCGACAAAGTTCATGTCCCCGCGCATGATGTTGATGAACTGAGGCAACTCATCGAACCTGATCTTTCGGATGACCCGTCCAACACGAGTGATCCGCGGGTCGTCTTCCTCGGCCCACACCGGGCCGCTGCTTTCTTCCGCATCGGACCTCATAGACCTGAACTTGACGATTCTGAAGCGCCGTCCGTTTTGGCCTACGCGCTCCTGAATGTAAAAGAGGGGTCCGCTCGAATCGCACTTCACCGCGATCGCGGTCAAGATCATGAGCGGCAGCGAGAGTACAAATCCGATGAGCGCCAGTCCGAAGTTCATCAAGCGGCGGATGTGACCGGCAATTTCCGAATATCGACTGTTGCGAGAGAATATCAGCCACGAAGGCCTCAACATCTCGCTGGCGATCTTGCCGGTTAGCCGTTCGTAATATCGGGCACACTCTTCGACGGCAACACGCCCGCTCAACGACAGGTCCAACAGGTCTTCGGTCGGGAACTGTCCGCGCCGATCCTCGACTGCGACTACGATACGATGAACATCGTGCCGCTCCACGAGCTGACCGATGTCGCGAGTAAGCCCCAACACCGACGGGTTGATCAGGCTCTTGCCGACCAGATCAGGCTTGTTGTCGACAAATCCTACAATCTGAAATCCCGCATTAGTTCTCTCCAGCGTCGCTTTAGCAATTTCGATTGCGAGCCGGCCTGATCCGAGAATCAAGACCCGTTCTCGAACGCCAAGCTCGGGATGGCGCATTCCCCATCCGGCAAGGAGACGCCAGAACGGCACGACTGCGATTGCCATCGCGACGAAAAGAAGAAAGACGCCGCGTCCGAGCTGAGTACGCGGGGTTACAAAGAAGATGAGCGAGAGAATGACCGTCGCCGCCGGAAGCGCGTACGCTATTTTCGCAAGAACGCTCCTGTAGCTTCGAATCTTGCCCAGATCATACAGATCGAACAGATAAAATGAGAGCTGGACGACCAGCGTCACCAGCAGCAACCTTGCGCCCAGAAGGGGATCAAGCGGCCACAGGTTCGCTTCTCGCCCGAGTCTCAGGAATGTTGCAAGCAATCCCAACACGAGTAGTAACACGCATTCTGTGAGGATCAGAATCAAACGTCTCATGACTACTTCTCCGCTCTCGATTCAGCATTACCCCGGATCGTGGCCAGACTGCCGACACCCACTGTCGTCGCCCGCACCGGTCATCTGCACGACGCGCAGAATCTTTGTTCCGTCGCGTCCGAACTAATCAGAAAAATCGTTCAACACTACGCCGAGTCTTTTTGACTTGGGAATGAGCTTCCTGGCGGCTACCAGCTCATCACCGCGAGTTTGTCGCGCTCGCGCGACAATCATCACTGCGTCGCACATTTTCATCAGCCACTGAGCGCCGTCCGATTCCAACAACGGCGGTCCGTCAACCAGTATCAAGTCATATCGCGCTTTCAATTCGCCGAATACCGCATGGGCTCCGGCAATTACCGGCAGCATAGGCTCGCGGTGCAGCGGCAAAACGGCGAGTCCGCCGGGAATGAGATGATAGATCGAGTCGTCCACGCAGGTGTCCTCGTCAATCAAATCTCTCCAGCCGGTAGCTGCACTCAAGCCAAAGAAACTCGCTACTCCCTCGTCTGCCCCTGCGGCGATAAGCAGTACCTTCCGTCCCGACAGCTTTGAAAGAACCCAAGCGAGATTGGCTGCAACTGTAGTCTTGCCATCTCCGGTCACCGCGCTGGTGACCAGCAGCGTGCTTGCGCCTTTTTCAGCCAGCGCATTCACCGTTCTGATCGCGATCGTCTTGTACTTCTCGACAACGGCCGGGTCGCCGAGCGCGTTGAAGCGCTCATTCACCGGGAGTGTCCTTACATCGATTGCCTTGACCGGACGCACCGGACGCGTAGGAACTTCCGCCTGCCAGATCTCACGAAGGTCTGACCCATTGTTTCCTTTCGCGGTCTGCGGTTCGCGGTGCTGCTGACTCGAGCGCGAGCTAACGTCGCGGTGTTGTTCCGAGGTAACTGGCGAAACATAACTTTGATCGTTTTTGTCACTGCCGTTATGTCGAGGCGCAGGCGCACCGATCGGTCGACTTCCGCCCGCCGACCTCTCCGCTCGTACCAGTGCGTTGTAGACTCGTCCCATTCCGCGTCGCCTCTATCGTCTATTCGCTCCTGGTCACGCGCACTCGAGAAAAGAACTTCGAGTCAGCGCCAGGCTCGGCTTCTGGTGAAATTACAAACCGCTGCGGCTCCTCACGGTGAGCCTCCGCCCCCGGCGCAACGTTCGCCGGCGCCTCCGATGAACTGTGAGAAGCCGTCGCGACCTCCGGTCGGATGTAGCGCACATTGTCCAGGGGCTGTTTTCGACCGATGCTTTCGACGCAGGCCCCTGACTCGTTCACCGCGCAGGCATGAGGCAACTCGTCGATCTCTCCGCGGTCCTCTTTGGCGCCCGCGGGAGAAGATGCCGAAACCGACTGCGATGCCGTGATCGCGCTGCGGGACTCGAACGGCGAGAGATCAAGCACTTCGGCAACTTCTTGGATGATGTCCGTGGTTATCTGTCGGCTGCCCTCGCTGAATCCGCTCAGCAACGCGTTATCGCAGATGTTGTTTATCATTCTCGGGATCCCACCGGAGTACTGATAAACAAGCTCGATCGCGTCAGGTTGAAACAGGTTAGGGTCGGCGGCGCCGGCCAGTCTCAAGCGCCACTTCAGGTAGTGAGCGGTCTCTGCTTTGGTCAGCGGATTCACGGCGCATTTCAGACTAATTCTCTGCTTAAGCTGTCGCAGCTCAGGTCGCGCCAACAGCTCGTGAAGCTCGGGCTGGCCGCACAGAATAATCTGGAGCAGCTTCTCGCGATTTGTCTCAAAGTTCGATAGCAAACGTATTTCTTCAAGAAGATGCGGCTCCAACAGATGGGCTTCGTCGATGACCAACACCGTGCGCAGTCCTTGCCTGTTTCTGGTCAACAGGAGATTGCCCATGAGACGCAGCAACTCAGCCTTGTTCTGTTGAATCGGCAGGCGAAGCTCACCCGAAAGCAGGTTCAAGAATTCTGGAGTCGTAAGAACCGGGTTGAACACGTACGCTGCCAGAACCGACTGATCCAGCGACTGGAGCATCGATCGGAGTATCGTCGTCTTTCCGGTTCCCACTTCACCAGTAACTACAACGAGCCCCTTGCCGTTTTCGATTCCGTATCGAAGATTGGCCAGCACTTCAAGGAGGCTCTCCGTACGAAACAGAAATCGCGGGTCAGGCGCGAGACTGAATGGAATCTCTTTGAGATGATAAAAGCGCTGGTACATAACAACTCAATTCCAGTGACTGAAATGATCAATGGCGCTTCATTTCTGTAACGGCCATCATCCGTTGGCTATCCGGTCCAGTACATCGGTGAGCACGAGCACCCGTGCAAGCACTATCGTAGCGCCCGCACCGAGCGCGATTGCCGCGGCAGCCCTGCTCAAAGAAATCAGTTTCGAACGTCTGCGCTCGGCTGCAGTCGGAGTCGGCGGAACCGAGCCAAGCAGCGGCATGCCACAGTAGAAATTCACGTCGACGACGTTCTGTACGATTCCGAACTTGCGCGCCTCAAGCGACAGAGACACGAGGGCGCCTAACAAAAGCCCCAGAAGGGCTGACGCGGTTACCAGAAGCCAGCGCGACGGTCCCAGCGGAAAGCCCGGTCGTGAAGGAGCCTGAAGCAGTTCGTAGCGCGCAGCTTGCGCGCCGCTCGAGTCGCGGGTCGATTCGAGTCTGGCCGAAAGTTCTGCTTCCAACTGGCGCAGCTCGGAATACTCTTGCTGAGTCGCGCGTTGCGATGGCCTTCGCGACTCGCCTTTTACAGGGACATCCGGCGGACGAGGCGGCTGCGTCGCTCTCGCGTGTTTGGTTCTCGCCGTGTCAGAATTCGCGCGCGCAATTTCTCTTCGCGTAATCTCGAGCTCAAGAACCAGACGGTTCCGCTCGGATTCTAGTGATGCCAGCTCGCGGGCTTCAGGGGACTGACTGAGCGCGCCGCCTTGTTGCCTCTTCAGTTCGTCGATCTGCCTGTTGATGGCTGCGATCTGATCGTCAATCACGACTACGCGTGGATGTTTGGCGGTGAGCTCCTGCCGGTTTATAAGCGTGTCGCGCTGCCCTTGCAGTTCCGTGCGCTTCGCGATGAGCGCTGCGTAGGTTGCGTTGTCCACCAGAGGGGGATTCTTCTGCTGCTGTTCCACGATCCGGCGTTGAGCACCAACCCGGCGGTCAGCGTCAGCAATCTGCTGTTCGAGCATGAATGCCTTATCGTTAAGCCGGTCGAGTGAAACCTGACCAGGGGCTTCCTCTCGAGTTGTTACCGCCCTTCGAATAGCCGTGTTGTCCGAGTCGTTCCTTGCTCCCGAAAGAAGCCAGGGAAAACGATTCTCGAGGTCCTCTCTGCGAGCCGTAGTTTCTTTCAGCCTCAACTGCAGCCCCGCCTCTTCAGTTCCTTTTCGAAATGATTCCCCCGGAGCAGCCGAGCCCGAATGATCTGACTCCACCAGCAGCCACGCTACCGCCGACAGGAAGGCGCGTGCGGCGTCCGGGTCAGGATCTTTGAAGGTGATGTTGATTCTAGTCTGCGCAGCCGAATTGTCCGCTGCCGAAACTCTGAAGCGAGAAGCCAAGTCTCCCGAGTTTGACGCGGAAATCTGGGCGGCAAATTCGCTTTCGGCCTCTTTCGACTGGAATAGGTCCTTGAGAAAGGTGGGCGAGCTAAGCTTGAGCCGCAGCTCTTCGGCTTGGTCTGCAGTGCTGCCTGCAGCGTCGACGGAATGAATCGATAGAACTGCGTGCGCCTCGAACATCGGCCGCTGGTTGACGGAAGCCAACCAAACGGCGATCCCCAGAGCCCCGCTTGATAGCAGGACGCCCCAGCGGTGTTTGAAGCAAGCGGCCGCCAGTTCACGATAGCTACGAGGTCTTCTTCCCTGACTCCCCAAGAGTTCTCCTGTTGTCGGTGCGCTTATTGCGGTAGCAGCACCTGAGTTCCGAGGTGCGGAATTGATTGCCAATAAACGTGAAAGGCGCAATTGACGGTTCATTCCAGTGACATTTTCGGCGGGGTTCTTCCCCATGACGGTCAGGAATTTAAGGCGACGGAACCGCCCCGCTCAGCCCGAATTTTCCTTGAGCTAAGCTCACAGTTTAAAAGTGTTGACATCGTTTAGGGGATACCGTATAACCGACATCGAAGCATTCAAAACCCGGTGGGTCGACCCGATACCTTGAGATTAAATGCGGGTCTTGGGTTGTTGTAGTCCTGCCCTCGCGCAAATCCTCCTTAGTTGCCCCTTCGAAAGACTGCAGTTGCCGATTCGTAAGACCGTTCTCGTAAGAGACTGCGTCCTGTCTCAGTCTTCCGACTGGCAAACTTGAAGGCTCAGTAAAGAGTAGAGGAACCTGTATGCTAGCTCGAGGGTCATTTGAATCCTCCAAAACCGATTTCCCACTACAGGACGTCGCCAAGCGATTCAATTGCTTCGCGACGGCTCTGCAAGAGATCAGCGAAGGCGCTGTGCTCCTCAATTCGGACGGTCAGTTGGTGTGGCATAACCGAGCCTTTGACAAGCTGCTTGTCGAAAACAGGGAGGGTCACTTGCTGGTGGCAGCAGTGATCGAGTTTGCTGGTGACTTCAACCATGAAATGCAGGAGTTTGTAGAGCACGATCTGCCCAAGGAACAGATCGTGCGCGATGTGACCGTTGGAAGAATAGAACACGAGCTGCATTGCACGATCATGCCAGAGGGCATGCTTGGAGATGACAGCTACACACTTTGCCTGATAAAACGATCTGCCTCTCGATGGTCGAGTTATCAGGAGCATTTGCGTCAGACCTGGGGTCTGACCGAGCGAGAAGCGCAGGTTGCAGTGGAGTGCTTGAGAGGCAACAAGAATCTTGAGATTGCCGAGCATCTCCGCATAAGCGTCGAGACCGTCAACAAGCATCTGGACAAGGTCTATCAGAAAGCCAACGTGAGAGGCCGGGCGGAGCTGGCATCGAGGCTGCTGGACAGCGGGTTATAACAGAACGCATCAGCCCGTAGACGGACGGCCGGTCGTCAGGAGCCGCGACTGGTTGCAATCAACGGGTGTTACAAACTATCTTTTGGTGTGATGAACATCCGCAAGGCTTCCCCGACTGTATTCACGCCGCTCGAAGACGGTAGCGCCGTCCTGTTGAATCTCCAAACGCTCTTCTACTACAACCTGAATCGAAGCGCCGCCGTTCTTTGGAAACAGATCGAAACTCAGGACTCGCTTGATGATTCCGAGCTTGTTCGTGGCGCATGCCAGCGGTTCGACGTCGACGAAGCACGCGCGCATTCGGATGTCCAGGACTTTCTCCAGAAGCTGCGCGAATACCGATTCGTCGAGTAAGACCCCGCGCGGAGTAAATCCAGCCCCAGCTAATCCAAGCCCCACCAGCCCGCGATGAGGAGCCCCAGCCCAATTGGTCCGCTGCCCCGAGAGAATTCGCGGTCTGACGTGATTTGTCAGTAGAAATCGCAAAATATGTTAACCCTCATGGGTGACGGACTTCAATTTCGGGCATCACAGCAATGACAGGCGGATCCAACGGAGGCACGTCCGTTGCGTTCCTGTTCACGATGGGCGCGGGCAAGCGGCCCATGCCGCGGAAAGGGTGAAGCGTTATGGCAGTACTTGTAGCAAGCGTAGAGCCGCTGAAACTGGGACAAAGTGTTCGCACCACGTTTGGACGAGGGGTGATTTCGGCGATCAGCAAGATCGATTCGATTGTGTACGTCTCGCTGGTGAATTGCAGCGGATTGTACATCTTTCGGCCAGAGCAGGTGGAACCGGAGGATTCACAGAGCCAGAACGACGGCCGTTGAACGAGGCTGGGAAACCATGGAATTCGTGACTATAACCGCGATATCGAGCGGGAGAAGGTACATCGCGATCTATCGCAAGTGGTTCAACGAGAAGCTGAGCGCGTGGGAGCTTCAGATGGTCCCGGGAACGCTCAGATGGATTGACTGAATCAAGACCCGACGGGGTTTACGCGAATAGTTTTCAGAATCGCCAAATTGTTCTAAATTCACACCTTCAGCACTAGTTTGGCCTGCCAAACGCCTTTTCTTAAACTTTTACTTTAACTTTTTGCTTGCATCCCATAGGTAGATATGGTAAAAGGTGAGCCCGTAAACAACACCGCCTTGTGTTCCTGCCACAAAGCGGTACTGTTTCTGCGGTGCGTCGGGAAAGAGGACATTCAGAAAGGGGGCTACTGAATGTTCAGGGGGCTTGTCTATTAGACGACCTGGCGCACCGCCACATCATACTTATGGCACTCTTTTGAGTCAACTTCTTTCTCTCGCTCCATCCCCGCCCAAAGACCGAACTCTCAGGCAGTCGAACCCAAGTCCCTGGTCACCCAGGCACAAATGTCTGTTCCACAAGGCTCAGAATTGACAATGGTTTCGGCTGTGTGCTAAAAGCAACCTCTATTCTAGAATGAGATTGACCTTCAATCCGAAGCGCGCCCGGCGTGCTACTATCGGAATGAAGCCAGGGAGGAATCTGCAGGGTTTCCCAACGCTGTCCTACGGCGCTTATGCAAGACGAGACAAAAGAGCCCACTGCTGGGGACGTCGAAAAGAAAGACACGCCGGCCCCTGACAAACAAGAATCGCCCGAAAAACAAGCGGCGCCTCCAGCGACTGAGAACCAGGCTGAACCGCCAAAGGCGACGCCTTCGAAGGTCACCCCTCCAGCCGCGGGTCACAAGCCTCCTCCTCCCAAAAAAGGGCCGATTCTGACCGTCGAAATTACTGGCGATGAGTTCATTGAATTGATAAAACAGAAATTTGGGAGTGCAATCACCGAAACAGTTGCAACCCTGAATCAGCAGATCGTGCGAGTGAACCGAGACTCGCTTGTGGAGTTATGTCGTTTCCTGCACGACAACGAAGAGTTCGGCTTCGATCTATGCGCGGATTTGACGGCGGTTCATTGGCCCGGCCGGGAGTCGGGTGAATTTGACGTGGTGATAAACCTCTTCTCGTTGCCCAGGCAAAGGAGCATGAGGGTGAAGGTGGCGGTGCCTGAAGGTCAGTCTTGTCCGAGCGTGACCTCAATCTGGGCGGGCGCAAACTGGATGGAGCGAGAGGTGTTTGATCTGTTTGGAATTCAGTTCGAGGGTCATCCCGATCTCAGGCGAATCCTGTTGCCTGAGGATTGGCCCGGACACCCGTTGCGCAAAGAGTATCCGATTGAATACCGCGACAACGAATGGACTGACAAGCATCTCGAGTATCGTGAAATTGACTACGATACGAGCTTGATCGACGTAAAGTATACCGAACGCCGTTGAGCGGCGAATCAGACATCGGAGCAGAATGCAGAATCAGGAAGTAACAAAAGATCCCGGCACGCTGTTCGACGCGGAAGAGATGGTCCTGAACATGGGGCCGCAGCATCCGTCCACCCACGGAGTCCTGCGAGTCGTCCTGAAGCTGGATGGTGAGACTGTCGTCGATCTGGATTGTGATGTCGGTTATTTGCACCGGGGCGTCGAGAAGATTGCCGAGAGCGACAACTACGCGATGATCACGCCGTACTGGGACCGTCTCGATTACGTCGCAGCGGTATCGGGCGATCTGTGTTATGTCGGGGGAGTCGAGCGGCTGCTGCAAGTCGAAGTGCCCAAGAGGGCCGAATATCTCCGAGTGATTCTGACAGAGCTCCAGCGGATTGCTTCACACCTTCTGTGGCTCGGCACGCACGCGATCGACATCGGAGCGGTCACCGTCCTTCTTTACTGCTTCCGCGAACGCGAAGAGATACTCAAGATATTTGAAGACTTCATCGGAGCGCGGCTGACCGCGCACGCGTTTCGTATCGGCGGCTTGTGGTGGGACATTTACCCTGAGTTTGAAAAGCGCGTCCGGGATTTTCTGGCGATCCTGCCTGATCGAATTGAAGAGTACGAGACGCTGTTGAACACGAATCGAATCTGGCTGAGCAGAACGGTGGGAATCGGCGTTTTACCGGCTGAAGATGCGATCAACCTGAGCGTCACCGGACCGGTGCTGCGCGGCTCAGGTGTCAAGTACGATATCAGAAAGGCGATGCCTTATTCCGCCTACCGGGATTTTGATTTTGAAATACCGCTTGGCGAAAACGGAGATACCTACGATCGGTATCTCGTGAGGATGGCCGAGATGAGGCAGTCGGCGTCGATCATTGAACAGGCGCTGGATGGTCTTCCGGAGGGACCGGTGATGGCCAAGGTCCCGAAGGTTTTGAAGCCCCCCGCGGGCGAAATCTATCACGCGATAGAGGCTCCAAAGGGTGAACTCGGAGTTTATCTTGTTAGCGACGGCACGGGTAAGCCGTATCGCATGCGCATAAGACCGCCTTCATTCATTAATCTGCAGTCACTCAAGCGCATGTCAATCGGACATCTGGTTGCCGACGTCGTTGCCCTGATTGGAACGATCGATATCGTGCTCGGGGAAGTTGACCGGTAAGCGGCGTTTCCTGAGCGGTATCTTCCTAAAGGCTTGCGGAGCAGCGGATCGGAGACACCTCGAGCCTTCATCAGAGCTGATACTATTGGTTGAGAGAACTCCATGCAGCTTTTGCTGACAGGTCTTCTGTTTGTTGCGCCCGACTGGGTACTTTCCATCACACGGGAAAGAAAGCCCAACGTGTTCTGGGCGGAGTATATCGTCTGGCCGGCGATTCAGATTATCATCGTTCTGTTCATCGTGCTGACGCTAGTCGCGTACCTCGTTTACATCGAGCGAAAGGTTTCAGCGTTCATTCAGGCGAGACTTGGGCCGATGAGAGTCGGACCGTGGGGACTGCTTCAGCCGGCGGCGGACGGTCTGAAGCTGTTGCTAAAGGAAGACATCATCCCGCTGAAGGCCGATCAGATCGTGTTTGCGATCGCTCCGATCATTTCTGTCGCCGCCGCTCTGGTAGTCCTGGCAATCGTACCGTGGGGCGCCGCGTGGGCGACGATCGCCAACATAAACATCGGACTCCTGTTCATCCTGGCAGTGTCGTCGGTGGGCGTGCTCGGTCTGGTGCTCGCAGGTTGGGCTTCAAACTCCAAGTACTCCCTGCTGGGAGCGCTTCGATCTTCGGCTCAGATGGTTAGCTACGAGATCGGCATGGGTCTTTCGATTATAGGTGCGCTTATGTTTGCGCGCTCGCTGTCGATGGAAGGTATTGTAGAAGCGCAACAGGCGGATCAGATTTGGTATGTCTTTTTCCAGCCGGTCGGTTTCCTGGTTTATGTAGTCAGCGCGCTGGGTGAGACGAACCGCGCACCCTTCGACCTGCCGGAAGCTGAATCGGAGCTCGTAGCCGGATATCACACCGAGTATTCCGGATTTCGATGGGCGTTGTTCTTCATGGCCGAGTACACGGCGATGATCGTGACTTCCGCAGTAGCGGTCACGCTCTTCCTAGGCGGTTGGTATATCTGGCCAATGTACTTGATCAAGAATCCGACCGTATATGTATGGGTGAGCGTCGTGGTGTTCGCCGTGAAAATAATGTTGTTGATTTACGCGTATATGTGGTTCAGGTGGACGTGGCCGCGATACCGTTACGATCAACTGATGGAGCTCGGTTGGAAGTGGCTGATACCCGCGGGACTGGTAAACATCGTGTTGACCGGAGTCTGGTACGTGCTTGCGCTTCCCGAAGCTCGCGGCGGCCTGTTTGGCTTCCTCAAGGAAGAGAACCGGCGGCTAATCCCGGCGGGTTGGACCGGCAAGGCGTACTTCATCATCACAGGGTTTGCGCTAACAATTCCGATTTCATGGATGGTGCTATCGGCGATTAACCGGCGATCGCGAGATTTCAATCTGCACGAGCAACGTCAGCTTCAAATAAGGTTGCGCCGGGAACGACTCGAGAAGCGATCGGAACCGGAAGCAGCCAAGCAAGGTTGAGATAGACAGGTGAATTTATGTCCGCAGCAGTTGAATCAAGACAGAAGCGAACAATTGGCCAAATACTGAAGCGTTTGTTGTTGCTGGATTTGTTTGAAGGTCTGCTGGTCACGTTCAAGTACAACGCGCGCGCAATGTACGAGAAGCGCGATGGCGGCAACCCGAACCAGGCGATTTACACCGAGCAGTACCCGATGGAACCAGCGCGCGTCTCCGAACGATTTCGCGGAGCGCCGCGGCTGAATCTCGATCCCGAGACCGGCGGAACTCTGTGCATTGCCTGCGACCTGTGCGCGCTTGCCTGCCCGGTTGACTGCATCGAGGTAGGCTCGATAAGGCGTGAGGTGCGCGAGGGTGAAAAGGTGAACAAGAAGAAGGTACTGACGACCTTCATCTTTGACACCTCTCGATGCATGTTTTGCAACCTGTGCTCAGAGGCTTGTCCGACAGAC
Organism: Blastocatellia bacterium; assembly: GCA_035315885.1. Taxonomy (GTDB): domain Bacteria; phylum Acidobacteriota; class Blastocatellia; order UBA7656; family UBA7656; genus DATFXM01. The sequence continues at coordinate 178,297 of DATFXM010000174.1, forward strand.
TGTCTCGAGCTGACGCAGAGCTTTGAACTGGCGGTCTATCACCGATCGGGTTTTCGCTGGGATCGAGAGATGCTCGAGAAGGGCATCAACTACGTGCGTTACGCCAAATAGCAACCGGCGGTGATCAAGCGCGGGCTCTGCCCGTTCTGGTACCAACACACCGGACATTCGAACGAGGAGATATGCAGCTACACGGCTGGGAAGCAGCGCTGTTCTACGTGCTCGCGATTCTGACGCTGTTCATGGCGGTGTTTGTCGTCACAGCAAGAGTCGCCGTACACTCGGCGCTGTTCCTGATCTCTACGCTCGTAAACATAGCATTGATGTTCATACTGCTTCGCGCCGAGTTTGTAGCGGGCGTCCAGATCCTTGTCTATGTTGGCGGCGTGATGGTTCTGTTTCTGTTTGTGATAATGCTCGTACAGACGCGCGCCGAAGAGGAAGCGAAGGTCAAGCTTTACACGAGACAGAGCACACCGGCAGTGATCATCGCGCTGCTGCTGGCTCTTTCGTTTTATTTCGCGTTGAATCCAGCTCAGACCGCATATCGTCCTCCCGAGGGTGCGCAGCCTCAGGTTGCGGACGCGGGGGACATGTCCAGGGCCGGAGCCGGATATATTTCGAGAGATACTCAGGAAGTTGGAGAGCAGCTCTATCGGCAGGCCGCGCTGCCATTCGAAATTGCGTCTCTGTTGCTGCTCGTCGCGATGGTCGGTGCAGTCTTGCTGGCGCGCGGAACAAAGCAGGAACAGTATTACGACTGATCGCTGGAGGACCAAGTGTCTGGTGCAATCACTGGAGCCTTAGCCCTGTTGGGTCCTGTCCTTTTACAGGCGCAGCAGACCCCGCTGGCCAAGCGCTTCGAACCTACGCTCATCAATTTCATGATGTTGAGCTTCCTGCTGTTCGTCGTAGGCGTGGCAGGGGTCCTTTCACGACGCAACATAATCATCATCTTTATGTCGATCGAGCTCATCCTGAACGCAGTCAACCTGAATCTGATAGCGTTCTCGCGATACCTCGAACTAAACCGGGATCTGCTGACTAGTAAGGGACTCATCGTCAGCCCGCTATCCGGGCCGGTGTTCACTATTTTCATCATCGTAGTAGCCGCGGCAGAGGCAGCGGTCGGCCTAGGTATCGTGATCGCAATGTTCAGAAATCGCGAAACCGTGTCGATCGACGAAATCGATTTGTTGAAGTGGTAAGAGGCGCACGCGCATGCGCCGCATTGCCGCGACAAGCGGATTGCGGTGCGCCACAGCGCCTTACGCTCGCGAGTGATTATGCTCAAACTTGTCTGGCTCATCCCGGTCTTGCCGTTGCTGGGCTTTCTGTTTAACTTCACGCTCGGACGCCGCCTCAAACTCAGCGAGCGAGCCGTCTCGGTCGTAGGCTGCGGCGTGATTCTGGTTTCCCTGCTCCTCACTCTGGGAGCCTTTTACTCGTACGGCTGGGACTATGCCGCAAAGCACGATCACAAGCCTTACGTCACCAGCACCGACCCGGACACCGGACAGCATCAGGGCTTCCCACATTCATTTGTGTGGCTTCCCGGCGGACAGGCTCACAAAACGCAGGGGCCGCAAGCTGGTACGCTCGCGAACTTCAACATCGAGTGGAGCTACCAAATTGATCAGCTATCGCTGGTGATGATGTTCGTAGTCACGTTTGTAGGCTTCTGCATACACGTGTTCGCAACCGGCTACATGCACGGCGACCCGGGCTTCTATCGGTTCTTCGCCTACCTGAACCTCTTTATGTTCATGATGCTTCTGCTCGTGATGGGCTCGAACTTCATGATCATGTTCATCGGATGGGAAGGAGTAGGGCTCTGCTCGTACCTTCTGATCGGTTACTACTTCGATCGGCAGGAAGCAGGAGACGCTTCGAAGAAGGCCTTTGTTGTTAACCGCATCGGTGATTTCGGTTTCGCGCTCGCGGTAATGGGAGTGTTCGCGACGTTCGGAACCTTGCAGTTCACCGACCTGCGCGAAGCCTCCAAAGCGTTTCCCGTCGAACATCTTTGGCAATGGGGTTTGATGTCCTGGATCGCGCTCGGACTCTTCATCGGCGCGACCGGCAAGAGCGCGCAGATCCCTTTGTACATCTGGCTGCCGGACGCGATGGCTGGCCCGACGCCGGTTTCCGCGCTGATACACGCTGCAACAATGGTGACTGCCGGCGTGTTCATGGTCACCCGCACCAATTTCCTTTTCCAGCGCTCGCTCACAATGATGATGGTCGTAGCGCTTGTCGGGTGCCTCACCGCATTCATCGCCGCCACCATCGGCATCACACAGACCGACATCAAGAAGGTGCTCGCCTATTCCACCGTATCGCAACTAGGCTACATGTTTCTCGCGGCGGGCGTCGGCGCCTTCATAGGCGGGATATTTCACGTCTTCACCCACGCCTTCTT
>DATFXM010000175.1:0-13146 GCA_035315885.1 Blastocatellia bacterium
CTCGATCTCAGCCAGGTAACTGCCACTCATCGCTTCGTACGCTTCCGCACTGTACCTAGCACGCGCGGAGGCGAGGATGCGCTCGAAACGCAACACATACTCTTGCGCTGCCTGGAGTTCAACGTCATTCTGAATCATGTTCAATTATCCTGACCCTTCCCTGACTGTTTCCTCCTCTCCGTCGTAGTCAATAACGCATGATTCCAGAGCGAGTGCTGATGCTGGAAAAGAAAAACCGCAGCGTTAAAGGTCCGCACGGCGGTATATTCATTGTTTCGCTTCGCTTAATTGACTGGAGCGACGCAATTTGCGCAAGCAGTGTTGTTGGTTATATCCCGATCAGTGATGGTGCACTTGAGAGTCCCGGGAGGCTTCTGCAACGACGCGGTGCCTCTCTTGGCCGCAAAATCAACCTTGATCAGCACTCTGCGGTCACCCGAATAATGCTGGATGGTGAAGGTGGATCCCACTCCTGAAACCGTTCCTATGCCTGATGCCGACACCACTCCACCGCAGCAGAAGCGATACTCGCCAGTCGAGAGGTTGAACAGCACGACGTTGCCCGCATTGGAGTCATCCTGCAAGCAGCCGCTGAAGACCGTCACACTGAAGCTGCAAGTAGCAGGGTTGCCCGCTGTATCGGTGGCGGTGCAGGTGACAGTCGTCGTTCCAGAGGAGAAAGTAGAGCCAGACAGGGGAGTGCAGACCACGCTCATGAGGGAGCAGTTGTCCGACGCCTGCGGCGCCGGATAGGTCACAACTGTTCCAGTGGCTCCCGCGCCGCCCGACGTTACGGTGATGTTGGCCGGACAGGTGATCGAAGGTGGCGTCGTATCCACGGCGCTCATCACCGTCGCCGACGTGCTCGAGGTGTTGTTGCTCAGATTAGGGTCAGGGCCAGTATGGCTGATCGTCGCCGTATTCGTAAGAATCGTTCCACACGCGACATTGGAACCCACGTCGAAGACGAATGTGAAGCTGAATGATTGACCCGGTTGGATTACACCTGTCGTGCAAGTGATGGCTCCAGCAAGGCCGACTCCAGGAGTCGTGCAACTCCAAGCTGCATCATGTGTCTCCGAAACGAATGAAGTTCCCGGCGGCAGCGCATCGGTAAGCGTGGCTTGCTCTGAAGCCTGAGGGCCTGCTGGACTGGCTACTGTCACTGTATAAGTGATATTCGTTCCAGCGGTCACAGTTGCCGGGCCGCTCTTGGAGATAGTCAGATCGGCCGTTTGTGCCCGCGCGGTGGAGGCTAAGCCGAGGAAGAACATGGCGAAGAGCGTCACTAGCAATCCCACTCCGCGGCAAGCGGCACGTGGACTCACAAGCTCCTGCTCCAAAGTCGAGCATATGGACTTCATGGCTTTTTCCCTCTCTTTATTCGAGCAGCGGTCGGAGGTCTCGGGCATACCTGCTTACCGTCAACACATGCCGAGAGAAACTCTGTAGCGACAACTCGCCTAACGATCTCGTTGAAATCACGTAGTGGCATCACACACACGGGATGATATCTGCCGTTCATCCCGTAGCAGCCGACCGTCAGGCGAAGTGCATCATTCTGCGCGGCGCGGATTTGCGCCGGATTCTGAGTGACATAGACTGCACGGACATAATCGGTGCCAGCAATCCGGCGCAACTCGAAAACGAGAGCGCCTCCTGGTAAGGCGTCTTGAGCTGGCAGCGCGGGCGGAACGAACTTCCATCTGAGCCCCAGCAACGACCCGACAGTGGCGAGATTCGTGTCATGACCGACGAGTCCGACGAATTTGTATTCGAGAGGCGCACGCTGGCAGCCTGCAGTTTGACGATTGAGTGTTGCCTGAATTTCGCGAACCAGGTTCGAGCCTTCAATTTGCGCCACATAACGTTCGCGCAGGGTCTTCCCAAAGTAAAACTCATGCAACTCGAGCATCTTGCTCAGGTGTGCCTTCGCCAACGGATTAGGAGGCGCGACTCGCCCCCAGCCGACTTGGCGCTCTGGCATGCTATTGGCGTATTCAAGTAGAAAAACCTCAGTGGCTGTCGACGCATAGGAGAACTTACCCTCCCAGCGGAGGGGCGACGAGCACTTCTCGTCATACACTGAACACGGCTTCGCTGAATCGGGTATCGAATCGATTGTCGTACAGCCGCGCCCGGAGCACGCAAGCACCTCGCGAAGCTGTGCTATCGCCTCGGCGTGATCGGCGCCCGCCCACCAGGCTTTGGCATGATTGTTAATGTCATCGGCTCGGCTTTGGAGCTTCCCTATGTCAGGCTTGCCGCACCCCATTTTGAACGGATGAAAGAGTGGATCGGCCTTCGCACCGAGAGGAAGCGAAGCAATGCGCAAGTCGATTTGTTGACCAAAGCCAGCCTTGAGCGCTTCGGCAGTTTCTCGTGTTCGCGCGTCTACGTCCGCCCACAGAAAAACGTTGAAGCCACTTGGCCAATTGCCTGGGCTCTTGTAATAGGTAGCGTAATAGCCGCCGAGCGCAGTGAGGGCTTTCTTGCCATGATCTGTGAGGTGCCCCCAGTCCTTTTCACTGATGCCCCATTGAGCTTCTGTTGGCCACGGCTCGCCAGAGTGCTTTCGGAGTCATCGTTCAGGTCTTTAAGTGGCGCGCGCACGCCGTGCCGAAAGAGCGCGACGACACGCAGCAGCTCGCCTTCCGATTGGGTGGCCCGCGGCTTGGCCTTCAAAGCGTTCCCGACAGCCTTGCCCGATGCAGTGTTCACTGGGACGGGCGTGGCAGCCCGCTGCGCCGGGGTGCGGCCAGCGGCAAGCATCAAGAACAGACAGGCAACCAATGCGGCTGGGAACCGGCTGATGTTGCGGATCATCTTGTTCACGTTCGAAGGCTTTTGTTGCCTTCGGTAGACGGCCCAGACCGCCTCGCACGATATGCGTTGCGGTTGCTCTTGTCAAGTCAGGTCAATCGCTGCTTCTTCTGAGCGGTAAGTACCATGATGTCCAAACGATAGCTCGAACGAGTGGACCCTCGAGGGATTCTTATATCGCAGTGCGTCATCAATCCAAGTTGAGTGGTAAAGCCGCGCAATTGCGTGGTATAAACACGCATATGAACACGCTGGCCGAACTGCTCTCTTCGCGAGTGAAGGCGGAAGTCTTCCGTTTGCTGTTCGGTGCGGCTGACGGAGAGCTGCACGTTCGGGAGATCGAACGCCGGTCCGGATTGGCAGATGCTACAGTCCGGCAAGAGCTCAAGCGACTCACCCGACTCGGAATTGTCGAGCCGCGGCGAGACGGGAACCGGACTTATTACCACGCCAATACCGAGCACCCGCTCTATCCGGATATTCGTAACATAGTCCTCAAGACCAGCGGCTTGGCAGACGTGTTGCGAGAAGCACTTACTCTTCCCGGAATTCGGTTGGCTTTCGTATTCGGTTCGCTGGCCCGCAGTAACGGCAAAGCGCGCAGCGACGTGGACTTGATGGTGATAGGGACAATCAGTTTGCGGCAGCTCGGCAAACTGCTGTCGGGCGTTGCCACGAAGCTGGGCCGCGAGATCAATCCTCACGTCCTGACTCCTGAGGAGTTCTTGAAACGCAGGAAGACTCGCGAGCATTTCATCACCACAGTGCTTAGCGAGCCGCGATTGTTCGTGATTGGAAGCGAAGATGAGCTTAAAGCAATGGGCCGATAACGGCTGGCTGCGTCCCCACAAGACAAGTCCGAAAGAGGTCGCGGGGCTGCTTTCGATCGTTGAACGCGATCTAGCTGATGCGGAAGGCGAGATATCTGCCGACTGGCGTTTCGGCATAGCCTACAATGCTGCCCTGAAGCTGTGCACCATACTGCTTCATGCATCAGGTTACCGACCCGAGCGAGCTTTGCAACACTACTGAACGATTGCGGCCCTGCCCTTGATTCTGGGCGATGAGAGAAAGGATGACGCTGATTATCTCGAGACTTGTCGGACTAAGCGGAATACGGCTGAGTACGAGATGGCGGGAGTTGCCACTGAACAGGACGCCTCCGAACTCGTGGACTTTGTGAAGGAACTTCGTGAGGATGTGCTCGATTGGCTGAAGAACCGTCATCCTGAACTAAGTCACAAAAACCCGGCGTGACCTCGTGACGGTCAACGTTGGGACCATACGTCAGATCTGCACAAAGCGTGTCGAACACTATCTTCCCGACTGCCTGGGTAAATTCAAGGACTTCGAAGCCCTTGACGACCGCATCTGTCATGATTGCAACAACAGGATGGGCAGAGAGTTAGAAGACCAATTTTGCTATTGAGGCCGGGTTTTTCTTTTATGAGCGAAGCGGCGCGCGCGTTGCGATTGAGCAGATAGCTGGAAAGCTGCGGGCTGATGAAGTGCCGGCCCTCGTGCGCGGCGCGAACGCTCTGGATAATATCGGTCACGACGCTGTCTTTAACCACATTACCTTTCGCGCCCGCGTCTATGCTTCGTTGAATAGACTTCGTCTTGTGCTTGGTCCGTCACCTGGGACAGTTGCAAGGCTGCTTTGATGTTCTGACTCGAGTCGACTGCACTGTTCGAGCGGTTGTGTGAACGTGTGACCCTGACGTGTGGGAACTCCCTGACCGATGGGAACTAAGGTGTGTCGACGACGAATCGCATGGAAGATTGCGTCGCCAGGCCACCTGACGAGCTCCATACTGGTTACTCAACGCACCCGCGCCCGCAAATCCGTAAGATCGCTCCCAGGCGTCCAGATCGTTCCGCACCACTTGCCAGTCTCCCTTTGCGCGCAAACCAAGATCATACTGGCGCATCATGCATTCGATTTTTCGCGCTCTCAAGATTACTTCACGAGCGTTGTCCGGATCTGAGCCGTTGTGTTCGTAGTCGTGTTTGAGCCGGTCCGTCGCCTTCTCGAAACTGTGCACATACGAGTTTATCTCGTCCTCAGTTCTCGAACCATTCAGTGAGCTGTGGTCTAAAGCGTGGTCAAGGGAACTTCGGAATCGATCGGCGTTGTCTTCCAATCGTTTCAGAAGGTGGCGAATGTCCTGGTCAGATTGCGCATTTGCCTCAATTGCGGTGAAGAAGAAAACAAAACCAAACACACCTATCACTACCAGCTTTTTGCTCATAACTACCTCCTCAGTGCAAGCTCCGCCACATTGTAGAAGTCTCTGAATTAAGTAGGACCCGACGCGAGACTGACAAGAGAGAGTCTCCTGGCCGGTGAATAACTCCCTGGTGGCAAGAGTGAATTTTCCACGACACCGATCTGATGTCGGTTTGTTGGGCATGAGCCGCAAACCTGAGTCCAACAAAGTTGTGACTCTATTCCACGCTAGTCTACACGTTTCAAATTCCCCAGGAAAGTCGTTGTCTTTGTCGACAGTCGTTGTCTTTGTCGTTGTCCTTGTCTTCCGAGTTGGCTGACGCTTAGCTTCGAACTTCAGGTTTCACGATCTACGTCACACCGCGGCAACCAGGCTTGCCGATGCAGGTACTGATGCCTTCACTATCGCGGCGATCCTGGGGCACAGTACGATCCAGATGTCGGCGCGTTATACCCACGCGACCGACGAAAGAAAACGACGTGCTGTTGAGAGAATGTCAGGGAGCCAAAATCCCGGTCACATTACGGTCACACAAATCGAGGCAGCCGGTTAAGGCTGCCCCGAAGTGTTTGAATAACTTGGCTCCTGAGGTAGGACTCGAACCTACAACCCTCCGGTTAACAGCCGGATGCTCTGCCATTGAGCTACTCAGGAACGATCGCCGCCCGGCGAAAGAACCGTAACAGTAGCAAACACTTTTTGAAGGTGTCAACCGGTGTGCATTTGCGACTCATGACTTCAACTTCGCGTTGAAGAAGCTTACCAGTCGCTCGGCGTATTGCTCTTTCGCATGGCGGGCACATCGAGCGTGACGCGCGCCTTCCACTAGCCACATTTCCTTCTCGCCGCCCAGCGCGTCGTAGATGTTCAGCGAATGAGCCGTGTCAATTAATTGATCAGCAGTGCCGTGCACCAAATACACCGGGCACTTGATGCGCTCAGCCACCGCAAGCGGATCGACAGTGCGGACATCAAATTTCCCTCTTCGATTCGCAACCTGAATCGTAGTCCACAGGACCGGGTGCAGCACCGTCGTAGGAAGGTGTGTCTTTTTCGATACAAACTCGCTGGTCACTCGCTCCAACGATGCGAACGGGCTGTCCGCCCAAACGCATTGGATCCACGGGTGCAACGCTACAAACTGAAGCGCGATCGCAGCCCCCATCGATTCCCCGGCAATACCCACTTTGTTCCTGTCGATTGATTTTTCTTTTGAGAGCCAGTCAATAGCGCTCTCCAGATCTCGAACCTCGTGTGCCCCGTAGGTCACGAATCGTCCTTCGCTGTGACCATGGGCGCGGCCATCAAACACCAGCACGTTGAACCCCGCCATCCTCAATAACAGCATGGCGCGCGCCACGTCCGTCCGGTTCTTTTTCACGCCGTGGAGCACTACCACGGTGGCCGCAGCGGCGCTCGCCGGCATCCACCAGCCGTGCAGACGCGTCCCATCGAATGACCGGACGATTACCTCTTCGAGGCTGAATCCTCGCTGTCGGATCAGGCGCTTGAGATGTGGGCTATTGAGTTGGGAGAGGCGCTTGAGTTTGGGACGGATCAAAAGGCCCGATAGGGGAAAGCTCGCCGCTCCCACCGCCAGAGCCAGAGAGCCCGCTGCTCCGAGGAATATGAGCCCCCCTCGTCGCAGCCAACGCATGTAGGATGACGTTCTAGCAACGTCCGCAACAAAGCTTTCAATCAATGGGGAGGAGTCCGCGGGCAAGTTGACTGGCCTCTTACTCATTTGTCAATTCGAGACGTCGCAATACTCGAACGCCTGACCTCTCTGGCTTCTATTCTTCTGAGGTCTACCGTATCCAACGTCTAACCTCTCTGACGCGGAACACAAGCAATTCGTGCGCCAGCAATTTTGTGCGTCGCTGTCCGGGGCCAACGAATGTCATTATAGCCGCGCCCACAAGAGTCCGGCGAGAACTTTCGATCCGATGGTCTAGACAGGCCCCCTTGCCCGGCGCAAGATCGCCGGCGCTATCCCGCTCTTCCAAGCTGGTTTAGGAAATTCCCTGTGCTAGAATTTGAGATGCTGTCACGATCCGAGTCGAGGGCCTTACAAGTTCAGTTCAGCAAATTTGAAACGTGAAAGGCACCGACTGTCCGTTTGATTGGTCAGAAACGGACCGAGGCACGCGGAAACTAGTCAGAACTGGTCGACCAAATTAAGTCGACCCGGCGGGCAAGTCTTCTATGTACTGCAATAGATGCGGCCAACAGCTTCCTGACACCAGCCAGTTCTGCAATAGCTGCGGGGCGCCGGTAGCGACCGCGGCGGCCAGCCCTGCGCTACGTGGCCCCTCGCCGGCCCTGGTTCCGGACGAGCATGAGTTGTTCACCGTCCGGCCGACAATGATATTTGTCTGGATCAGATATCTGGTTGCCACGCTTGTGGTGATCGCGGCCGCGGCCATCGCTGGGACTCTGCATTACAAAAACCCCGACACAATCAGTGGAACGATCGCCTTCATTATTATCGCCGCGATAGCCGCGCTCGCTTTCTTTTTCCCCCTGTACCGCCACATTCTGAGACTGCGCGAGGTCTACACCCTAACCAATCACAAGCTGGAAATGCGTTATGGGATCATAGCTAAGATTGTCCGCAACATCCCTCTGGGCAAAATTCAGGACGTGACTGTTACGGCATCCGTCTTTCAGAGGATGATGAATCTCGGAGACATCGAGATCGACAGCGCTTCAGAAGCCGGAAAGATTGTGCTCGACGACATTCATTCGCCTGACCGCTATGCGAATATGATTCTGGCTGAACTCCGCAGGAGGAACTGAACAGGCCCGGGCGGCGTCTAATTGATGATGAGCTATTACATGAAAAGATTTGGAAGTGCGAAAATCAGTTTGCTGATCGTCGCAGTTCTGTTGACTGGGATTGGTGCAAGGGCAGACGAACAAACGTCGAAGCCCGGTGCGACTAACAATGCAGTGGTGAACCAGAGGGCCGAAGTCGACACCTCACAGAGCGTGTCGACGCTTCTCGGTGACCAGCTTGGCCCGTTCAAAGCTGCGGGAGCGCTCACGGAACTCAACAGTGAGACGCTTGCGCAGCGGTGGCCGGCCGAATCCGGTTTACTTCAAGAGTACACGGTCAACTCAGCCGCGGTTCGCGAGTACGGCGGTATGCGCGCCGAAGTCTTCAGATTACAAAACCAGTTTGCGGCATTTGGACTCTTCTCCTTTGAGCTTGGTCGATCCGGAGCGATGACTTCGATGGTGGACCAGCTGGGAAGCGCCGCGGTAAGAATCGACAACTCGATCTGTTTCTGGAAGTCAAACTTCGTAGTGCGGATCAATGGAGCTTCCAATGCTGCTTCGATCCGGGCATCAATGTCTCTTGCGAAGGCGATTTCGGACGCGATAGCGGGCGGAGGGAATTCGGCGCGAAAGCCTGCGATCATTGCCAGCCTTCCGGAATCCGGTCGCATCGCGGACAGCATTCGGTACTTCATTGGGCCGCTTGCCACCGATGCGTTTGTTGAGCACGGACGCGAGATGTTCCCGTTCTTCGGCGACGCCGAAGCAGCGTTTGCCGAATACGACGAGGGTTCGGGCCAGCCAGCGCTGCGACTACTGATCGTCGAATATCATACGCCGCAGTTTGCCACAGACGCGCTTAACCAGGTAAGCGGAGTTTTTGGATCGCTGTCGGAAGATCAACAGGCGGGGTTGATCATCAAACGCCAAGGCAACTTCCTCATTGCGGCATCGCGGTTTTCCAGTCGTGATCATGCTCAAGGGCTGGTTGATTCAATCGAGTACCCGTACACGGTGAAGTGGCTTAGAAATCCGCTCTGGCCTACCAACGATCCTTTTCGAGCACAAAAGGCAGCACAGATGTTGCTGTCGACTTTTGGAGTTCTAGGTCTGGTGCTTCTCACAGTCGGTTTCGGCGGAGCGGCCTTTGGGATGACTGTCTTCCTTCGCCGGCGCAAGCAGCAACGACAGGCGTTCTCGGATGCGGGTGGAATGTTGAGGCTCGAGATTGATCCGTTTGACTCGGTGATACTGGGACTCCCGCCTGCCAGCTCCAACGAGGACTGACGATGCCGAACTCCGTTCTCGTAGTCGACGACGAACAAGGCATAAGACAAACGCTGTCAGGGGTACTGGAGGACGAAGGTCTCACGGTGACCTCCGTAGCTTCGGGTGAAGAGTGTCTCGCCGCGTTCGAGAAGCATCTTTTTAGTTGCGTTCTGCTCGACGTATGGCTTCCCGGAATCGACGGCATCGAAACACTGGAACGGTTGAAGACCGCTTATCCTGAGACGGCGGTGATAATGATCTCGGGTCACGGCAACATCGAGTCGGCAGTTCGAGCTACGAGACTGGGCGCGCTCGACTACATCGAGAAACCTCTTCAGATTGAGCGCACTGTTCTTGCGGTACGCAATGCGCTGAGACAGCGGCAGCTCGAAGCCGATAACGAAAGGTTGCGTCAGGAGCTGGATCACGATTATGTGATGATCGGCGAGAGTGTCCCGATGCGAGCGCTTCGACAGCAAATAGCGGTTGCGGCGCCTACGAACGGGCGCATTTTGATTTATGGAGAATCGGGCACCGGAAAAGAGCTGGCGGCGCGCGCGATCCACAACAGTTCCGCAAGGGCTTCGATGCCGTTTGTGGAGCTGAACTGCGCGGCGATCCCGGAAGAACTGATCGAGTCCGAACTGTTCGGTCACACTCGCGGCGCATTCACCGGGGCTACTCAGGCTAAGCGCGGGAAGTTCGAGCAGGCCGATGGCGGAACGCTCCTTCTGGATGAAGTAGGCGACATGAGCCTGAAGGTGCAAGCGAAGGTGTTGCGCGTCCTGGAAGAGCAGCGGTTCGAGCCGGTGGGATCAAACAGCGCGGTCAAGGTAGACGTGCGAATCATCGCCGCAACCAACAAACAGCTCGACGAGGAAATCGAACGCGGGCAGTTTCGGCCTGACCTCTTCTACAGATTGAATGTGATTCCTTTTGAAGTTCCGCCGCTGCGCGAGCGCAAAGAGGATATTCCGCTGCTGGTGGATTATTTCAATCTCCGGTATTCGCGCAACTATGGGCGAAAACCGAAGTCGTTTGATCCTGAGGCGCTGTCACGGCTTTCCGAATACGATTGGCCCGGCAACGTTCGGGAGTTGAGGAATACGGTAGAGAGAGTCGTTATCATGACGGCGAAGGACGCAATACGAGCTTCGGACCTTCCGGTGTTCGGACCCTCGGAGACCGGTTCGACTCTGCCGAGATATAACTTCTCGTCCTATCGAGAAGGGCGCGAGGCTTACGAACGGAACTACATTTTAAGGAAGCTTGCTGAATGCGATGGCAACGTGACTCGGACCGCGGAGGCGTTGGGAATCGATCGTTCTCACTTGCATCGGCGAATGAAGGCTCTAGGGATCACGGAGAAAAGGCAGTAGGCCTACTGCATTCTCACCGCGGTGACTCGCATGTTGTCGAGATAAAATCCTTCCAGTTTCTTTCGGTCTACTTCGGCGTCTGAAGCACTGAATGCGAACTCAAAGTACACCGAACGTCCCCCCACCGATCTGAGATCGATCGACATCGTGCGGAAAGTCATGTCAGTTTGCGGGCGCAAATCGTACGTAGCCTGCAGCCGCGGGTCCTCAACGCTCAGCGGTACCACACCACTGAATGGATAATTCCTCGCTACGACTGACAACAAATCGCTTGCCGAATTCGGCAGACCCCCGCCGCCCGCACCAATAAAACATGAATCGAACTCGAGTCGCGGCGCGAGCAGCCCGGTTACCGAAGCCGGCGCCGAAAACGCAAGACCTCTGCTGCCCGCCCTTGTGTAAGACTTCTTGTCGTTCTCACCCTTCGGCTTCGCAAAGTACAGCGACTGCGCGCCGCTCGAGGAACGACGCACCGTCAGATGCCAGGGGGATTGCCAGCTCCACCCTGCCCAATCAGTCTCAAAATCCTGAGAGTAAACCACCACGCGGCTTCCGACGGTCACTCGGGCTCCCGACTTATCGCCGTAGTTGAATACAACCTCGTCGCCGGTGATCGCGTTGACCGCAGGACCTGCTCCGCCCAATCCCGGCAACGCGAAACGCGCGGTACCCGCAAATCGTCCGGCGGATGTCGCCATGAGATTGAGAGTCGTAGTCTCACCGGTCCGAACGTTGGTCGCGTTGACGTTGACCGACGGCGATCCGGTTGCGTTCCTGTCTACTACAATCAGAGGCAACGTCTCCGTCAGCACTGCGGGAGTGCCCGGCTTGTCGTTGATCAACACTTCGCCGGATGAGAATTGTGGAGGAATGTCGAAGCCCTCGACGGCGGCTGTCCTGAACCCGACACCCGGCGGAGCAATCGCCGTGGAAGCCGACAAGCCGAGCCCACGGCGTGCAAAAGAGCGCCAGATCAACTCCTGATTCGCACCTGCATTCGTAGTGCGATCCGCCAGCAGTATCGCATCCCGCGCATCCACAAAAGTCGGTGAGAGGGGAGTCGCTTTCAAACCGTTTATCACCAACTGCTCCGCTGCTGGTCTTCCGCTTTCGAACCCGTATCGCTGAATGAACGCCTGCCGCATGTCCCACAGCATCGAGCACCAGACCGTGCCCACCGAGTGAACCTCCGTAGTGGCCCGGATGTCACCAAACGTGAGAGGGTTCAGGTCAAACCTGGTGGTGTACGGATAATTCCTCACGCCGCGGTTTGACTGCGTGACGTAGCCTCCTGTCGACACCGCGGTCTCGAGCGGAGATTCGTTGGTCAAGAAGCTCATCGCAAAGAAGTCCGACCAGCCCTCACCCATGCCTCCGCCCTGCATCGACCGAAGTCCGATCGATGTATCAGTGCCCGAGAGCCGCGTGGATACTCCGTGAGTGTATTCGTGAATGATGACGCTGGCGTCGTAAGAGCTATCCAACTCTGCGCCCGTCCCGTCCCACATCAAGGACGCGAGCAGCGGCGACGATCCATCGAGCGACGTCTGGAAATAGGCGTTGTTACGCACCGGTTGGCTCGTGTCTGCGGGATTGACCGCCGCTCCGCGCAGCGTGTCGGCTCGCACCGCATCGCCTGCCATGCCGCCTCTGCCAAAGTTGTTTGCTTGAAAATTGCGCGACCGCTCGTCGAAGCCGAGCGAATAGAAACGATCGTGCGAGTAGTTGACCCAATAGAAAAGGTTGGCTGCAGAAGCGCTAGCGCACTCCAGCGGCGAATGGCCCGGCGCGAGGTCGAGGGGAAAATCAAAGTTGCCTTGAGCGTTTGCCCTTACTGTCGAGCCGCCGGTCAAATCGGGATTGAAGAACACAACTGCGTTGTTGCCGGACGTGACATCGGCACTGACCCACGACTCGGGTGACGCGGTGGCGTCTCCCGCGAAAGAGACAAGCTGGCGCCCACCGGACATCACCGGGTTCTCGCCGGTAAAGACTCTGCCCGATGGCGCGAACGCGTAAGTCAACGCATCGCGACGAAGCGCCTGACTGGTGTTCGCATCCAAAATGATCAAATAAGCATCGAGCGGCGTTGGCACGCCGTACAACAACACCTGATAAGCCAGCCTGATTTCCTGTCGGCTGATCGGGTAATAGACCAGACTGGCTTCGCTGCGCTGATCCAAACCTGCCGCTTGGAAACGGATTCGCGATCGATCCGCAGACTCGCTCTGTTCTTCCTTACTCGGAGCTGAGACTTCGGCGCCGCAAAAGGCTGCTGCCTTAGCTAGCGCCTGACCAGGATCGAGCGAAGGGGGCTGACGCCCTGCTTGCAAATCGGCTTCAGGGATAAACGCTCCGGACTCGCACACGATCGAGCCTTTGCCATCCAGGATAAACATCATCTCTGAATCGAACACTCGGATTCCGGCGACTTGCTGTTCGAGCACGATCCTCGTCAGTCCATCGTTGCCCCTTGAACGAGCAGCAACCCGCGCGTGGTCGAGTTGAGTTGAAGATAACTCAAAGACCTCGCTGTTCCGCAGTACGAAGTATCTTGCTATCGCTTCTGGCTCGTCCGACGACGGTGAAGTTAGCGGACCATCCGTTGAAAAGATGCTGTGCGGAATATCCAGCGTCTCGTTCCAACGCAGAACTAAATGACG
>DATFXM010000176.1:0-27316 GCA_035315885.1 Blastocatellia bacterium
AGGGGTTGCGTCCGCCATCCCAGGGTTGCCGTCTGCGGCTACCCTGGGTGACGGTTTGAAAAGAAATGTTCGACCCCCGAAGGCGTTGCCGCGGCGATGATCTGTTCAACGCCGGCCGCAACCCCTACAGGGTTGCGGATCTTCGGGCCGTTATCCCAGGGTAGCCGCGGACGGCAACCCTGGGCTGGACGACGCAACCCCTTCGGGGTTGGGAACCCTTTTGCGGGCTCTACCCCAGGGTAGCCGCGGACGGCAACCCTGGGCTGGACGACACAACCCCTTCGGGGTTGGGAACCCTTTTGCGGGCTTACCCAGGGTAGCCGCGGACGGCAACCCTGGGCTGGACGACGCAACCCCTTCGGGGTTGAACCAGAAACCTGAAACTAGAAATCAGAAAACAGAAACCAGAAAACAGAAACTAGAAACCTGAAACCTGAAACTAGGAACCCTGAAACCTGAAACTAGAAACCTGAAACTAGAAACCTGAAACCTGAAACCGTCAAACGCCCGAAAAACCATCTCGTCCCAACCCGCTTTCTCGCTTCCAGCCTCCCGTTATAAACTTGTACCCCCTTGGCGCGGCACCCAAGGATAAAGAAAGACTTTGACGCAAGTTAAGCGACCCCTTGATGGTCGATGGTTGCTTAGCTCTCGATCGGCCTCTGGCCAGGCTCCTTTTGAGTCACTGACGAAACAAAATGACTAGACGCAAATCCTTTTCCCTTCCGCTGCTGATACTGTTGTTGATTGTCCTTCACAACCCGGCCCCGGCCCTCGCACAATCAGACAAAGCCGTCCTTCGCGGCGCTGTCTTGGACAATAACGGCACTCGCGTCCCCGCAGCCAAAATCGACCTCATCCAGCGCGATACCGGTGAAAGGCGCTCCACTGTTTCCGACGATCGAGGAGATTTCGTTTTCCCTCTGGTCAGTCCCGGTGCTTATCGCGTCGAGGTTCAACAGACGGGTTATCGAAAGCACATTGAGAGCGTTACCCTTGCGGTCAATCAAGAGCTGCGATTAGACATTTCACTTCAGGCCGGTTCAATCTCCGAGCAAGTTGTAGTTACCGCGTCGGAGACCTCCTTGCGAAAGGATTCCGCGGCCATCGGCACAGTTATCGAAAACCGGCACATAGTCGGTCTCCCCCTCGATGGCAGAAATTTCCTTGAGCTCAGTCTGCTCGTAACCGGTGCATCCCCCCCGGCAGAGGGCTCTGCAAGCTCGGTTCGCGGCGACTTTGCCCTGAACATCGACGGAGCTCGCGAGGACTCTAACGCTTTTCTCCTCGACGGCGTTTACAACATCGATCCGAAACTCAACACCGCCGGCGTCAGCCCACCCGTTGATGCAATTCGAGAGTTCGAAGTTCTTGCCAACGGCTACGACGCTTCGTTCGGACGGAACCAGGGCGCACAGATCAATGTAGTGCTCAAGTCCGGATCTAACGCATTCCACGGCACCGCCTATGAGTTCTTCCGCAATGGAGCACTCGACGCCCGCGACTTCTTCGCACCGGCTTCCGAGCCCGCTCCGAAGTACTTGCGCAACCAGTTTGGCGGTTCAGTAGGCGGACCCCTGGTCAAGGACCGCTTGTTCTTCTTCGGTGATTACGAAGGAACGCGTATCAGACAGGGCATAACGCGAATCACCAATGTTCCGACCGAGGCCGAACGCGCCGGCGATTTCTCGCAGAGCTTGTTCGCGGCGCCAATAAACCCGTTCACTCAGCAGCCGTTCCCCGGCAATCGCATCCCCGATCCGTTCATAAACCCGGTTGGGAGATCGATCGCCAATCTGTTCCCCTTGCCTAACCGCAATGTTCCTTTTCAGAATTTTGTGTCTTCGCCGGTTCTCAAGGATCGAAATGATCGCTTCGACGTGCGCCTGGATTATGCGCTCTCGCACTCCTCGCAGTTGAACGCACGCTACAGCTTCGCGGATCGCTCGTTATTTGAACCGTTCACCGGACCTTCGTTCGCGTTGGTGCCGGGATTCGGGGCCGATGTCCCGCGACGCGCTCAGAACTTGATGCTGGGAGAAACGAATGTATTCTCGCCGAGTCTGGTGAATGAGGCCCGGTTTGCATACAGCAGGGTCGCATCGGCGGTCATTCATCAGAACGCCGGCGCCAGTGTGAACAACCAGGTGGGCCTTCCGGAATTTGGCACGAACCCGAGAGATTTCGGCCTCAGCTTCATCACGATCTCCGGCTTCTCTCCAATCGGAGATGAATTCAACAACCCACAGCGCAGCGCCACAAACATGTTCCAGGCTCTGGACAACGCCAGCTATGCGCGAGGCTCCCACCTCTTGAAATTTGGCGGTGACTTCCGCGCGATTCAACAAAACGCGTTTCGGGATGTTCAGTCGCGTGGCTTTCTCACGTTTTCCGATCAATCACCCATAACCGGAAACGCGCTGGCAGACTTGCTTCTTGGACTACCGACGATAACCGGCGGAGCCACGCTCGACAATCATCAGCACCTGAGGACAGAAAGTCTGAGCTTATACCTGAACGACAGCTTCAGGGTTAGTCCTCGTCTGACTCTCTCGGCGGGTTTGCGCTATGAATACAACTCTCCACCGGTGGATGCCCAAGACCGAGCGGCGTTGTACGACCCGGCGACGCACAGCGTAGTTCGGGTGGGAACCGGCGGAGTGCCTCGCGCGGGCTATGATTCAGACAAGAATAACTTTGCGCCACGCGTGGGATTGGCATGGCTGGCGACCAAATCAGGCAGCACGGTAGTGCGAGCGGGGTACGGCGTTTACTATGACCAGTCGTCACTCGCGCCCAGCGAGGGTTTGTATTTCAATCCACCGTTATTCAACTTCCGTTTGTTCTTTTCGCTTCCCGGTCTGCCGTTGACCCTCGCAAATCCCTTCCCGAGCCAGTTCCCGATCGCGTTGCCGACTTCCGCGTTCGCATTTCAACGCGACCTCAGAACCCCGTACATGCAGCATTGGAATCTGAGTGTGCAAAGGCAGCTTGGAAAGACTCGCATGATCGAAGTCGCGTATGTCGGAACGAAGGGGACAAAGCTGATCACCGCGCGAGACATCAATCAACCCCCGCCAAGCGCCGCGCCTTTCAATCCGCGCCCGGTACCGCAGTTCGACGACATCACCTTCGAAGAGTCGAGCGCCAATTCGAGTTACAACAGCCTTCAGACGAGATTTGAGCAAAGACTGAATTTCGGGTTATCGGTTCTCGCGTCTTACACCTGGTCCAGATCGCTGGACAATGCGTCCAGTTTCTTTGCTAGTGCCGGCGATCCTAATTTCCCGCAGGACAGCAACGACACAAGGGCGGAGCGAGGTCGTTCAAATTTCGATGTCGCTCATCGTCTGTCAGTGAGCTACGGCTATGAGCTGCCGTTTGGAAGGGGTCAGAAGATGCTCGCCGACCATGGCTGGGTTTCGGCGGTGTTGACCGGCTGGCAAACATTCGGCATCGTGACCGCGCAGACCGGTCAGCCGTTCACAGTGGCGTTGCTGCCCGAGATTGACAACAGCAACACCGGACGGTCGACGCTGGGGTTCGGGGCCAACGACAGGCCCAACGTAGTAAGTGATCCGTCGCTGGATCATCGTGGAGCGGACCTTTGGTTCAACACCGCGGCATTTGCGCTGCCGCCTCGTGGGACGTTCGGCGACGCGGGTCGGAACATCCTGAGTGGTCCGGGGTACTTCAACATAGATATGTCGCTGATGAAGGACACAAAGCTTCACGAGGGTTTGACGTTGCAGTTCCGGGCAGAGGCATTCAACCTCTTCAACCATCCAAATTTTGGTCAGCCGGATAATTTCTTCGGGTCTCCAACATTTGGAAAAATCCTCTCGGCCAAAAGCCCTCGACACATTCAATTTGGGTTGAAACTTCTGTTTTGAAGAAGTAGGCAGTATGCAGTATGCAGTCTGAGGATGTCTCTTAGACCTGACGTCCTTGCGTTCAAGAAGAACCTGAAACTCGAAACCTAAACTGCCTACTGCATACTGCCTACTGCATACCGCCTACTGCATGTCAAAGCACGCCATCTCTGTCTCGTTACGCACGAGCAACAGCTTTCCTGAAATTGCCGGACAGTTCCAGGTCTTTCCCTCAATCGCAGAGAACCTCGCAAGCTCCATGTGCCGCTCCGGCGTGGCCTTGACCAGCACCAGCTCACCTTCTTCAGATATGATTATCAAGTTCCCGCTCGCAAGCGTGACTTGACCGTAGCCGTACCGCCCGCCCTTCCAGTTTCGCTCGCCACTCCCCACGTCAATGCAAGTCAGAATTCCTTCGTCCAGTCCGTAGATGTGACCCTGATACAAAACAGAGCTGTTGAACTTGTTCTTCATCGAACTGTTCTCCCACACCGCATGTACCGCCAGCCCTTTTTGTGTGTCGTTCACTTCCAATAACGTTGAGCCCTTCCCATAACCCGAGGAAATAAAGATACGGTGTTCATCGACTACAATCGGTTGCGTAGCCGCAATCCCCTGGTAGGTCTTCCATGGATAATCCCACAGCAAAGAGCCATCGTTCGGTTCCAGCCCCACCACGCGATCTCCAGTTATCGCGAGGATCTGCCGCTTGCCGGCTAGTGTGACAAGCATCGGAGAACTATAAGCCGCTGCATCGTTCAGCGATCTCCAAACTATTGAGCCATTCACTTTGTTGTAAGCGACAACTGAGCTCCCGGCCTTTCCTCCCGGAAGCACTATGACCTTATCGTCGACGATCAACGGCGACGCCGCCATACCCCACTGCAGGTTCTCGGCTCCGTTGCTCTTCAGGATGTTCTTCGACCAGATAACCGCCCCGGTCTGGGCGTTCAGACAATAAAACTCGCCTTGCGCGCCCAGCGCGTATAACTTGCCGTCGTCCCACGTCGGCGTAGCGCGAGGCCCATCGCCTCCCATGGACTCCTTGAACCGGCCGTCCCACGAACGGGTCCACAACTCGCGCCCATTGCGCACGTCGTAGGCCGCGACCACTTCCTGATTGCGTCGTTGCTCGATCGTGTAAGCAATTCCCGAAGCAACTACAAACGAAGAGTATCCACCGCCTATCGGCTGCTTCCAGAGTCGAGCGAGGCCTTCCACGGGCCAGGAGGTTCGAACCGCAAACTCGTCGTAGTGCCCGTCACGAGCCGGACCGCGAAAGCTCGTCCAATACGCGCCCGATGGAATTCCAGCACCTCGCTTCTTCGCCTCTACCGGAGCTGCGATCGAGGAGACGGCATCCTGCGGACTTGTAGCGGCTGAGGATTGAGCAGACACGCTCGTCGGGTCCGGCGCATCAACGCCGGCCTTGTGCTGCGCTTCGCGATGTCTCTCAAGCTCGGCGTAGTGCGCGTCAGAGCTTGAACCCGGCGTAAACAGGTGACCACCGCTGCCGAAGAGAAAATAAGCGTACACCGCGCCCCAAACGGCTATGCATAGCGACGCGAATACCTTTCTTCCAGTCTCAGTTGCGCGGCGCGACCACACCATTACAAGACCGGCAGGCGGGAACAAAACTGCAGCGAAGATCAGCAGGGGAAGGGAGAGGTACCACTTGGGCGAATCGGTTGCGGGAGCCATTTTGAGTGCTGAGTGCTGAGTACTGAGTCCTGAGTACTGAGTCTCGGACGAGCCTATCTACTTCTTAGCGAACACGCGCTTCGCCTCGAACGATCCCTGCTGATTGTCGAAGTAATAGTCGACTGTCAGCGTCTTCCCGTCGGCTGACAGGGTCCACTTGCGCGCGACTTTCTGAACGGTACTTCCCTGCGGCGTAGTAGAGGTTATTTCATCGTCTACCAGAATGCCTCGATGATCGGGGAGCCACGACGCTTTGCGCTTGCCCTTTGTGCCTTCTTGCGCCCCGACCGGGGTGAAGTCCGTCTCCTTACCATCGAGTACATAAGTCTCGGTTAGTGTCCTTTCGCCGCCCTGTGCAGTGACCAGCCTCACGTCCACTTTGAGCTGATCCCCGGTCTGCGTGACGACGAGGGTTTGATCAAGACCTGCTGGATTACTGAAGCTACGGTCCTTGTCCAAAACCCAGGTGCCCGAAAAGTCCGTGCCGTACGAGGCCGCGCAGATAGGCGCTACTCCGATAAGCAACATACAAACTGCAAGTACGAGCTTCGTTTTCATACGGTACCTCCGCGACGGAGTCGCGGTTTCGAGTTTCGGGTTGTTGGTTTCTAGTTTCTGGTTCGAGAGGACTCTCGGTTAGGAGGGCTCCCACGAACGAGAAGCCAGAAACCCGAAACCCGAAACGCTATTTCCCCTTTGCTTCGCTTATGCAGAACAGGTCCTTCTCACCGCGAATGAAAATCATTCCGTCGGATATCGCCGGCGAAGCGAACACCGGCTCACCGATTGAGTTGGTGGCGATCACTTCGTGCTTTGGGCCGGCACGGATCACGAAGCTGTCGCCGTCTTCGCTGGTCAGGATGATCTTGCCGTCAAACGCTACCGGCGAAGCAGTGAACGTCGCAGGAACGGGCACTCTTCCACCTTCGTAGACCACCTTTCCAGTCTTGGCCTCGAGACACGTGATTATGCCTCTGTCAGTCATCAGGTAGAGGTAGTCGCCATACGCGATCGACGACGGCACGTACGCTGTTCCCTTGTCGTATTGCCAGGCAATGCTCTTGCTGCCAGTCAGGTCTCCCGAACCTCCGAGCGCGATAGCAAACGTGCGCTTCACAGGAAAACCGGCATACACAAAAACCATGCCCTGACCGGCGACAGGCGTGGGAATCGCGTTGCTTTCGTGTCCCTTTGCATGCCAGAGCTCGCGTCCCGTCTTTGGATCGTAGGAAACGATCAGCTCGTTGCCGCTGGTGATCAGCTCTGCTCGTTGGGCGCTTCGAACAATCAGCGGAGTGGACCAGCTTGCCTGGACCTTGCGCGGAGTTTTCCAAACTTCCTTGCCGGTCTTCTTATCCAATGCCACGACAAAAGACTTCGCCCCGTCTTCAGAATCGCATTGCAGGATCACCGTGTTCTCAAACAGGACCGGCGACGTACCGGGCCCCATGCCGTAGGTGCCGATCTGCCCGGGGGTGGACTTCCAGACAAGATTGCCGCTGAAGTCGTAGCAGTAGAGCCCTTCTGAACCGAAGTACGCGAAAACGTAAGTCCCGTCTGCCGCCGGCGTTGGAGAAGCGTAGCTTCCTTTACGGTGCCGGTCATCGTACACCGTGCCTTCATATGAGGTGCGCTCCCAGAGCACTTTTCCTGAATCGCGATCTACGCAGAGGGCCTTAAGCGTGTGCTTCCGATCTGCACCTACGCTGTCGGGATGTTTGAAGACCTGCCCTTCAATCTTGTGCTCGATCGCCTTGGCTCCCGGCACCGCGTCCCCCTCGAGATCCGTGGTTAGAAATACCCGGTTGCCCCACACGATTGGCGACGAATGTCCTCGCCCAGGAATAGGAGTCTTCCATTTGATGTTCCTGCTTGCGCCCCATTCGAGCGGCAAGTTTGTCTCGATCGAAACGCCGTTGCCTTCAGGCCCCCTCCATTGTGCCCAGTTGGTGGCTGCTGGTGGCAAGCCCGCGCGTCCACCATTGAATGCCGCGTTCGCAACGACCGGCAATACCGATAACGCGCACAAAAACACAGATAGCCGTCTCATGATCATGCTCCGGGAAAGTAGTGGGTGCCGCGTTTCAGACGGTTGCTCAGACCGTTTTCAAATCGAAATTCAATGCTACGACCGGCGGACCTTATTAGCAATGCAGTAGAGATTCTTCTCACCGCGCACGAACAGCTTGCCGTCCGCAATTGCAATGGACGTACGGCAAGGCTCACCAATCGAGTTCGTGCCTAACACTTCATGTTTGGCGCCGGCCTTGATCACAAACGTATCTCCATCATCGCTGGTTAGCAGTATCTTGCCTTCAAAAGCTACGGGCGATGCGCCGTAGAACTTCGTCGCAATAGGTACGCGGCCGCCTTCGTAAACAACCTCGCCTGTCTCTGCCTTCAAACACGTCAGGATTCCCGCATCGCTCATCAAGTACACATAATCACCGTACAGAATCGGCGAAGGCACATACGATGTTCCTTTGTTGTAGCGCCATGCGATCCAGTCGGTGCCGTCCAGATTGCCGGAACCCCCGAGCCGAATCGCTACTACCGCTTTCGACGGATACCCCGACGACAGAATTACCAGCCCGTGTCCTACGACCGGCGTCGCAATCGCATGGCTCTTCAAACCGGTAGCTCGCCAGAGTTCCTTTCCGGTAGCCGGATCGTAAGAGATTAGAAACTCGTTTCCGCTCGCCACCAGCTCCGTACGGTTCGGTCCCTTTACGATAACCGGGGTGGCCCAACTCGTCTGAACGGGCCGCGCGACTCGCCAAACTTCTTTACCCGTTGCTTTGTCCAGCGCGACCATGAACGACTCTTTGCCATCGAATTCCTGATCGCAGAGCACTATCAGCAGGTTCTCATACAGCACCGGCGAAGTACCCACTCCCATTCCGATCGTAGCGATGCCTCCGAGACTCTTTTTCCACATCGGCTTTCCCATCAGGTCGTAGCAATAAAGACCTTCAGAACCGAAGTAGGCCCACACCATTTTGCCGTCGGTGACCGGCGTCGGTGCGGCGTAAGTCCCTCGGCGATGGCGGTGATCGAACACCGGTCCTTCGTAAGACGTGCGCTCCCAGAGTATTCTTCCGGTGTCGCGCTCCAGGCAAAAAACCTTGAATGTGTGAAGCTTGTCAGATCCCGTCCAGTCGGGGTGCTTGAATTCCTTGTCCCCGATCATGTGTTTCTTAGGTTGGTGATCTGCGGGAGCGGGTCCCCCCTCAATTGCAGTCGTAAGAAATACTTTCTTGCCCCAGATGATCGGCGAGGAAAAACCGAGGCCGGGAATCGGAGTCTTCCAGAGGACGTTCTTTGTTTCACTCCATTCAGTCGGGAGGTTGGTTTCGTTGGATATTCCCTGGCTGTCAGGTCCTCGCCATTGAGCCCACTCCGAAGAGGCGCCAGTCCTTGCGGAGGGCCGTGGCGTCGCGCGTGGGCGGGTCGTTCCCGACGTATGAAGTGCAAGCAACACAAAAATCAGCAGAAGATTCACAAATGCCCGTATGAACGTCATCAATTTCTCCCCGTTTTCGAAAGTGCTGAGTGCTGAATGTCGACCTCTGAGCTCGCGGCTGAAGGGTTGTTACTCAGCACCCAGCACTCAGCACTCAGGACTTCCCCAGTCAGTGTTTCTCTCCAATGCAAAACACGCTATGCTGGCCGCGGATGACGATCATACCTTCTGAAATCGCCGGCGTCGCCATCAACAGCTCGCCCATCTGGTTCGTAGCCAGCAACTCGTACTTCGGACCCGCCTTCACCACGAAGACTTCCCCGTCCTCGCTCGACATATATATCTTGCCGTCGGCTGCGACAGGCGAAGCACTGAACGCTCCGCCTTTGTTCCCAATTCGCTGCTGGTACAAACGTTCTCCGGTATCCGCCTTGTAGCACGCCATCACCCCGTGATTGGCGCACGTGTAAAGGTACTCTCCATACACTAGCGGCGTAGGCATATAAGTCCCGCCGCGCTGCATGCTCCACGCGACGTTTGGACTAGAGCTCTGGTCGGGTTTCAGCGAGATATCCCCGCTCACACCCGCTCGGATCGCGTAGATCGGTTGGTTAGGCCGGTAGCTGTTGCATATGTAAATCAGGTCGCGAGCAGCAATCGGAGTCGTCGCCGTTACCTCCGGATTGCCAACCAGCTTCCACAGCTCTTTCCCGGTCATCGGATCGTAACCCCGAGCAGCCCTCGTAGCGTTGGTGATCAACTCCGCACGAGTCTTCCCCTCGTAAATCGTAGGAGTTCCCCACGACGGAATCTCTTCACGAGGTGTCCTCCAAACTTCTCGCCCGCTCTTTATGTCAAACCCCGCTATGAACGAGTCCTTTTGGACGTCGCACTGAACAATCACCAGATTCTTGTAGATGATCGGCGAGCTCGCAGTCTCCCACTGATAATCCGGATCGTAGAACCATCCGGCGTCCAGCACACCAAGATCCTTCTTCCAAACAAGCTTGCCGTTGACGTCGTAACAGAACAGACCTTCAGATCCAAAGAACACTACAACGTAATTCCCGTCTGTAGCCGGAGTCGAATTCGCGTGAGTAGACTTGATGTGCCGCTTCACCTTCGGAACACCTTCCGCTGAGACGCGGTCCCACAGAATCTTGCCGCTCTTCCTGTCCAGACAGTAGACGTGCCAGGAGTGAACCGAGGTGTCTTTGTCCGAATCTACATCGCCGTAAAGACCATGCCGATAGTCGTTGGTGCCTTTACTGCTGATTGCCGTAGTAACAAACACTCGATCACCCCATACGATGGGACTTGAATGCGCGAGCCCGGGTATCGGCGTCTTCCAAAGCACGTTCGAGCCCTTTGTGGCGTCCCAACTCACCGGCGTAGGCTTACCGTCGGCAACACCGGATGCGTTCGGGCCTCGAAACGAAGGCCAGTCCAGAGCACAAGTGATCGATGCAAGTGTCAGTAGAGCGATGATCGATCCGATCTTTTTCATGCGAGAACTCCTGAGTATTGACCTTGAAGCGCGGTGCTTTGATATCGATTGCAACTTTTCGCGGCGGACTGTCAACGGCTACTTTTGTTCGAGCTTGGGAAAGATCGTAGTCTGGTCTCCCTGCTTAAACGTAAACCCGGTCACTTTGTTTGCCTCCACGTTGAAGGTAACGAAAATGGACTCACCCGGGATAATAAATGTGCTCTTCGATATTGGGGTGAGTTGAAACGGGACTCCTCCCGCTATCTGGGCGAAGAGTTTTCCGTCTTTCGTTGAGATCTTCGCCTCGTTTTCTCCGAACCATTTGTATGTGCCGGAGTATGAGGTCAGCGTCTGCTCGTCCAACTGGACAACCGGGAATGGCTGGGCACCGGACTTCTTGAGCAGCTCGACAGCCTCCGGCTTGTTCGCTTTTGCTGCCATTGAGAGCGCCATTGACAGCGACGTCTCGGACGCGCGGCCGGCTTCGAGGGCGATTTTCAGCATCTCGACGTTGCCGTCGCTCGCAGCGCCGAGTAGTACCCGGTCAATTCCACGAGCGCCTTTCGATAGCAGAAGCTTTACCAGCTCAGTGCTGCCGCGAGAGACGGCCCAACCTAACGGCACTTCTCCATAGAAGGTGTCGCGCACGTTCACGTCGGCGCCGCGCTCGATCAGCAGCTTTGCAACCTCCAGACTGCCATGGTCGGCCGCATAAGAAAGCGCAGTCGCACCGTACTTGGTTTTTGCGTTTACGTCGACTCCTTTGTCGAGCAACGCCTTCACCGTGGCAACATCACCCTTGCGTGCTGCCGCAAAGAACTGATCGGTAAGATCGGTTGATTGCCCGGAGAACACCGCCGACGCGACCAGCATCAGTGCTGCTATTGGTTGTGTAGACATGACCCCTCTCGCCGAAAAATCCGAATCGAGTTTCCAATTCGGCTAAGGCTTCAATCAGACTATTACAGGAGCGTCCGCTGGATTCCAAGCGCCCGGGGATTTTACAACTTTTTACAAAAGCATGAATTGGGAAGTCGGGAGATGAGGAGGTGACGCGAAAAGGGCGAAGGGGCGAAGCGGAGAGGAGTGACGCGGTGACGGGAGAGGAGTGACTGGAAGAACAACGGTGCGCAGTCCGTCACCGCGTCACTTGTCACTCCTCTCCGCGTCTCCGCGTCACCCCTTCGCCTCATCTGCCTACTGCCTACTGCCTACTTCCTCCTGCTTGACTCTCGTCGCCGGCGCATAATATCTTGACCTTCAACCAGTCGAGCACACCACGTCCTTTGAACCAGTGGAGATTTGCTAGCCAGTGCGAGACCAATGACAACCATTACACGATAGAGACACTATGAATCCCGGCATAATTGCGTACCTGTCACTCCTCCTGCTCATCACCTTCGCGCCTGCGGATCGTGGAGCGTCGGCCAGCGATTGGCCTGACTGGCGCGGTCCAGCCCGCGATGGTACCTCGTCCGAGAAAGGACTTCCCACCAGGTGGTCGCCCCAGGGTGAAAACCTCGTATGGAAGGCCCCCTTCGGAGGGCGTTCGTCCCCAATCGTGATGAACGGGCGCGTGTACCTGTTCAACACCGCCGGTCAAGGCGAGTCGATGCAGGAACGCGTGCTGTGTCTCGATGCAAACACTGGCAAACAGATTTGGGAGCATCGGATCAACGTGTACGAAAGCGACGTTCCGCCGCGGCGTATCGCGTGGGCCGCGCCTGCTGGGGATCCGGCAACCGGCAACATCTACGTGTTTGGCGCCTGCAACGAGCTAACCGCGCTTTCGGGCGACGGCAAAGTCCTGTGGAGCCGGTCTCTAACCGAAGAGTTTGGCGCGTGGACCACCCACGGAGGACGCACCGGTTCTCCGATCGTAGACGGTGATCTGGTCATCGTAGGCACGATCATCGATGGGTGGGGAGACACCGCGCAACGAAAGCACCGGTTCTATGCATTCGACAAAACTACGGGTGAATGTATCTGGACCAGCGCTCCGGGAGGCAGGCCTTACGACACCGTTTATCCAACGCCGATTGTGGCGACTATCAAGGGCATGAGACTTTTGATCGTCGGCGGGGCCGACGGCTCAATAATGGCGATGAAAGTCCAAACCGGCGAGCCGGTGTGGACCCACCAGATTACAAAGCGTGGCATAAACAATTGCTCGGTGGTTAAGGGCTCTACGGTGTTCGCGTCGCACAGCGAAGAGAATCTGGATTCAAACGAGATGGGCATGCTCGTCGGGTTTGACGGTGCGGCGCGAGGCACGATAGGCAAGGAGCAGGTGAAATGGTCGGTGAAGGGGTTCAGAGGAGGTTATTCATCGCCGGTCATTGATGGAGACCGGTTGTACCAGATAGACGATAGCGCGAATCTCTTTGCATACGATGTCGCGACCGGGAAGGAGCTGTGGAAGAAGACTCTGGGAACTCTACAGCGTGCATCTCCGGTGCTTGCCGATGGAAAACTCTACGTCGGCACGGAAAACGGCAAGTTTTACATTCTGAAGCCGGGCCCCACCGGTTGTGAGGTGATCGACGAAGATCAGCTCGGAACGGTCGAGCAGGTCCAGCTCAAGAATGAGGAAGGTGATGAGCTGATCGCGGCCAACGAACAGATTCTCGCGTCGGCGGCGATTTCAAGAGGCCGCGTTTACCTGGTCTCTACAAAAGCAATCTACTGCATCGGGAAGAAGACTCCCTCGCCCGCGCTTCCTCCAGTCAAGACTCAGATTGAGAATGCCGCTCCGAATGGTACTCCTGCTTACGTTCAGGTTGTTCCTGCCGACCTGGTAGCAAGACCCGGGGAGCCCGTAAAGTTGAAGGTTCGGCTGTTCGACGATCTGGGACGTTTCATTCGAGAGGATCAGACCGCTACGTGGAGCATGGAAGGACTGAAGGGTACGGCCTCGAACGGCCAGTTTACGGCTGACTCGGGACTTCAGGCTGGTACTTTGAAAGCTACCGTGGGCGGCATCACCGGAGCGACCAGGGTCCGGGTGATCCCCACTTTGCCGATCGCCGAGAATTTCGACTCGATTCCGAACGACGGCGTTCCAAGGTACTGGATCAGCACTGGAGGAAAGTACAATGTCAAAGAGATCGAGGGGAACAAAGTGCTTGTCAAAGGGCCGAATCCTCCGATCTTCAAGCGGACGCGCTCGTTGTTTGGGCCCATCTCCTGGTCCAACTACTCGGTGCAGGCTGACGTGCGAGCGGTCGAAAAACGCCGTCAGATGGGCGATGCGGGCGTGGTTGCTCAACGATACGAACTTGTACTGTTAGGCAGCAACCAGCGTATTGAGCTTCGGTCCTGGCAGATCCAGGAAAGGCTGACGGTCAAGAAGCCGTTCGCGTGGAAGCCCGACACCTGGTATCGAGTGAAGATTGAAGTAGAGAACCAACCCGACGGAAAAGTTCGAGCGCGGGGCAAAGCATGGCCCGCGGCAGAGCCGGAACCTGCAGAATGGAACGTGGAGAGGATTGATCCGAACGGCAACAGGCAGGGGAGCGCGGGCATTTTCGCCGACGCGCTAAACGAGCTCTATTTTGATAACATCAAGGTAACTCCTAACAAGTGACCCGGGACTGATTATGACAAAACGCAGTTTTATTCTCGTTGCAGTTGCTTCCGCGACAGCGCTTATTGCGATCTCCGCAGTCAAAACAAACTCGGCTTCAGATCCCGGAAGCGGCGACTGGCCGATGTGGGGTGGCACTCCGGACCGAAACATGGTCTCCACGATGAAGGGGATGCCCACCAGTTGGGACATCAAGACCAAGAAAAACATCAAGTGGATCGCTGCGCTTGGCTCTCAAAGCTATGGCAATCCGGTTGTGGCCGGCGGTCAGGTTTACGTGGGTACCAACAACGAACTCGTGCGGGATCCAAAACAGGGCGGAGACCGGGGAGTGCTGATGTGCTTCCGTGAATCAGACGGAGAGTTCCTCTGGCAGCACACGAATGAAAAGCTGGCGGCGGGTCGCGTAAACGACTGGCCCTATCAGGGCGTCTGCTCGTCTCCGCTGGTGGAAGGCGACCGCTTGTATTACGTCACGAATCGTTGTGAAGTGGTCTGCCTTGACACGAAGGGATTCACGGACGGAGTCAACGACGGGCCGTATAAGGACGAGAAATTCACCGGACCGCACGACGCGGACATCGTGTGGAAGTTTGACATGATGGAGGAGGTCGGTTCGCATCCGCACAATATGTCGAACTGCTCGCCCGTTTCGTACGGCGATCTGATCTACATCTGTACATCAAACGGGCAAGATGAGAGTCACGTCAACATACCGTCGCCAAAAGCTCCGGCGATCGTCGCGCTCAACAAGAAGACCGGCAAACTGAGTTGGGAAGACAATTCGGTATTCGATCGAATACTGCACGGTCAGTGGTCCTCTCCGTCCGTAGGAAAAATCGGTGACGTAGTGCAGGTTGTACATGGACAGGGTGACGGCTGGATCCGCGGGTACGAAGCGACGACCGGAAAGAAGCTCTGGGAGTTCGACACGAATCCCAAGGACTCGGTCTGGCCTAAGACACGCAATGAGCTGATCAGCACTCCGGTGATTTGGGACAACAAGGTGTACATCGCGAATGGTCAGGATCCGGAGCACGGTGAAGGAGTGGGTCACCTCTATTGCATTGACGCGACAAAGCGAGGCGACATCACAAAAACCGGTTTGGTCTGGCAGTACGACAAGATCCGTCGTTCGATCTCGACCGGCTCGATCTATGAGGGTCTGTTGTTCTATGCGGACTTCAGCGGGTTCCTGCATTGTCTGGATGCCAAGACCGGCAAGCCCTACTGGACGCATGACATGTTCGCCGCGGTCTGGAGCTCACCGATGGTAGTCGATGGAAAGGTGTATCTGGGCGACGAGGACGGCGACATCGCAATTCTCGAGGCTTCACGAGAAAAGAAGGTTATCGGCGAGATCAATATGGGGAGCTCGGTGTATTCGACAGTAGTACCCGCTAACGGCGTGCTGTTTATTGCGAACCGAAACCAGTTGTTCGCAATCACCGACAAGAAGTGACACCCGGTCCGTCTTGTTGCGCGTTGCCTGATGTCGTTGATGCGACCTTTCGATTTTCAACTCCGCACTCGACTCATTTTCGGCGAAGGAACGTTTGAACGAATGGGTGAGTTTGCGGCTCAGCTCGGGTTCAAACGTTGCCTTGTTGTTTCAGATCCCGGTATCGCGTCCTGCGGGTACGTCGAGCGAGCCTTAAAGGTGCTCGCCGAGTCTGGCATCACTAGCTTCACCTATACAGACTTCACTTCAAACCCAGACAGCTCGATGGTCCAACGGGGATGCGACTTCGCCGCACCTCTCCACATTGACTCGCTCATAGGGCTGGGCGGCGGAAGCTCGATGGACTCTGCGAAAGCAATCAATTTCCTGATCACAAACGGCGGATCGATGAGCGACTATCAGGGTTGGGCAAAGGCACGCGAGCCTCTGCTGCCGATGATCGGGGTTCCAACCAGCGCAGGCACTGGCAGCGAAGCCCAGTCTTATGCGCTGATCTCCGACAGTCGAACTCACGCCAAGATGGCGTGCGGCGATCCCGGTGCAGCCTTTCGAATAGCGATCCTGGACCCGCTGCTTACCGTCACTCAACCGCCAAGGGTCACCGCGACCTCCGGAATAGACGCAATAGGTCACGCGCTGGAGAGCTACGTCACCTCAAAACGCAATCCCCTTTCGGAGATTGTTTCACTCGAGGCGTGGAGGCTTCTTTTACCGAACTACGAACGAGTAGTCCGGCAGCCTTCGGACGTTCAAGCACGGGGCGCAATGCAACTCGGTGCCTACTGGGCAGGGCTCGCGATCGAGAACTCGATGCTTGGCGCCGCCCACGCGTGCGCAAATCCGTTGACCGCGCACTTCGATACAGATCACGGGATCGCGGTCGGGTTGATGTTACCCCACGTAATCCGCTGGAATTCCGCGGCGGTCGCCGACAGATATGCAGCGCTTGCAAGAGAGGTCTCAATCGAAACCGCTGATGGCAACCCCGGCGACGCGCTTGCTCGGAGAGTCGAGGAGTTGCTGCAGATCGGGCACCTCCCTCGAACGCTGCGTGAGGCAGATATTCACGATCCGGACTTTCAAACCTTAGGCGCGGAAGCCGCCGAACAGTGGACCGGTAAGTGCAATCCAAGACCGTTTGGCAAAGACGACGCATTAGAATTGTACAGACGAGCGTACTAGCGGGTTGCCAATGTCAAAAACGCAACGATCTGCAACAGGTCCCGTCAAGAATGCATGCGGTGGAGTGCTTCTGGCGGTGTTCTTTTTTGGAGCAGCTCTATCGATTCGTTCGCAACTGCCGCCGGAGACCTGGTCACAGTTTCGGGGGAATCATCAGCAAATCGGCGTATCGGTATCGGGTGTGCCCAAGGACCTCAAGCAACTGTGGACCTTCGAAGCGGGTGATTCGATCGAGGCTTCGGCGGCCATTTTTGAAGGCACGGTCTATGTCGGTTCACAGGCCGGCGAGTTGGTAGCCCTGAGTCTCGGGGACGGCTCGGTGCGCTGGAAGTATCGCGCTACGGGTCCGATCGGCCAATCGTCGCCGTGCGTGTCGGGTGGAACGGTCTATTTCGGCGATCTCAATGGGACGGTGCACGCAGTAAACGCGAAAAGCGGCCGCGCGGTGTGGACGTTCAAGACGAATGCCGAAGTAAAGTCATCGCCGGTGGTGGTAGGAAACAAACTGCTGATCGGGTCTTACGACGAACATCTGTATTGTCTTGGCGCATCAAACGGCGGGCTCATCTGGAAGTTTCGCACTCAAGGGCCGGTTCACTGCACAGCGGGAGTAGCTGACGGAGTGGCATACATAGCGGGATGTGACGAGCAATTCCGCGCGATCCGCATAAGCGATGGGCACGAGTTGTTCCGAGTTGCGTCGGGAGCTTACACGGGTGCTTCTCCGGCGATCGCGAGTGGAATGGCTTTCTACGGCACGTTCGCCAACGAAGTGATCGCCGTGAACCTGCGAACGCATCGAGTCGCCTGGCGATATATAAACCGGCAGCGGCAATTCCCGTATTACTCGTCGGCGGGAGTGGTAGAGGGGAGAGTTCTGATCGGCGGCCGCGACAAGATGGTGCATTGCCTGAATGCGGCTACCGGGAAGCAACTCTGGACATTCATGACGCGAGCGAGAGTCGAGTCATCACCGGCGCTTGCCGATGGGCGGGTGTTTATCGGGTCAAACGATGGGAAGCTTTATGTGTTGGACTACAAGACCGGGGCCAAGGTGTGGGAGTTCACTGCCGGTGCGCCGCTGAGCGCATCTCCGGCAATTGCAGCGGGACGAATCGTCATAGGCTCGGAAGACGGAAGGTTGTACTGCTTCGGTTAGGTGGTGTCCTGGTGGACCGTATCTATTGAATCACCTCATTGCAAGCACTTGATCGCACAAGGAAGCGGTCACAGCCCTCCGTAGGAAGGCCATGTTTGTAGCACGGGCCCAGCCTTATTCAGGCAATTCTTCTTGTGCAGGCTCTGGAAGCCAGAAACTTGCTATCAACGCAATCGCATAAACCAGGAACGCAACCCCTGCCGCGCCGTACGCGAGTTTGGTGGCTGGAGTTGTTCCCGGCATCGTAGCGGCTATCTGAGTTGTCAACAGCGCCGCCGAAGTGCCGATCATTCTTCCGCCGACGTTCGCCGAAAAACTCTCCCCGGTCCCTCGTAAATGTGTTGGATATACGCGAGGCAGATAGTTTCCCCAGAAGCTGAGCTGCGCAATCGTAAACAGACCCGCGAAGAAGATTCCCCACTTCAAAAGCGTTAGGTCGTGCACCGCCGGATAGAAAAACACGAGCGGCACTACGACCAGACCGGGAATCAAAAAAACCCGAAGCAGCTTTCGGCGTGAGGCTATTCGAATCGCGAGAAACGCGAGGATGATTCGGCCCACGAGTCCACCAACCTCCTGCAGCGTCTGTACGCCCGCGACAGTCGATTGAATGATCGACTGTCGTTGCGGCGCTGCGAGAGATTGGTCAAGGTGAACGAGGCCCGGCACTATCTGTGGAAGCTGCTGAATAGCACCAAACGCGGCTCCCAGGCTGCACGCGAAAATCAACGCGCTGACAAGAGTCGTGCGGCGAAACTGTGGCCTGAAGATTTCGGCGATGCTCGCTCGCTTTAGTGTGCCGGCCAGTTTTTTCTCTTGCCACACCGGCGATTCCGGCAAGAACGGCCTGATGATTATCAGCGGAATGGCGGGGATTAGTCCGGAAATCAGAACATAGCGCCAGTTGTCGTGCGCGCCGTGAATCGCCGGCAAGCTCTCAGCGGACTTCGCTATCACAAGCGCGGTCAGGCTCACCATAAAGCCACCGAGCGAGGAGAAGGCCTGCGTGTAGCCGACTACTGTCTCTCTCAGCTTTGGCTCTGGGAACAGCTCCGAGAGCCACGCTACCGCTGCCACGAATTCAACGCATACACCTATGAACGTGGTGGTTCTCAGGATGAGAAGGACCGGCAGAGACGTTGCGAGGCCCGCGCCGAACGCCGAGAACGCGTACAACAAGATGCTCCATGTAAGCACGCGCCTTCGACCGAGGGTATCGGTCAAGTAACCGCCCAACATGCCGAACACTCCGCCACTCAGTGCGGGCACGTAAAACAGCAGGTCGCGCCAATGAGTGAATTCGGGAGATCCGAAGGTCAAGCCCCCGAGCTGCTCCAAAGCCGGCCTAACGATCAGAGGCAGCATGAGCAGTTCGTAACTGTCAAAGGCGAATCCGATCACCGCTATGATGCAGATCAGCCATTGAACCGTCGTGAGTCCGCTTGTTGTTTTTTCAGGAGCCGTTGAAGTCATGGTCGGTCTTAGGTGTTCGTTTCTTATATCCTCGGGTTCAAGTGTTACAGGCCACTACATCACGAGGCCGCCTTGAAGTAGCGTCCTATCGTTGTCTCGCCGGGTCTCTTAGTCAACCACGACACGACCACTATCAAGAGCGATGAGACGATAGTCATAGGCACCACCGGCATAAGCCCGAACACCGCTGTACCTCCCGATGTCCGCGCCAACACCTCGGCGCCACCCACAGCCCATATCACCTTTGGAGGTCCGGCGGGCGCTACAACGATGTGTTGGAAGATCGCTACCGCCACAACCGCGCCCGCGGTCCACACGGTCGCAGCAAGCGCTCCCCACTTTGTGCTCCCCTTCCAAAACAGCGCTGCTACAAGCAAGGGTGCAAGCGCCGAATAACCCGAAAAAGCGTACTGTACCGCAAGATCAAAAATACTTTGAGGCGAACGAAGCGCAATCGCATACGCCGCTAGCGTTATAACGATGATGAATACGCGCCCAGTGTGAACCTGTGCCGCTTCACCGAACCGGCGCTTACCTCCATAGAACGCAAACACATCCTCGGTAAACATCGTTGACAGAGCCAGAATTTGTGAGTCGCTGGCCATGACTGCGGCCATGATGCCTGCGCCCAGCAAGCCTGCCAGCCATGCCGGAGCAAACCGATCCAGCAACAACAGCAGGACGTCATCTCCAGCCATCGTCGATCGCAACTTGTCGCGCTCTTCGGGCGCGAGCTTCGAGCCCTCGACCGCCAGAAGCGACCTCGCCTCCATCTTCTGCCTGATCTCCGGCACATCCGTGGCTCGATTTGCCATCACACCGAGAAACACACAGGGAAGCCAAAGCACCAGCATGCATATCGGATAGAGCACTACGGTGCGCTTGAACTGAGATACCCGCCGAGCAGTCAAACAAAAAATCGTAATGTGCGGGAACGCGATAGAGGATAGCGGGATAAACGTGTAGCTGAAGAAGAACAGAGGCGATATTCGCTCTCGAGTCAACAGGGCCGCGCTCGCCGGCGTTTGCAGCATCGCTTCAGCCGACTCGCGAAATCCACCCATGCCGGTCCCGATTACTACCAGCGCGATGGCACCGAACGAAAGAAATAACAGCGTCTGCAGAGTATTGACCCACGCTGTTCCGCGCATCCCGCCAAAAAAGACATAACCCATGACGACCAGGGCAACGATTGCGCCCCCGGCCCAGTAGGGTACGCGACCACCGCTGATCGCGTTGAATGCGGTGCCGCCCCCCATCACGCCGATGATGATGTACGGCACAAGAAACGCCGCCTGTACGATCGCGATCACAGTTCCGATGTGACTACACTCCCATCGATCCCGAAACATCTGTACAGGAGTGATGAACCCATACTTTTTTCCGAGCGCCCAAACTCGAGTCCCGATCAAGAACAGCGACAGCGGGATTATCAGGGCCGAAGATGAAGCCATCAGACCGTAGGTCACGATTCCGTTGTTAAACGCGTGTCCCGATGAACCAAGAATCGCGAACGCGGTCATGTTCGTACCGAACAGAGAGAGAAGGAACACGTACTGCCCAAGAGATCGTCCCGCAAGAAAGTACTCCTCGGCGCCTTCGGTCGACGCCGACCGCCGTCGAAAAGCAAATATTCCGATGTACAGGACTACGCCGAGGTAGGCGAAGATAAACAGGGTTGGGATCAACGCTCCGAATCTCCCTGTTGATCGTCGGATGGGCGCACTTCGGCAGACGGGTTGACGGCGGCTTTCGAAACTGAACCCGCGGTGGTCGGGCGTTCGGCCCAGGAGCCTTCCTCCCCCAACTCATCGGAGAATTGGCTCGGCCACGCGTACCTCACGAGCACCCACATCGTCAGAGAGAGGACCAGCGTGAAAACGGCGTGATAAAAGAGACCGATTGGCAAGAACCCGAACACGAGGGGTCGCGCATCGCGCCAGTACCAAAAGTCCTGGTGCAGAACATACAGCAGCACAATGGCCGCGGCGAGGACGCGCCCCTTCATCGTCTCCTCCGGCGCAACAGCTTTGTTTAGAAACCTGTGGACAAATCGATGCGTACTATCACACAGGCTTTCAGCAAATTGCAACGGCGGCACACAGCCGTTAAAATTTTCGGCTACGGCTGAACACGGAAATAGAGACTTCATGACCGAGGAGACCACTCAGACCAAGACCGAAGTCGGGAATTACTTTGTTTCGAATTATCCCCCGTTCTCGCAATGGAAACCCGAATACACCTCGGAAGCAGTGGCGTCATTGAATGAGCCGCCTCGCACCGATGAACCGCTCGGTCTCTACCTGCATATTCCCTTCTGCAGAAAGCGCTGCACGTTCTGCTATTTCAAAGTTTATACCGACAAGAACGCATCTCAGGTCGAGACGTACCTGGATGCTCTGATAAAAGAAAACGAGCTTTACAGCTGTGCGCCCGCGCTTCAAGGAAGACAACTGCGGTTCGCGTACTTTGGCGGGGGAACGCCCTCATATATCAGCGACCGTCAGCTTCATTATCTAGTCGAGGGTTTGAACCAACATGTGAGCTGGGAGAACGCCGAAGAAGTCACCTTCGAATGCGAGCCTGGCACGCTAAAGAAATCTAAGCTCGAAACGTTAAAAGAAATCGGTGTGACGCGACTGAGCCTGGGGATCGAGCACTTCGACGACAGAATCCTGGCCGGCAATGGCCGCGCACATTTGTCGGCGGAGATCTACAGGGCGTACGAGTGGGCTCGCGAAGTCGATTTTCCGCAGATAAACATCGATCTTATCGCGGGCATGGTCGGAGACAACGATGAGAGCTGGCGCGACGCGGTGCGCCGGGCCATCGAGATGGAACCTGACTCGGTCACCATCTACCAGATGGAGTTACCGTACAACACGGTAATCTCGCAGGAAATGTTGTCAAAGGGGATCGACTCTCCAGTTGCCGACTGGCCCACCAAGCGACGCTGGCTTGAATACGCCTACGATCAGTTTCAAGCGCGGGACTTTCGAATAGCGAGCGCTTATACGCTGGCCACCAACAAGAAGCCCTGCCGTTTTATTTACACCGATGCTTTGTGGCATGGCGGCGACATGCTGGGCCTGGGGGTTTCATCCTTCTCGCACTTTGGCGGCGTACATTTTCAGAACGCGCACAACTTTGAAGAGTACGTACGCA
The DNA here is from genome assembly GCA_035315885.1 of Blastocatellia bacterium. Classification (GTDB taxonomy): domain Bacteria; phylum Acidobacteriota; class Blastocatellia; order UBA7656; family UBA7656; genus DATFXM01. Next base: position 22,553 of record DATFXM010000176.1, read on the forward strand.
TCATCGAGTCGGGAGACTTACCGCTGTGGCGCGCGTTGAGACTCACACCCAACCAGCGGCTTATTCGCGAGATGGTTTTGCAACTAAAGACCGGAGCACTGGACGTCGGTTATTTCCGGCGCAAGTTCGACGTGGACATCTGGGCGAAATTCGAGCCCGTTTATGAGCAACTCGAATCCGACCGGCTGCTGACGAGAACGAACGGTTCGATCGAGCTCACACGTAGCGGTCTTCTGCAGGTTGATCAGTTTCTTCCCGAGTTCTTTGAACCGGAATTGAAGACAGTCAGATACGCATAGATCAGGGTTAAGATGAAGGAAAATACTTACGACGTAATCGTGATGGGAGGCGGACCCGCGGGCAGCACCATCGCGAGCATTTTGGCCCGTGAGGGTCGCAAGGTCATTCTCTTCGAGAGAGAATCATTCCCGCGTCATCATATCGGCGAATCGCTGATGACCGACACGTACTGGACGTTTCAACGCATGGGCTTCCTCGAGAAACTCAAGGACAGTCCGTTTGTGCGGAAGTACAGCGTTCAATTTGCTAACTCCGTGGGTAAGGAATCAAGACCGTTTTATTTCTTCGAAGCCAATCACCACGAAAGCGCGGTGACCTGGCAGGTAACCCGCTCGGAGTTCGATAAGATGCTTATCGAGCACGCTGCTGATCAGGGCGCCGAAGTTCACCAGAGGAGCCCGGTCAAGCAGGTCCTGTTTGACGGCGACCGAGCAATAGGCGTCGAGGCACGGATCGAGGGAGGCGAACCTCAAAAGTTCTACGCAAAAGTGGTTGTGGACGCTACCGGCCAATCAGCGATGCTCTCAAATAGATTCCGATGGCGAATGCGCGATCCAAAACTGAAGAAGGCAGTGCTCTATTCTTACTTCAAGGGCGCGCATCGCGAGCCCGACTTGAACGGAGGCGCAACACTCGTACTGCGGACGTCTCCCGGAAGCGGCGGGTGGTTCTGGTACATTCCACTCGAAAACGACATCACCAGCGTAGGCATCGTTGCCAATCCTGAATACCTCGTGAAGGGTCGGGGTCAGAACCTGGCAAAGATCTTCGAGGAGGAAGTCGCGAAGTGCGAGCCGTGCAGGCGCAGGGTTGAGGGAGCCAAGCGAGTGGACAAGATCTACTCGATCATTGACTATTCTTACCGGTCGAAGTTCTGCGCGGGCGACGGGTTTATCATTGTTGGTGATGCTTACGGCTTTCTTGATCCGATCTACTCGTCGGGAGTATTGCTGGCGCTGAAAATGGCTGAGCTGGCGGCGGACGCAATTCACGACGCTTTCAACTCGAACGACTTCTCGGCAAATCGTCTAAGGCAGTTCCAGCCCAGGCTCGACAAGGGCATCGAATCGATGCGCAAGCTGGTATACGCGTTTTATTCGGACGGCTTCAGCTTTGCCAAATTCCTGAGGCAGAACCCCGAGCATCGAGTCAGCATCATCAATCTGCTGATAGGAGATGTGTTCAGGGAAAACGTCGACCAGGTCTACGGGCCGATGGCCGACTTCGCTTACATCCCGCCGCCATTGTATGAGCAGGTGAATGGCTCGGATGGAGAAGTCGACGAGGGCGAAGCGCTCTCAGCAAAATATCTTTACTATGATGATCGCGGACAGGTGACGAGTGACAGTTGACTTACGAGTGACAGGTGACGGGACCTTGCTTCTGCCTGTCGCCTATCTCGACTCACCGGTTAAGCAACCTGTCACTTGCGGCTTGTAGCCTGTCACCGAAAACCCGTCAGCGGTTATTGGTCGCCCGTCACCTCCAATGCATAACCTCGCACTGCTGATCGCGCAGATCGCTACAATTCTGATCGCCGCGAGACTGCTTGGGTTCCTTTTTCAAAAGCTGAATCAACCCCGAGTGATCGGCGAAATGGTCGCCGGCATACTGCTTGGCCCTTCTTTACTTGGATGGCTCTCGCCGCGAGTCTCGACCCTGTTGTTCCCGCCCGACTCCCTGAGCACTCTTAATTCCCTTAGTCAGGTCGGACTTCTGCTCTTCATGTTCCTGGTGGGGCTGGAGCTCGATCTTCGCCGGCTGCGCGAGCTCGGGCGCGCGGCCATCGTGACCAGCCAGGTAAGTATCATCGTTCCGTTCGCGCTCGGATTCTTCTTCGCGCTTCATCTTTATCCGAGGTTCGCAAACGAGTCGGTGAGCTTCGTGGGGTTTGCCCTGTTCATGGGTTCAGCCATGAGTATCACTGCGTTTCCGGTACTGGCGCGGATCCTTGCCGAGCGGAACCTGCTTCGGACCCGAGTTGGCTCGGTAGCAATAACCTGCGCGGCGGTGGACGACGTCACAGCATGGTGCATCCTCGCGGGAATCATTGTCGTGGTCAGAGCGTCTTCGTTGGCGCTCCCGCTGTGGCTCACGGTTATCGGACTCGCTGCGTTCATCGCGTTCATGCTTTTTCCGGTTCGCAACGCGTTGCGAGCGATCGAGGTGATGCATCGAGATCGAGGATCGCTGACGCATGACGCGATGGCAATCGTGCTAGTGGTGGTTCTGGCGTCTGGCTGGATCACTGAATACCTGGGAGTCCACGCGCTATTCGGTGCGTTCCTGGCCGGAGTGGTGATGCCGCGACGGCCCGAGTTGATCCGTGAGATCTGGGCGAAGTTCGAGACGGTGGTGATCGTATTGCTGCTGCCGCTTTACTTTGCATTCACTGGTCTGCGGTCGAGTTTCTTTCTGATCTCGGGCGTGGAGATGTGGGCTTATTCGCTGGTGATTATCGCGCTGGCGGTTATCGGGAAGCTGGGCGGATCACTGATATCCTGCCGACTAAACGGCATGCCCTGGCGAGAAGCGGCGGCGGTGGGGGTGCTTATGAACACGCGTGGTCTTGTAGAGCTGGTGATACTGAACATCGGCCTGGATCTCGGTGTCTTGTCGCCGCCGTTGTTCTCGATGATGGTATTGATGGCCCTTGTGACTACGCTTATGACTTCGCCGTTGTTGGGATTGCTGAGGGGTGCCGAGCGCTGAGACAAAGACCGAACTTCTCTTTTCGTTGGTGAGGAATTAGAATCGAGCACGAAACGGCAGCAATCAACCCAGTCTCACTGCGAGGTGCCATGAATCTTACCCGCAAACGCTCAACACATCTGTCTCGACTGATTCCGCTTGTTGTAATACTGGGGTCGCTGTCACCGATCGGAATGGTCGCGGCGGCCGAAGACTGGACTCAGTTCCGCGGACCCAATGGAAGCGGCGTGAGCGCAAGCACCGGCCTCCCCGTAGAGTTCGGCCCGACAAAGAACGTCATCTGGAAGACAGCTCTGCCCGCCGGCCATTCTTCTCCGGTGCTTGCCGGCGATCGAATTTTCGTTACCGCGCACGCCGGGGAGAAGCAGGCCTACAAACTCGAGGTCTTCTGTCTTGAGCGTAAAACCGGCAAGATCCTCTGGCAGCGTGATGTGCCGCGCGCGCGCAACGGGCGGCTGCAGACCCCAAATGGTCCCGCGTCTTCCAGTCCGGTAACCGACGGTGAAAGTGTCTACGTCTTCTTCCAGGACTTCGGACTTGTCTCTTTCGATTCGAAGGGCAATCAACGTTGGAAACTTCCGTTGGGCCCTTTCAATATGTTCTATGGATTTGGCGCGTCGCCGATTCTCGTGGACAACACCGTCATACTTCCGGTGGACCAGGACAATCCAAATTCTTTTCTTCTCGCGGTGGACAGCAAGACTGGTCGGATCCGATGGAAAGTAGATCGCCCGGAAGTTATATCCGGGTATTCGACTCCCATTGTTTATCAACCGGCGCAGGGGCCGAAGCAGGTGGTAGTTCCGGAATCCTTCCAGCTTTCTGCGTATTCGATCGAAGACGGGCGCCGCGTGTGGTGGGTCAAGGGTCTGGCTTGCGAGATGAAGTCGATCCCGAGCCGTGACTCCGACTACCTGTACATCAATGGTTGGGGATTCCCGCAGAACCAACCAGGCCAGCAGATTCCGACCGTCACTTTTCAAGAGGGCCTGGCCAGATATGACGCCAATCACGATGGGAAGATCGCTAAGTCCGAGATCACCGGCACGGACAAAATGTCAAAAATCCTGTCGGCGGCATTCGAAGCATTTGACACCGACCGCGACGAGATGTTGAACGAGAAGGACTGGGGAGTGTTTCGCGCGATGATGGCATCCGAGAACGGGTTGCTCGCAATAAAGCTCGGGGGGAAAGGCGACATGACTGCGAGCGCAATTCGGTGGCGATATCAAAAACCGGTGCCTCAGGTACCATCGACTCTGTTGTACAAGAACGTTCTTTATATGGTGAACGATGGTGGAGTACTGATCAGCTTTGATCCTGAAACGGGAAACATTCTGAAGCAGGGGCGTCTTCAAGGGGCGATAGACAAATACTTCTCGTCTCCAGTTGCGGCGGACGACAAAGTGTTTTTGATAGGCGAAGCGGGCGCGGTATCGGTGTTGAAGGCGGCGGGCGACTGGCAGATACTTGCGGTCAACCAGTTGGACGACGAATGTTTTGCGACTCCGGCGATTGCGGATGGAAGGATCTACATCAGAACGCGGAGCGCGTTGTACTGCTTTGGCAAGTAGTGCGGTATTCAGTGCTGAGCGCTGAGTGCTGAGTGCTGAGTCTCAACCCCGAAGGGGTTGCGTCGTTCAGCCCAGGCAGTGTTGAGTTCTGACTCCTGAGTTCTGTGTTCTGAGTCTCAACCCCGAAGGGGTTGCGCCGTTCAGCCCAGGCAGTGTTGAGTTCTGAGTCCTGAGTTCT
>DATFXM010000177.1:0-33077 GCA_035315885.1 Blastocatellia bacterium
CCACGCGTGAATCTTGAGAGTGTGGCTACCAGCACGTCGAGAGCTTACACAGCGCCGCATTGGAAACCGACTTGCCGAGTTGCCACGCTCACGCTATTGTACACAAAAAAGTGCGCAAGAGTTCCGAGATCCCAGTGAAGATCCGCAGCCCAAATCCCGAGTCGGCCTTCCCTCTGAGAGACAAACGCTAGTTGCTTTCCATCTGGGGACCACACCGGGTTCCAACTGCTCCACTGGCCATCTGTCACGGGTATGGCGTTCCCACCAGCAAGGCGTTCGCACAGAACGACCTCGTTACGCGCGTCCTGGATTGCGGAATACGCGATCATATTTCCGTCGGGTGAAAACTTCGGCTCCGACGATGACTCACCAGGTCCGTTCCTCCATTTGGTGATCTGCGCAGTATGGAGATTGTGATACCGGGATTCCACGTTCCTTTTGGCGATTGTTCTGATAATCTGAAAAACCGCGACAATGAGCATCGCAGAAGTCAGAACAAGCGCTAATCCCCACCAGGGGCTTTGAAGACGTTCTCTAACGAGCGCAGCAAACCGCTCGAGCCTTCCCTGTTCCAGTCTTCTCTTGGCTGCCGATCTCAGGTCCTGAAGAAACTCAGGAAGAGCCTCTCGTTCCGCTCGGTCTTGAAGAATTGACCCACATTACCCGAGCGACGTAGATTGCGGGAAGCGCCTTCGGCGATGATGTTGTTGTGTTGGCGACTGTTCAAATTTCTACGTTCTTTGGTGATCGCTCACCTGTTACTACACGAATGAGCTTGGCCTCACGATCATCTATCCTAATGTGCGAGGATCATCTGGTTACGGTAAGACGTTTCGGAAACTCGACAACGCGTTCCGCCGACAGAGGACACTCATAAAGATGTCGGTGCACTAATTGGCTGGATAAAAACCAGCAGCCGGACTTGGACAGCGAGCGCGTCACTGAACTGTGTTAGTCGGGAAAAAACCAACATAAACCTTTCAAGAAAACGCCAAAAGCAGTAGTCCAACGAATATTAGAATAACTCCAAAGATGAAACCATAGTCCGCCACGCTCCCACTAGACACTTGGTCCTCATCCCAATTCTCAGGCTCCTCGAGCCTATTCCTAGACCTCCAACCCGTGTAGCACAGGGCCAGCCCTAACAATGCTAGACCTACTCCGATCAGTTTGGTCGCTCTCATATTTTAGGCATGCTCGCTTTCAGAGGTTTGTCACTGATAGCATCCGTAGTAGCTCCTTGCCGCACTCACTCCTTGGCTATATCCGTACATGCCACCAACTATGCCACCAAACTACTCCTCCCACCAATGCACCCCATGGCCCAAAAAACATTCCGATGGATGCTCCCAATTTGGCCCCTACAAAGCCGTACGCTAGGGACCCGGCTAATCCGCCCACCTCTTCGGCAGCCACTCGAGCGCGGCAGCTCCTTCCGGCGGTAGCGATTCTCGATATGCCAAGTCCAATGCCGACTCCAAGACCAACCATACCTATGGCGCGTACTCCACGTCCTGCTGCGTTCACTGCTCCGCTTGTCCTTGCTGCACTTCCTGCCGACCTGTTCAAGCCCAACGGTCCACGGCCGCTATAGACGCGGTTCTCTCTCGCTAGATCAGTAAATCCTTGCCCAACAGGACTCAGTTTTGCGCGAGTCGCATCCGCCAGGTTGTTGCGGCTCAGGTCAGCTAGCGGCTCGCAAGCGTTAATTCGCGATGCCTGAGATGCATAAATACCTCTTTGTATACCATCGTTTAGTGCGGCTGCAGATGTGTAATCAACCGCTCCAGTCAGATTTCTTGGGTCAGCAACGCTCTCACCGATCGTCTGGCTTCGAAGTCCCGACGAATCTGCTTGATTTACCGGGTCGTTCCCAACGTAGCTATAGACGTTCGAATCCCCGCCGCCAAATCCTATGGGATCTTCGCTGATGAACCTGGCAAGTGCCGGAGAATAGTAGCGTGCACGATCATAATAGAGTCCTGTTTCGTCCTCCTCTCGACCAATATACTTGCGTGGATTCGTGCTCAAGCCTCCAGACGTTGTGTTCTTGCCAAATGGCTCGTACGTATAGTCGGTACCTGACTGACCATTCGTGTCGGACAACGAGATTGTAGAGCCCAACGCGTCGACGAGCGGGAATACTGCGGTGCTTGCGTCGATACGGCTGAAGGTGCGGTCGTATCCGTCAGTGAATGTGTCGGTTACTACTGAAGCACCGGAAACCTCCTGGACGATCGCAGCCCCGTCATAATGGTAATTGGTGGTCACACCATTTACAGTTTTCCCTGTACGTCTACCGATTCCGTCGTATTGAAAAGCAGAGATCAGTCCAGGCCCATTTACCGACGTTAGCTGATTGCGCGCATTCCACGTGTATGACCTTACACCATCACTGACAAGGTTCCCATTCATATCATAGGTAAGACTCTGGTCACCGAAACTGATTTGATTGTTAACGGAATTGTAAGTGGCAGAAGATATTGTCTGTGGTAGAGCTATCCGCGAAAGCGTACCACCAAGTTTGCTGACCGCCCCTCGCACATCGTACTCATAGCGGAGATCTCCGATCAACGAACCATTCTTCTTATATGAAATATTAGTTACGCGAGACACTTCGTCGTAGACGTACTCCACCACAACAGCATTTGGCAACGTCATAGATGTACAACGGTCGGATACGTCATATGTAAACGACACCGTGTATAGCCCCTGCGAAATCTCCGTGAGTCGGTTAGCGCTATCGTATATGTAGTTCACAGCCTGTTGTCCTGGCGCCTGCATACTGGTCCGTCGTCCTGCCGCATCGTAATTATAGCTGACGGTGCCATGAGAAGTGGTTTCGCTAGCCAAATGGTCAAAGTTGTCGTAGGTGTATGTAATGGTGCCGGAGACCGAATCTGTGACTTGAAGAACTCTACCACATGCATCATAGGTGAAGCCTCTCGTAGAGTTGTCATCATAAGTCACCAGGGTTAACCGGTCGAGCGCGTCATATATGTAGCTGGTGACCTGTGACTTGCGGTCAGTCAGCTGCGTAAGGTTTCCATTGACGTCATACTGGTAGTGTACTGCACGCATCATTGCGTCAGTTCGAGTCGTTACACGGTCCATGTTGTCATAACCGTATGATACCGTCTGCCCCTTCGCATCGATGACACTCGTCGCATTCCCATTTGAATCGTAAGAAAACGAAGTGTTTCCCTGTATCGGATCAACAAGGGTCGTTACATTGTTTGTCGCATCAAAGTTCAAACGAACAGTTCTTCCGATCGGGTCTCTCATGCTAGTGAGACGGCCAGCTGCGTCAGTGAAGCGCCCAATCGTTTGGCCCAGCGGGCTCGTTACTGAAGCGAGATCGCCAGACTCGTATCCGAACTGGGTGGTATTTCCTAGAGGGTCGGTCACAGACAATGGCTGACCTAGCTCGTTGTAAGTAACTGTTGCTTGATGGCCAAGAGGATCAGTGGCAGTCGTTAATCGGCCCCTACTGTCGTATAGGAACTGCGCGGTGTGATTCAGTGGATCGGTAATACTCGTAAGCTGACTATAGGTTTGATCGTAAGTGTAGTTAGTTGAGACAGAGTCCGAAGTACCAGCAAGGTCAGTCACAGTGACAACGTTGCCGAGTGAGTCGTAACTGTACTCAGTCCTTCGCCCTAGCGGGTCCGTTACGCTAAGAACGCGATTTGTGGCGATTTGGCGTTCGATAGCATATGCAATACCACAACAGCTATGAGTGTCTATTAGAACGTAGCCATCAGAGTTAAATGTAACCGTCCGATGGTTTCCGCGTGGATCTATTGCGTCAGTCTGAGTGATTTTGTTGTTCACATCGAGAGTGTACAAGAATTGGTAAGTGGAGTTGTCTGCTTGAGTTTGCAGTACAACGCGTCCATTTGAGTCGTACTGATTCGTGAGATAGACAATTCCGCGTGCGTCCCTTACGGTCAACATTCTATTTGCAGCATCATACGTGTATTGGGTGACTCCGCCCATCGGATCTGTTACCTGCGCCAGACGACCGCTAGCGTCATAACTATAAGTGACAGTTCGGCCGATGTTGTCGGTTGCCTGAGTGATGTGGAAGTTTACGTCGTACGTGAACTCTATCCAGCGCCCATTCGGAGAAATTACTTTTGTGATCCGATGGCTGGCAAGGTCGGCGGATGTCCCAGCGTTGCGAATGATTGAAAGTTGATTGCCATTTCGATCAATTATTGCGCTGAGTGGCGCAACGTCACGACCGTCACTGGGGAACCGAAAAACCGTGCCATCCTTCATTCTCAAGTCCCACCTGAATCCCGTGCCGTCGCTGATCGCAGTGAGAGTTGCCTTATAAAAATTCGTGGGTGTGCTATGTGCTTCCATTATGGCGCCATTAGGTCCAGTACCGCTCGAAATGCGATCGAACCGAATCTTTCCACCATCGGGCAAAACTAACTGAGCGTAGCTGTAGGTCGTCTGATCTCCTACCAAAAAGAGTTCATAAGGATGCCTAACACCCGTTCCGAACGGACGCCATTTCGTATCATTCGGTCGATAGATGCGCGTCAACGAAATGGGGATCAGATCTGGCAAGTAAAGATCTGTCTGTCGATAAACAAATAAGCCTGTCCCCAGATCCACTGGGTCACCATCCTGGCCGCACTCATTACACGCGGGGCCGTCAGCCTCATCTGGATTGCCGATGGACGCGCAAGTAAAGAGCTGAATTGTGACGCCAGGGTCGGGTACTATCTGCTTGCCGTCGCTGGTCACAGTGCCGTGGCCGTAGGTGTACCAGCCTACTCCCTCTGCCGCATAACTCCAGAAATCGATTCGTGCCCCCGAAAGGATCTTCGAGTAGTTGGGGAACACTATCTGGAACCCAGGACCAGCTTGCCCATCGGGGGACTCGAGCTTTGTTCCACCCAACTGAAGCGTAAAGAACATCGGGAATGAAACACCGAGTGGACCTGGAAAAGGACCGCGGTCCAACGGTACGGGGGTTATCGTGAACTCTTTGAGCTTATGTCCATCGACATCGCGGAGGACTGTCCTCCGTGGGATATGGACTTCGAGACCAGGCAGCAATGGAGTCGTGGCAATTACTTTTTTATGTGTCGGCGACGACACTTTGATTGCGTTCTTGGTATCGAGGACTGGCATCCAGATCGTGTAGGGCAACGCATTGGTTCGATTCACGCGTGGTATGTCCACCGCAATCATGAAGAATCCGTAGGTGGTCTTATTGGTGCTCAAGCCGCGGCAGTCTACTATCAACGTCTTGCGGCCAGTCTCGAGACCGCTTAAAACGAAGCGTCCAGTACCGTCACTGTGAGTCTCGTGATCGCCTATGCGGAGGATCACGTTTTCAAGCGGCCACCCGTCGATTCTCAAGACCTGACCGGCAAGCGCAGTCACTCCAGCCTGCCCTTCAAGCGGAGGAAGATCCTGCCATTCCGAATGCGAATAGCCGCTTGTCCAATCCCCGTTATAGTTACGCTGATCGGGAACCCACACCTGTCCCTGCGGAATGTCGGAGACCGTCGTGAACGTTAGACTTGCCGGCTCGATGAGCGAACCGTCCTCAGCTCTGAGACCAGTAACGATGGCCGTGTAGACTGTTCCCGGCTTCAGCGGGGCCTCTGGAATGGCGAATGCCAGCATCCCGGACTCGGCTGGAGTAACGCGACTAGACACTTGTTCAGTATCTGACCGTAGACTGATCGCGCCCGCAGTGACCGTTTCCATTGGGACCAGCCGCGAGAAGCGGAGCGAAACAAGACTGTTGAGCGACACACCTCGCGCATTGTTCGCCGGAATGGACGCAACAACCTGAGAAACTGCGTTTCCTATTGCGTCCTTGGTGAGCTCGTCCGGTTCTCCGTTGCGCGCCTTGCGAAAATGCCCAGTTGACGTCTCGTAGACCTCGTCGTAGACAGAATTGTTCTTATCCTGATCAATCGAACCTGAAAACAGAACGTTCCCGTTCGCCAGCAGTCGAGCGGTGTGACCCGAACGAGCGAATCGAAGACGGCCCGAGACTTCGGTGGTCCGGCGGGTTCGGAAATCCCACGTCTCGACGGTCTTCAATGCACTCCCATCATTGGACACGCCTCCCGCAATCAGGACCTGTCCATCAGTCATGAGCGTCGCGGTATGGTAGACCCGACTGGTGAGTGGCTGGGAGGACACAGAGGCGTCTGTCGCCAGCCGTGGTAATTCGTCAAGCAACTCGGACACGCCTGATGAAGGATCGAGAATCTCCGGGCTTGCTATTCCCCCGCTTTCGCTTATGCCACCTAGAACAAGGATCTTGCCGTCCGGGAGCAGAGTCGCCGTGTGCCATGCTCGCGCCTGTTTGAGTTCCATCGACCGATGTTCGATTGCGTCTGCCCTTGTTCCCTCAATTCGGCACCTCGCAGTCGGCCCGTCGCTTTCAAGCCCACCTGCTTTCAGGAGTGCTCCGTTTGGAAGCAGAGTTGTGCTCTGACCAGGCACACTATCTTGCGCGGTGCCGCGCGAAGGCGGTCGTTTCGACAGGAGACTCGATGAAAAAGGCGCTTTGGGAGCCGCAGCTACTGTACGATTCGGGTGTTTGGTGGCCGCGGTCTTTGAGCTGCTAAACGTCGATGCAAGCGAAACCAGTGGTCCAACACCTAACAGCGCGGATAACAGGATGCTAACGATAACACTCGAGCGCCTCTTCATTTCTGCTTTTCTCCCTGTCGTGAATCCACATTAAGTTTCCAATCAGAATCGGCCTGAAGTGGCTCTAATCTGACAACAACGCTCCAAGGAACTACGGGCTCGTCACTGAGACGTTTATAGTGCCGGTATTCGTGCCGGCGGGATCTATGCTTATGGTGTAAGTGCCGGTCGTCGGCAATGTTTGCGTCGAGAGATTGAAACTCGCCGCCGAAGACGTCGAAGTGGTCAGGGTCGTGCCGTCGGGCTTCAATAGCTTCACCGTGACCGATCCCATTGTGTTCCCGGTGATGTGAACCGTCACCTGTTGGCTCGACGTGCCGCTGAAGGTAAGGCTTCCGTTCTGACCAGGCACTGTCGTTGTCACTCCCACTGCAGATCCGCCGATCGTGACAGATCCCGAAACGTCTGCCGGAACGTCATAGAGCGTGGCGGTGAAGCTGCCCGTGTTGGTCGAGTTGGGATTCAAGAATATCGAATACGTGCCGGTCGTCGGCAGGGTCCTCGTATCGTAGAAGAAGGAACTCGTGCTTATCCCACCAACAGGTATCAACGCCGTCCCATCGGGCTTAAAGACGGTCACCGCTTCGCTGGCTATCGTTATGTTCGTCAGATTCAAGCTAATTCTTTGACCGGCTGTTCCGCTGAACGACAAGCGGGCATTCTGACCTGGAATGCTGATCGTTGTGGCAACGGCCGAACCTCCAGGCGTAATCGTGCCCGTCACATCGGCACAGTCGTACAAAGCGAATGTCGCACTTCCGGTATTTGTGCCGGTTGGATCAGCTACGAATTTGTAAGTCCCGTTTGATGAAAGCGAGACCGCGTCTATGAAACCGCCCCCTGTTCCAAACGAGCCGCCGGTCACGAATCCGCCACTCGGGTTGAACAAGTTTATCGGTGTAGAACCGCCAATGCTGACACCGCTAATCACGAGTGAAACCGTCTGGCCTGCGGATCCGCTGAACGTAAGAACTCCGGTCTTGCCAGGCGACGATAGGCTCAACGTGATTGGAGATCCTCCCGGCGTGATTGTGCTGGTCACTTCCGTAGCATCGTACAGGGTGATTGTGATGTTTCCGGTGTAATGAATCTGTGGATCGACTACGAGCGTGTAGGTACCTGATACCGGCAAGTTTGTCTGATCCTGGAATCCGCCGCTTGTGCCAACCACAGTGTTGCTGATGTTCGAGCCATCCGGCTTCTTTACGATCACGTTTACGGTTGTCACTGTGACGCTCGTGAAAGTCATGCTTATCTTTTGCGAAGCAGTGCCGCTGAACGTGTAGCTCCCGTTCTGACCCGGTGTGGAAATCGATGGCGAGACAGCTGCCCCGCCGATCGTTATAGTCCCGGTTATGTCTGCCGCTACGTCGTATAGAGAAACTGTTATGCTCCCCGTGTTAGTGGCATTAGGATCGAGGAGAATCGTGAACGTTCCGGTGGAAGCCAGTTGAACAGGCTCCATGAAAAAACCACCTGTGCCCGTGCTTGTAGTGGTGAGAATCGTCGTGTTGGGATTGTAGATGATGACGTTCGTGGTGCTCGGAACGGTAACGCTCGACAGCCGCATACTGATTCGCTGGCCGCTAGTGCCGGAGAACGTCAAACGAGCATTCTGACCCGCCGTAGTGGTGGTGGCTGTCACCGAAGCGCCACCCAAAGTTATTGACGATACGAAATCCGGCGCAACCTCGGTTAGTGTGCAGGTAGCCGATGCATTTGCCGTTATTGCCCACGGCGCAAACTCGATCGTGTACGTACCAGTTGCCGGCAATGTCGTGGCGTCAATGTAGGTTGAGGTTGTACCTGACGCCGTCACCTGATTTAGAGTGGTGCCGTTCGGATTGAGAATGGCTACTGTCGTATTGCCGCCGCTAACGACGCTGGTGATGTTTAAGAAAACGCGATGTCCTTCGAGTCCGTCAAACAAAGCGAGCGCGACCTTGCCAGTCGAGGTAATCGAAAACGAGACGGCGCCGCCAGTCACTATACGCGCGGTAGAAACAACATCCGCCGGACTATAAGGCGATGGCGGTATGAAGAAGTCCGCGCTGCTCGTCGCCTTTCCATACTGCGTCGCAACCGAAACATGCCCCGAGCCAGCCTGCGGCACCGTCGTAGAAATGCTGGTGGTGGTCGCAGAAGAGACCGATGAATTGATTATATTGAAGCTCGTCCGGTCATTGAGTGCCGTGGCGTCAAAGTTGGTACCCGACACCGTGACTGCCGTACCGGGTGTTCCTATTGTCGGCGTGAAACCGGTAATCGTCGGAGCTCCCGAAGTTCCCGATGAGACCGTGAAATTCGCCGCGCTGGTGGCATTCCCAGATGGCGATGTCACGGCAATTGGACCGGTCGACGCACCGGATGGAACGCTTACTGTCAACACTGAGGGGCTCGATTCCAAAACTGTGCCTGCAGTGCCATTGAACATGACCGTGTTTTGCGCTACCGTCGCGCTGAATCCAGTCCCATAGACCGTTACGGTTGTCCCCGTTGTACCAACCGATGGAGTGAACGAGGTCACTGAGGTGACTGACGAGCTGTACCTCGATATTGAAAGCAGATTTCCTACGGCATCGTACGAGTAGGTAGCCGCATCGCCGTTCTTGTCGACGACACCAATAAGCCTACCCAGATCGTCATAGGAATAGTTAATCGGAACGGGCAGCGACATATTGATGGTGGTCGCAGTGTCGTTCACTACGCTGACACCTGTTTGCGTTTGTCGCTCGTAACCTGCTGCGGCTGCCTCTACCGAATAGGTTCCGGCGGTGAGACTCCCGATGGTGTAGTCTCCTGTCGCGTTCGTAGTTGCGGTTCCCGCAACACTCGCTCCCTGATACGCATTGACCGATGCGCCGGCGATCGCAGTCGTTCCGTCGAGCCGAGTGATCTTGCCAGTGACAGATCCCGGCCCGAATAAGCAATTTCTCCTGACAGGTTCGCAGAGGATCTATGTCCATACCGGCGATGCGGTGATAGACGAAGGGACGGAACTTCTTACAGCAGAAATCCTGGGGAATGGTGACCCAATAGTGAACCAGGAGAGCGAGATGGTGGCGAGATGGTGAACTAAGCCTTTGCCAATCAATGCTTCGCTCTTTGAGAGTTTGTTAAGGTTGTAAAATCGGGCACCACTGAATCGATACGCTGAACACCGGTGCTATAATTTCGCCCGATGTTTTTGCGCAGGCCACCGTTCATGATTGTCCTTGTTGTAGCCCTTGTGGCTCTGCTGCCTCTGCTCGCCGTACTTCAGTATCGTTGGGTCGGTCAGGTCGCTCAGGCCGAAAAAGATCGAATGCACGCGAGCCTCGAAGCCGCGGTCAACGACTTTGCCCGCGAGTTCGACAGAGAAATTACTCGCGCGTATATGGATCTGCAGATTGACGTGGCAACGCCCGTCTCGATCGCAGGCACGCAGCAAGACGCAGCCTTTAATAAATTGCGCGAGATTGCTACCACCTACCTGTCTCGCGATCGGTTTGTCCAAAGCTACGGTGAGAAGTACGACCGGTGGCTGGCGGATGCAAGACACCCGGAGCTGGTACGCGATATCTATCTTGTCGAGCCGGGGCGGAAGATCTCGTGCTACAACCGCGCCTCCAGACAACTGGAGCTTTCGGATTGGCCGGCAACGCTTGCGCCGTACCGCGATCGCTTCGAACAGAGCCTGGCGGCAAGTCTGAAGGATGTTCTGCCCTCGCGCGGACTGGAGGTCGAGACTCTCTCGGAAGACATCCCCGCGCTCGTGATACCGATACCTCAAATAAGACTTCTCGGAAGCGATCGGCTTCGGCTCGCGCTGCCAGCGCCTGAAGTGTCGTTTCGCGGTTTTGTGATCGTGCTTCTGGATCTGGACTTCATAAGGCAAACAATTCTCCCGGAGCTCGCCGCGGAATCCTTTGCGGCCGCCGCTTCGGACTACCGCCTAGCCGTTGTGAGCATTAAAGACGGTGACAACGTGATCTTCAGAAGCGATTCTTCGCTGCAGCCTGATCCGAATTCGGCCGACGCTTCGGCCCGGCTGTTCAACGTGAGCTTTCCAATGCCCAAGTTAATCGCAGAGGCAAAGAAGGCTGCGTTGCTCAATCGCGATGACGCAAAAGAAAGTGGTGGCTCCGTCCCGGGACGACTTGCAGTCGAGGTGATCAAGGGGCAGACCGCGCAGCTCGGTTACAAGGTTGAGGACAAGAAATTCAACGCTCACATCACACTCGTCGGTGGAGATGGCGGCCGCTGGCAAGTCCTGGCGACTCATCGCGCAGGTTCTCTCGATGCAGCGGTCCGTAAACTTCGTGCGCGAAATCTGGGAATCAGCTTTGGGATTCTGTTGCTGCTCAGTGTGAGCGTCGCACTCATCATCGTCTCAACCAGGCAAGCGAACCGGCTAGCACAGCAGCAAATCGAGTTTGTGGCGGGCGTGTCTCACGAATTGCGTACGCCGCTTGCGGTCATACGGTCGGCGGCGGAGAACCTTGCCGATGGCGTAGTCGATGAACGGAACCAGGTACGCCGATATGGCGAGCTCATTGAAAACGAAGGCAGGCGGCTCAGCCAGATGGTTGAGCAAACGCTGGAGTTCGCGGGGATACAATCCGGCAGGCGAACTTACAACCTCCAGCCTACGCCCATCGCAGATGTAGTAGACGACGCAATCGCCGCTTCGAATTCGATCATCGCTGAGCACGACTTTGTACTCGACAAGCATATCGACTCTACCTTGCCGTTGGTCGCTGCAGACGCCCCGGCGCTGAGCCGCGCGATCCAGAATCTGATAAGCAACGCGATCAAGTACGGAGGCGATAGTCGCCGTGTTCGAATCACTGCCGGCAATGAGAACTCCGCGACTGGTCATGTTGTGCGGATAGCGGTCGAAGACGGCGGCCTTGGTATCGAACCTTCGGAGCTCTCTCGAGTATTCGAGCCTTTTTATCGGGGCCGCGATGCTCTCGCTGCGCAGATCCATGGGAACGGGTTGGGGCTGAGCCTCGTGAGGTACATAGTCCAGTCGCACGGAGGAACTGTTCACGTTGAAAGTACCCCGGGCAGCGGAAGTTGCTTCAGCATACTGATTCCGGCCGCCTCGCGGGTTGTTGCCGAACCTGCCCAAAGCTGATCCTCTCGCGATAATGAAACGACGCATCCTGTTGGTGGAAGATGAACCGGGTCTGGTCATGACACTAAATGATCGCCTGAACAGCGAAGGCTTTGCCGTTGAAGTTTCGCGTGACGGCGAAGAAGGTTTGAGCCGCGCCGCTGGCGAGTCTTTCGACCTTCTGATCCTGGATGTGATGCTGCCAAAAAAGAACGGCTTTGACGTCTGCCGCGAGTTGAGGCAACACGACGTCCGAACTCCGATAATCATGCTGACCGCACGGGGTCAGGTTGTGGACAAAGTCGTAGGACTCAAGCTTGGTGCGGACGATTACCTCACAAAGCCGTTTGAGATGGCGGAGCTTCTGGCGAGAATTGAAGCATTGCTGCGACGCGCGCCGGCGCTGGCGGAGCCCGCATCGGAGTCTTTCCAATTCGGCTCGATAAGAGTTGACTTTCGAAGCGCCGAAGTCCATCGGGATGGCGCGGAGGTTGAGTTGTCTGCGCTCGAATTCAGTCTACTGCGATACTTCATCGAGCATCGGGGAACAGCGTTGACTAGAGAAGAGTTATTGAACGAAGTGTGGGGTTACAACTCGATGCCGTCTACTCGAACGGTCGACGTACACGTCGCGTGGTTGCGTCAGAAACTCGAGACCAATCCTCGTCACCCGCGGTTCATTCTTACCGTCCACGGCCGCGGATACAAATTTGTCGGCTAGGAGCGGTCTTTGCGAATCTTTGCGGTCTTTGCGTGAAGCCCGAAATTGATTTTGATCGGCGACGGGGACAAGCGCCGTGTCCCCGCTATTCGGTGAAGATTCGAGTTCGGGTTTCACGCAAAGGCCGCAAAGAGATTCGCAAAGACCGCAAAGCCTCATCCCCTCAATCCCCTCATCCCTACTTTTCAAAACTGTTGATAACCTCCGCGCCTTCTAATATTCTGAATCTCACGTTCGGCCCCCCAAATCGGAGAAGTTCAAGCATCGGAGGCATGATTGAGCAGGTCATCGGCTCAGAACGAGTTCAGTGAATGTGGTTCTCGATTCCCTCAGACAGTCCGGAAATCTCGGATGAAATCGCTTCATTCGACTCAGCTACGTTGCAGCGCCTGCCCGTGACGAAACAGCAGGTCGTCAGTCGTTTCAGCGAGCTTGGAAATCGTCAGGCCGTTCGCGTAGCAAGAAACATCGCAGAACGCGACGGGCAGCTTGACCCCGACGCTGTCGATCGAATCCTCATCACTTCTCACGCCGAGATGCAGCGGATATCCGAAGAATTCCAGCACGGACATCGTGTCCGCGAACTCCTCGTCCCCCTTCTTCAATGCCTTCGAACGCAGTTCTCTACTCGGATTCGAATCGTCGACATTGGCTGCGGGACCGGGTTTGTTATTCGCTGGCTAGCCAAGCAAGGAAGACTTGGGCCCGACGTCCAATTGACCGGAGTAGACTTCAATCACGCATTGGTGAACGAGGCGAGGAGGCTTGCATCGATTGAAAACCTCGACTGTCGATTTGAGGTGGCCAATGCTTTCAGCCTAAGCGAACCCGCGTCGATCTTTCTATCGACTGGAGTGCTGCACCACTTCAGGGGAGAACATCTACTGCGCTTTTTCGATGAGCACAACAGATCAAAGGCAGCAGCGTTCGTCCATTTTGATTTTCAGCCATCCGTATTCGCTCCGTTCGGCTCCTGGCTATTCCATACAATTCGCATGCGCGAACCCCTTGCCAAGCACGACGGCGTGCTGTCGGCCATCCGCGCATACGATCAGAATCATTTATTGAATGTCGCTCGATCAAAAGCTTCCGATTTTCGTTGTGCGATGTACAGCTCGCGAGTTTGGAGGCTGCCGTTGTCCCGAGTTTTCCATGCAGTGCTCGGTATTCGCGAACCGCTGCTTGAGTCGTTCATCGCGGCCCTGGGACGGCGCAGAATCAGGATCGGAGCCTTTCAATGAGCATCATCCTCTTGTACGTGCTGGCGACGCTTGATTCTGCTTTTTGCGGATTCCGCTCCGCCGCGGGTCGCAATGCGTTAATCGACAAGCGCAATTACTACCGGCGCGCGATGGTTGAGGGAGCGCTCGCTGGACAAGTTGCTGTATCGGTCGTAGGCCTCATCGCCTTAGCCGTTCTTAGCCTGTCCAGCGAGCCTGCGGAAACAAAAGCCTCGATGCTCAACGCGGCGCGGTCCATGACCGCGATTTACCTCCCGTACGCCGTGGTGGTTTTGGGTGCGCTGGCGCTCAAGGCTGCTCCAACAGGTGTAGACGTGCGAAGCACGCTCAGCGCGCTTGTGTTCGGCCCGTTGACTTTGATTCGCCCGGCAATCGCGTTGGCCGGCGCGGCGTGGGCCGTTATCCGAGTGCCCCGACCTGAGATCCTGGTGCTTGGTGCGGTGTCGGCGCTCTTGATGGTTTCAATGGAGTGGCTGCTCGGGCTGCGTTATTCGGCTCGAGTAGCGGTTACGGCAAGTTCTCCTGCAGAAGCCGAAGAACGTTGCCGCCCATGATCAACTGAATGTCCCGTTCGGAGAATTCTTCTTCCAGCAACGCGTCTGTTATCTCGACTACGCCTGTAGCGTCGAAGGGTGCAGTTACCGCGCCGTCGAAATCCGAGCCGAGTGCGACGTGCTCTACTCCTATCAGGTTCGTCGCGTAACGAATCGCCTTTGCGATGGCCTTGGCATCGGTGCCGCAAACCGCGGTGTCCCAGAACCCGATTCCAACAACTCCTCCGGTCTTTGCTATTGCCTTCAGTTGCTCGTCGCTGAGGTTCCTCGTGTTGTCGCATGTACCTTTGACTCCGGTGTGCGAAACGACGACCGGTCTCTTTGCGATGGCCAGCGCGTCGTCGATGGTTTGCGGCGACGCATGAGCAAGGTCCAGGAGCATCTTCTTCTCTTCCATCCGGCGGATCATTTCGCGACCCTTGTCGGTGAGCCCGCCTTTATTGACTCCGTGGGCCGAGCCTCCAATATCGTTGTCGAAGAAATGGGTGGGCGCCATCATTCGGAACCCCGCATCAAACAGCACGTCCACGTTTGCCAAGTCTCCGTCGAGGGCGTGCGCCCCTTCAATACCCAGAAACCCCGCGGTCAGCCCCAGCTCGTGCCTTCGCCGTTCAACATAGCTGGCGAGGTCCGCGGCGGATCTGATGATGATGAACCTGCCGTTGGATTTTCGTGCAGTATCGTCCAACTTTCGAGCCTGGTATAAGGCGCGCTGCTTGAGGCTCCTAAATGCCCCGAAAGGCCACCTCTCCGCTATCGCGAGCAGAGTCACATTGTCGGTATCGCCGGTGTTGGATTCGTAATTCAGATTTCGGGGGGACTTGGTTACAACGGTGAACGCCTGCAGCGCGACGTTGCCTTCGATGAGCCGCGGAATATCGACGTGCCCTCGCGCTCCGCGCTCGAGCAGATCGCGGTTCCATAAAAGCGAGTCGGCGTGAAGGTCTGCTACAAAGAGCTTTTTGTGAAGCTCGATCGCCTGTTCTGAAGCTTCGTAAGGCGGTGGGTTCAGGGTCTTGTTCATTCGCTTTTCAACTTCGCCTGGAACGACGAAGAAGAACCCGCCCGCGGCAATCAGCAGTATCAGAAGAAAAACGATAAACGCCCTTTTCATCGTGTCCTTTCAGGATCGCGACGGGAGATTACCACGACGACGGTCGCCCTCAGGAATCTGTGCGATCAGTCGCCTGACTCGCCGCTCGCGATCACGGCGTTGAGGTGTGCGTTCCGCGCCGCTTTCAGTCGATCGAACTCCTCGGCCACATCTTCGTCTGCCCGGCTCAACTGCTCGGCATCAATCTGTGCAAACTCGATTACGTTCATGTCGACAAACGCCTTTTGAATGCGGTCGCCCCACAATCCGATTGCCTTGATCGTCGGAACGATGCGCGAAAACAGAAGCTTGGTGTACTGCTGCATGAGCGGCGAGGTGCGGGCGTGAGTGACACACGCTTCGACATTGAGGCCCATGCGCTCCCAGATCTCTTCGGCCATAAATCGATCGCGCATCAGATAGCATGCTTCTACTGCAAATTGCTCTCTCTCGTCGCGCTCCTTGTCGGAAAGGTGCGGATAGTAATCAACCAGCGCAAGCCGGCCAAAGGCGACGTGCCTCGCCTCATCCTGCATGACGTAAGCGTTCAGAGCCTTGCCGAGCGGCTCAGTCGCCAGGTCGCGAATCGTGCCGAATGCCGCCAGAGCGAGGCCCTCGATGATCACCTGCATTGCCAGGTATGTCATATCCCAACGCGAATCGGTGATCGCCTGATTCAAGAGCTCTTTCAAATAAGGATTGATTGGATAGGCGAGGCCAAGCTTTTCGTTGAGGTATCGCGAGTAGACTTCTACGTGACGAGCTTCATCGAAGACCTGCGTTGCCGCATAAAATTTGGAGTCGATATCGGGTACCGTCTGGACAATCTTCGCCGTGCAAATCAGCGCCCCTTGCTCGCCGTGAAGGAACTGCGAGAAGCGCCACGAGTCGATGTGATGACGAACCTCTCCTTTGCGTTTCTCATCAAGTTTGTTCCACTCGTGGGAGCCGTAGATCGAGACGAAGGTATCGGGAAAACCTAGAGGGTTGGACAAATCAATTTCCGCCGACCAGTCCAGACGATCGGTTGCGTTCCATTGTTTCGTCTTGCCCTTCTCATAAAGGTTCAAAAGCTTCTCGCGCCCGTCGTCGTAGCTCCAGTTGAATACGGTCATACCTTCTGAGCCCGGGACACGCCATTCGGTTTGTTCCACGGGCAGAGTGTAGTTTCGAATGCTCATTTAGATGCTCCTGATGCTGAATCGCTAGTGCGTGATTCTCTTTAAAGTAAGCACGCGAATCCGCCAAAGGCGATTTCGCAAAGTTTCAAAACCCTTCAAGATCCGCCCTGAAAGGCTCTTCGTCTACAAGCGCAATACTATGACTCGCAATCCGCGCGCGCAGGGCGTCGTCAAATTCGCCGCCGATGGTGGACAGAACGGCGGCAGCCGTAACCACCGCGGCTGTCGAATCCGCTGTAGCAGTCCGTCGGGCGAGATCGGACATCCACACGATCTCAAGCAGATCAGCCATTCGATCGACGAGCCTTCGCAGATGCATCGATGTCCACGAGTGATCCTGTAGCTTTGAAGCGCTCACCATCGGAATGAAAGCTTCAAAGGCATCTGAAACTCTACTTCGGCTGATCGGCAGGAAGTCACCCGGCCATTTTTCGAGCCCGGAGGCGACTTCAGCGTGCCATCGTTCAATCAAATCTGACTTAGCGGCATCACGCAGAATTTGAAGACACAGTGTGTTGTGCGGACCTTCCCACGTTTCTATTATCATCGAGTCGCGGAGCAATCTGGGGAGCACGCTGAAGTCTTCAACAATGCCGTTGCCGCCAAGAATCAGTATCGCTTCGCGGATCGACGGCGTCAGTGTTACGGCAGTGCGATACTTGCCGAGATTGATCAGGAAGCGCTGCCACATCGCGTCTCCTGAACTCGAGGGCACAAGCCCATTCGAATCAACCGACGCGATCGTCTTGAAAGTGAGCAGCCGGTAGCGCCACAGCTTCTCGAGCAAGCCGATCAGCGTTTCCCTAATGACCGGGTTTGTGATGAGCGCGCGACCGAACGTCTCCCGCTGTCTCGAATAGTTCCGCGCTTCCAGGAATGCCCGGCGCAGAAAGCCGCAGGCATTTGCCGCGTTGTGGATCCTGGAGACGTTGATCACGTAGTTCATCAGCGTCTTGAACCCCTCTTCCACGGGGCCTATAGCCCAGCCAGTCGCGCCGTTGAAATCAATCTCCGCGGTCGGCAGCGACTGAGTACCGAGTTTGTTCTTCAACCTTCGGAACGAGATCGCGTTTACCCGGCCGTCGAGAAGCACGCGGGGCACCATAAAGACACCGAGACCTGCGGTGCCTGGACGAGCGCCACGAGGGCGCGCGGCTACGAGAAAGTACTCATCCGGATTTGAGCAGAACCACTTTTCGCCGGTGAGGGACCACGATCCATCAGAGTTGGGGATCGCTTCGGTCTCGATCGCTCCCACATCCGAGCCTCCGTCCTGCTCGGTCACGAACTGTGCTCCCGCTAATGGTGTCTCGGTCGACTTGAGCAAAGGAACGTAGGTGTCGCGCAGAAACTCTGAGCCTCGAGCCTCGAGGGCCCTGATCAAGCCATCTGTACAGGAAAGGCCACAGTTGACCGACGCTTCGCCGTTGTGTGCGAGCAGGTAGATGATGGCGAATCTGTGTAGGTCGTTTCTGGTGTGCGTCAACACCCCGAGTTCGGCAATTTCACGGCGGAGTTGTCGAGTTGCAGCGCAGAAGTCGATGCGCTCTACGGGAGCGCCGGTTCGATCATACTTAAAAATGCGGGGGAGGTTTTCCTGTCTGCCGGCATCTGACGCGAGCGCGTTCCATTCGCCGCCCGTTTTTTGTCCCCACTCAGATAGGGATGCGAACACGGGTTCTCGGTCTGAGCTGGACAGCAGGTCACTCAGGATGGTCTTTAGTCCGAGATCGTGCTCGGCAAAGTTTACGTCTTCGAGAGGTTCGAAATCTCTGAGTCGCGACATAGAGGGAATCAGGTTTCTGGTTTCCGGTTTCTGGTTTCTAGTTTTTGGTTTCGAGTCTCTGGTTTCAGTAGACCGTATGAGCCGAACCGCTGGTGCATCACATCGCTGCAAGCCACCTAGTCACACTGGACAGCGGTCGCAGCCCTCCCTACGAGGGCTAGGAGCCTAAGTCTTTATCCGCTGCACTCAGGTACTAGCGATGACACACCAGAAACTAGAAACCAGGAACCAGAAACTCCAAACCGGAACTCTAAATCTTTTTCAGCCCCTTCAGCCAGCGAGCAATCTCATCCTGGATCCGCGCATAAACCTCAGCCTGCGGAGCGGTGCTCTTCGGTACCTTAAATGAATGGTCCCCGTCTTCGACCTCGTGGATTGTTAGGTTCGACGGCAATGCTTTGGACGCCGCAGCCTCTGGCTTTTTGAGCACGTCTCTCAACTCAGCGGGGGTACCAAACGAGTCCCGCGAGCCTTGCACGAATAGCATTGGAGTTTTTATCAACTGAAGATGCTTCGACCGGAGCTGTTCGGGTTTTCCAGGCGGGTGCAGCGGATAACCGAGGAATACAAGGCCCGCTATGTCGCTCACACCCGAGGCAACCACCTGCGAGGCTATTCGGCCTCCCATCGATTTGCCTCCAACCGCTACACCGTTTTTTGACAGAGTCCGATCGGCGCGCACCGCGTCTATCACTGCTCGATAACATTGTTCGAGCTTGTCGGTTCGGTCGGGCACACTGCGGCCTTGTTCCGCGTAGAGAAAATTGAAGGTGACAATATTGACGCCTCTTTCGGCTAGAGCTTCGGCAAAGGAAACCATGAAGCCGCTAGTCTGACCCGTGCCAGCGCCGTGACCCAGGATGAGCGATGACGACGAGGACTTCTTCGCAGTCCGGTAAGCGATCGCCGTCACGCCCTCCTCGCCTATAGTGACAGTGAATTTGTCAGGCATCCTTCACACCTATTGCCAACGGAAAATCTTCAATGCGGCTGCAAAACTAACAACACACCACATTGCCAAGATCGCAATGGGCTGCCATATCGCCGACAGCGACGACCCATCGCTGATCACTGCGCGCAGAGAATCATTCAGCGCGGTCAGCGGGAGGACTTTTATGAACGGTTGAAGGAAGTCCGGAAATCTCGAAGCAGAAAAGAAGGTTCCGGACAACAGCCACATCGGCAACATGACCAGATTCATCAGACCGGAAACGCCTTCAACGGTCCGCGGTCTCGAAGCTACTAGCATTCCGAGCCCTGCAAAGGTCATCGAACCGGCGAGCGATACGATAGCCAGATCCACCAGCCGTCCGTGAACTGCGACGCTGAACACCAGCCATCCGAACCCCACGATCGCTGCGACTTCAAAAAAGAGAAACGCCAGTCTCGAAAACATGAATGACAGCAGGAAGTGCGATCGACGCATTGGCGTAGCCGCAAGCCGCTTCAATATCTTTCTTGTGCGAGCCTGCACTACCGCGAACCCGACTCCCCACAAGCCGCTGCCCATCAAATTCATTCCAACAAGCCCCGGCACTAGAAAATCTACGTAGCGGCCTCCCGGCTCTGATACTTTTCGATCTTCAACGTTAACTACTTCGGGTCTTCCAAACGATCTTTGAAGAGAGTCGTTGACCGCAAGACGCGCGGTTCGGCTGTCGGGCCTCGTCGGGTCGTACTTGTATTCGAAATCGGCACTCGAGCTGTTTTGATCACCGGCAGCTTTGGCCGGCTGGATTACCACCGCAATCTTACCCGTTCGAAGCGCCCTCGCCGCCTCGTCCGGCGACATCGCGGTTGCTTGAATATCCGGCGATTCGGAGAGACTTCGCGCCAATTCCACGGCTCGACCCGAGTCGTTGGGCGATGCGATCTCCACCGCTACACGGTTTTTCTCGGGGGCGGTGTTGCGAAAGGCAATTCCCAGGGAGCACGTCAGCAGTACTGGAAAAACAAACACCCAGAACACCAGTTCAGGTTCACGCAACGACTCTCTCAGTCTGCACAGCGTGAGCTCCCAGAGGGGACTGTACCGCTCGCGTCCAGGGCGTTCGCCAACATCGGCCGTGATTATCGGACGGGAAATCACATTCCGATCAGACTCGCCGATTTCATCCGCGATTGTCTCGTCGAGTACCGCTCCTGCCTTGTCGAGACCGCGTACGTTCTTGGCCACTTCATCGCGCACTTCATTCATCGCGCAACATCCTTCCGGTAAGCGAAACAAATACGTCTTCGAGCGTAGCCTGATGGGTCGTAAGCGTAATCAACTCCGCACCCTGCTGCTTGAACTCCTCAAGGAGCGCGGGCAAGGCAACGCCGATCTCAGAAACCGTTAGCGCATACTGCCCTTCGTTCACTCTGACGCCGCGAACTCCGGGCAGTTGTCTTAAAGTCGATTCCTCGATCTCTCCACTCACACTGAAGGTTATTATCTGATCGGCCCCAAGCGAATCGATCAGATCACGAGTTGTGCCCAGTGCTATTACTCGGCCGTGGTCCATTATTGCAACTCGATCGCAGAGCCTCGCCGCTTCTTCCATATAGTGAGTCGTCAGCAACACCGTTCCGCCATCAGCCTTGAAGTGCTCGACGATCTCCCAGAGTTTCAGTCTGGCCTGCGGGTCCAGCCCGGTCGTCGGCTCGTCGAGGAAGAGGATATCCGGGTCGCTCACCAACGCACAGGCCACCGCGAGCCTCTGCTTCTGGCCGCCCGACAACTTTCCAACTCTCGCATGGCGCTTCTCTCCCAGTTCGACTCTCTCGATAACCTCTTCAACAGGATGACCGCGGCGATAGAGACTGCGAAACAGTTTGATAGTCTCTTCAACGGTGAGCTTCTCGGTTAGCTGCGTCTCCTGAAGGGCGACACCGAGGCGTTCGCGAAGTTCGTGATCTTTGCCGGTGCCCCACCGAGTCCCGAGCACCTCTACTTCACCGCCGTCGGCGGGAGTGAGCCCCTCGAGAATCTCGACCGTCGTTGTCTTACCGGCGCCGTTCGGTCCCAACAATCCAAAGCACTCGCCGGTTCGAACTTCGAGATCGAGACCGTTCACCGCGACCACATCGGCGTACCGCTTTACCAGCCCCCTGCATCTAAGGGCATTCAGTTCGGCAGTTTGAGTCACCTGTTGAGCCATGGTTCGCTGAGTCATCATAGCTGGACTGCCAAGAGGCGGGCAATGTACGCTTGGCTCATCTCCGACAAACGCACTGGAGAACATATATTTTTTTGAGCCCGAACCACGTGGATTTCGAAGAATTCTTGTCAGAAGGCGTTCCGCTTGGACCAATGACCTCGCTACGTGTAGGGGGTCCGGCCCGATA
This sequence comes from Blastocatellia bacterium, assembly GCA_035315885.1. GTDB lineage: Bacteria > Acidobacteriota > Blastocatellia > UBA7656 > UBA7656 > DATFXM01. The sequence goes on from DATFXM010000177.1 coordinate 21,701, forward strand.
CTTCGCAGACGTTTCAACCGTAGACGAACTACGAGCCGGCGTGCATTGGGCGCGCACCAAAGGCATGCCGCTCTTTGTATTGGGAGGCGGCAGCAACGTTGTCATAGCCGATGAAGGGTTCGGAGGCTTGGTGCTTCGCAACTCGATTAAAGGAGTAAAGTTCGATGCCGGAGGCGACGTGGCGACGATCGATGCCGGCGCGGGAGAAGACTGGGATTCCCTGGTGGAGATGACTGTTGAACATGGCTGGGCTGGGTTCGAATGCCTTTCCGGGATTCCGGGACGTGTCGGAGCTACTCCGGTCCAAAACGTTGGCGCATACGGTCAAGAGACAAGCGAGACTCTGTTGAGCGTAGAAGCGTTCGATTTAAACACCGGCGAGACCGTTCAAATGGACCGCGCGGAGTGCGAATTCGGTTATCGAACAAGTCGTTTCAAAACTCGAGACAAGAATCGGTTCGTGATCACAAGCGTGCGCTACGGCTTGAGGATCAATGGAGATCCGGCAATCAAATATGCCGAACTGGAGCGTCACCTCAAAGAAAAGAACATCGCGTCTCCGTCTTTGAGTCAGACTCGCAACGCGGTTATCGAGATTCGTCGTAACAAATCGATGGTAATCGACGTGTCAGATCCCGACTCACAGAGCGCGGGTTCTTTCTTTGTGAACCCGGTGCTGAGCTCGGAACAATTTTCTGAAGCGCGAGAGCGAGCATCGCATCAAGGAGTAATAGTAAGCGCGATGCCCGGATACCCTCAGCGTGACGGCAATGTAAAAGTTCCGGCAGCATGGCTGATCGATCGAGCGGGGATACCACGCGGGTTTGTCCTGGGCAATGCGGGTACGTCGTCGAGGCATGCGCTGGCCATAATAAATCGGGGGAGCGCCAATGCCCGGGATCTGATTGAACTGATGGAGTTGATACGGAATCGTGTCCGCGAGGTTTTTGGAGTGACGCTCGTGCCTGAGCCGGTGTTTGTAGGCTTTGAGAAGCAGTAGGCAGTAGGCAGTATGGTTTAGGTTTTAGGGTTCGATCTTCAAGCTCTGGTTTCCAAGCAACTGCCTACTGCCTACTTCCTATTACATCCTCGTACAGCTTTTCGTATTGAGGAATTACTCGGTCGTTAGCGAATCGGGATACAGCGATCTCTCGTCCGGCAGAGCCCATCGATTTGCGCAAGTTATCGTCTCGCAGAATGCGGACCGCCGCACTCGCCATTCCTTCGACGTCGCCAACCTCTAACAAGAACCCGCATCGCCCCTCTTCGACGACTTCCGGCAAACCGCCGACTCGAGTTGTTATCACCGGCACTTCGCAAGCCATCGCCTCGAGTGCAGACAACCCGAACGACTCCGACAGGCTAGGCAACAGGAACAGATCCGCAATCGACAGGTAGTCCCGAATAACCGACTGCGGCTGTTTGCCGAGAAAGGCGACTTGGTCCCCAACTCCAAGTTGGCGTGCAAGCGTCTGTGCGTCCTCGCGTTCGGGACCGTCGCCGCACATCACCAGTTTGACTCTCCGCTCGCCGGCGGTTTCGCGCGAACCGATATTCGCAAGCACTCGCACGCAATCGGTAATGCGTTTTATTGGACGGAACGTAGATATGTGCAGAATGATTCGCTCGCCGTTTGGTGCAATCTCTCGCTTCAGCGTCTCGTTTGAGGCCCGTCGATAGTAAGACGCATCAATGAAGTTGTAGATGACTCTGATGTCGCAATCCGGACAAAACGTCTTGAGTGTAGCGTCTTTCAAGTAGTTCGAGATTGCGGTGACGGCATTCGACCGCTCGATACCAAACCGGGTGATCGGCAGGAAAGAAGGATCTCGCCCGACAAGCGTGATGTCCGTGCCGTGCAAGGTGGTGACCACCGGGAGATGACGGATTGGCTTCATCATCTCTCGAGCAAGAAACGCGCTCACGGCATGCGGTATGGCGTAGTGGACGTGCAGGAGGTCCAGCTTTTCCTTTGCCGCCACGGTGAACAACTTTGAAGCGAGCGCGTCGGTGTACGGCGGGAACTCGAACAGCGGATAGCTCAGCATATCAACCGGATGAAATTGAATCCGGTCGGCCGGCGTCTCGCCGTCTGCGAGCCTCATTGGCGGAGCATAGCTGATGAAGTGAACCGAGTGGCCTCGTGCAGCCAGCTCCAGTCCGAGCTCTGCCCCGACGACTCCACTCCCGCCATATGACGGATAACATGTAATCCCAACGCGCATCTTAAGTTTCAAGTTTCGGGTGGGTAAAGTTTAGGGTTTCGGGTTCGCATGACTAACAGCAAAGCGGCAACAAAGATTGGCCGAACCCGAAACCTTAAACCCGAAATCTCTCTCGGCCCTGAGAGTGCAGCGTCAACGTGCAAACTGCCTGGAACTCTAATCTCGGCCGGCCGAACCCGAAACCGTAAACCCGAAACCCGAAACCTCTCTTACGAGTACATATTCATTCGGCGGGAGAGCAGCTCAACCGGGTCGTCTACGTTGATCGCTTCCTTGACCACCAATGCCTCAGCGTGGTCGACCATTATCAGCGATCCGTAAAAACGCTGACGAGCTTCTACTCTGCGCAGGAAATACTCGGTGCTCAGAGCGGTTTCGGGTTCCTTGCTGCCTGGATCGTAAAGCTGAGACTTGTAGCACGAGATTGCTCGAAGCTTTCGCTCCGCGAATTGCGTCACATCTACGACGAAAGTCGGCGCAACTGTTCGCGGAAACATGAAGTGAGCGATTCCCTGAGGGCGCCATCGCGCGAGCCCGAACTCCGCGTCATACTTCGCAAGCCCCGCGACATGAGCGCCTTCTCTTACAATCTGACAAGTGTGGCCATGATCCGGATGAGGATCGTCCCAGTAATGAGTGAACACAACTCGTGGCCGATACTGCCGGATTTTGCGAGCCATCTTCACCCTGGATTCTTCGCTCAGCCAGATATGCGCGTCGGGCAAGTCGAGGTTATCCCTCAGCACGAGACCCATCTCCTTTGCCGCACATTCAGCTTCACTGGCTCTGATCTCGGCCGAACCGCGCGTCCCCATCTCGCCGCGGGCCATGTCCATCACGCCTACTCGGTAACCCTTAGCCGCAAGCTTGATCAGAATGCCGCCACAACCCAACTCGACATCATCCGGATGAGCGCCTATCGCCAATACATCCAATTGAGTGTCGGGATTCATAGTCTCAGTTCTGAGTTCTGAGTCCTGAGTTCTGAGTCCGAATCCCAGGCCATTGCCGAGACTCAGAGCTCAGAACTTTAGAGCTTGGACCCCGCTTGCGGTCCAACTCCGCCGGAAAGCTCGTCGGCGACCTCATTCGCTCCGTAAACTTTTCGCAGTGCCTCCATCATCGCACGAACGTCCACGGAAACCGCCCGGTTCTGAGTCTCGTCATAGATGAAATTCCCCGGCAGACTTTGAATGTTGCCGTCGAAGATCAGTCCAACCATCTCTGCATTACGATTGATCACCGGCGAACCCGAGTTGCCGCCGATGATGTCGTTCGTCGAAGCAAAGTTGTAAGGCGTCTCGAGGTTCAACACCGACTTCTTCTTCATCCAGCTCTGCGGAACTTCGAACGGGAACTTATTTCCGTGCGAGGCCGCTCGCGTATACAAACCGCCGATATTGGTGAACGGTTTGATTAACTTGCCGTTTTCCTGATAACCCTTCACCGCTCCATACGACAGTCGCAGAGTGAACGTCGCGTCAGGATACAGCTTTGTGCCTTCCACCGCGAACAGTGCTTGCGCAATTTTCGCGTAATTGGCGCGCTCGACGCTTTGCACTTCTGTTTCTGCGCGCTTGCGCAACTGACGTGCTTCGGGGTCCAGGGACACCGCCAGACGAATCATCGGATCGGTGGACGCCTCGATCGCTTTGGCGCCGCCCGCGGAGAGTTCCTTTCTGAATGCAACATCCTTGAGCTTCGTTCCATCGATGAGCTCAGCCGCGCGAGCCTCGGGAGTTTTGCCATCAAGCGCCATCTTCACCGTGGGGTTGTCGGCTCCCAGTTCCGACTGCATGAACGCAAGCGAATCCGCGAGTTTTATCTTCTCGAAATCATCGTATATCGGCGCCGGTGAGAAGAGCTCCAGCTCCAAAGATTCGAGTCTCGCGTCGGTGTACTCGGGAAGCCGCTCGCTATTGGGCTTGGGTTTCTCCGCCGCCAGCCGTACCAGATCGCGTGCGATATCAAACAGCCCGGTGTTGAATCCGGCTCCGCCTTCGATGAACGCAAGCTGCCGGCTGTACTGCGGAAAGCCCTTGCGACCGCGCGCGATCAGATCCCACGCATCCCCATATTGCTTTTGCTTATTCGGGTCGGCGGCAACGCTTTTGCGCAGGTTCTCTTCGAGCTGACGCTTCTTGGCCATCACTGCCGGAGTCTTCAAGCCCCCCAGTTCTCCAGTGATTGCCTTTATCGAGTTTTCGAGACTGAACAAATCTTCCTGACCGCGACGGGCTTGTTCTTCGCCGAGGGCTCGGTACCGCGCAACCGCGTCGCGCCTCCGGTTCAACAGTCCCAACGTAAATGGCATTCCGGTATCGCGCAGATATTCCAGGTGCGCAACGGTGTTCAGACGCGCGGTAGATCCGGGATGGCCGGATACGAAAACAAGCTCACCGTCCTTGGCCCCTTCTCTCGACCACTTGAAGTAATTCTCGCTGTGGATGGGTTTGCCGTTTTCGTAAACCCGGAACAACGCCATATCAAGGTCATAGCGCGGGAAATTGAAGTTGTCAGGATCGCCTCCAAAGAACGCGATGTTGAACTCGGGCGCGAAGACCAGGCGCACATCGGTGTACTTCTTATAACGGTAGAGATTGTATTGGCCGCCCTGATACAAGGTGACCACGTCGCTTCGAAGCCCGGTGGCGGCAGTAGATTCTTTTTCTATGGCCGCTATCTCGGCACGCCGGGCAGTGAGGGCCTGGGCTGACGACATTTCGGGCTTTACCGCGCCGGTCACACGCGCGGTGACGTCTTCGATGTTGATCAACTGATTGAGTTCAAGATCGGGAGACTTAGCTTCTTTGTCGCGAGTAGGTGCGTAGAAGCCGTCCTTGACGTAATCCTTTTGCGCCGTACTTATCTTCTGCAGCGTGTCGGACGCGATGTGATGATTTGTGAGCACAAGACCGTCCGGCGACACAAACGAGCCGGAGCCGCCGCTGTTGAATCTGACGGACGCGAGCTGAACTTTTTTGAGCCAGTCATCTGTTACGTCAAAGCCATATCGTCGCTTGATGTCCGAGCGAGGTACATTGTTGAAAGGCCACATTCCCTCGTCGGCAAGTGCGAGGGGAGCGACCATCGAGAGCAGCATCAGCGCTGCTACAATAACGCGCAAAAACTTATTGTCTTTCATAGTTAATCCTCTTTGTCACGCGGGGTGAATCCGGGGCTGGCTCAAGTCCCGGGCAGTCCGATAGGCTTTTGATAAACGCGGCAATCGACCTTGGGATAACAAGAAACATCGGCAAAAATGAGGGCGAGCTGTTATCGCCACTCGCCCTCTACCATTCCGCTCACTCTTGGAGAAGCGGCAGTTCGTTGCTGCCGTAATAAAAAGGTTACCAGAGATCACAGGGGAAGGATAGTTCTGAGTTTTGAGTGCTGAGTGCTGAGGCTGAGGTACAAGCCCGAAGGGGTTGCAGAACAAACGCCAGGGTTGCCGTCATCGGCTACGCTGGGTGGCGGTTCAAAATGCCGATGCACCCCAAAGGGGTTGGAGAAGGGCAGGTCAGTCGGCAAATCCGAACGGGTTCTCCAACCCCTTCGGGTTGGATTTGAGAAACGACTTGACCCAGGGTAGCCGATGACGGCAACCCTGGGCCTTGTTCTGCAACCGCTTCGGGGTTTGAAAACTCAGAACTCAGAACTTCCTAGTCGTCTGCGCGGACCCAGCCGTACGCTGCGTTACTACGCAGACCACCTTCATGCACGTACGCGGTCTTCAAACGATCGAGCGTATCGGTTGGGAACGGATTCCGCTTGTCCTTTACGTTCACCTTGTAAAGCCTCGCCGCGTTCACGCCCAGGATGTTTGCCTTGTCTTCCTTCGTCAGCTTCTTGTACCCAAACTTCTCACAGAACTCGTCGGTGATCTGGAACTTCTTGAACGCGTCAATAGCCCATTGCGGCGACCCCCACCACAGGCAGTCGGTGCCCCACACGACGTGATCCGAGCCGTACGTCTTCACGTTCTTGCCGATCCCGTGCATAGCCATAATCGGGTCTACGACAATCAGCACGTTAAAGAAGCTGCCAATCTCGCAGTACACGTTGTTTATTTGCGGATTGCGCTTCTTGATGTCCATCAGGACGTTGTGCCAGGCGAAGTCACCGGTGGTCGGGTCGAACTGGTCAGCCTTTTGCCAGTCAGCTTCATTTGGTCCGTGCTGAATCGCCGAATGATACACGACAAAATTGAAGTCCGGGTTCTTCAACGCGGCCTTCTCGACGTCTTTCGGATTGGCCAGGTGACCGAGGGTCTTCGATTGGTACGAATACCCTTTATGAACGCTCACCAGCTTCATACCGCGCTTGCGCGACTCTTCATAAAAGAAGAACGCGTTGTCGTCGTCGAGCTGGAAGCCTCCGCCCGACTGGCCCGGATCGGTGTGGCAATACCACTTCCAGGAATTGATGCCGTACTTGGTAATCTCGCGCTCCATCTGTTCGATCAGCGCCGACTTGTCGATGGAGTTCGTCGCCTTATTCCAGTAGTGATTTGGAGCGAGATTGCCCTGACAAAGCGCCCGCTGGGAGCCGGCCAGCGTGTTGAGTTCGTTCTTGGCCTGGCTCATCAGCCAGCTTGGCAGCACTCGATTCCCACCGGGTGTCCGCTCCTGTCCCTCGAGAATCTTGCCGGAAGCGTCGCGATTGATTTCGCGTCCCGGTACGCCCGAGATAACGACAATAGACGTCTCGCTGTCAAAGAACATTTCTTTCACGAAGTTCTTGAAGCCGTAAGACTCGATGTCGGTCTTCAGGTTGAAGCCCATGTTCTTGACAAACTCGGCGTTGCGGAAGCCCGGAATCGCCACCCCGTTCGTGAAGTGCGCCTGCACGTCGATGACAAAGTATTCGCCTTTTGGAAACTTCTCCTCGCTCGCCGCAGCTTCGTAGGTCTCAACCTCGTCGACCTCAAAGACCTTGCCGTACACTTTGTTTGATGCGAGGAAGCAGGTCGCCATCCCCATCGCGCTGGCCATGAAAGTGCGCCGATCCATTCCGAGTTTCTTCGACCTCTGTTCGGCCATCTCGCCAATCAAGTGTTCGACGTGCTTCTGACGTTCCGTCTGTCGGCGTGGAATGAACTCTTCGTTCGAGACTACCTGGGTTGGCATGGGTGAGTCCACGCCCTTCTTTAGATCACGATCACACTTGCGAATCCACATGTTGTCAGTCCTTTCAGAGCGGGTTTAAGGCTATTTAGAAGAAGCTCGGTCCAACAGGTTCTCGTTTGCGAGAACGTAATCGAACCAGCCGATCATCATCTCTTCCCAGGTCTGCGGCCCCCACCGCACCTCTTTCGTCGCATCGGGGTTGTACTTGTTTTTTGTCGAGTTGTCGAAGTGGGCCACGCAATCAAGTCGGGTCCCCCTGGGCAGAAGCAGCGGCTGTCTCGGTCTGTACAGAAGCTGCCAGTTGAAATCATATCTGGGCACGCTGAGCAGGACCTCGGAGCGCCCATCGGGATAAACCGCGGTGTAAATGAAATCTTTCCCGCGAAGGTGCATGTGCGGCATCAGGTCCACGATGCGAACGTCATCGGGCGCCGTCCAGCTCGAACGCACTTCATAGTTCCCGTCACCGGGTGGAATGACAAACTTGGCGTTCATCGCAGTGCCCGTGAGGACCTTCTTTTCGATCGGACCCTTGGCAAAATACAGTCCGATATACGATCGGTCCTTTGCAGCCTGACCGTTCGGAGTGTAGTGCATCTGAAAATTCAACGTGGCTCCGACCTTGATCAGTTTAGCTGTGCCGGCCGGATAGACCTTTGGCTGCTCGCCGGGAGCAAAACCCGCCAGCTTATAGCCCCTGCCGCTTCGCACCGCGGCTTCGCCCTCGGCTTTCTCGCCAGGTTCCTGAACGAAGACGATGACATGGTGGACGACCTTGCGATTGCTTGGTCGGATCTCCGCCGCCCGTACCCACTTGTCCTCTTTGAACCCGGTCGCAACAGTGTAGTACTTGTACGGAACGACTCCCTCGGCAGGAACCTCGACATCATCTTGAAGCTGGATGACCGCGTCCGGTTTCCCGAGTTGCCATCCCGGTTCAAACTTTGGAAGGGGCGGCAAGTCTTTATCGTCGCCCTTAGGTGCACCGGCGTCTACCCACGCCGCGATGGAATCGATCTCCGGTTGCGAGAGACGCCGGTCATTCTCAAAGTGACCGTAGGCGGGATCGGCGAGCCACGGCGGCATCGCGCGAGCAACGACCTTTTCTTTGATCGCTCGGGCCCACGGTCGGACCTCTGCGTACGTGAGAAGCGACATCGGAGCGACTTCACCGGGCCGATGACATTCAGCGCAGCGATTGTAAAGGATCGGCGCAATGTCCCTGGAGAAGGTGACCGAACGGTTGGTCGGTCCACTGGCAACACCTATACAGGACAGTAAAAATGCGAATCCGGCCACTAGTGCGGACCTGTATAGCACAGCGAAGCCCCACACCTTCCGCTGTCGGAGGGCTGCTGAGAGTGAGCGCGAAAGGCCCGCGTGTTCAGAGACGAGCTGATTCATAGCCGGCTCCTTTTACTGGTTTCGAACTGCATTGCGTGGTTGTACCGAAACACACTGCTGCTGCCTGCCTCGATCGCGGCCGTTGGCCATATCCCTGAGCCACTGGTGAATGCGTGGAGTCTATAACAGATCTAGGGATTTGCACAAAGGGTTTAGGGTTTCTGGTTTCTGGTTTGGGTTACCTTTAATTCGCCGTGCGTTCGGTCCGAACTAAACCGAGGAGCAGAAGCCGGGCAGTAGGAATCAGAAACTACAAACCAGAAACCAGGAACCAGAAACCCGAAACCAGTGCCCCCTTGTTGCCGGTGGCGAGGTTGAGCTACTATCGCCGCCGTGGCTTCGCTCCGCTTTTATGCGACCGCATTCCGACCCAAAGGATCTACAACCATGGAACGCTCGAAATCGCTGCCGTCGTTGAAGCTCTCGCACCTGGTTTCGCTGGCAGTCACCCTGTCGATGCTCGCATTCACCTGCAGCTCCGCGCTTGCGCAGACTCCCGCTGCTGAACTGACTGGCGAGCGCCTGGCAAACGCCAGAAAGGAACCGCAGAACTGGGCCACCTATTTTGGCGCCTACGACGCATGGCGCTACAGTTCGCTCAATCAGATCAACGCCTCCAACGTCAAAAACCTGGTGCCGGTCTGGGTTTTTCAGACGGGTAAGGTGGAAGGCGGGCTGAACGCAACACCGCTGGTAGTCGATGGGGTGATGTACCTGATCGCGAGCGAGGACCGCGTCTTTGCTTTAAACGCGGAGACCGGCGAACGACTCTGGACCTACAACTACAGAGTCCCTCGTGATTTCTTCTCGCCGTACGGCAAGTTTAATCGCGGTCTCGCAGTTGGCTATGGTCTGGTGTTCTTCGGAACCATGGACAATCACGTAGTATCCCTTGACGCAAAGACCGGAAAAGAAGTCTGGAACGTCGAAGTCGAAGACGCAAAAAAATGCGGCTGTAATATCAACGGCGCACCGATACTGGTCAAGGATAAGGTCGTCGTAGGAGGGACCGGCGGAGACAGCGCCCATCGCGGATACATCAACGCCTTCTACGCCAAGACTGGCCGGCCGGCCTGGCGCTTTTACACAATCCCCGGCCCAGGCGAACCCGGACACGAAAGCTGGGGCGACAGCGATGTCTGGAAGTTTGGAGGAGGCTCAACGTGGCTCACCGGGTCATACGATCCCGAACAGAACCTGATTATCTGGGGCGTGGGCAATCCGGCGTCCGACTTCCACAACGAAATAAGACCCGGAACCAACCTGTACACCGACTGCATCGTAGCCCTCGACGCCGATTCCGGGAAACTCAAATGGTATTACCAGGAAATCCCGGGTGACTCATGGGATTTCGATTCTGCCTATGAGTCGATGCTCATCGACACAACTCGAAACGGCAAGACCGAGAAGCTTGTCGTGCATACAAACAAGGGCGGGTATGTCTGGGTAGTCGACCGCACTAATGGCAAGTTCATCAACGCATGGCGTTATGTTGATACGGTCAATTGGGTGAAAAGCATCGACGAGGAAGGCAACCTTATCGAGCGCAACGAGCCCGAAGTCGGCAAGGCCAAGTTGATATGTCCAAATTGGGCCGGTGGCCGCAGTTGGAACCACGCGGCATACTCGCCGAGAACCGGATGGCTCTATAACGACGGCATCGAATGGTGCGGCGACACGATCTCATTTCCGCAGGAGCCCCGCGAAGGCCAGGGCTTCATCGCCGGCAACGTCACCATCAAGCCGCCCCCCAATGGTCCCATCCGCGCGCATCTGGACGCGTTTGATCCGGTCACCGGAGAAAAGCGCTGGACTGTTCCGTTCAAGTACCCAATTCTCTCTTCGCTGCTGGTGACCGGCGGAGATGTTCTTTTCACCGGCGACGTAGAAGGACGATTTCTGGCTTTCGACGCCAAAACCGGAAAACAACTCTGGTCGTTTAACACTGGTTCCGGTCACCGTGGCGGACCGATTTCCTATTCGGTTAACGGGCGGCAGTACATCGCCGCGCCCTCGGGCCTCGGATCAATCTTTGTGAGCGGGATGCCGGCCACCTGGCCAGAAACTGCCGGTTTCCCCTCGGGCTCTGCTGTCTTTGTGTTCGGGCTGCCGCAACCAAAACAGAACCCTTAACGAAGAGATGTCAGTCAGGTTGATCAGACGCGGCATTCCTCCTGCGATACCCAGAGCGCTGCTACTAAAGTGCGCCCTGATAATGAGCGCGGTAGTCTCGCTTCCGATCACGCTGGCTGGACACCGGCGAGTCGAAAGCTTGCAGGACCTCGTACAAGACAAGGCCAAGCTGCGGGACAAGCAGGCGATCCTCGAAGGGGCGCGACTGTTTGCGCCAACTTGTGGCACGGGCTATTGCCATGGCGTGGGTGGGAGCGGAGGAGGTGCGCCCAAGCTGCGCGGTCGTGGTCTGGAACCCGACTACATCTTCAAGACGGTGTCGAACGGAGTTCCGGGTACCGCAATGATCCCGTTCAAGGGCCAGTACACCGAAGAGCAAATCTGGAAGATCACCGCTTATCTGCTTTCCGACGAAACCGGCCCGCCACCTGGCTCCGCCGGCGGAGATTCAAAGACAGCCAAGCCCTCTGATCCGCGAGGCGAATC
>DATFXM010000178.1:0-67210 GCA_035315885.1 Blastocatellia bacterium
CTCGCGAGCCGCGAGATGGGTGCGACCACTGTCGCCACGTCGCTGACGCTGGCTCGCGCGGCGGGCATCCAAGTTTTTTCAACAGGAGGAATCGGAGGCGTCCATCGAGGAGTCGAGCAGACTTTCGATGTTTCAGCCGACCTGACTGCGCTAGCGTCCACGCCCGTGATCTGTGTGTGTTCAGGCGCAAAAGCGATTCTCGACTTGCCAAGGACAGTTGAACTTCTCGAAACGACTGGCGTACCGATCGTCGGGTTCAAAGCAACAGAGTTCGCGGCTTTTTATTCGAGAAGCAGCGGTCTGCCGGTTGATTATGCAGCGGAGTCGGCCGCGGATGTTGCGCGCTTCGCAACCGTGCATTGGGGGACCGGAGCGAACACCGCGGTCTTAGTGTCGGCTCCTGTGCCGGAGGAATTTGAGATTGACTCGAAAGAGGTGCAGTCAGCAGTCGCCACCGCGCTTGCGCTCGCAGAGGAGAACGGGATTCGAGGGAAAGAGGTCACACCTTATCTTTTGGCCCAACTCGAGCGGTTGACGTCGAGCCGTTCGTTGAAGGCAAACCGAGCGCTACTGATTAACAACGCGAGGATTGCAGCAAGCATCGCCAAGGCGTTGCGGATGGGAGGAGCGAAGGGGCGAATGGGCGAAGGGGCGGAGGGGCGAACGGAACGGATTCAGTAACGCTGCGACCCTGTTTGCCCACCCAGGTCTTCCCCGCGTCTCCGCGTCTCCGCGTCGCCCCTTCCCTTTTCCTCATCCCCCATCTCCCCATCTCCTCCGCCTTCACTCACTCGTCCTGTGGCAGTTATACTTTTTCCTTGTCACTGAGCCTTTGGAGGCTGACCTCGGAATGACAACAGACAAAGTGCTGTCCCTTATACTAGGAGGCGGGGCTGGTCAACGACTCTATCCTTTAACGCAACAGCGAGCGAAACCCGCGGTACCACTTGGCGGAAAGTACAGGCTGATTGACATACCCGTCTCCAACTGTATCAACTCCGATCTTCGCCGCATCTTCATTCTCACGCAGTACAATTCTGCGTCGCTCAATCGTCATATCGCGCGCACGTATAGCTTCAGTCGTTTCACCAACGGCTTTGTAGAGATTCTCGCGGCCGAAATCACACCCGAACGCCCCGATTGGTTTCAAGGCACCGCCGATGCGGTAAGGCAATGTCTTCATCATCTCGACGACTACAAGGGCGACACGATCCTGATTCTCTCCGGCGACCATCTTTATCGAATGGACTACCGCCATTTCATCGCGCGTCACGAAGACACCGGCGCAGACATCACACTATCGGTGACCGCCGCTCTGAGAGAAGATGCGTCGGGGTTTGGGCTGGTGAAGATCGACGATAGCGGACGAGTGGTCGAGTTCAGCGAAAAACCGCAGGGCGAAGCCCTCGAGCGGATGTTTGTCGATACGACGCAACTCGGCCTGTCTCGCGAACAGGCCGAGCGGAGGCCCTTCTGCGCGTCGATGGGGATTTACGTCTTCCGAAAGGACGTTCTGCGCAAACTGCTGGTCGACGATATGACTGATGCAGTTGATTTCGGAAGAGAGCTCCTTCCCGGCGCGCTTCAGAAGTACAACGTGCAGGCGCATCTGTTCGACGGCTACTGGGAGGACATCGGGACCATAGGAGCATTTTATCGCGCCAACATCGAGATGACTCTCCCGTTGCCGCCGTTCAATTTCTTTGACACAGAAGCGCCGATGTACACGCGTCCGCGCTACCTGCCGGGATCGAAACTTCTCGATTGCGGGATTCAAAGCTCGATCATAACGGAGGGCTGCATAATCAACGGCGCCACCATCCAGAATTCGGTGATCGGAATACGGAGCCGCATCGATCACGGCTCGAGGCTCGAAGGAGTGTTGATGATGGGCGCCGATTTCTATCAAACTCTCGACGAGCTGCAAGGTGACGTGAATCGAGGTCATCCTCGAATCGGCGTAGGTTCCAACTGTTTCATACGCCGCGCAATCATCGACAAGAATGCTCGCATCGGCGCCGGAGTTCAGATCCAAAACGAGTCCGGACGACAGAACTACGAGGGCGACGGTTTCTGTATCAGAGATGGCGTGGTCATCATCCCCAAGAACGGGCTCATTCACGACGGCACGGTCATTTGACACCAGTCCGAATCATGGACGCTTGAACGCACAGATCGATGACTCGCCATTTTTGTGACTGAGGCATCAGAAAGGTCAATCACCATGACAGCAAGGCAGAATCGACAGTGGAGGCTAACGGCGAGGCCGGTGGGGCTGTTCAAGGAATCCGACTTCAAGTGGACGGTCGAACCTGTTCCGGAAATCGGCGACGGACAGCTCCTTGTCCACAACCTGTATTTGTCTCTCGATCCGACCAATCGAGGTTGGGCGAATGAGGCAGATACATATTTGCCTGCGGTGAAGCTAGGCGACGTCATGCGGGGCGGTACCATCGGTGTGGTAGAAGAGTCACGCAATCCTGACTTCGCCGTCGGAGACCACGTTTCGGGTCTGTTGGGTTGGCAGGAGTACGCAGTTTCCAACGGCGCGGGTATCACAAAACTCCCGCACAATCCCGCTATTCCACTCACCGCTTACATGGGATTGTTCGGTCACATAGGCGCTACGGCATATTTCGGTTTGTTGGACATCGGACGGCCAAAAGAAGGCGAGACGTTGGTTGTCTCCGCGGCCGCCGGGGCGGTCGGTTCGATTGTGGGGCAGATCGGAAAAATAAAGGGCTGCCGCGTCGTCGGAATCGCGGGCAGCGAGCAAAAGTGTCGCTGGCTCGTTGACGATCTCGGGTTTGATGCGGCTATCGATTACAAGAAAGAAGATGTCAGCGCGTCTTTGAAGCAGCACTGTCCGAACGGAATTGACATCGACTTTGAGAACGTAGGCGGGCGAATATTCGATGCGGTGCTGGCACAGATAAATCTTCGTGCGCGGATAGTCCTGTGCGGGCTGATCTCAGGGTACAACGCGGCGGAGCCGGTTCCTGGCCCTTACAACTTCGCGATGATTTTGATCAAGCGCGCGCGAGTCGAGGGCTTCATAGTGATGGATTATATGAATCGAGCCGAAGAAGCTTTTCGCGACCTCGGCTCGTGGTTGATGTCGGGGAGGCTCAAGTATCGGGTGGACGAAGTCGTTGGTCTCGAACAAGCACCGACCGCGATCAACGGACTCTTCACCGGGTCAAACATCGGCAAACTTGTCGTAAAAATCTGAGTTCCGAACTTTCAAATTTCAAATTTGAAATTTCAGAACTCAGCACTCAGCACTTCTCATGGTCGGGGAAAGAATTGATTCATGCGTGCGATCAATCGTAACCCGGGTATCGGCGCATCATCGTCTACCGTCAGCAACGACACCGTGCTTATTGCTGCACTCATCGAATTCGGATCCAGCAGGGCTCCGCTCCAGATGTCCGAAGCCGCCGGCGAAAAAGCTATTCCGCTAAAACCTCCTCCGTCCGCCCAGAAGTGATTCGCCCGAATCGCCGACGTATATTTGCTCTGAGCCACCACCGTCTTGCCCCCGGACGTCCGCATAAGCGTGTTCAATACAAACGCATCGCTCAGCAGAAAACCGTCAGGCCAAATGCCGGCGTCGCTAAGGAGAAATCCGTCCGATAGCAAGAAGCCATCCGACAGCAGGAACCCGTCCGAAAGCAGGAAGCCATCGGAAAGCAGGAACCCGTCAGAGAGCAGGAAGCCGTCCGACAGCAGGAAGCCGTCCGACAACAAGAAGCCGTCCGACAACAGGAACCCGCTGTCCATCACTGCATGTTCGATCACGCTTCCGCTATTGTCGGTGAGGTCAAGCTTCAGGTCGTCACCGAGACCGGAAAGCGTCACTCCGGCATTCAACAAGGACTGCCCGGCCTCGATAGAAGAGGCATCCTGTCTCGTATTCTGCGCGATGCGAACTGCCACAAAACCGTTTACGAGGCCTGCGCCTTCGGTCAACACACGCAACAATGGATCCTCGGAGGCAAGCGACGGCAACCGCTGCGCGGTGAACCGCAGAATTGCCTTGATCATCGCCGGCGTCAGAGTCGGATTGGCCTGCATCATCAACGCCACGACTCCGGAGACTGCTGGTGCAGCCATCGAAGTCCCGGTCAGCTGGCAGTACACGTGCGGGCTGGCACCCGATGTTGAACGGGGAAGCACCGCATTAGGAAGCAGACGATCGGTGAGAGTCGTCTGATTGCGCGGGGCGGTCGATACGATCTTGCTACCAGGAGCGACAAGGTCCGGCTTCACCACTCCGTCAATCAGACTCGGACCGCGCGAGCTGTAGGTCGCGACTTCAACCTCGCTTCTCCTGAGCGGTATCGGATTTGGACTCAACACCGGTTGTGAAGCCTGATCGCTCCACGACAAAAACGATTCGGTCCGGTCCTTCGCGGCGCCAACGGTGATGACGTACGGGTCGTTAGCCGGACTTCCAATCCCGCCGTACACCGTCTGATAGATCGGTTTGCCGGTGGCGTCGTACCCGACCACAACATCGTTGTGACCGTAGTTCCCCGCCGCGCAAACAACGACGATGCCCGATGCAACGCATCGCTCTGCGGCCTGACACAAAGGATCGGTCCGATAGCTCTCCAACACTGGGCCGTTCAAGCTCAGGTTGATCACTCTTATGTTGTAACGAGTCCTGTTCTGGATGCAGAAGTCCATCGCCTGCAGAACAGAGCTGGTTGTGCCGATGCCATTCTGGTCGAGCACTTTGAGCGACACGATGTTCGCCGCCGGCGCGACTCCCGCAAAGTCGCCGTAGTTGCCCGGATACCATTCGGAGCCGCGGCGATCCGTCTGCTGCGAAGCCCAACCGCTGCCGGCGATGATGCCCGACACTGGAGTGCCGTGACCGAAGTCGTCGTAGGCTGCATCGACAGTCGGCGCGGACGAATCTTGGGCGAAATCCTTGAACGCTACGATCCGACTTACGCCGTTGCGCCGGAAGTCGGGATTACCTGTGCTGATTCCGGAATCGAGCACCGCCACCCCGATGCCGGAGCCATTCACTCCTGGATAGTTCGTGCCGCTGGCGCCAACCGCAGGCTGAATCAGTTGGTTTGTCCCAATCAGCTTTGTTACGGCATCGATATTGGCTGAGATCGCGCGGTCCGGAGCGATTGACTCTACGAGGTCCTCATCGGCAAGTTCAGCGACGCGATCGAGAGGCAGATCTATGATCGCCGCGCCGACGTTGGTCAGCCGATGCTTGAGTCGCCCGTCGTGGCGCTCAATAACATCTGCTTCAGAGTTGCGAGCTTCAGAGTTGTGAGCTTCAAAGTTGTTATAGGACGAAAGTGTTCGAACGATGACTCGCTGGACTGTTTGACTACCGGCACTGTTTGCCATGACTAGCGAGCGCAGATCCGGAGAGAGCTTCGACGGTCTCTGATTTTTTGCGCCGTGTTCCTCGAACTTAGTTGCGAGTACTTCTGCATGCGATGTTGCAGTTTGATTCAGGATTGGGAGCATAGACGCCGGCATCAGCAGTACAAACGCTGTCAGCACTGCTGATGCGATGGTCCGTCTTTGCTGCATGTTGGACTCCATTTCTAGCGCATCCCGTCGTAGGTGGAAGGCGAGACGCGGTGCGCAACTTCGGAAGAATTTCCCTGACCGTCTGTCAGAGGGGCCGCCCGTGAGAGATCAAGCCAGGTGCCAGAGACTCGGGGAAGTTTGTACCACATCAAGCCCGCGGAATGAGATGAAATAATTCGCGCAGGACCATACCCCGAGAGGGCGACGTATTGACGAAAGTTTTGATGAACGCGGATGGGCGCGCTAATGGGTCTGAAAAGGTCAAGTATTGTATGCATGACCATAAAGTCCACGACCATCTCGCGACTCGCGGGGCATTATGGGGTAGTGCTGAATGGGACAGTGCCGAATTGGGCCGATTCCCCTGACGGCGTTTGTCTTAGTTTGATTCTAGACTGATTGAGTTTGCGCTGTCCCCGGCGTTAACCACCAACCGAGCTCGGGTTTCACGCCAAGACCGCAATGATTTCGCAAAGACCGCAAGGATTCCGGAGCTTTGCGGCCTTTGCGAACGTTTGCGCTCTTTGCGTGAGACTCGACCAACCTATCGCGCACAGGGGAGAAAGCGCTGACTCATTCAACTCTGACACCTCCCCCTTGACCTGACCGCAGCTCCTGGACAATAATCACCGCCACGCTTGGAACAGACAAAGCGATTATGATCTCCAGCTTGCGCTTACAATCTTCGAAAATCATGGCGGTGAGCGAAACCTGCGCGCGCCAAACCGGCTTCTGGTTCGGCTTCTTTAGCTTTAGCTTTAGCTACTCCAGGGGAGCGGGCGCGCGATGATCTGAATCGACAACGCGACGAGTTGCGAGGCCCGCTACTTCAATCGAAGTCAGCGGGCCTCAGGCTTTTGAGGCAAACTCATGAAGAACGATGTCCACGACCACGACCAGCAAGGTTTGGTGAATGTCGCCTTTCAGGGCGAACACGGCGCATTCAGCGAGGATGCCGCCAGACGGCTCTTCGCTAAAGCAATACAGACGTTGCCCTGCCGCTCGTTCGAAGACCTCTTCGACTCGGTAACCTCGGGCAAAGCTGATTGCGCGGTTGTTCCGATTGAAAACACCCTGGCCGGTTCAGTCCACAAGAACTACGACCTCCTGCTGCAGCATCAACTTACGATTCTCGCCGAAATCAACCTGAGAATCGTTCACAACCTGATCGCGCTGCGCGGATCTCTGCTCAGCCAGATCAAGCGCGTGTATTCGCATCCCGTAGCCCTGGCACAGTGCGAGCGCTTCTTGAGACGGCATAATGAAATGGAGGCGTCGGCGGCTTACGACACTGCGGGCAGCGTAAAAATGATCGTCGAAGCCGGCCGTGTGGACGAGGCTGCGATCGCCGGAGCAGCCGCCGCACAGTTCTATGACGCTGAGGTTCTCCTGGAAGGCATCGAAGACAACAAGAAAAACTTCACGCGTTTTTTAGTGCTCGCCACTGCGCAGAACGCTCAGTTCGTGGCTGCACAGCTCACCGCAGACTCACAGAACCAGCCTCGCAAAACGTCGCTGGTCTTTCGAATAAGCAACCGGCCGGGAGCGTTGTTCAGAGCTCTGGCGGTGTTCGCGCTTCGAGACATCGACCTGCTTAAGATCGAGTCTCGGCCCATTGAAGGACGGCCCTGGGAGTACTCCTTCTACTTGGACATCGCAGGAGACTCCGCTGACCCGAACATCCAGCGGGCGACCGGCCATCTACAGGAGATGACCGAGAGCGTCCGCGTATTGGGTAGCTATCCCGGATCGGAACCCAGTCCCGGACTCGCCGGCGATCCCGTCGGACAAACGACAGTCCATCAAATCGAGAAGGAGATGCAATGATCATCGCAATGAAGTCGACCGCAACAGAGGCAGAGATAGAAGAAGTATGCGACACCATCAGGCGATACGGTTACAAACCCCACCTGATTCGCGGAGAAGAACGGGTAGTAATTGGAGCCGTAGGTCACGGTGACAACAAGGACCATCTTCAATCCCTGAAGTCCGCGCCGGGCGTTGAAGACGTTGTTCCAATTCTCCAACCGTACAAAATCGTGAGTCGCGAACTGAAACCGACCAAGACTGTAGTTCACGTCGGCGATCTGGAGATCGGGAGCGCTCAGTTTGTGGTGATGGCGGGGCCTTGCTCGGTCGAAACGCGCGACCAGCTCATGGAGACGGCTGATGCAGTCAAGAAAGCCGGAGCGCAAGTCCTTCGGGGCGGCGCTTACAAACCAAGGACGTCACCATACGACTTTCAGGGCCTCGAAGTAGAGGGGCTGAAGCTGCTGGCCGAAGCGCGAGAACGCACCGGTCTCAAGGTCGTCACCGAGGTGGTCACAACCGAAGATACTGACCTGGTTGCCGAATACGCCGACATCCTTCAGGTCGGCGCCCGTAACATGCAGAACTTTGCACTGTTGAAGCGACTCGGGAAAATCGGTCGTCCCGTACTCCTGAAGCGCGGCATGAGCTCCACCATAAAGGAATTGCTGCTGTCCGCGGAATATATCGCCACACACGGCAACGATCAGGTAATACTGTGCGAGCGAGGCATTCGCACGTTTGAAACGATGACTCGCAACACGCTCGATCTCGCGGCTGTTCCACTGTTGAACGAACTCAGTCATCTGCCTGTGGTGGTGGACCCGTCTCACGGCACCGGTCGGCGCACGCTGATCAAACCGACAGCAAAAGGCGCCGTAGCCGTGGGAGCGGACGGATTGATCATTGAGGTTCATCCGCGACCTCAGGAGGCGTGGTCGGATGGCCCTCAGTCGCTCACTCCGGAAATGTTCAGCGAGATAATGAACGAGCTTCGCCCGTACATCGAAATTGGAGACCGAAGACTGAACTGAAGTTCTGAGTTCTGAGTTCTGAGTTGTTTGTTTCTGAGCGCTGAGGGCTAACCCCCGATTGAAGGCTCCGGATTCAGAACTCAGAACTCTCGTCCCCTCCCTTTGACTTGATGAATGCCCGGTGGTAGCTTAGCGCACTGCCCCCTGGCAAGCCTGCTGAATTTCTACAAACCTTCGGAAGAGGAGTAACCGTATAGTGAAAAAAAAGAAGCTCACGACGCTAGAGCCATCCACACCCCAAATCTTCACCTTTCGCTCTGCTAAGTCCAACTCCAACATAGAAACCGATTCGCCCGGCAGTACAAAACCAAGCCGCCGCGCGTTCATTGGCGGCGTCACCGCCGGCGTAGTTGCCATCGGCTCGCTTTCCGCACCCTCCGGAGTCCGCGCCCAGGAACCCGACTTCGAACCCCAAAGCGACATCGGCCCGCTCAACGGGAAGAAACGCTCGAAGAAAGCTTTCAACCTCCGAGTAGAAGCTGCGCAAGTCGAGCGCAACCTCCCAATCCCCGACCATCAGACCAACGGCGACGAAGACCGCTACGCGAACAAGATCGGTAATTTTTCAAAGGGCCTGCCCCACAACGCACTCGGTGAGGTCAACATCGCCGCTTACAACTCGTTGATCAACGCGCTGACGACCGGCAGTCCCGCCGCGTTTGAGGCTATACAACTCGGTCAGGGGAACAAGCTGACGAACCCCCAGGCTGGGCTCGCTTTCGACATGCAAGGAGCCGACGCGCACGTGCTCGTACAGAAACCGGCGCCCGCATTCAGCAGCGCGGAAAACGCCGGAGAAATAGTCGAGAACTACTGGATGGCGCTGACTCGCGACATTCATTTCAGCCAGTTCGATTCCGACCCGATTGCGCAAGCCGCGGCGGCCGACTTGTCGCGGATGTCGGATTTTCGCGGTCCGAAGGAAGGTGGAAACGTCACAACCGGTACGCTGTTCCGCGGCAACGCGCCGGGCTGTACCGTAGGCCCATATATCTCGCAGTTCATGTGGCTGGACACACCTTTCGGCGCCGAAGAAGTAGACCGCCAGATGCGAACGCTTCATTCGGGAGTCGATTATCTGACCAGCTACTCGGAGTTCCTTGCAGTTCAAAACGGAGGGGCGCCGACTGGCACTGCACAGTTTGATGGAACACAACGCTACATAAGAAACGGACGCGACCTCGCGCAATGGGTACACATCGACGTCCTGTTTCAGGCTTATTTCAATGCGATGCTAATTCTGTTTGATATAGGCGCGCCGTTCGACAACGGCAACCCCTACAAGACCTCACACACCCAGATCGGATTTGGAACACTGGGCGCGCCGTACATCGCGAGCCTTTTGTGCGCGGTCGCCAAGCCGGCGCTAAAAGCGGTTTGGTATCAGAAATGGTTTGTTCATCGCCGGCTCAGGCCGGAAGAGTTTGCCGGCCGCATTCACAATCGCGTCAGCGGCGCCGCATCCTACCCGATACACACTGATGTGTTGAACTCCCCGGTTCTCGGCAATGTGCACTCGAGCTTTGGCACCTATCTACTGCCGATGGCGTACCCGGAGGGTTGTCCTACACATCCGGCGTACGGAGCCGGCCACGCCACGGTAGCTGGAGCATGCGTGACGGTGCTCAAGGCGTTTTTTGACGAGTCCTTTGTGATTCCGGATCCGGTTGTAGCGTCGCTTGACGGCTTGTCGCTGGAAGAACACACCGGCGATCAGCTCACTGTTGGAGGCGAGCTGAACAAGCTTGCCGCGAATGTCGCAATCGGCCGCAATATAGCGGGCGTGCACTGGAGGTCCGACGCTACCGAATCGTTGAAGCTCGGGGAAGAGGTTGCAATCAGGTTCTTACGAGACGAGAAAGCCTGCTTCAACGAAACGTTCAATGGCTACTCGCTCACAAAGTTCGACGGAACGACCGTGACGGTTTAGCACTACGTCACGAGTCGACACGAGGCTCGCAAACGAGAAGTCGCAACGGCGCAGTTCATTGCGTCGTTGCGACTTCTTTGCTTGAAGCAGGTGCTCTCATCAGAATCAAGCGCTCTTGGTGTCATCTTCGTGAGACCACTCTTTGATTTGAAAGAAGCACCGCTCATCGTCATCATTCGAAGATGCAACCAGACACCATCGCACCCGACGCGACAGGAGAGGCTGCACTAGAATCCCGCCGATCTTCATTTTCAGCGCTGAGACATCGCGACTTCAGGCTGATCTGGATAGGTCAGCTAATCTCGGTCACGGGCTCTCAGATGCAACTGGTTGCAATCAACTGGCACGTGTACCTGCTTACTCGCTCGCCTCTCGCTTTGGGAGGCGTCGGCCTCGTGCGAGTCCTGCCGATCATTGTCTGCTCGCTTGCGGGCGGTGTCGTAGCCGACGCCGTTAATCGCAAGCGTCTGATGCTCGCCTCCCAAACTACGATGCTGGTGTGCGCAGGTCTTCTTGGGTTGATGACCGCAACCGGACGAGACAGCCTCTGGCTGATCTACCTTCTGACCGCGATCAGTTCAGCGGCGGTCGCTTTCGATAATCCCGCGCGCCATGCGCTGCTTCCTTCGTTGGTGCCCGCCGAAGACTTCCCAGGCGCGGTGAGCCTCGGTGTAGTCGTGTTCAATAGCGCGTCGATAGGCGGTCCCGCGCTTGCGGGCCTGCTGCTGCCGCTGCGCGGCCCGGCTCTCATCTACGGGTTAAACGCGATTTCATTTGTTTCGGTGATCCTGGCTTTGCTTCTGATACGCGCGAGCGGACAATCAAAAGGGGCTAACCAACAGATAAGCTTCGCCGCCTTCATAGAAGGGCTGCGATTCGTCAGGCGAACACCGATCATTGTACAGACTATGACTTTGGATTTCGTCGCAACGTTCTTCGCCTCCGCGACTGCACTGTTGCCGATATTCGCGGCCGAAGTCCTGATGGTCGGCGAGCGAGGGCTGGGACAACTGGCGGCGGCGCCTGGTGTCGGATCGGTAGTGACCGGTTTGGCCATGGCACGTCTCGGCGCTCCA
The DNA here is from genome assembly GCA_035315885.1 of Blastocatellia bacterium. GTDB lineage: Bacteria > Acidobacteriota > Blastocatellia > UBA7656 > UBA7656 > DATFXM01. The sequence continues at coordinate 11,418 of DATFXM010000178.1, forward strand.
AGAAATCAGGGCCGGGTGGTTGTCATTGCGGTGGCGATCTATGGCGCGGCTACGGTAGCGTTCGGACTCTCACACGTCTTCTGGTTGTCTCTGCTCATGCTCACGTTGACGGGCGCCGCAGACACCGTGAGCACGGTCTTGCGGCAGACTATTCGACAACTGGTAACACCGGATCATCTCCGCGGCCGAACGACTTCGGTGAACATGATCTTTTTCATGGGCGGACCGCAGCTCGGCGAGTTGGAAGCAGGAGTGGTAGCGGCATTGATAGGCGCACCGCTTTCAGTCATCACCGGCGGAGTTGGTTGCGTTCTTGCGGCAGTAGTGAGCGCGCTCATGGCGAAAAGTTTGATGAGGTACAAGAGCTGAGTGCTGATTTGTATTAAGTTGATAACGACGCTATGAAGTTTTGATCTGTTGCGTACGATACGATCCAGTATTTTTTTCACTCCTCAGTAGCGCAGTTTCCTCCTTCATAACCTCGCAATTGATCACTCAACTTTTTCCGTCGAGATCGGCAAAGCGTGATCAACGTGTTACGAGCGACGACTTGGTGAGCAACTCGTTTGCGAAGGCTCACGCAAACAAAAAATTGATTGGCTCAATCTTTGCGAGGTATCTCTTTTTGAATCATGCGGCGAACGAGTTGAATACTCATCTCTTTCAAAAACTCTCAACCTAAATGCAAAGAAGACGTAAGAATGTCTTTGCTTTTCCATTGTAGTGTTGAAGTGTTGAATCCAACGAGGAGCAAGAGCGTTGGAGAAATGTTGAGCGGTTGCTCCAAGGAGGAAACGAATGACGATGTACTCGTATGACCAGGTGCTTACCGACGTAAGACATGTCTACGAACAACTGACCGGACTTCCGGCGCCAAAGCTGGATATTAAAAACCCTGCATTCCCTCTTCCGAAAGAAGGAGACGCGGTGAGTCTGGTACAGGGCGAGATAAACAACCTGAATCTCTACTTGATCAACAGTGGAATCTCTCTTCGGCTCACGAAAACGCCGATCTGGTCACCCCCCGCCGAGATCTATGAAACTCCCGAGCGCTATGTTGTAAACGTGGAACTCGCGGGAATAAAACCGGAGGACGTGACAATTCAGCAGCTCAATCAGGTGCTGATCGTGCGCGGGACTCGGCGATTCCGAAGGGCAAGCGAAGACGCACAGTATTTAAGCTCCGAGCGAATCTATGGCGCGTTCGAGCGTATGTTTCCAATTCCAGATCACGTCCGTTCAGAGAGTCTGAAGACCAGCTTCGCGGATGGGGTTCTGGAGATCACTTTTGCGCGCTCGGGCGTGAGTGGGGGGCCCACTCCCACCGGTAAAAAAAGTGAACGAGAGAAAGCCGGTTGAGGTGGGTTCCAGAAAGCTTAAGAACAAGGGCAGGAGGTCTAAGCACTAATGAGTATGTATGCACCATCGCGGACTGCTTCGCCGGTTGGAGGTGAAAGCAACCAGGCTCAATTGTCGGATGAAGAGCGTGACAAGCTTCAGGAGATTCACGAACTCATCAATCTGATAATCAGAGACATGCCGGTCATGTCGCAGATCACAACGCAACACTACGCTCTGCCGCAACATATGCTCACGATTCCAGCGGTACCCTATACCTACTCGGTATTACCGTTGCCGTGGGGCGGCATCCAGTACGTGGCGCCGCGTATGATCTGAGGTAATTAACAGGCCGGTCTATATCACGAACAATCACGGCGGACTCTCAAGCGCAATAAGCCTGACAGGCCAGAGGTCTGCCTCAAATTACCTGCTCGAACTCTACCGGGAATCGATGAGTGGCGGGTTAGTAGTACTGTTCCGCGTGTGGCCGGTGCCGCACGCACCTGTTTGACTTGAGGTCTACGACCTGACGAACGAACAGATGGAGGTTCTATGTTTTTTCAAAGACAACCGATGAGCAGCCCACTCTTCTCCGGGAACCCTCTTTTTACGGGTAACCCATTCATTCAACACGCAGGGCTCACGCCCTTCGGTGCGGCGTTGCCGTATTCAGTGCCGCCGCAGTTCTCGGTTCCAGGCATTCCACAGTTTCCGCAGACGGTAGCGCCGTTTCAAACCGCTGCGGCACTTGGTTGGTCAAATCCGATTCTACCGTTGAACTGGAACCCCTACCTCGGGCTGAACGCGTTGTCGTTCACGGTTCCTAGTCAAATCGGCACACCATATCAGGCATTTGGAGGTGTTCCAGGATTTGGAGGGATCGGCCAGCAGGTAACTCCTGAAGTCAATCCGATGGTGGCCGCGCTCGCAATGCAGGCGTTGTGCGGTGCGATCGGACAGCACGGTCTGGGAGTCGGCGTGAACCCAGTGGCGGGAACCAGTTGGACTCAACCACAAGCCCAGCACTTGCTCGGTCAAGCGGGGGTACTCGGCGGCGCTCAGCAAAACGTGCCGTATGGAATCGCCGGCGGTTTGCCGGGAGTGAATTTAACGACTCCGTTTGGCTTAGGCATCGGTTTGCAAGGTCAAGGCGCGGGTCTGGGGTTCAATCCGGGCTTGACCCAGGGAGTCGCACAGGGCCTTGGGAACGTCCCGATCGGAATTGGAAATGTCAGCCAGGGAATTGACCCGACAACCCAGGCGCTGCTGTTGCAGCAACTCTACGGTCACGGCATTCAACAACTGCCAATCAGATCGCTGATCGGCGACCCGCAATTCGGCCAGGGCATTCCACCGCAGTTTGGCCAGGGCATTCCACCGCAGTTTGGCCAGGGCATTCCACCGCAGTTTGGCCAACTGTTCGGTCAACAATTTGGCCAGCCCTTCGGTCAACAGTTTGGACAACCGTTCAGCCAGCAGTTTGGCGTTCCGGGCATCGCTCCCGGCTTGAGTATCTTTGGCCAGGGACAGGACCCGTATGCTGCAATTGTCCACGCGCGATTGATGTCGCAACTCGCGTCGAATCCGTACCGGGTGTAGGAAGTTCTGAGCTCTGAGCGCTGAGCGTTGAGATCAGAACTGACTCAGCCTCTTCTTTATTGAGTGCTCTGACGCGACGCTCAGACTCAGAGCTCACATTCAAACTTCAGCACTAGGTGATGTTCTCCAACTCACTAGTACAGGCCCTGCAGCAGCAGGTCGTTGGTCAGCAGTACTCGATCTCGGCTCTGGCGCGTGCGGTTACGCTTGCTACCCTCGGCCTGGTGCAGCGGCGGCGGCCTTTAGCAGTGCTTCTTCTCCTCGGCCAATCAGGCTCGGGCAAGAATCATGTGGCGCGCTCCTTTGCGCGCCTGGCCCTTGGCGATGAACGCGGGATAATTCACATCGATTGCCAGCGGCTCACCCGGGAAGGAGACCCACTCGCTGACTTACATCGTCAACTGATCGATGAATGCCTCCGCGTGACAACCGTCTCGACCAGCACAGCCTCGACGTTCTCCATCATCCTTCTCGATAGAATCGACGAGGCGCCGGCTTCTTTGCGGGACAGCCTCGCATCCGAAATCGAGCGGGGAGAGATCGTGACGTCGGGGTCTTCGTTTCCGCTCGATAACTGTTTTGTTTTGCTGACCGCAAGCTTGTCCAAAAGAAAAGCAGACCAGTTGATCGGCCGCACGATAGGGTTCTTCCGAGAGGGTGAACCGGGTAACGAACTCTCGGATGGTCACCTGGTGGCACTGGAAGAAATGGATCAGATGTTCGGGATCAGGCTCGTAAGCAACATCGACGAGATAATCATTCTGGACCGCCCAAATGAACAGAACGTCATCCAGCTTTTCGAACGGCGGCTCTCCGAAATCGAACAGCTCCTGGCTCGCTGCAGCATAGGCTTCATGATCGACGCCGATGCAAAAACGTTCCTCATCAGACGAGTAATCGAAGACCTGACTCACGGACTCAGGCAGCTCAACCGGATTCTTAGAAACCATCTCGAGTTTCCGATTGCCGACCTCATCCTGTCCGCGCAACTCACGCCCGGAACAACCGTAGTCGTCAAGCATGAACCTCCCCGAGGCTTCTTGAATTTCCAAATCCTTATTCCGTGGCTTTCGGCCGGGGAACCCGCCCTCCTCAGACCTCAAACCCTCCGCGCAGTCTCCATCGGTTGATTGTATCTTGCAGATTCGCTAATAAATACTAACCGCGTCTACGGCGTGAACGACAAGAAGCGGAGCGTGAATGGCTTCAATGGTTCGAACGCAAGACTTAATGAAACGGAATTCAGGAGAGATGTCATGAACATTGGATTCATAGGTCTGGGCAACATGGGACAGGCAATGGCTCGCAAATTGATCGCCGCGGGCCACACGGTAACGGTTTACAACCGCACTCGCAGCCGAGCGGAAGAGTTGCAAAGCGAAGGCGCTACGGTGGCCGGCTCACCGGCGGATGCATGTCGCGGAGAGGCGGTCATCACAATGCTGGCGGACGATCGAGTCGTCGCGGCGTTGGCTTTCGGCGCCAAGGGCATTGCCACCAGCTTGAAGCCGGGGAGTGTTCATATATCGATGAGCACCATCAGCGTCGGTTTGTCTCGAAGGCTGGCGGAAACGCATTCAGCATCGAGCACCGGGTTTGTGGCGGCTCCTGTTTTTGGCAGACCCTCGGCGGCTGAGGCCGGGCAGTTATTCATCGTAGCCGCTGGGGAGCAGACGCTGCTTGAGCGAGTCGGTCCATTGTTCGAGGCGATGGGACAGAAGACTTTTGTAGTCGGGGACGAGCCTTCTAAAGCGAACGTAGTGAAGATCGTGGGAAACTTCATGCTGGCGACGGTGATAGAGAGTCTGGGCGAAGCATTCGCTCTCGGGGGTAAGGCGGGAGTGGAACCCGGTACGCTCTTGGAGATTCTGACCGGGACGATTTTTCCGGCGCCGGTGTTCAAGAGCTACGGCTCGATGATCGCGCAACAGAAATTCGAGCCGGCGGGATTCAAGCTTTCGCTGGGTTTGAAGGACGTGAAACTGGCTCTGGAGGCCTCAGACCTGTTCGAGGTGCCGCTTCCGCTTGCGAGTCTCATTCGTGATCGCTTCATCGCCTCGATGTCGCGCGGGCGTCGTGAGTGGGACTGGTCCGGGCTTGCGAAGCTGAGCACAGATGATGCGGGGATCGGGAAGTTCTGAGTTCTGAGTCTCAGCACTCAGGACTCAGAACTCTCCTCTACCCTCTCAACCAGCGGCCTTCGTAGATGACTTCGGCGGGTCCGGTGAGCGCTACGGTGCCGTCCAGTCGCCACTCGACGTGCAGGTCGCCGCCCTCGGTTCGCACGTCAACTGCTCGCTCGGTGAGCCCGTTCAACGCGCTCGCTACCGCTGACGCGCACGAGCCGGTTCCAGACGAGAGAGTATGCCCCGCGCCTCGTTCCCAGATGCGGATCCGCAGCGTCGAACGGTTCACCACCTCCACGAATTCAACGTTCGTTCGATCGGGAAAAACCGGGTGGTGTTCGATCAATGGTCCCAACTCTTCAAAGTCCACGGCTTCAAGTTCCGGCACGAATATCACCGTCTGCGGATTTCCCATCGAGAGGCAGGTAACCTCCACGGGTTCTCCTCCCAGGTTAATTGGGTAACTCACGACTCGCTCGAGCCCGTGCTCAAGCAGCATTGGGACATCGCTGCTGGCAAGACGCGGCGCACCCATATCGAACTCGAACTCGAACCGGGCTTCGGACCTCGAGACAAGACGACCTCGTTTAATCCCGGCGATCGTCCGGATGCGCACCTCGGGTGCCGACCAGAGACCTGCGTAGTAAACGTACGCTGCGGCGCATCGAGTGCCGTTGCCGGATACACCGGCTTCGCTGCCGTCGGAATTGTAGATGCGCGAATTGAAATCGGCGTCGTCGCTCGGATCCCTGGTCAGGAACACAACGCCGTCCGCGCCCGCGCCAAAGTTCCTGTTGCACAGGTGTAGCGCGATCTGCGTCGCTGCTCTCAGAGTAGAGACATCGTCGACTTCGATAATCAGGAAGTCGTTGCCCAGTCCTTCCAGCTTGGTAAATCGAAAATCGTTCACGGTTTTCGCTCCATTTTTGCATCCCCAGTTTCTTGACTCGGCTGTGCGGCTGTGCTACCTTCGATCCCTTCCGAAAGCGGTAAATAGCGATCCGAAAGGAGCGTAACCGTGCCAAGCCTCCAGGCTCGAAGCCCTTTACGCAGTGCCCACCCGCTGTTGCTGCTAATCAACAAGGCCCTGTCTCAGGCTGCGTTTATCCTGCTGTTGTTCGCCGGATGGCTCGCGCTGAACTACGTGCGAACCGAATGGCGGCATTCGGACAGCAACTCCGAGCAGCCGCCGGCAGTTTCGGCAGCGTCCCCCGCCCTTCAGGAAACCTCGGCGATCCAATCCATTCAAAAAGCGCAACGGCTCGTATATATCTGCGCTTCGGACAACGGTCACTATCACGCCTTAACGCATCTGCAACACTGTAAGCGTACTGGCCTGAGCGAGGAGGCCGCGATACAGCGCGGCCTGAAACGATGCTCAGTTTGTCTCTCAGAATGAGAAGGGTGAGAACAGTTTCGGGTTTCGGGTTTAGGGTTTCGAGTTTAGGGTTGCGTCGGCCGAATTCCCGGTCACCGCAGCTTTGGCTACCGAACCCGAAATCCTGAACCCGAAACCCGAAAACTTGTTCTCACCCTAAACCCTAAACTCGAAACCGATCTTCACCCTTCCTCAAAGTGCGAGTATGCCCGAAGCTGTCGAAAACGGTCTCTTATCTCGTCCCAAGTCAGCTTAAGCATCCGCTCGGGTCCGAACTCCTCTACGTTGAACGAAGCCATCACCGACCCATAGATTATTGCCCGGCGAAACGCCTGCTCGTCTTCGACTCCGGTCGACGCGAGATAGCCCATCATTCCGCCCGCAAAGCTGTCCCCCGCGCCGGTCGGATCGAAAACATCCTCGATTGGAAACGCCGGTGTCGCGAAGTACGAGTGATCTGTGAACATCGCCGCGCCGTATTCGCCGCGTTTGACGATCAAGCGGCTCGGTCCCATTGACAGTATCTTGCGCCCAGCCCGGATCAGGTTTGCCTCCTCGGCCAGCTCTCGAGCTTCGGCGTCGTTGATCACCAGAAGGTCTACCACTCTCAGCATCTCCCTGAGCTCTCGGGGCGTATTCTTGATCCAGTAGTTCATCGTGTCTGCGGCGACCAGTTGCGCAGCGACCTGCTCGCGTACCTCGACCTGGAGATCGGGTTGAATATTGCCGAGGAACAAGAAGGGAGTCTTGCGAGCGGCGGGGGACAGCTTGGGTTTGAAGTTGGCAAACACGTTCAACTGGGTATCCAGCGTCCGGGCGGTATTGAGATCAAACCCGTATTCGCCCGCCCAGTAGAAGCTGCGCTCGCCCGGCACCCGTTCGAGATCTCCGATATCGATTCCGCGGTCTCGAAAAACGCGCTCTTCGGCCTCCCCGAAGTCATCGCCCACCACCGCTACTAGACGGACGTCGGTAAAAAAAGAAGCGGCGACGCTGAAGTACGTCGCCGATCCCCCCAACACTCGATTTCGCTCTCCAAAAGGCGTTTTCACTGAATCAAACGCCACAGAGCCCACCACCAGTATCGACATTTATATGTTTGGTCCTCGATTCATTTGGCTTCACCCTTCAACTCATCCACCCTGGCCTGCGCGCGTTTGGCGAATTCGCTGGTTGGGAAGTCCTTCAGAAGCTGCGCGAAATACTCGCCGGCCTTGTCCTTCTTCGAGAGCTTGAGATGAATCTCGCCCATAAGGAACAGGACTTCGTCCATTCGTGAAAAATCGCCGTAGGTGTCGATGATCTCCTGCAGTCGGTCGCGCGCGCCCGTGTAAGCCTTCCGCTTCTCAAAATACCATCGCGCTACATCAAGGTTGTGCTTGGCCTGAACCTCGAGCGCTTCGTCTCTAACGGGCTCAATGCGTCCTTTTGCGGGGCCCTGCGCCGCAGCGGATACCCACAGGACGGCCGACAAAACTACTGCTGCCGAAAGGTACTTCTTGAATTGCATCTCACTACTCCCACGTACAGAGTGCTGAGTTGAGAGTCTTGGATCCTTTGAACACGACCATTCCGCATTGATTTTGAGTCTAACAATTAAAGCATCAAAACTCAGCACTCAGCACTCAGCACTCTCCTACGTCACATACTTCCCGATGATTGCACTCAAACGCTGTTTGACCTCGGGCGAGATCTTGTCCGACGAAGTCAGGATAGCATGCCGAAGCGAGTGCCGGCATTTACAATCTCGAGGACTGCGCGCCAGCCTCGTCACTGCAGCCGCAATCAACCGTTGCGCGTTCTCTACGTTTCGATTCAGGTAATCCAGAATCATCTCGACAGTCACCGAGTCGTGCGCCGGATGCCAGCAGTCGTAGTCGGTCACCAGCGCCATCGTCGCATAGCAGATTTCCGCTTCCCGCGCGAGCTTGGCTTCCTGGAAATTGGTCATCCCAATCACCGACATGCCCCACGATCGGTAAACTTCCGACTCCGCCTTAGTTGAAAACTGCGGACCCTCGATGCAGATGTAAGTCCCCCCGCGATGAAGCCCGACAGAACGCAACTCCGCGCGCGCCGCCTCATCCAATGTGTTCCACAGATCAGGGCAGACCGGATCAGCCATCGCTACATGCGCGACGATTCCTTCGGAGAAGAAGGTGGACTGGCGCTGGCGCGTTCGGTCGAAAAACTGATCGGGGAACACAATGTCCATCGGTTTCATGTCCTCTCTAAGAGAGCCGACGGCGCTTGCTGAGATGATCCGCTCGACCCCCAGCATCTTCATGCCGTAGATGTTGGCGCGAAACGGAATCTCAGTAGGCGGGAGGCGATGGCCTCTACCATGTCTCGGTAGAAACGCTACCCGAACGCCGCTCAGCGTGCCGATGACGAACGAATCCGAGGGGTCGCCAAAAGGCGTTGACAGCTTCACGTCCTGCACGTCGGTGAACGCCGCCATCTGGTAAAGACCGCTCCCACCAATTACTCCGATTGTTGCCTGTGGCACTTGAGTCCTCCAAGCCTGACTGTGTTTGCCGGCGGCATCGACTCGGGATCGACGCACTGCCGGTCCTCGAACAATCGTCTATGCGAACTAGTCCTTCTCTGGCTTACCAGGCTGATGTGGACCTACCCCTCCGCCCGAGAGAGCCTTAGGAGTGGTAGCGAAGTCTTCGGCTACCGTCACCGACGGGTCTTGCGCGATCTCCTTCAACCGCTCCTGAATGCGGTCGTCTTTGATCTTCTCAATTATCTGCTGCTTTACCTTTTGATCCTGCGAAGGAGGCTGAACCGTGCGGCGCTCTTCCAGCTTGATGATGTGATAACCGAACGCAGTTTTCACCAGGTCGCTGACCTCGCCTGGTTTCAGCGCAAACGCGGCATTTTCAAACTCGGGGACCATGCGCCCTTTCGAGAAGAAATCATATTCACCGCCGCGGCTCTTCGAACCCGGATCGTCCGAGTACTGCTCGGCGAGCTTTGCGAAGTCCTCGCCGGTGCGGACTCGATTCAACAAGTCCTGCGCTTTCTTCTTAGCCTCTTCGTCGGTCAACTGTTTCGGCTTGGCGTTGTCTTCCGGCTTCTTTCCTTCCTCTTCGTCATCGGCAGCCTGAGGTCGAGTACTGACAAGAATATGACGCACCCTGATCTCGTCGAAATCGGCGGTGTGCTGATTGAAGTACTGCTCCACCTCTGCGTCGTCCACCTTATCCAGGGTCTTTTGAAGATCGTCGACGTAGACGCTGTACAGCGACTGGCTTCGATCAAGCATTAGCTGGAGCTTGGTCAATTCGTCCTGATCCAGTTTGTCTTGTCGAGCCTTGACCGCAAGGACTTTCAGCTCACCGAACTGTCGCCGGAGTCCCTCGCGTTGTGGCCCCTGCGCCTGCGTCTCAAACCGCGGGTTGCTCTTAATGAAATCATCGAAGTCTTTCGGATGACTCGACAGGTACTGGTTCACTTCTTCATCCGAAGCCTTGGCGTCCGGATTCTTCTTCCGGTAGCTGTTATAGAGTACGAAATCACGTTGAAACGACATCTGCGTCTGGACGTCGGGGCGATCGGCGTAACCTTCGGACTCCGCTCGTCTGGCGACCGACAACAACCGCTTGAGATCGTCCACGAGCTTCTTCTTTTCCTCCGGGCTGTTGGCGATCTCCTGCTGCTTTTCGGGTGGCAGCAGTTCGTTGTAAAGCAGCTCCATGTCGTGCGCGGTGAGCTTGAGCGGCGCGGGACTGCTGGACCGCCACTGGGACCACAGACCCGCCCCCGCCAGAACTACTACCAGCACAATGACCGCGCCTACTTTTGCGGGCGTACTCATTAATGTTCCTCCGATTCGTTCGCTTTCTGTACCAGCTCGACCAGCACTCCATTAGCGCTTGCCGGATGCAAAAAGGCTACAAGCCGACCTTCGGCGCCGCGCCGCGGATAACCTTCCAGCACACGGGCGCCGCTCGACCGCATTTCATCGAGCTTCGATTCGAGGTTGTCGACCTGGTAACAAATGTGATGCAGTCCTTCCCCACGTCTGGCGATGAACCGACCCACCGGTGTCTCATCGTTGAACGGTTCAAGCAGCTCGATTCGAGAGTCGCCTATTGGCAACATCGCGACCGTCACACCCTGATCCTCGACCCGTTCTCTTCCGCAGACTTCGATCCCGAGTCCCTCACTGTAAAAACGAAGCGCGTCTTGAATGGAACGAACCGCGATACCAAGGTGATCTATCTTCATTGAGATTGTCTTCGCGATCTTCAGTTTTCGGCTGATTCCCGAATCCCCAATCTGTCAATTATCTTTTCGACAACGGTGTAAGGATCACTTCTGCGGTCAGCGACTGCCTCGGCTGCAGCCCGCAGTTCCTGTTCGCTTACGCCACGAGCGAGCGCGAGTCTAAGCAGACGATCCTTCAGCAACTCGATTATTCGGTGCTCGGCGATGCTTGCCCGCCTGCCGTCATGATCGATCGCGCGAGCCTCGATGAAATCACGATAGCTTGCTATCGCATCGGCGAGTTTGTCCAGCCCGTTGTCCTCGGTGGCCACGGTCTTCACTATAGGCTGGACCCAGCCATCCGGCCGCTGTGAGATCGACAGCAGCAACTCGAGCTCACGCTCGGTCCTGAGAACTCCCTCCCTGTCGGCTTTGTTGATTACAAAGACGTCGCCTATCTCCATAATGCCAGCTTTCAAGGCCTGAATACCATCGCCCATACCCGGAACCAGCACTACGACAGTGATGCTGGCGGTCTTGACTACATCGATTTCGTCCTGTCCGACGCCTACCGTCTCGATGATTACTATTTCAAAGCCGGCTGCATCCAGAATCGCGGCCGCGTCGCCGGTTGCGCGAGCCAGACCACCCAAGTGCCCTCGCGACGCCATGCTGCGGATGAAGATCCCGGGATCCGTAGCCATCGCCTGCATTCGGATTCTGTCTCCGAGGATGGCGCCACCGGTAAAAGGACTGGAAGGATCGACTGCGATGATTCCGACCCGGTCGCCGGCTTGCCGGTAATGGAACGCAAGCCGGTCGACCAGAGTACTCTTCCCAGCTCCGGGAGCCCCGGTTATTCCAATGACCAGAGCCCGCCCGGTACGCGGATATAACTTCTTGAGCAGCTCGGTTGCTTCGGGGCGGCCGTCTTCGACTGCGCTGATGGCTCTGGCTATTGACCGCTTGTCGCCGGCTAGAATTCTATCTTCAGAAAGGGTCATAGAAGCGCAGCGATTATTCGGGCCCTCGAAGCACCTGTCTGGCGATCACTGTCCGCTGGATCTCGCTGGTGCCTTCACCGATCGTGCACAGTTTTGAGTCGCGCCAGTACTTCTCAGCGGGATAGTCCTTTATATAGCCGTAGCCGCCGTGAATTTGAACGCTCTCCTCAGCGACTCGAACCGCTACTTCGCTCGCGTACAACTTGGCCATCGAAGACTCCTTTGTAGTCACCTTGCCGTGGTTCTTCAACATGGCTGCGCGGTAGGTCAATAGTCGCGCGGCTTCGATTTGAGTGGCCATGTCCGCGATCTTGAACTGAATCGCCTGAAACTCAGCAATGCTCCGGCCAAATTGGGTTCTTTCCTTTGCGTACTTCAACGCTGCTTCGTACGCGCCTTGAGCAATTCCCACCGACAAGGCGGCGATTGAAATGCGCCCCCCATCCAGCACCTTCATCGCCTGTATGAAGCCTTGCCCGACTTCTCCGATCAGATTTGATTCCGGCACGAAACAACTGTCAAACACCAGCGCTGCCGTATCGCTTGCCCTCATGCCCGTCTTGTTTTCTTTCTTCGCCACGGTGAACCCTGGAGTTCCCCGCTCGATGATGAATGCCGAGATACCGTGACTAGCCGTAGTCCGATCGGTGATGGCTAACGCGACTGTAGTATCTGCGACGGTTGCGTTGGTAATGAAGTTCTTTGAGCCGTTGAGTACCCAGCCCCCATCGCGGCGCGAAGCGGTGGTGCGCATCGAACTTGCATCCGAGCCGGAGCTGGGTTCGGTCAGTCCCCACGCCGCGAACTGATCGCCTTTTGCGAGAGGCGTGAGGTACTTCTGTTTCTGGGCTTCATTGCCGGCAACAAGAATATGACCGCTCCCGAGCGAGTTGTGGGCCGCAATGGACAGGGCTATGGCGGGGTCTACTCTTGAGAGTTCCTCCATGATGATGGCGTATTCGACGTAACCAAGACCGGCGCCGCCGTATTGTTCCGGCACCAGGACGCCCATAATTCCCAGTTCGGCGAATTTAGGCCGCAGCTCTACGGGAAAGTGCTGAGTTTCATCCCACTCGATAGCGTGAGGCCGGAGCTCTCCCTCGGCGAACTCACGGATGGTGCGCTTAATCTGTAGCTGGTCCTCGTTCAGCTCGAACTCCATCCTACCTCCTGTGCGTACTGTTTCGGATTGTAGTCAAGGGCGCATGAGAATCAGATATTTTACACGTGTCTGGCGGCGTGTGGAAAGACGAGGGAAGTCGGGACGCGGCGCCGCGGAGATGTCGGAGAAGGGGCGAAAGGCGACCGGAACGGATTCAGTAACGCGGTGACCTCGTTTATCTACCGAGGTCCCCGCGTCCCCGCATCTCCGCGTCGCCCCTTCGCCCCTTCGCTCTTAACTGTGGACCAGCAACACTGCCTCGAGCATTTCCAGCGAATCGGGTGCCAGCGTCGTCTCGACCTCAAGTCTCTCTACCGCTCGTGGAATCAGTCGACGTATTCGCGAATCGCACAGAGGCGAGATGTACACCGAACTAGCGGTCGCGGCGGCCGCGCGTATTCGCGCGTGATTCGTCGCGTCCATCGCGGTGATGTGCTCAAGCGCAGACGCCCCCGCGCCCAGACCAAGCAATGTTCTACGAAACGCAGGAAAGAAATCCGCATTGGACACGATCATCAATACCCGGCCGCGCCTGGCGGCGTGCACCAGTGTTGGCACGAACGCGGGATTCAAATGAAGTCTCAAAATCCGCTTGTTATAGGGCCTCGCCAGATGCTTCAACTCGTTGAAGTGATAATCGGTGGTAACAAAGTAGTCCATTCTCTCGAACAGAGTCGACCATCGCTTGTCCGGTTTATGGAACCGCTTTATCAGAACCGGATGCGAACGTACGCTCAGCCGGCTGGATATCTCAGCCGAAAACAAATTGATCTGCTCGTCGTTGCATTCCACTACGCCGATCTGTATCGGCTTCAGCGTGGTGCGGTCAACAAAGCGGCCCACCAGCCTGCTGTACTCTTCCGGAGTCAGTTGCAGTCGCGAGGCTTGAGAAACGTTCGCCTTGATCAGGTCGAACACCGAGCGGCAATAAGCCTGATCCAACCCGACGCTCTCGATGCTGCGCACGTACGCCCCCGAGCCCGTACGTAACTCGACGTAGCCTTCATCGCGCAGTCGCTGATAAATGGCGAACGCAGTCTTCAGATTGATGTTGTTTCTTTGGGCCGTCTGCCGTACGCTCGGCAAACGGTCACCCGGCGTGAGGCTGCCGGTATGCAAGGCAGTTATCATCTGTTCGCGCGCCTGCTCAAACAGACTCGCGCGCTGATTTTTATCAAGAATGAACTGCATCTGTAGACTCGATCGGCCGTCCAGTCAACCTTCGAGAATCATCGCAGCCAGCAGAGGTATCATCAACTCGTGATGCCCAATGAATGAAAACCCACGCCCGCTTCCGGCAACCGGTCTCCGTACAACATTGGTGAGCGGCCTGTATTGCTGGATGAAGTCGAAATTCGCGGTGGCGAACGACTCAAGGCGGTGTCCGAGGTTCCTGATTACTGTTACCGTCTTAAGAAAGACTTCTGGCAGGACTACGGCAGATCCGAGATTCAAGTAGATCCCGCCGTCGTCGAGTTCGCGAACGATCGAACAAAGCAGCCGGAAATCCTGAAAGCTGGTCTGACCTATCGCCGCGCCGTCCGCAGCAGGGTGGATGTGAACGATGTCGGTTCCAAGCGCAACGTGGACAGTCACCGGAACGCCCGACTTGTAGGCCGACGTCAGAATTGAATTGCCGGCGTGAGACGGGCTCAGCTCTGACAACCGCCGGCCAACCGCTTCGCCCATGCCGAGGCCGTCACGCGCGCCGCTTTGAGCGGCCTCGTTGATAATCCGACCGGTTTCTTCTGCTCCACCGAAGGCTCCCGTTCCCAGCGTCGCATCCACGTCCTCGGACGTCGCTCCCACCAGCGCAATTTCGAAATCGTGGATCATCGCCGAGCCGTTCATGGCGAAAGCGGTGATGTATCCGCGATCCATCAGATCCAGCAGCACGGGAGAGAGTCCGACCTTGACTATGTGACCGCCTATTCCCGCGATCACCGCTCGCCCGTTCTGCCTGGCAGCGCGAATCAGAGACGCAAGCTCCGCAAGTTCACGCCCTGCGAGTATCGACGGCAAGCCGTGCAGGAAGTCTTTGAGAGTTGCGCCGGCGCGAAGCGGTTCTGCGAATTGATCGACGGTGACTTTGCTCGGCCTCGAGGCGAGCGGATAGGTTGTTACCGCAAACAGGTCGATGGGTTCGAACTTGTACCTGGACATCTATCACTCACTACGCCGCGGCAAGTTGGGAGGTACAGTTCGGACATCTGACTGCCTTGATCGAAATCGACGAATAGCAGAACGAGCATTCTTTAGTGTCCGGCTCCTTCGCCTCTTCCGGTTTTGGTCGCCTGAGTCTGTTGGCGGCGCGGATGACCAGGAAGATCACAAACGCTACGATCAGGAAGTCGATGACCGCGTTGATAAAGAGTCCGTAGTTTATAGTCGGGGCGGCGGCCGCCCTCGCCTCTGCCAGGGTAGCGTACTTTGTTCCGGAGAGGCTTATGAACAGATTGGCGAAGTCAGCCTTGCCCAGTACCATTCCGGCCGGTGGCATCAGGATGTCACCCACGAAGGACGTCACGATCTTGCCGAACGCGGCGCCGATGATCAGGCCGACCGCGAGATCCAGCACGTTGCCGCGCATGATGAATTCCCTGAATTCCTTTAGCATCTTTCTACCTCGCCCCTGGCTGGTTTTCTTGCTTGCAAAGGGCTGATCGAACCATTCGCCGTTCAAACCTGCGGGTACAACTCGCTTTCGATCAACTCGCAGAGTATGTGCGCAATCGTGATGTGAGTTTCCTGTATGCGTTGAGTTGACTGGGCTCGGACCACCAGCGCAACGTCGGCCAGAGCGGCGAGCTCTCCTCCGTCGCGTCCGGCCAGCGCTACGACGGGCATCCCGATCTCGCGCGCGGCAAAAGCGGCGCGCAACACGTTTGGCGAATTGCCGCTGGTCGAGATCGCGAGAGCCAGATCGCCCGCTCTGCCCAGGGCGCGGAGCTGGCGTTCAAAGAGTTCGTCGAAGGACGAGTCGTTCGCGACCGACGTCAGGATGGAGGTGTCGGTCGTCAGTGCCAGCGCGGCGATCGGGGGGCGGTCGTAGTTCAATCGATTGACGAGCTCCGCCGCGATATGTTGCGCGTCTGCCGCAGAGCCGCCGTTTCCGAAAACAAGTATCTTGCCATTGGATCGAATGGCGGAGATGAGCAGGGAGGCGGCTTCGGCTACGAGCTCGGCATTGTCTTTAAAGAATTGCTGTTTGACGGCGACGCTTTCGGAGGCGATCGCCTGGATTCGCTGAATGCTCACAGGGCGCTAGTTTATTGAGGCCCTCGGTCAAAGACAAGCAGCAGTTTCCGGTTTTCGGGTTGGAAGAGTCGGTTTCGGGTTTCGCCTCTGCCTACTGCCTGGAACAGTTTCATTCCGTTCTAAGATTGTTCCATTTTCCTGGAACAATTATTCGTGATAAACTTTTTGTTCAGTAAACAACAAGGTGTCCGTAACGAAGACGGCTGTAAGGTCCGGCTGTGATGTAACCGGATGGGATAGACGCCGGCAGTAGTGGCGATAATAGAGGACGCCGGTTAGCGCTCACTTTCAGGCTCAGGAAAAAAGGACTCAAAACAGGCGAACTCAAGCAAAGAACGAATAGTCGACAGGGATGTGCAGCCCCGGAGTGTGCGAGCCCGGGATTAGTCTAGACGCAAGTTGTCGCCGGACCTCTCAATGATCGGCGACGACACGTTCCAACCAGCGGCACCGCACCCTCAATGCGTTTTGAGGATTTTTTGTCCGTACGAGGAGGTCCCAAATGCTCAAGGCATTCTTAGTCCGCCTTGTTCTCTTCACATCAGTTTTGACTCTCAGCTTCCCGGCGCTGGCGCAGTCCACCGCCACCATCCAGGGAACCGTAGCCGATCAATCCGGTGCAGTAGTCACCGGGGCCAAAGTAATCCTGCGCAACCAGGGCACCGGCGCCGAACGTGAGGCAATAACCGACAGCAAGGGCGCGTATCAAGTCGCCGGTTTGCCCGTAGGCGTTTACCGGGTGGAAGTCCGCGCGGACGGGTTCCAGGCGCAAGTAATCAATGACGTCACTCTGGAGGTGAGCCAGACCGCAGTTCAGAATTTCCAACTTAAGGTCGGAGGCGTCGCCCAGGAGGTCACCATAACCGGAGACGCGCCGGTTCTCGAGACAACCACCGTCACGGTAGGCCAGGTCATAAACTCCAAAACTGTGCAGGAGATCCCTCTCAACGGCAGGCACTTTGTAGATCTGGGACTCCTCATTCCGGGTTCGGTGACTCCGCCGCAGAACGGCTTCCTGACTGCGCCTCTGCGCGGGCAGGGCTCGTTCGCGTTCAACACCGCAGGAAACCGAGAAGATACGGTCAACTTCATGATCAACGGCGTGAACCTGAACGACATGGTTCAAAACCAGATTACGTTTCAGCCGTCGATCAACACCGTCCAGGAGTTCAAGGTCGACAATTCGACGTTCAGCGCCGAGTTTGGCCGCAACTCCGGAGCGATCGTCAATATTGCAACTCGCTCGGGCACTAACAACTTTCACGGCGAAGCGTTTGAGTTCTTCCGCAACGACGTACTGGACGCCGCTAATTTCTTCGACCTAAAGAAGCCCCCTTTCAAACGCAACCAGTTCGGAGCGGCGCTTGGCGGCCCGATCGTAAAGGACAAGACGTTCTTCTTTTTTAGCTATGAGGGCCTCCGGCAGAGACAGGGCTTAACTGTCAACAGCAATGTGCTAACGGATCAGCAGCGCAACAGCATCACCGATCCGGTCATCAAGAACCTGGTAGCACTGCTGCCGCATGCCACAAGCGTAGTAAAGGATTCGGCCGGCAAGGATCTCGGCAAGTTTCAAGGCTCGGCAACCGCCCCGGTCAACCTCGACCAGTGGACTCTCGATGTAAGCCAATCGCTTGGAAAGGACGACCGCCTGCATGGCTACTACGCGATACAGCGCGACATGCGCGGAGAGCCTACGCTGCAGGGCAACACCGTGCCGAACTTTGGCGACACACGAGAGTCGCGACGCCAGATTTTCACTCTCAACGAGACGCATACGTTTGGGCCGAGGCTCGTCAACGAAGCGAGGTTCGGGTATAACCGGATATTCATAACGTTCACTCCGAACAACCAGATGAATCCGGCCGACCTGGGCATCCACAACGGAATCAACGAGGATATCGGTCTGCCGCAGGTGACGGTTGGCGGGCTGGGTATGAACTTCGGCGGTCCCGCCGGATTCCCGCAGGGACGAGGGGATACCGCAGTTGTGTTCTCTGACAGCGCGAGTTATCTGCGAGGCATACACTCGCTGAAGTTCGGCGGTGAGTTCCGGAGTTTCTACAACAACAACTTCAACAGGAACATTGGCACGTTCGGCTTCGCAAGCGCTGACACATTCATCCTGGGCAACGGCAACTCGTTCAACGTAACGATCGGCGATGTTTCGAACGCCATTGTGACTCGGGCGCTCGGACTGTTTGTTCAGGACAGCATAAAACTTCGCCCGAATCTCACGATCGAGGTCGGTCTGCGAGACGATTACTTCATGTCCCCGAAGGAGAGGTTCGATCGCTTCGTCAATTTTGATCCGAAGTCAGGCACTCTGGTGCGGGTCGGAGACTCGATCGACGAAATCTACGAAGCGAAGCACAACTGGCAGCCGCGAGTCGGATTCGTGTGGGATCCGTTCAAGGATGGCAAGACCAGCGTCAGAGCGGGCTACAGCATTCTTGCCGACCAGCCCGTGACGAATCTGATCACGCCGTTGTCGGCAAATCCGCCGCTGGCAACGCCTCTGACTTTCACTGGGCCGGTGAGGCTCGAGAGCGCGATCATAACGGCGCTGGATCCGAGGAATCAGAGTCCGGCGCTTGCGCCCGCCGCGGTTAACGAGGACTTTCACAACTCATACATTCAGTCCTGGAACCTGAACATCCAGCGCGAGATCACGCCCACGCTGGGAGTGATGGTGGGCTACTTCGGGTCGAAAGGAACGAATCTGCGCCTGTCGCGCAACTTGAATCAGTTGGTGCACGGCGTCAGACCATTCCTGAAAATACCCGACTCAAGTCCCATCTCGCCGGGCAAGGGCCTCGGAAACATCACGGAAGTCGATCACCCTGGGAATTCGTCGTACAACGCGCTGTGGCTTACGGTAAACAAACGGCTGTCGAAAGGATTCCAGTTTAACGCCTCTTACACGTTTTCAAAATCGCTGGACTTCAATTCGCTGAACTCTCAGGGAGTCGTTGTGCAGGACAGCAATAACGTGCGAGGCGACTATGGGCTTTCGGATTTCGATGCCAGGCACCGCTTCGTGGTCAGCGCGATCTACGAACTTCCTTTCAAAGGCAATCGGCTCGTCGAGGGATGGCAGGTCACCACAATCGCACAACTGCAAAGCGGAAACCCGGTCAACCTGTTCGTCGGCACTGCACTGCAGCTTGTGCCCGGTGCGGCGGCTGGAAGCGCGTTCGGTCAATTGAACGGTACCGCCTTTACCGGAGTGGCGACGTTACGCCCGGACGTGCTGGGCCCGATAGTCGTAACCGGTACTCCAAACCAGTGGTTCTCGAATAAGGTTTGCGATCCTCGGCTTGCGAGCGCCTGCCCGGCCGGGTCGACTTTCGCTTTGCCTGTCTCGGTAGTGGGCAACGCTGCGGTCGGTCATTTTGGGAACCTCGGCCGAAACGTGATCATCGGACCCGACTTCAAGAATCTGGATTTCTCAGTGTTGAAGACTACGAAAATCACGGAATCGGTTCGACTGCAGTTCCGCACCGAGTTTTTTGACCTGTTCAACCACCCCAATTTTGGTCAGCCCGGCAGAGTCGTGCAGCAGGGCAGCGCTACATTCGGGGTTATTCAAAACACGCGATTTCCGACGGGCGATTTCGGTTCGTCCAGGCAAGTGCAGTTCGCTCTGAAGCTCATCTTCTAAGCAGTAAACGACTGGTGTCTTGAGCTAAACTCCAAGGGCACGTGGTGGCCACACCGCGCGCCCTTTTTTTTCTTCGAATGGGCACTCTACAAAGAGCGAGTCTCTTGCAAAGCTCCACGCGCTTCGGCTATCGTGCCCGCGAAATGACAATTGCGAACATGGTCACGCCACGTATTGCAATTCTGATCTCTGGACGCGGGTCCAACATGCTGGCATTGCTTGAAGCAATCGAAGCGGGACGCCTGAACGCCAAGGCGGCTGTCGTGATAAGCAACGTCGAGTCCGCCCCTGGTCTGGAAGCCGCGAGCAAGCAAGGCGTAGAGACTCTCGTTCTCTCACACAAGGAAAAGACCCGTGAAGAACACGACAGGCAGGTTATCGCGGAGTTGAACACGCGCGACGTCAGTCTGATTTGCCTTGCGGGGTACATGAGATTGGTGAGTGCCGAGTTCTTACGCGCGTTTCACCACAGGGTACTGAACATTCACCCCAGCCTGCTTCCGGCTTTTCCAGGGCTCAATGCGCAGGAGCAGGCGCTACGGCACGGAGTAAAGATCACCGGCTGCACAGTTCATATTGTCGATGAAGAACTGGACCGTGGCCCGATTGTGCTCCAGCGAGCGGTCCCGGTGAATGACAGCGATACAGTAGAGTCATTGTCGGCGAGAATTCTTGAACAGGAACACATCGCCTACCCGGAGGCGGTTCGAATCGTCTTGAGTGAAGGGTTTGTTGTAGACGGCAGAAGGACGCGCGTGGCAAATCAATCGTGAACCGAATATCGTGAAGAGATTGCTAAGAATTCTCAGGGGATGATTGGTTGGGAGCAGCGACCCGAGTGTCGGACTGCCTCGAAAGGACGATTCTACCAGCGTTATTTAATATCGGGTCGCTGCCTGACACTTTGATTCTTCTGGCCCCCCATGCGGGTTGCCCGAAAAAAAATACGGCGCGGGCCCGGCGGGCTCGTCCCCAAGTCACCAACCGGGCCACGCCTGTCACGGCGTAATGCGCGCCACTCGAGATCGGTTGTGCTGGGGGCAAGCGCGATGCCATCCAGCCTTGGCGGGGTCAGGATCAATATAAGTCTTTAACTCAAGCTGATTATTGGGTTCGGCTGGTGAACAGATTTCGACTGAGGGTCAAGTCTTTGCGCCGCTTCGGGGCGCTTACGCACATTTGTAGCAGCGTAGTTTCGCCACAAAATGGAGCCGTCGGTTAGGCAGTATGCGGCGAGGTTCGCGCCGCATACTGCCCCAATGGTCTATCTGGATGGTCTATCCGGATGGTTCTATTTGGATGGTCTATCTGGATGTTCTATCGGTCTCGGTCCCGCTCACGGACCTTGAAGGTGATCGGCTGAGTCGTAAGCATTCCGACTTCGGCGCCGCTGCGAATCTCGGCTTCGTGGCCTTTCTGAAGCATAACGCCCGCAACGCCTGCGCCCGCCCCTACTGCCGCGCCGATGCCCGCGCCCTTGCCCCCACCAACAACGCCGCCGAGTATCGCGCCGCCTGCGGCGCCGCCGCCGATGTACCCGACGTTTCTCATGTCGGAAGATTTACCGCTCACCTGGCTTTCTTCGTCCACGCGTCCGCCGCGTTCGTCCTGAAGGTCAGTCAGAACGCCATCAACGGGCTGTTTTGTTCCGTCAGGCAGCACCAGGGTGTCAAATGCCACCGCGAGCCGTCCTTCCCTGCCACGAGTCTGTGCCGGTGTAACCTTGGTGATTCGTCCTTCTACTGTTGAGCCCGCTGGAACCACCTCAACGCCGCCGGCGTAGACCGGGAGCATTACCGTTCCGGTGAATCGCTCCCCGACACGCGACTTTTCCGAGCTCAATCCCTGATTCAGGCGAACTCGAAAAGTCTGATTTGCGGGTAGCGTATAGGTCGCAAACACCGGCCCCACCACGGAGGCGTTGGCGCCGGAGTGCGCCAACGAGCTTGCGGTGCGCGCCGATCGGGTCCTGCGTTTGAGAGCTGGTTTGCAGCTACAGTTCCGCTTTTTAGTAGCTGCCGCTGCAGTCGATTCGAACAAAGGGGCGGCCAGCACTGCCAGGAGCAGGAAAACAAGGAGGCTCAGGGCGGCCCGTTTTGTGAAAGGCTTCAGGCCAATGTTCTTGGTAAATCGGCTCACTGCACTTTTTTCCATCGTCGACCTCGCGTTGTCCAAGAGTGATCTCCGCCTGGGCTTGAACTTTGCGCCTGGGCAGTCTTTGATTCTGGATGCCTGATCTGGTCCGGACTTGTGATGAGTGGAAAGGCGGCAGATGTTGCCCTGTGAGAAGTTGAAAATTTGAGATTGCGTGACTTATTCTTCGAGGTCGCGTTCGAGCACCCGCATGTCACTAAAATGACGCACGATCCGATCAGCTTGCCGAGCCCCAACAAATGGACTCAACTCAGCGGCACTAGCCTCAGAGACGCGCTTCAAACTCCCAAAATGCCGTAGCAGCCGAGACCGCAGCTTCTCCCCAACACCAGGGATCGACGTCAGCTCCGATCGAAAATCACGCATGTTTCTCCGCTGACGATGATACGTGACCGCAAATCGATGAGTCTCGTCGCGAATCATCTGCACCAGATGCAGCACCGGAGAATGATGATCAATCCTTACCGGCTCTTCTCGGCCCTTCAGAAACAGCAGCTCCTCCCGCTTTGCGATCGCCGCAGTCGGCAGCGCTTCGAGCCCGATTTCATGAAGCGCCCGAGCCGCTGCCGCCAGCTGACCCTTCCCGCCGTCAATCAGCACCAGATCAGGAAGTTGCTTCTCCTCCCTCAGCAGCCGTGAATATCTCCTGCCTACCACTTCGTACATCGATTGAAAATCATCCGCGCGCCCTTCGACCGATCGAACCTTGAACTTTCGATAGTCGCTCTTTTTCATCACCCCGTGCTCGCACACAACCATCGACGCGACGTTTTCTGCCCCTTGAATGTTCGAGATGTCGAACGACTCGATCCGATCAGGCAACGTCGGAAGCTCAAGCACTTCGCGCAGCTCAGCCAGCACCTTCGCCATATCCGGACGCTGTATCCTGAACCGCTGGTCGAAATTCAGCCGCGCGTTCTTTTCAACCAGATCGATCAAATCCCGCTTGACGCCCCGTTGAGGTGCGATTATCCGTACCCGCCTGCCCCGCTGAAGCGACAGGTATTGTTCCAGCAACGCCTGGTCTTCAAAATCCACCGGCACGTAAACTTCGCCCGGCGCATAGTCGCCCGCGGAGTAGTACTGCTTCAGCGCCTGCTCGACGAATATCGACGGATCAAACGGTTCAGTGACGTCCTCCCAATAGAACTCCCTTTTCCCGACTACGCGACCTTCGCGCATCGTGAACAGCGACAACGCCAGAAGACGGTCCTCGCGATAGTAGCCAAACACGTCGATGTCTTCGCGAGTGATCACCATCATTTTCTGCTGCTCTCCGAGCTTCTGAATCGTCTTGAGCTGATCTCGATAATGAGCCGCCGCTTCAAACCGCAACTCCTCGGATGCCTCCAGCATCCGGCCCTTCAGCTTTGTCTCAAGGTCATCGGTCTTGCCCTGGAGCAGTAATTCGACGTCGTGTACCGCATCGTCGTATTGCTCCAGCGTGCAGAGCGTGCGGACACATGGACCCAGGCACCGCTTGATGTGATATTCGAGACACGGCCGATCCGCCTTGCCGTTGATCTCCATCGTGCACGTGCGGAGTTGGAAATTCCTGTTGATCAGATCGAGCGTATTCCAAGCGAGCCCGATCGGTAAGAACGGACCGAAGTAGTGCGCGCCATCCTTGAGAATCTTTCGCGCGATCGTGGCACGCGGTGCCTTCTCGTTTGTAACCTTGATGTGCGGGTACTGCTTGTCGTCTTTCAGAAGGACGTTGAACAACGGCTTGTGCTTCTTGATCAGATTGCATTCAAGTGCAAGCGCTTCGATCTCGTTGTCGGTCACTATCAATTCGACATCGGTGATGCGCGCAACCAGATCGGTTGTCTTGACGTCGTGGATTCGATCTGAGTGAAAGTACTGGCGGACGCGATTGCGAAGATTCTTCGCCTTTCCGACGTAGATGATTTTGCCGCGGCTGTCCTTATACAGGTAGCAGCCTGGCTCGGCAGGCAGGTTCTTCAGTTTCTCCTGGAGCGACATCCGAGGTTCTCACGACAACGACCGATCCGCGGTTGCGCCGGGAACGACTTCAATCTTCAGTCCATCTTATAGAGAGGCAGGTATCTGCCCTCTTCAAACCTGAATCTGAAATTCCCCTCAAACCTTCTGATTCCCGAAACACCGCTCCCGGACGCAAGACTGGGCATGCGCAACGTCCCCTCGTACTGGTTGTAGTCTATTGTAGCGTTGAAGGACCGCAGCTTCGACGCCTCCTTGTCGAGAGAGTCGAGGTTATGAAGGGATTCAATCTTTATCGTCAAGACTTCGCCGGTGAGTTCGTCGAGCTGGGCGACACCGGCGGCAAGCGGAACCGACGTCACCTCCGGCTTGGGAACGAACCTGAACCACCGTTCGCCTTTGCGGTCCGACACCACTTCCTGAAAGCTGTAGTACTTCAGTTGTTCGGGCAGCAACGGAAAGAACGCCAGATCCCACACCGCTCCAAACGAAAGCAACGTGCGCTCATCTTGCTTCACGTTATCTCGCGGATTTCCTTTCTTGTCGGTATCCGCGGTGACTTTGACGTTGACCGGAGTCTGTCCGGTCTTGTCCGGCTGTCGTGCGGGCTCGACCTGCACCGTAGTGTCGCGCGTCTCCTCCATTTGTTCGCCATCTGTCCGGACCTTGAACCGCTCGATGTGAATCTTTTGCTGGTAGCGGCAATGGTCTCTGAAGTACAAAGAACGATCCTGGTTTGACGCGGCCTTGCAGACCAGCTCCGGGGCCTTGCAGTCCTCGCGAGCGACTGCGTCGCGGGGTAAGGCGAAGGCGGATAGAGAAACAATGGCGGCTATCAGAGTCGCGGTCCGTTTGTCAGGGGCGCGGTTCATCACTTCTTGACTCCCAAATTGCTTTTGTGTATTAACTTAAGTTGCCCTGAAAGTATATTTCGCCGAGTGATTCTTCGGCAAATGACATCAAATTGAAGCCCGCCCGAGACTACGCTGGTCTCCGCAGGCTGTTTCCTTGCAGCTGATCTTTCTAAGTTGATCTTCGCGGTGTTTCAAACCGCAGGGATTGGTTAAATCAAGTTCAACGGAGGCCGCACGAATGAAGCTCAGAGCGATTGCTGTATTCGTTATCGCGCTTGCAATCGTTACAGGCAGCGCCTGCGCAACCAAGAAATACGTCAGAAACAGAGTCAACGAGCGAGTCACGCCGCTCGAAAATCGAACCGGAGAACTGGAAGAGACCTCCCGCCGTAACACGCAGGATATCAGCCGGCTCTCCCGGGATATCGAGGACGTGCGTCAGCGCACAGATCGCGCTCAACAGCAGGCCGACCGAGCCGCATCTTCAGCCGAACAAGCGAACACGAGAGTCGGCGGCGTCGAACAATCAATCACAGACCTTCGCGCGAACCTCGATAAGTACACCACTCAGAAGACCGTAACCGTACAGTTTGAGGCGAACAAAGCCGACTTGTCGCCTGAGGCTGCGAGCGCGCTTGACGAGCTCGCAAGTCAAATCCGCGACCGCAACGGCTTCCTTCTCGAGATTCAAGGATTCGCATCTGCCGAGGGAAATCCAACCAAGAACGAGTTGCTGAGTCAGGCTCGCTCTGAATCGGTTAGACGCTACCTCGCGGAGCATCACAAAATCCCGCTGTTCCGAATGTCGCTGCTCGGCTTCGGCGCTTCACGGCCGGTGGCGAGCAACGACACCCTCGAAGGGAGAGAACAGAATCGTCGAGTGGAAGTCACGCTGCTGACAAATAACGCGGTGAGTCAGCAATCCAAGTAGACTGCCGAATCGCGGACAGGCGAGTCGGAATCTCGTCTCGCCTGCTCGCGACGCTCGGCGGATTCAGATGCGATTCGGTCTTGAAATCCCCACATGTAAACCGTTCGATGCGGTCGCCTTCGGACTCAACGCAGTAGACCACCTGATCGTCGTTCCTCGCTTTCCCGACTTCAATACCAAACTTGAATTCTCGTCTCACCTCCGAGCCCCGGGCGGACAGTGCGCAACTGCAATGGTGACACTTGCGCGATTGGGCCTTCGAACCTCCTACATCGGCAAAGTCGGGTCTGATGAAACAGGAGAGTTTCAGCTCAAGTCCATTTCCAGCGAAGGCGTGGACGTGTCGAAGGTGATGGTTGCACAGGGAGCAGAGTCACAGTTGGCGTTCATTATCGTTGACGCGCCAACCGGTGAACGAACAATTCTGTGGCACCGAGATGACAAGCTGATCATTCAACCCGACGAAGTCGACCGCAACGCGGTAACCGCGGGACGGGTGCTTCATCTTGACGGGCACAACGTGGCAGCTTCAATACGCGCAGCGGAGTTTGCGCGGCAGGCCGGAGTTCCGACAGTGCTCGACATCGATAACTACTATCCGGGAACCCACGAACTGCTTCCGCTGATCGATTTTCTGATCTGCTCGTCCGACTTCTCCAGACGCGCCACCGGCGAGAGCGACCTGCGAAAAGGTTTGATCGAACTCGCCGATCAAACCGGATCGCATTTTGTGGCTGCGACAGTTGGGCGCGAAGGAGTAATCGGTCTCCTTGGGGGGCAATGGATCGAATCGCGCGGCTTCGAGGTTGAGTGCAGGGACACGACCGGAGCAGGAGATGCGTTTCACGGAGGATTCATCTACGGCTTGCTCGCGGGGATGTCGGTCGAAGAGACGCTTAGATTCGCTAACGCCGTGGCTGCGTTGAACTGCCGCGAGGTCGGCGCGCGGACAAGCCTGCCAAGACTTGAGGAGGTTGAGCAACTCTTGAAACAGCAGCCAAAGGTCTAACGCAAGACCTCGCAATCTAAAACTCTCCCGCCGGCCGCACTTGAGATTAGCACTAGTAATCCCTTTATTGCCGATTGGGTATTCACCTGAAGACAAGTTGCTTACGACCTGTCATCGGCCGCCTACAGCCAGGCGACCTCGGCGGGAGCCCAGCGCGGGACGGGTCCCGGAGGAACTCAGTCTGGCGGTGACGATGACGTAATTGATGCGGATTTCAGAAAAACTTAGCTCGGCGAGAGAAAAAATAGCTCCGCGGGCGCATAATGTTCTGGCGGGATGCGATGCCGGAAGCACGGTGTCCACGCCGCCGTGCACTCAGGGGCTTTTCGTGATTGAGACAACCAGGAAAGACGAGCGGTCTGAAGACGACGAGCAATCCGAGATCGATCAACTCAAAGAAGAACTGCGTCAAAAGAACGATCTGTACCTGCGAGCCCTCGCCGACTTCGACAACTATCGCAAGCGCGTTCAACGAGACCAGGCAGAGGCCTCGCGGGCCGGTAAGCGCGAGATCATTGGTCCCTTACTCGAGGCTCTGGACGCCTTTGATCGGGCGCTTGAACATACAAACGACGATCCCGCATCGATCATTGAAGGCGTGCGGTCAATTCGACGCCGGCTGCTGCGTCAGTTGGAGTCGCAAGGCATTGCCCCATTCGAGAGCCTCGGCGAAAGTTTCGATCCTCATCTCCACGAAGCCGTAGCTTCAACGGACAGCGATGAGTATGAACCGGGAACGGTAGTTGACGAGCTGCAGCGCGGGTACCGTTGGGGAGACGAGATCCTACGGCCTGCGCGAGTACTTGTGGCCCGCTGACCGCAGAGTTCGTACGTTATGCCATGGCGGTGAAGTTCAGAGACTACTATGAAGTCCTCGGTGTTTCAAAAACGGCGACTGAGGATGAGATCAAGAAGGCCTACCGAAAGCTTGCTCGCAAGCTTCACCCTGACGTAAACCCTGGCGACAAACCCTCCGAAGAGAAATTCAAAGAGGTAAACGAACCTACGAGGTTCTGTCGGATCACGAGAAGCGCAATTGATACGACCAACTCGGAGAGAACTGGAAAGCTGGAGCCGACTTCACTCCGCCACCAGACTGGGAGGGCATGCGGGTCGAGTACGACGACTTCGGCGATCTGTTCGGCGGCCAGCGCACGCAGAGCGGGTTCAGCGACTTCTTCGAAACAGTGTTCGGAGGCAGGCGGGAGCGAGGGGGGCGCGGGCTTTCGCATGCGCGGCCAGGATTTAGAAGCCGAAAATGCCGATTACTATCGAGTAGGCATGTCAAAATGTTGCCTGGGTTGACTCATGGTTTGAACGCCCGCTATGATCAGGCGTTTGTGACGATCACCTGACTCATTACGTGCAGGTGTCGCGCGGTTTATGACGGGCCGTTAGCTCAGGTGGTAGAGCAGCTGGCTTTTAACCAGCGGGTCGCAGGTTCGAGTCCTGCACGGCTCATTTTGTTGAATCCTATGACTTACGGCTACCAGGTGGTAGCCGTTTTCTTTCGTCTACAGGTTCATCTACACGTACAGGCAAGCGGGGTGAATTGAGCAGCAACAGATTGCCCTGACGTCCAACTTGCACGAAGGCTAGCGAGACACAGTCTCCTGGACCTGATCCTGTTCAAGCTCCTCAAACTGATTTATGCGAACGTTGCCCTTGGGAAGTGGGCGATAATTTCCAGCTCCCGTCTGTTTCATTGGTGACGTCAAACTCTCACCAAGGGTACTCGCTCCGATAGACTACCAAACCCTAACAAGACTTAGTTTGAAGCGGTGTCACATTCCAGATGTCGTTGCAATATTCGCGGACCGCTCGGTCCGATGAGAAGACCCCGCATCGCGCCACGTTGAGGATCGACATTCGTGCCCAATTCTCAATATCCCGGTATTCGAGGCCGACCCGTCCCTGGCAGTCGACGTACTCGCGGAAATCGGCGCAGACAAGAAACGGGTCGGAATCCAGCAGGTTTGCGGTTAGCGGATCGAACAGCCTCCTGTCACGGTGAGAAAACAGTCCCGAGTTGATCAGATCTATGGTGTTACGCAAGTCCTCGTCTCCTTCGTACACTCGCTTCGGGTCGTAACCCGCCTCGAGGATTTCGTAAACCTGCTCAACGGTTTTTCCGAACAGGAAGAAATTCTCTTCGCCCACCGCCTCACGGATTTCGACGTTAGCTCCATCCAAAGTGCCAATGGTCAATGCGCCGTTCATCGTGAACTTCATGTTGCCGGTACCCGATGCTTCCTTGCCAGCGGTGGAGATCTGTTCCGATACATCAGCGGCGGGATAGATACGCTCTCCGATCTTGACGCTGAAGTCCGGCACAAACACCACTCTGAGCACTTCATTGACCTGCGGGTCGCGGTTTATGACGTCGGCGACCGAGTTGATAAGTTTTATAATCAGCTTGGCCATTCGATAGCCGGGAGCCGCCTTGCCGCCGAAGATGAACGTCCGCGGAGTGATGTCGAGAGAAGGACTCTGTTTCAGGCGATGATAGAGATTAACAATGTGCAGGACATTAAGGTGCTGGCGCTTGTACTCGTGGATGCGCTTGACCTGGATGTCAAAGAGCGTGTCCGGATCCAGGGTAATGTTGCAAATCCTCTGAATGTGATTCGAGAGTCGTTCCTTCGCTATGCGCTTTATTGACCGCCAGCGGTCTCGGAAACCGCTGTCCGATGCGTGGGGCTCCAATCCTCTGAGCTTGTCGAGCTGACGCAGCCAGTCGCCACCGATTACTTCATCGACGAGCGCGGCAAGCGGCGGGTTCGCCAGTGCCATGAATCGCCGCGGAGTCACGCCGTTGGTCTTGTTTTGGAATTTCTCTGGCCACATCTCGTAGAAGTCTTTCAGGACGGTGTCTTTCAGAAGTTCGGTGTGTAGACGCGCGACCCCGTTGATCGCCCTGCTCCCAACGCACGCCAGGTTGGCCATGCGCACCCGCCGGACGCCATCGTGCGAGCCGTCGTCGATGAGTGATAGACGCGCGACGCGATCGGGTTCGTTGATGAATCGGACGCGCACATCATCGAGGAAACGAGCGTTGATCTCGTAGATGATTTCCAGATGGCGAGGAAGCGTTCGCCCGAAAAGGTCCACCGGCCAGGTCTCAAGCGCCTCCGGCAACAATGTGTGATTGGTGTAGCCGAAGGACCGTTGCGTGAGCGACCATGCCTCGTCCCATCCCATCAGATGTTCGTCTACGAGCAGCCTCATAAACTCGGCGATGGCGATTGCCGGATGTGTGTCGTTGAGTTGGACGACGAAGCGCTCGGGAAAAAGTCGAAGGTTGCCCCCGTCTTTCAGCGTGAGACGGATCATGTCCTGAAGTGAGCACGAGACGAAGAAATACTGCTGGCGAAGACGCAGAGCCTTTCCGACTTCGGGCTCGTCATTGGGATACAGGACTTTGCTGATATTATCCGCCGTCACGGCAGCGCTCACCGCTGCGTAGTAGTCACCAAAATTGAACGCCTGCAAATCAAAAACCTCTCGGGCCTCCGACTTCCATAGCCTCAACATATTCACGTTGAGAACACTATAGCCAAGGATGGGCGTGTCGTACGCTATTCCGTAAATGGTGGACTCGGGTATCCACCGCACACGCGGGCGATGATCTTCATCCTGATAGTGTTCCACATGACCGCCGAACCTCACAGGGTAACGCTCTTGTCTCGGTAGCTCCCAGGGATTGCCATTTCGAAGCCACGCGTCTGCCACCTCGACCTGCCAACCGTCCTTTATCGCCTGTTCGAAGATGCCGTACTCGTACCGGATGCCATACCCAATGGCCGGGATCTCCAGCGTAGCGAGCGAGTCCATATAGCAGGCGGCTAATCGGCCCAATCCCCCATTTCCCAGACCTGGCTCCTCCTCCTCTTCAATGAGAAGATCCAGATCGAGATTGAGGCGCGTCATTGCTTCGCGAACGTTTGTCCCGAGGTTAAGGTTGAGAATGTTGTTGGCCAGATGTGGGCCAAGCAGGAATTCGGCTGAGAGGTACGCCACGGTCTTGGCGCCGCCCCGCTTGTAAAGCTCTGTGGCCGCATCCATCCGCCCCAGCATCCGGTCGCGAATCGTGTACGCGAGCGCCACGTAGAGGTCGAGCGTTGTGGCGTTCTTGAGGTTTCTTCCGGTCACATAAAAAAGATTGTCCGTGAACGAACGACGAATGGCTTCGACTGAGCGTGCAATGCGAGTGTGCAGGGCTCTTTCAGCAAGCTCGGGCATAATGCCTCTCCTTTGAACATGCCGCGTCCAATGTCGCGAGTTTGCACCCATGACTCGGCTCGCAGGCTATCGATATCTTTGCATCAGTCGCGGAGGCTAAGATGCGCCCGCTCAGACGCGAACAATGGCTGAGTATATCAACGCAGTGTAATCGCTGGGTTACAGGAGTATTAAATGATCCGATCGAAGGCGCGCTCTCCGAAGACTCAAGCATGCCTGAGAGCAAAAAGGGACCTACTAAGCAAAGAAGCGTTTTTGCGACGGTATGACAGGGTCAGGCTTGGTTGTTTCAAAGTTGCGTCGGGTACTGCGGTCCGAAAGGAAGAAGAGATATCGAGTCGTAACAACTCAAGCCTGACCCCTCACCTTTCGCCGCGCCGCTACACACTCAATAATGACGTCTGGCGACGCGTTCAAAGCTGATTTAGTTGCCTGATTCTATCGCGTACAGTGAAGGCGTAGGCATCAGCGTTTTCATTTGTATACCCTCCCGCTCGGAAGGCGTCCTTGATCTGTCTACTCGAGAGTTTCCCCAACAACTGCCCGATCCATCTCGCATTTTCGCGCGGAATGTGTTCGCCCACCTTTTCCATATGCGTGCGGTTTACGTAGTAAGGTACCGCGACGGCGTAGGGAACTGGCGGTCTGGAGTGTAGAACGAAATCAACATATTTCGGTTTGACCTTGCTAATGAACTTTGACTCGCGGTAGTCCTCTACCTTACCTTTCGAACGATCCCAACCACCACCGGTCCTTCCGAAGGTAGCGCCCAGATCGCTTACTACGTAACGAAGTTGGTTACCATTCACTCTGTAAATCGAATTGTTCTCATTCTTCAGATCCCAGTTATTCACTAACGCCATCATTACTCTGAGACCGTCAAACTCGCGCGTTCCGACAAAGCTATTGTCGAACCAGCTCCAGTCATTCAGCTTTTTCTTACCTGCTCGTTCCAGCCGAGCCCCATGAACCGTATTGTCAGGCGATACATACTTGTTGCCCCGCTCTAGCTTCGGCAGCCCTTCAACACGCAAAGCCGAACGGTAGTAGTCAACATCGGTGAAATAACCAACCGCCCACAAGAAACGTGTGGCAACAGTTTCGGGCGCCGCTTCTTCACCGAGCTTCACTTTCCATTGCACTCCGCGCGCATCTTTGATGACGAATTTAGGCGAACTTCCCTCACGATCCTCCTTGATGAACCTGAACGGAGCTTTCGGTTGAAGTGCCTTACCTCCGGGACCGTAAAACAGGTCCCGTGTCTTGATGTTAGACGGTTGTCGCCAGATCGCGACCGATCTAATGCCGCCTTTGGGCAGGGCTGCAGTTTCTGGTCGCGATTTGGGAGCTACCGGAGCCACAAGGGTTGTACTGATTGCGAGCACCACCAGGAATGTTTTGCACATGCAGCTACCTCCTAGGAAGGTCGTGATCTGACTTGCGTGGTGAGATGGCAATTCGAGTGCCAAACGGTTGAATCGGAGTCAGGAAAAAGGCCTGTGATCGGGCTGTTGCCGACTCAGCCGAGGATGAAGAACTTACCGGTGCCGGTCACTGCAAGAGAGTCGCGATCGGAGCTTCAACAAGCGGCGCCGAGGCGCTGCGGTTGAGGACTGCCAGAAATTCCGCTTCAGACGCCCGGAATCGTGATAGTCCAGCACATGCCCGAGGTGTTCACCAGGTTCTTTTCGGACATTCAACGTCCCATTCGTTGAAGCCAGCGAAGCTTGATCTTTGCGTACCATATTCGCAGACCTCAAATTCATCTGATCTTGCGTCGGGATACTGAAAAGAAGGAGTGGCGGGTTCCTAATCGAAGCCGATGTACTTACCCTCGCCCAGGCTCGATCATTGAACCTCACCAGCAACGATGAAGCCAATTCATGATTCGCTTCTCTTCTACGCCGAACGTTGCGTTCGGCAAAGACTTATTTATGCTTACGCCGAGACGACAAAAATCTGCCGGTCGGTCATTGTGTGGTAATTCGGTAGGGCGAGATGGATCTGTTCAGTCTTATTCGATGACTAATGCGACGCTGCGTTGTGTCACAGTCAGTAATGATGAGGGGATGATGCGAATGGGCGAAGGGGCGCAGCGTCTCCGCGTCTCTCCTCCCCGCGTCGCCCCTTCGCCCCTTCGTCCTTTCGGCAATTCGCATCATCTCTTCGGTCGCTTCCGCCGAAGCAATTCGCTATTATAGTCGCCCCAACAGAGAGTCTACTTCTCGAATCAAAATCTAGGTCTGACAGGAGCGTTGCTTTGCAAGAATCAAATCCCGGCAGTGGGTCCATCCACAGAGTGGCGATCGCAAGCCTCGTCGGCACCACCATCGAATGGTATGACTTTTTCCTTTACGGAACCGCCAGCGCTCTTATTTTTCCGAAGCTGTTTTTCCCGAACTACGACGCGCTGACAGGCACGCTGGCCTCGTTTGGTACCTATGCGGTTGGATTTGCTGCAAGACCCATCGGAGGCGTAGTGTGCGGACACTTCGGCGATCGCGTAGGCCGCAAATCAATGTTGGTCCTGACGCTGCTCATCATGGGGGTCGCGACGTTTTTTATAGGCCTGCTCCCAACCTACAGCAGCATCGGGATCTGGGCTCCGGTCTTGCTCGTCTTCTTGAGGATGGCGCAAGGGTTTGCCGCCGGCGGCGAGTGGGGCGGCGCTGTCCTGATGGCCGTCGAACATTCTCCGGCCCGGCGGCGCGGCTTCTACGGGAGCTGGCCTCAGATCGGAGTGCCCGCCGGCCTTTTGCTTTCGACATTGGTCTTCAGGGCCATATCGAAGCTGCCCGAGAGCGCTCTTTTGTCCTGGGGCTGGCGAGTCGCATTTTTGATCAGCATATTGCTTGTGGCAGTCGGGCTCTATATAAGGCTCAAAGTTTCTGAGCCGCCGGTGTTCAACGAGATCGTGGAGACTCGCAGCGCCTCGCGAATGCCCATTATCGATGCAGTGCGTCACCATCCTCGTAACGTACTGCTGGCGATGGGGGCCCGGCTGGCAGAGAACGGCGCGTTTTATTTGTACACCGTGTTCGTCCTGACCTATGCGACCCAGCCGGCTCGCGGTTTTACCAGCTCTACGGTTCTCTCGGCGATAGCGCTGGCGGCGATAGTTGAGTTGATCGCGATTCCGACGTACGGCTGGCTATCTGATATAGTCGGACGCAGACCTGTTTACCTTGCAGGCTCGATTTTCACGGGTCTTTTTGCGTTTCCCTTCTTCTGGCTGGTGGACACCTCCAGTACGCCGTTGATGACCCTCGCGGTAGTATGCGCGTTGGTTTTTGGGCACTCTGCGATGTACGGGCCGCAGGCGAGTTTCTTCTCGGAATTGTTCGGCACGAGGGTGCGTTACAGCGGAGCGTCACTCGGTTATCAGCTTTCGTCGGTTGTGGCGGGTGGCCTTTCACCGCTGATAGCGACCAGTCTATTGAAGCGAACGGGGCTCTCGTGGCCTATTGCAGTGCTGACGGCGGGACTGGCGATAGTGACTACGGTATCGGTTTACTTTGCGGCCGAAACCGTTCACCACGATATTGTTGCTGAATCGACAACAGAGAAAGCGAAAGCCGTCGGGCGTTGACCGCCAACACGTTGTTATCCCGCGGTGCCGTCGGGACTCGCTATCACAACCATGTAGCCGTCGGGATCGCGCAGCCAGCACTCCCAATGGTTAGGCCCGCCGTCTCCCTCCGGTGGGTTCCGATGACGCGGCAGCACAATGTCCACGTTCATTTCCATTGCCCGAGCCATTGCATCATCGAAGTCATCTATCTCGAACCACAGCAGCACGCCATTGCCGTAAGGCTTGTCCTGAGGATCCCCGATACACCCGTGATGGTGTTCGACTTCGAATCTGTGCAACTGCATCATCAGCACGCCATCGGATTCGAGCCGTTCGTACTCCATCCCGCCGTGCGCGCTACGTAAGCCCAGCAGTCGTTGATACCAGCGGCTACTAGCCTCCACGTCGGTAACAGCTATCATCGGTTGAGGTCGCATCCGCATCTCCGAGTCAGGTCGCTGACCTTGAACATCCATTAACTACCCTGCGAGGGTGGGCCGCCCGACGCCGCTTGCCGCGCAGCTATCGCAGCCCCCAATATCGCCAACTCGTCCGTCGTAGAGACTACTTCAACCGCGCTTCCTTGAAGCGGACTCATCTTCACCATGTCTCTCAAATAAGTCTGCAGCAACTGAATGTTGACAAACCGCGAGTTGGGGCCCGACACATAAAACCTGCCCGGACCCTCGAGGTGAATCGACGTAGCTGTAGCCGCCGCCAGCGCTCGATGCCACAACTCGGCGAATGCAACGCATTTTGCATCACCACCATTGGCCCGCTCGAATACTTCCTCCGGTTCCATGTCCAGGAAGCGAAGTCTCATCGCACGGTGACCCATGATTCCTTCGAGGTGCCCAATTCCACTGCATCGACAAAGATTCTCCTTTGGATCAAGAGTCACGACGGTGTGACCTCCTTCGCCCGGCGCGCCGGTTTGCGGGTACCTGCCATAGCCAACTCCGCTTCCGAGAAACCATAGACGGATTAACTTGTCGAGATGCCCGCGACCCGCAGCTATGCCGGCGGCCATCGCATCCGCATCGTTGAGGACCTGCACAACCGTGGTGATCCCCGATTCGGCCAGCCGCGACTCCAGCGCCAAAGCAAGACGCTGACCTTTCATCTGAAGCAGGTTTGGTGACTCCTCAATAACGCCATCGCGAATGATCCCCGGGAACGCTACCCCGACCGCGTCGACGGCCTGCCCTTCCGCCACGAGTGTGATCTGTTGCTGAATGCATTCCACGATTTCTTCGGCGTGCATTTCCGCTAGCAGGTCAGGCTCGACCCCCGTCGGGAATCGGCGAATCTCGTCGGTTATCTCGGTGCCGCGAACGGCAGCGACCGCGATGTGTTCGGACGCATTGACCCCTACCGTCAGGCCCATAGCTCTCCTTTGACAAAACAATCGTCGGCTGGAAACATCGCGAGAGTGAACCCCTCCCACCTAATCCGATGACACGCGCTGTAAGGCTAACACGTCGTCGGTCCCAGTTTGTTTAGCCCGTTGAACGCGGCCGCCTTGTAGCATTCTGCCAGTGTCGGATAGTTGAAGACGGTGTTCACGAAGTACTCGACCGTGCCTCCGAGCGTCAAGACCGCCTGCCCGATGTGCAGCAATTCCGATGCGCCTTCTCCGATTATGTGCACGCCAAGAACTTGCTTCGTCTCCCGGTGGAATATGATTTTGAGCCTGCCGGTAGTGTCCCCGCGGATCTGGCCGCGCGCTATTTCACGGTAATACGCGACTCCAACCTCGTAGGGCACGTCTTCCTGAGTCAGCTTCTCTTCTGTCTTTCCAACAAACGAAATCTCCGGAATCGTGAATATCCCATAAGGGTACGTGGCCGGATTGGTCCGCAACGGCACACCCAACGCGTGCCCCGCTGCGATCCTTCCCTGCTCCATCGACACGGACGCGAGCGAAGGAAATCCGATCACGTCGCCAACCGCAAAGATATGTGGCTGCTTGGTCCGGTAGTCGCTATTCACCGCGATCCTCCCGCGGCCGTCGGCCTCCAGTCCGGCAGCGGCTAGATTCAGTTCCTCAACATTCCCCTGCCGGCCAACAGAATACAAAAGCATATCTCCCGAGATTCGCTTC
Organism: Blastocatellia bacterium; assembly: GCA_035315885.1. Classification (GTDB taxonomy): domain Bacteria; phylum Acidobacteriota; class Blastocatellia; order UBA7656; family UBA7656; genus DATFXM01. The sequence goes on from DATFXM010000178.1 coordinate 47,998, forward strand.
TTGCTCTTGAGATTCGCCACGACGCCCTCGGGCGTGGCTTCAACGCTTTCGACCTCTTCGTTCAGTCTCAGCGTGACGCGTGTGTCGCGAAGGTGATAACAGAGCGCCTCCACAATCTCCGCATCCGCAAACTCCAGCAATCTCCCCTGCCTCTCCACAAGGATCACTCGCACTCCGAGGGTCGCGAACATCGATGCGTATTCGACTCCAATAACGCCCCCGCCAACCACGATCAACGTCTTCGGGATGTTTGGAATGTCGAGTATCTGATCGCTGTTGATAATCGTCGTCCCGTTCAGCGGGACAGTTGAAGAAGTCGCAGGCTTGGTTCCAGTCGCGATGATGATCAGCTTCGCTTCGAAGTCCGCCTGGCCTCGCGACGCGGTGATCCTTATATGAGTCGGATCGAGGAAGCTCGCCGAACCGATCAACATCTCCACATCGTTCCGCGAGAGCTGCGCCTGCGTCACGTCTATCTCGGTCTTCATCACGTGCTGAATGCGGAACGAGAGATCGGCCATCGTGATCTTGTCCTTGACCCGGTAGCTCATTCCATAGATGCCCTGGTAGGCGTAACCGGACAAATGCATCACCGCCTCGCGCATCGTCTTGCTCGGAATGGTGCCGGTGTTTATGCACGCGCCTCCGACGACTTCCCTCCGTTCGATCACAGCAACCCGTTTGCCGAGCTTCGCCGCCTGAATGGCGGCGCGCTGTCCTGCCGGCCCGGAGCCGATGACTATCAGATCGTATTCTTGCATGACGCCAATATTAACCTCGATCTCGAATCAGTTGTGTTGCGCTCTTGTTAATTAAAGACCGAACGCATCGTACCGGTATGTTGGTGAGTCTTTCAGGAAACGCTACCCCAACGTACGCCTGGCTGGAATCCGACGCTGCCCCAGTCCGTTTTGTGGCTGTCGGTACTGCGCTTGCTATTCCCTTGCAGATCCGGTGCGTTCGGCTTCTCTCCTCTTGCCGAGATGCTGCGTTGTGTGCTCGCTCACGGCGGGCACTTCGCCGGCCAGCCAACGTCTCGGCGGGTCGTCGGACGCCAACACCGGGCCGGTGTTCTCCGCGATTCTGACTCTTGGCCCCGCGCCCCTCGTGCTTCTTTGAGACAGCAATCTGAAGGGGGTCGAGATCATCAGAATCAGGAACCGCAGAGGCAGCACGTTCCACATCAGTGAGAAGAGGATCAGATCGACGAACGTGGTTATAACGCCTTGACCAAGCACTTTCCAGGAATCGCCCACCCGTCCTTCGTCGATTCTGGCAGGGGCGTTTCTGAAAACGTGCTCGGCGTATCTTGCGATCAGTTGATCCAGCCCGGAGTCAATCTTGGTGAAGAAGTCGTCGCGGGTTCCGGTGAGAGCCCTCGAAACGACTTCGAGGTTCGTGCCGCAGGATGCACAGAATTTGGTTTCCAGCGAGGCGTCTCTTCCACAGCTTGGGCAAAACATTACGCCAGCCTCCTGATCAGGTGATTCCCAGCCTACACAGTCCTACACGAAACTTTGCCCGGAGTTCGTAGCATAAACTCGGACTGCGAGATTATAAAGACGATGGAGGGGGTGTGGAGCGAATGGGCGAAGAGTCGACGGAAGACGTGGAGACGCGGTGACACGGTGACGCGGAGACCGGGTGATTCGCAGCGAAGGGGCGAATGGGCGACGTAAGACTCGGAGACGCGGACGCAGGACAACGACGCATTAAGTTCTAAGCGGTTTTACAGCTACCAGCTCTCCGCGTCTCCCCTTCGCCCATTCGATTCGCTCCGAATCTCCGCGTCTCCGCGAATTGCTAGGTCGGGCTGTCTTGCCTTCAAAGAAAGCTTCAGTTAGTATCCCCTATTTGCTGGATGAGGTCTGGGCGCCTCTGACGGCACCCGCGTACGGATGAGCCGTAGCGGAACCCTCATCGACTCGTTCGTCTAGGGGCCTAGGACACCGCCCTTTCACGGCGGTAACACGGGTTCAAATCCCGTACGAGTCACCATTCTCTTTCAATCATTGGAAGCATTCGTCGCCGCGAGAGCCTCCGGCGCGGTAACGTCTTGGTCACGCACTTGCCCAAATCCGCGTCCAATCGGCCTACGGCCTCGGCGAGCTGACAATTCACTCATCCCCCGGGCCTCGGGAACAACGATCGAGTTGATGGTGCCATTCAGGAAGCGATAGCATACTTGTGCTATTGTTTGCTCGAAGCCATCAACGAGGCTCACAACGGCGGCGCTCCGATGTCTCCGGAGATCGCCCGGAAAGTCGTTACGCTCTTTCAAAAGACCGGCCCCGTGGAAAAAGTTAACGAGGCCCTCACGCCACAAGAAGTGCGGCTGCTCAAACTGCTGTCAGAAGCGTACAGCTACCAGGGAGCTGCCGAACGACTCAATATAAGCGTCAACACCGTGCGAGACTACATACGCAGCATCTACGAAAAGCTGCATGTTCATTCCAAATCAGAGGCGGTAAACCAAAGCTCTTCGCAGCCGGATCATTTGACGGCATCTAGTCTCTCCGCTTTTCAAACAAAAAATACGCATAAGCGTGCTATGCCACTCGGCCCGCTACCGCAGTATGCTCGCTGCTCGTAACAAGCGGCGCCACCCTCAAGACAGCCGCCGGGCGCACAGCGGCTTCTCTCAAAGATGAATAGAACCCGCGCGGGAGTAGCCCGCGCATGAAGGCTGGATTCAACCAGCTAAAGCCCGGCGTTGAACTGGGCCAGGATCGGAACCGAATCCTCACAAGGTTCCTTCACACTTATGATGGCGATTCTAATTTACGCAAGAGTCAGAACAACCTCGAGGGAAGCCACTATGCAAACACTATCCCGACTAGCAATCAGTTTCCTTTTGATTTTTTCTGTTTTGAGGGCCGCGGTAGCACAAGAAGGCGGGTTGCGAGCCGTCCAACATCCTGATGTGACTGTCACCTCATCCGCACTAGGCGGGCGCGTACGTTTCACTGCTCCGTCGTCAGTCGTGCAGATCCGACTCGAGATTTACAACTCAGCCGGCAGGAAACTCTTCGACAACGAGGTGCGTGGTGGCAACGTGCTCGACTGGCACTTGCAGGACGGACAAGCTCAAGCGCTCACAGACGACAGTTACTTGTGTGCAGTCACAGTCAAGAGTGTTTCAGGAAAGCTCACGCAGAGGATTGGTACGGTGAAGGTGGAGAAGTCATCCGCGACTGTGCAGCCGGTCGATGCTGCACAGCTCACAGCGCAGCAGGCACAAGCTATCGGCCCTCTAGAAGAGGATGCGTCGCTGACTGTGATGAAGGAGGACGACAATCAAACTGCCACAGTCATCGCGCATAACGGAGAAGAGGGACAGATCACCAGAGGGAAAGGGGCGTTGTCGTTTCGTGTAGGAGATTTCTTCAGCGGCAAAGACAGCGAGCAGATGAGGCTGACAGCAGAAGGGAATCTGGGGATTGGTGAGTCAAACCCGCAGGCGAAGCTGGATGTGGCGGGACGAATTCGATCGAGCGAAGGAATTATTTTTCCAGATGGTTCGATCCAGCTCTCTGCCGCGAGAAAGACTCTAGGGGCGCCAAGCCTCAAACCTGGTCAGTCTGGCAAACCGGGCCAGGAGAACTTCGAGCCGCAGACATCGGGCACCGGCACACAGGACAAGCTGGCGAAGTGGACAGACAACGCGGGAACGCTGGGAAACTCGATAGTCAGCGATACCGGCTTTCTGACAATAGACAGCAGCAGCAATCCGCAACCACCCGGCTTTGGGACGTTGATCATTGAGGGCAGCGCAAACAAGGAGCGCATAGAGTTGCGGAGCGCGGGCGCTGTGCCTGGTCCGGCGCTGCAGGGGAAAGGATTTGGGGGGACGATTGGTGTGCCGACTGCGACGTTGGCGAACTCGGACTTGTTCATCATCGGAGGATCGGGTCACAACGGGAGCGGTTTGGTGCCGTTCAATGCGGGGACGATCAAGATCAAGGCTGAGCAGAACTGGACGCCGTCGGCTAATGGTTCATATATCAACTTTGAGACGACGCCTTCTGGGCTTCCAACCGCCGCGCGCACCGAGCGCATGAGGATCACCGGTGCAGGCGATGTCGGCATCGGAACGATAAATCCGCTGCAGAAGTTGCACCTCGATGGATTGAATTCACGCCTGCGGTTGCATTCGACGCAGAGCGATTTGTGGACCGTGACAGAATACGCTACCGACGCGCGCGAGTGGCACACGGGCGTCGGCGGTTCGACAGTTTTCAATGACCTCAACAACAAGTATTACATTGGTGATTTCACGGCGGGACAAGTGCGGATGGTGGTGGATCCAAACGGAAGAGTCGGAATCGGCACAACCTCGCCAGGCGCGAAGCTGATGGTTGATGCGTCCGAGCCTTTCGGTATCTGGGGACGCAACAGCGGGACCCTGGGCATTGGTGTGTTTGGCTCCAGCACTAAGTACAAAGGTGTTTACGGCGTAGCCGATCTCGACGATGGAGTATTCGGCACAAGCAACAAGAACGGGATGCACGGTCGGACGGCGAGCGGTGGAGACAGCGGAGTCTGGGGTGAGAACACCGGCAGTGGCTTCGGAGTAGCCGGCTCCAGCGTGAACGGCATTGGTGTGATCGGCGATACCACAAACGGCTTTGCGATGCAGGCGAGAGGAAATACCGTCCAGGACAGGGACAAAGGCGGGTGGGTCAAGGCGATGGCATATGTGGACGGCCTGGTCGGTCCAGGAGACGGGATCATTCGTTGTTACAACTCACAGGCATCGGGAAGCAACGTCTCCACAGCCCCGTGCGGACTCACCTACACCAGAGCAGGAGTTGGACATTATGTCATTGATTTCGGCTTTCCAGTTAACGACCGCTTTATTCACATTACGCCTGTCACCGTCCTTTCTACCTGTGTGATGTCGATGCGCATAGACCCTAACTCTGTTACTGCGAATCAGGTGAGAGTTCATTCAACATGTGCTGACACAGGCAATGATACGAATAGCAGTTTCTACATCTCCGTATTCTAGTCACTGTGCCACCTTCAAGATGGAAGTCAAACGCCTGTATGAGTAGTCCCCACAATAGGCGCTCGCACGCTGAAGACAAAACTGCTCACAAAGAAAGGAAGACGGAATGAACACCCTAAAACATCACGCGCCTGGTGCGTCTCACCTGGAAAGCCAAAGGGCGAGTGAGCGGGTTTTCAACCAGGCGTCTCGCGCGCGTGGATTCACAATCACTGAGTTGCTGGTTGTTATTGCAATCATCGCCATCCTGGTGGGCCTGCTGCTTCCCGCCGTGCAGGCGCAGCGCGAGTTGGAGAACAGGATCGCGGTCCAAAATGGCCTTCGATCAATCTGTTGCGCCGCACATGAGTTCCGCGAACAGAACGGTCGGTTTCCTGTGTCTTTCGCCGAGCTCATTCGCTTTTGCGAAGACCAACTCCCGGTCCTCCGAACCGATTGTTGTGCAAATGTTCTGGTATTCGCGAAGAGAGGGCTCGCACAGGGCGCCCTGTTGGGCTACATCTTCACCATAGCAGAAGCCAGTGAATCCAACTGGAAGTTGCTGGCCGTGCCCGCCAGTCCCGGCAAGACTGGATCGATTGGTTTGATGATAGATCAAGACAGCAATGTTAGCAGTTTTCCCATCCCTGGCGCGGACGTGATAAAAAAACGAATGTTCACCAGAATCCTCGCCAAGGGCGCTGAGGCGGTGACCGAATTGTTCAGCTCGAACGACGTCGGGCCGTCTGCCATTCCTCTCGCTCGAGACTTTGTCAGGTCTCGGGACACCCTCCCGATCGTTTTCAGCGCGCTGGATTCCAACGGCGACGAAGTGGTGACTCCGCAAGAGATTCTCAGTCGTGGACCGGGCCCGGGTGGGTTTATTGATTTCATCAAAGAAGAGATGGAATTTGGCGCTGGCAACGAAGACGTTGACTCGCTGCCGGGCGTCTCCTTATCTAACCTCCAAGACAACGCTTCTGACCCGTTCTTTTCGTACGAAGGTCTTTGCCGACTTACCCAACTCGTCGTTCGACACCAGGGAGTCGCGCACTCATTGTGTGTCAAGTTAGAGGCTGCCGAAGCGGCCGAGTCTCGGGGCAATGCGCGAGCGAAAGCAGGGGCGCTGAACGCCTACCGGAACGAAGTCTCGGCACATAGGGGCGAAATCCTGTCCGACCGAGAGGCAACGATCCTCACGACACTCTCTGAAACCCTGTAGACCCACTCTTAATCGGCAGTCGGGGCGACGGATTCATTCGCGCCGCCTGCGGTACTGATGAGGGTCCAATGAAAAAGAAACTACCGTTGAGGGCAGGATTAATCTCCGGGTTGCGTGTGTAGGATTCGTTTTGCGCGGCCCGTGTCGATGTCACGCAGGCGCTGCGATCAGAGTAATCCGGCAACTCTACTGGTGACGTCATCCACAATCATTTACTCTTCGAATTGGTACGGTGAGAGTAACTTAGGCGTGAATAGGAAGTTATTGGATCCCTGCTCCTACTACAACAAACCCACCCCAATAAAATGGATGATGATACTCGGGCTTACGCATCAACTTGAGAGATGCTTCGCGTAACGACTCGGCGACGTTCATCGGTTTATGACTGGCGAGAGTAGCGCGCGTTAATTGCCGGTGGAACTCGACCATCAGCTCGGTGGTGCCTGCAGAGTCTACTTTCCACTGGCTTACGACGACGGTCGGGCAGCCGGCGACAAACAACGCCCACGACATCCCGATCACTCCTTCGCCAGCCGCAGCACGACCGAGAGCGGTCTCGCAAGCCGATAGCACTACTAGATCAGCTTCACTATTTAAAGTAACCTCTGCGGTTGTGCTCTGTTTCATCCTGGCCGTTTCGATGGCCGCTCGCACGCAGAGCACAATCCCGCCGCCGGACCCTGAAAGGCCGGTGCTGTTTGGCATCCTCGGCATCACTCGAGGGCAGACCGCTCGAATCAACGTGACCAATGTCGGCCGTACGCAACCTCCACTAGAGAGCGTGATTTACGCGGCTAACCCCTAAAAACAAAACCGCCGGAAAGGGACTTTCACGACGGCAAAACGGGTCAAATCCCGTACGAGTCACCACTCCACTGCCTGAGAGCCGAGTTGCGAGTACTCCTGGAGCAACCAGTTGAACATTCCGCTTGCCGGAAGTCGTATTACCAGACACGGTAAGCGTTTCTTAGGTGGAGGCGGTCTTATGTTTTGTCCGACGTGCGCTGCAAACAACCCGGAAGACACCAATTTCTGCCGGGCCTGCGGTGCCAGTCTCGAAGCGGTCGCTCTAGCGCTCTCGGGCCAGTTGCCAATCACCGACAAACCCGCGCCAACTCCCGCCGACAAGTGGGCGACGCTTCGAAGCAGGGCCATCAATCGTCTCGCACAGGGCGCCATTCTGACTGTCTCCTCGTTGCTGGTTGGGTTGGCGCTTGGTCTCTTTTGGAAGAACAAAGACTGGATGATCATTTGGTTGATCTTCTTTGGCTGGGTTGGCGGCTGGGGAGTAATTCAACTCGCTTTAGGTCTTGGAGGGTTACTGGAATCAAAACTCATGTTGAGACACCTCAATGCGTCTAGTGCACCTTCGGGTGCCACCACCCGCACGCTTTCCGAGTAGAAGAGAGTTAGTTGCGTCCCGCAATGCCCAACCAGGTAAGACTGGTTTCACATAAAGGCCGCAAAGGTTCGCAAAGAGCGCAGAGCCTGGAAGCCTTGCGCTCTTTGCGAACCTTTTGCGGCTTTGCGTAAACCGGTCTTACTTAATCGCACATCCTTAATCGCATATCGACGACTGCTCTACTTGCTCGCAACCACCATCTCGACCGGTCTCGTCTTGTTCTCGATCGACGGATTGTAATACTCGTAAACCCGCGACGAGAAGGTCTGCGCTCGCACTGGAAACTTGGCTCGCAGCTTGAATGAGAACTCCACCCTTTGCCGAGGATTCAAACCGTCGAAGTACAGAATCACCTGCTTTGCAGTTATCGTGAACTTCTCGAGCCTGCCTCCGCTCTTGCCCTTCGACGAGTCAACCAGCGATTCAAAGTCATCGCCGGACGGCTCAAATCCCGGAGGTATCCCAAGGTCGACCATGATCATCTTCGCCGTAGCCGCAGTGTTGTTCTGCACACGAACTTTTGCCGTTGCAGTTTCGTCCTGAGCCAGGCGGGTCCGATCGTAGCTAACATCGATCGATAGCGGCTCCTGCGGACCTGGACCGGCGCGCCTGATCCACGGTGTGTAGTAGCGGCCGACGATCTGGTACTGCATGCTGCCGCGCCCTTCAAACGTAAGCCCGACCTGGTGCGCACCTTGATGCGTGTACGCCTTGAGGTCCAGCACTCGCAGCAGGTCATTTGAATCTCGATCGATTTGAATTCGCTCGACCTGCTTTCCGTCAACGGTCACTGCCACCGTACCTGCGGTGTCCGCATTCGTGCCTCGTGTGAATGACAAAAGAAACGCCCTCAGCGCGAGGATAGTTGCTTGCGTTGTCTGCCAGTTTCCAAAGGCGTCTTTCTTCTGCGTCAGATAGTCCAGCGCCTTCTTAGCTAGTCCGCTCTTCTGGCCCGACTTCAACAGCGCCTGCGCGGCCATCGCCGTAGTTTCGAGATCCGCCGAATCGTTTTTCGCCGAAGTCGGCGTCTCGCCATCCTGTTTCCAGTATGCAGTCGTCGCGGATTCAACCGCCTTCGCCGCAAGCGCATTGATCGATTGATCGATCCATGCTTTGTCCTTGCCGAAGTCGGTGGCAAAGTTTGAAACCACCGCCACCGTGTACGCGTCTTCTTTTCCCGTCAGGTGAGAAGCGACGAACTGCTTTGCGCGCTCGAGCGCTTCGCCCTGATACCCGCTGCTTGCGAGCGACCATCCGATATACGCGGTGATTCTCAGGACATCGCTGTTGTAGTGAGTTGTGGCACCCTCGTTGATAAATGACGTATCCGGTTTGAAGCTGCCGTCCGGCTGTTGCTGTCCCGCAAGCCACGCCTGTGTTCGCTGTATCAGGCGCGGATCGACTTCGTGAATCCTCGACATGTCCGAGAACTCCATCAAGCCGTACGCGGTCAGTATCTTGTTCGCCGGCGCTTCGCCGAACCAGGAAAAGCCGCCGCCCTTCACCTCGAACGTGACAAGCCGTTGATAGCCGAGTGAGATGTACCCTTCGGCTTTCGCCTGCACCTCGGGGGTCAGTTTCTTGCTGGTCTTCATGTAGTCCATCACCAGCACATCGGGGTAGGTTGATGAGGAAGTCTGCTCAAAGCAACCGCCAGGCATCCGGAGAATCGAGTCAAGTCCCTCGACAACTTGCGATAGCGCTCCGGGATAGAGCTTGACCAGGATCTTCGATGCATCGGCAATCGAATCCGGCGGGATGGTCACCTGCTTCGTCACCGCGCCTTCGAGCCGCTCGTTTATGACGATTGCGTGTTCTTCTCCATTCGGAAGGACATTGATCGTCCTCGAGATCGCATCGCCCGGTTGATCCGCGGGTGCGGCGTTCAATCGCGCGTTCACCTGCAACGGCTGCTCGCCTATCTTCGTCGCTTTGATTCGAAAATAGGCTACGGTGACTTCGCCCGGTTTGACGTCAATCTGTCGCGAGGGTGTATCACCATCCAGGGTAAACCATGGATCTTGTTTGATCTCGAGCGATACGCGCTGTTGGCTGTCCAGGTAGTTGTAGACTGCGACAGGAACAGAAACGGCATCCCCTTCGGTGATTGAAGTCGGCAGGTCCAGGTCGATGAAGAAGTCCTGAAACACCTTGACCGGCGCGGTTGCCGAACCGATTGCGCCTCGAACTGTGGACGCAAGCGACGTGATCCTCCACGTAGTGATCGAGTCCGCCAACGGGACGCGGATCGAAGCGCGACCCTGGCCATCAGTGATCAGGTTGGGATTCGTGTACAGAGTTTCCGGGAAGAAGCTTCGCACGCGCGGTTCTGCTCCGGCTTCGGCCGCGGCGGCTCCTTCAAGTTCAAACCCTCTTCCATTGATGGGCTTGTCGTCGCGCGACGCAGGTCCTGCCTTGGGAGGTTCTGGAGCAACACCCTGGCCGGCCCGTGCAGGGCTTCGACCAACCTCCCGCGCCTGCAGTTGCAGCATCTCTCTGTCGCCGTCCTTCTTTCTTGCGAAGTCTCCTTCAAATCTCATCCTACGATTCATGTAGACGGCTACAGTCACTGGAGAGGCGCCACGAGACTCGAGGGCTGAGTCTACGGTTGCCCGCGAACCGGCCTCGAGGGCTAACGTTCGATACGATGTAGAACGATAGCCTTCGTGCTCAAAGCCCAGACGATAGTTGCCCGGCGAAAGGTTCGCTATCGCAAACTGCCCCTGCGAATCGGCGTAAGCGTGTGCCGTGGAACCGCTGGAGAGCCGCTGCGCCGATATCACAGCTCCAACAATGGGATTGCCCTTGTCGTCCTTGACGACTCCGGTGATTCCCGCGCGGCCGCCGGGGATCACTCCTCTGCTGAGAGACACGTGCCCGCGAAATTCGCCAGTCATCCTGGCGCCCGGATCGCGCTGTGCGTAACCAGGCACTTCAATGTCGTCCGAAGTCCCAAACCGTCCATCAGGACCCGCGGATCGAAAAACCAGATATGAGGCCCCCGCATCGACGATCTTTCCGTCCCCGGTGATCGGATTGCCCCAGGGATCCTCCAGCAGCTTTCTCTGTGAGGCTTCCTCGACGCTGAAGTCATGCAGGTCACGCGCAAAACCGTCGGGAGACGAAGCCCGACGCCGGTAGTACGCGGTAAGTGCAGATGCCAGCTTTTGAGCGCGCTCAAAGACAGTTTGCGAATAGAGCGAAAGGTAGTCGTCGCGCTTTGAATCGATCGCCTCACGCCCAAACTGTGCTCGCACGTCTCTGCCGGCTACGGTGCCCGCGGCCGCGAGCAAAACGCGAGCGGCGCGTTCCCGCGCGGCTTGCGCTTGCGGCTTCTCGCCGTCAAAGTCATCGATCATCACTTTGTCGAAAGTGAACTGGTGAATCTCATAGCGAGGTGTCAAAAGCTCCTTCTCGAGATACAAGAAGACCTTTTCGAATCCGGGATGTCGATCTGAAAGCGCAAACACCGCCTCATCGACAATCTCGATCCCAAGCGCGGCCGAGACCGGTCTGCCCGCGCGGTCGGTGACTCTAAAGTTTATCGATGCTTCTTCGCCGGGCTTGTAGGTGTCGCGTTCGGCGGAAACTTCAACTTTGAGATCGTCTGCCGGGTCGACATAGATCAGTCGACGATCCAAAATCGGGTCTGCATCCGCAGTAATCTGGTAGGCGCGCACCTCGAGGGTGCCGAACATTCCCGCAGTCAAGTCGAGCGACAGCTCGCCGCGGCCTCCCGATGTTTCGATCGCCCTGGTGATTTGGGTCTGGCCGTTTTTTACTACGTCAACGTAAACGGGCCCCCGCTGGCGAGTTGAAAACGTTTGCAGCTTCACCGTGTCGCCTACTTTGTAGATCGCGCGGTCAGTGCGCAGCATCAGGTTTTGTGCGCGCGGGGTGCTGTCGAGTCTCAAGTTGGCCTGCGCGGTTTTCCCTCGATCATCGGTCGCTTTCAGATCCAGATTTGCGGGATGATCGTCCGCGTGAATTGTTATGACTGCAACGCCGCTTTCGTCGGTAGCGGTTTTCCCTCCAGGGAAATTTCCGGTGATTGTGGTGCAAGCAGGGCCGCCGCCCGGATAAGACGTCAAAATGTAGACTCGGTTATCGAGACCGGGGAGCAACGTTCCGCTCTCGGGCACCGCCAAGATCATGATGGGGGTCTTCGACACGATAATGTCGCGCGATTTGGTTTCCGAGTGCTGCGCTGAATCTTTCACTTCGGCGCTAATCGAAACGGGAGCGCTTCCCTGATTCGTGCTGCGGCCGGCAAAGAAATCCGGAAGCTTTGTTGAGAATTCGAAGCTCCCGGTATCGTCGGTCTTGCCGTTCACGCGACCGATTTCGGCGGTCTGAACGTCAAACGCCGTCAGCGTGAGAGCAACATTCGCATTCGCTATCGGTTTGCCAAACATGTAGCGGGCTGTGACTTTACCCGAGACGGTTTCGCCCGGTGAGTAATAGCCGGTCTGTTTTTTTGCTGCGTCATTTCCAAGCTCGATCTCGACTTTGAACTTTGGAAGCACATAACGGTCTACGGTGACCGTCTTCTCCTGAGAGACTTGAGCTTCCTGATCGCCGAGGATTGCTCTGATGTGATAGGCACCGAAGTTCACTTCATCAGCCAGTTCGAAATCGCTGAACGCTACGCCGAAGCGATCCGTCCGACCTCGCTTCTTGAAGACTTTGTTTCCCTTCCCGTCTTCGACTTCCAACGTGATCGGCTGGTCGGCGGCAGCCGCCCTCGACGCATTGTCGAAGGCAAGCGCGCGCAGGTGCATGGTCTGACCCGGTTGGTAGAGCGGTTTGTCGGTAGTCAAGAGGATACGCGCGCGGCGTTCCAACTGGACCGGCTGGTCGGCCACTACCGTTCCCAACGTCGTGTCGGCGGTTATGCGGATCTGATGTGATCCGAACGTCAGGGCGGGAACAGAAAAGCTTACTTGCGCGGTGCCAAACGAATCGGTTCGCCCGGTAAACAGGGTAGTAGACTGGCTGCCGCTGATCAGTTCAAGCTTGATCACGCTTCCCCTGAGAGGGCTGCTCGTCTTTGAATCTACGGTGATGACCCTGGCCGAAGCGGTCGAACCTGCTTCATATGAACTCTGACCGAAAAACTTGACCACTGGAATGCGCAAGATCTCAGAAATGGAAACGGTCCGCGAGTCGTCACCTTCGTTGATGCGCAGACGGTCCCAGGCGAGGTCTTCGAGTCGAACGGCCCTGTCGACGGGCAGAGAGAAGCGCCAGGATTGAATGGTTCCGGATTTCGTAACCGACTTTACAAGCTTTGAGATCGGTTTATCCGCTGGATCGAGGACCTCGATGCTTAACGAACCTTTTCCTGCCAGAGCGTCGTCATAAGGAATGTTGACCTCGAGCACGCCTTTTTTGAAGACCGCCGCAAGCTCGTTATCGGCGGCGAACACGTCTTGTTGTGGGGCCAGAGTAAATGTAAATGTTGCGGCCAGGCCTACAAGAAGCGGCAACGCGAGCTTGAATCTTCTATTGCGAAACACGAATCTCATTGGGCACACCTCCAGTTTGCGCGTTGACCGCCTTGCGACCGACGCGAGCGCTTACACGGCGCTTCATGTGACTGCTAATCTCTTTGCCAGTCCGTCAGCAAATAACCCGCAGCATTGATAAGAACGCCGAGGCGGGGATCTTTTGCAGAAAAGTGCGGGGTGGAAGGCGAGGTACTGAGTGCGGAGAGCTGAGTTTTGGCCGGGTCGGATTTGTTCCCCTCTACCCACGACTAACTAAATCTGGCCTGGCTTGCGACTAAGTAGGCGGACATACGCCAACTGGCTCGAAGGCGGCGGTCGATGTCGAGTTGACACAGCAGGGGCGGAAAAATCAAAATCTCTGTTTACACAAATGGGCAAACAAAACGCAGTTCTTTATGGCTTACCTTGCTCGACCAGGACGTTGCTCCTCTATTCGAGCTTACCGAAACACGTCACTTTTCTGGCGACGTTGATCCTCATCATCGACCTCATTATCACCACCGGAGGAGTAGCGCGAGGGGCGGCGACCGACATCATCGTGGTCATGCCCTTCGAAAACACCTCCGGGCGTGCTGAATACAACTGGGTGGGTGAGAGCTTTGCTGCGTCCCTTTCGGACCTGCTCGACAAGCCTGGCCTTGTCGGAATCCGACCCGACGAACGAAATGTAGCGTACAAACAGGAGGGTTTGCCGCCCACCGCGATTCTTACTCGCGCCACGATGATCAAAATAGCGGAGCGCGCGGGCGCCAATCTTGTAGTGATGGGCACTTATCGCATAGCAGGCGAGGGACGCGATAGCACCATAACCGTCACCGCCAGAGTGGTCGACATTCGTGAAGGCAGACTGATCGGTAAGGAATACAATAGGGGCGGTCCGCTTGTAGACCTGCAAAAGATGCAAGGCGACCTGGCTTACGAGATCCTTTATCAGCACAATCCCGCGTTGCCGTTCTCGCGCGATCAGATCACTTCGGACGCGAGCGTCGCCCCGATAGGTGCGTTCGAAAACTTCATCAAGGCCACCCTCACCCACGATCGCGACGCCAAGATCAATTTTCTTCAGCACGCGATGAAGGAATTCTCGGAGAAGACCAAATCAGAATATTTGCCCGCGATATTCGAGTTGGCGCGAATACACTACGAGGCGGGTGAACATAAGGAGGCGGCGGAGCAGCTCGCAGTCATCGCCGAAAAGGATCCTCGTTACGACGAGGCGCAGTTCTATCTGGGGGCGGCTCAACAATCGCTTGGTCAGACAGACGTGGCCCTCAAGACCTATCAAAAGCTCGCCGCGCGGCTTCCGCTTTTCGAGGTCTACAACAACATCGGGGTCTTGCTGTTGCGTGAGAAGAAAAACAAAGAAGCGATAGATCACCTCAAGCCGGCTCTTGATGCCGCACCGAGAGACACCGACACGATGTTCAACCTGGGATACGCCCAGTTTGTGTCCCGCGATTTCACCGCGGCGGCGAAAACATTGCAGCAGGAGACGAAGCTGCGTCCGGCCGATGGCGAAGCGTTCTACCTACTCGCAAAGTCGTTGGGCGCGGCCGGAGATCAAGCAGGAGCAGCCTCGGCTTCAGATCAGGCAAAGAAACTAGCTCAGGCTTACGCGCAGTGGGAGACAAAGGGTCTGCCGGATCTCACTCGATTCAAGACCAGCTTCAGCAAGATCAACTACTACCGATACAAGCGCGACCAGGACGATAGGCTGAACGCGCAGACCCAAATCTCGAGCCTGACTCCGCAGGTGGAACAACTACTGGAGAAGGCTAGAAACGCATTCAACGGCGGTCGGGATGAAGACGCTCTTGCGGATCTTGGCAAGCTGCTGCAAACAGCGCCTCAGAATTATGAGGCGCACCTGTTGATGGCGCGGGTGTACGAAAGGCGCGGAGATTTTGAGCGCGCGGTGAACGCGTTGAAGGCGGCGATCTTCTGGAACCCGCGGCTTGTTGCGGCTCATGTGCTGTTGGGCAGGATTGCGGTGCTGAAGAATGACTGTGCTACGGCGGAGAATGAATCGAGCCGCGCGCTGCACCTGGACCCGAACGACACGTCGGCACAGGCGCTCAAGCGGCTGATCGACGAGAAGTGCCCAGCTAAGGGAAGTTCCGGTTCTGAGTAACGACCCCGAAGGAGTTGAAGAAGGTGAATGACTCTCGTTGTACTTGTTGCCTTCTGCAACCCCTTCGGGGTTGTTTACTCAGTTAGAACTCGGTACTCAGAACTATCCGACGTCTCCTGACAACAGCAACTGAGGCACTTGCACAAAACAGTAGCCGCAGTCCGACGGATTCAAGTCGAAAACCCATACCAAGTCGTACCGATCATCCGGCCACTCTGATGGAACTGGATTCGAGTTTGACGAGCTGATCGGTAAGTGCCGCGCGATGTCAGGGATATGCTCGTGGTCCCAGCAGATCAGTACCGGGCCGTTCTTTTCCATTGCCGAACCGGCTACCTTGCTTTCCTCGCCCCGCGCAAACTTGAAGTTAACGGATACTTTTTGCGCGAGCTTTTCAATTAACGGGGAAACGGTTTGCTGCGGGCGATCGCTGGCGTTTCCTTTTGTCGTTTGCGATGCATATATAAATGAAGGCACTGAGATTTGCGGGTTCTGTGGCTCGCCTAACGAAGGCGCAAAGAAAACCACAAGCGCGCCGGCACGCTGCCACCCTACGACAGTAAGAGATTCCTTGTCGTGATCGCCATTTTCGTTTATGCCGTGCGGCGGCGGATTGTTCGGAGGCTTTTCGGCATGCCGTATGAGCATGATCTTCGGCGCTGCGGGATGGTTTGAACCAGCCATACTATGTTGACTCATCAAAGGACGTTCCATTCTCAAGGCGGTGCTATCCTACTCCCCACCGCCCGAGAAATCTATCTGAAACAACAAGGGGCAGGGCTATAGGTCTAAGTACCGAGTTCTGAGTGGCAGCTCCGAGGGGGTTGTAACTCAGAACTCAGAACTCAGAACTCAGAGTGTCCCCGCAATTGGGCGACCACCCGGAGTCGGGTTTCACGCAAAGGCCGCAAAGTCTCGCATCAAAGGACGCAAAGATTCGGAGACTTTTGGTCTTTGCTAAGCTTTGCGTTCTTTTGCGAGACTTTGCGGCCTTTGCATGAAACCCGACTTACTTAATCGGGGTTAGCGAGAACTTAGACAGCTCATCCAGTCATCCAACAACAAGGACACCACAGAGCCCCTCTAACCCGGCTCTAGTTGCTCTTACCGTTCACTCTCAACTTCTCCAGTTGTTGCTGCCGCGCCTCCTTCATCTGTTTCATCAATTCCGGATGCCGCACCCAATCAACTCCCTTCTCTTCGGGCTCGTTGAATGCTTCCGGATGCAAGAAACTCCCGCGCTCAAGCTCAGGCTTGTCCACTTCCACCGGAATTCGGTTCTTGTTCGCGTATGCGTCCTGACGTATCCCGGTTACTTGCCACGACACTTTTATATTCGGTGCGTTGGTCATGATCGTGAACCGATTGTCCTTGATCTCTTCGGCGACTATCGCTTGGGCGAATGTGCCGATGACCGTCAGTTGATAACGAAAATCCTTGTTCAGAGCCCCAAACCAATCCGGCAGAGTCACCACTGCGACACCGCTGTTGTCGGTCGTCACCGTTCCGTCGTAGATGTTTTTCATATCGGGCGACTCAACAAACGAGTGATAGAGGTATTTGTTAGCGGGATCGAGCGGGTGATCGATCTTAAACGAGCCGCCGCTCTTTGAGAGATTGCCGTTTATTTCCACGTCTCCGTTGAACTGCGCGGCTGTTCCCTGAGTTGCGCCCGCTTGACCCTGTCCACCCTGCGCGAATAAGGCCATGCCGCCCCGGTTTCCATTACCCGAGCCGAGGCCGCCAAACGAAATCACGCCAATGCCGCCGAACTTGCTGCCGCTCGCGCCCCCTTCGGCACGCAGTGCCACTCCGCCGACCTGTTCATTGGTGTCGCCGCCGATCGCGTGCACGCCAATTCCGCCGAACCCGAGACCGCTGTCGCCGCCTCGCGCCTGGATTCCATCCCCCGGCGTTCCCTCACGGGCATTACCGCCATGGACTAGCAACCCGAGGCCGCCACCGATGCTGAACCCGAAGCCTCCGCCGCCTCGTATCTCAGCGCCAAGTCCTCCCCCTGCCGCCTCTGCCAAACTGCCATCACCACCGCTAGCGAATAAGCCCGTACTTCCACCATTCGCATTGCGTACCGTCAGGACTGGAGATCCGTGCACCGACCCATCCAGAAAGAGAGGTATCTTGATCCCAAGCGGTGAAGCGACGGTGCCGTCCCCCGATAGAGTCAGGTCGTGGTTTATCGCGCTTAGTGAGTTAGGGGCGGCTATCGTCAGTCCTCCACCCGAGGGAGTGATGGTGATATTGTTGCCGGCGGTAAGCGTTACGTTATCGAACAACCCGTTGAGGCTTCTAACGACCGTACCGTTTGCGATCCTGTTCGCAGTGACTCCTCCGATCGCGATGCCCAGAGGAGACGTTGCAGTTCCATTTCCCGCCAGCGACGAATCATGAAACACAGACGTAATGCCTGCGGTAGTCTGGACCGTTCCATCAGGGAACTTGTATCCGCCTAGAGTTGTTTCGATCATGCCTGCCACGGTCAGCCGCGAAGTCGGCGCGGTGGTTCCTATGCCGATGCTTCCCAGCTTGTCTTCGGTGATTATCGAATCGCCTACGGTGAAGGTGCCGCTGCTCGGGGCGCCGGTCCATTTGGTGAGTTGACCGGGCGTGCCACCGCCGACCACCGGTCCGCTGGCCGAGCTTTGTGCAGCCGTTCGCGGCTGTTGTCTGTGCTGCTGGCCACGAACCAGGCCCGCGCCAACAAACATAATCAAAGCGATCATAAACGCGCTTGTTATTCTTTTGGTACTGGTGCTCATAAGTTTGATCGGTTTCCTCATGTAAGATTATTTGCCGGATGATTAACACGACGCTGCTGTTCAAACCGGCGAATGGGCGCACGCATAGGTCGAATACATCGAACTGATATTGGATAAGGTCGCGACGCGTCGAAGCCGCGGTGAGGAACATCCATTCGTGTAAGATCGACGCGTCAAAAGCATTTCAACATGTTTTCCACAAGACTCTGTTCGCCAGTCATGTCGAAGCACACGATGTTGCTATTACGCGCTTAGACGTAATGGGCCTTCTTGAGCTTTCCTGGTCTCGTGTATTGCACGGCCAATCGATACAGCGCTTGAGCTCTCGCCACAGAGATTCGGAAAGCCAGCTTGCCCAAGCATATTAGACGGACGATCGGGGCTTTATTTGGCGGGAAGAATCCGAAGACCGAAAATTTTCGCTCGCGTTGGATGTCAGATTAAGACTTCGCAATCTGAGATCAGCTTCGAGGCCGTGTTCGGATTGATTGCCGGCGGGTCGATCTGAAGAGAGTTTTGATCTCCCGGGCGAACTCTAGATACGTCCATCCGCTATGCAATGTTTCAGAACTGAGTGCTGGGTGCTGAGTGCTGAGTAACCGCGATCTGAGTTTCCAACCCCGAAGGGGTTGCGTCGTGTAGCCCAGGGTTGCCGTCCGCGGCTACCCTGGGTAGACGACAACCATGTGACACAACCCCGAAGGGGTTGCGTCGTGCAGCCCAGGGTCGCCGTCCGCGGCTACCCTGGGTAGACCGCAGAGAACGGTCGCAACCCTGAAGGGGTTGCCTAATCGGATAGGCAAAGCACCGTTTCGCGCGTCGCGACGCAACCCCTACAGGGTTGCGGAGGCTGCTTGCGATCTACCCAGGGTAGCCGCGGACGGCAACCCTGGGCTGGACGACACAACCCCTTCGGGGTTGCCACGCCGCATTCAGTACGCAAGACTCCCCACCCAGCACTCCGCACCCAGCACTCCGCACTCGGCACTCGGCACTCTGCACTCGGCACTCGGCACTAGTTTCCGCAGTAGACGACAACCATATGACACAACCCCGAAAGGGGTTGCGTCGTTCAGCCCAGGGTTGCCGTCCGCGGCTACCCTGGGTAGACCGCAGAGAACGGTCGCAACCCTGAAGGGGTTGCCTAATCGGATAGGCAAAGCACCGTTTCGCGCGTCGCG
>DATFXM010000179.1:0-6871 GCA_035315885.1 Blastocatellia bacterium
CTTCGCGCTTCAGCGCCCCGACCAATTGATGGTGGACTATCGCAGCGATCTCGGGAGCAAGATGTTGTGGTACCAGGGCACTACATTGACGATTCTGGATCCTTCCCACAACGTCTATTCGATACTCTCGGTGCCCGGTTCAATTGATGGGATGCTCGAGCAGGTGGCGACCTCGCAAGGCCTCACCATCCCACTCACCGACCTGGCGTTTAGCGACCCCTGCCAGAACCTCCGCAAACAGATCATCTTCGGCGGTTACATCGGGATCAATGACGTCAATGGAGTTGATGCCGATCACCTCGCTTTTTCATCCAGCCGCGAAGATCTCCAGTTCTGGCTGGCTCGTTCCGGAAAGGCGATTCCCCTTAAACTCGTCATCACCTATCGAACCGAGCCCGGGTCGCCCGAATATATAGCTACTTTTTCCGACTGGAAGTTCCCAGCCGAGCTCCCTTCCGACCGGTTTCGTGCAACCCTTCCCAAGGACGTGAAGCGCATCGAATTTCTGAAGGTTAAGGAGTCTCAACCATGAAGGGCGCTCGATCGCGATCAGCCGCAAGAAGCGTGAAAGGTAAAGTGTTGGTCTTGATGG
This sequence comes from Blastocatellia bacterium, assembly GCA_035315885.1. Lineage (GTDB taxonomy): Bacteria > Acidobacteriota > Blastocatellia > UBA7656 > UBA7656 > DATFXM01. The sequence continues at coordinate 593 of DATFXM010000179.1, forward strand.
CGGCAGTCGCCTTGGCTGTTGCTACGCCCGAGGCCAGCGCGAGATTTGGGGGAGGCGGCTTCCGGGGAGGTGGCTTCCGTGGAGGTGGTGGCTTTGGCGGGTTCCGACGCGGAGGAGGATTTCATGGCTTCGGCGGCGACGGCTTCGGGGGAGGTCGTTTCGGGGGCGGTGGGTCTCACGCCGGACTGTTCGGCGGCGGAGGATCCCACCATGGTCTCTTCGGAGGCGGGGACTCATCTTCGTCGAGCCATCAGGGCTTCGGGCAGCGTTCCTCGAACGGTGGAGACTCGTGGCACCCCCCGAGTGACACCTCCGAAACTGCCGGCGAGTCGCATCCGAACGCTAGCACTGGATACCAGACCTACCATGCCAATCAGCAAACCGAGCAGCAGGAGCGGTACAGCGAGGCGGATACTCTTCAGACCAACCGGTACAACGAGGCGAACACTGTACAAAAAAACCGCAACAACGAAGCCAATTATCTGCAGTCGAACAACAACTATAATCCTTACGGCGATTGCTGTTATGACGGGGGATCCGACGTAGGTACGGCTCTGGGCGCGGCTGCGCTCGGAACTGTAGGCGGAATGGCGATAGGCTCTGCGCTTGCAAACAGCGAGAACGCTCAACCTGCGCCGACCTACAACTACTATTCAGACTATTCCCCGCCGCCTGCTGCGCCAGCCCTCGGAACGACCGTATATTCGTTACCGCCGGGTGCACACTCGACAGAAATTAACGGTTCGTACTACTACGTCAGTGGCTCGACCTACTACAAACCATTCTACAGCGGAAGCCAGGTGGTCTATGTGGTGTCTCAACCGTGAGCTGTCTGTCTAAACTGGTCCGCGATTATGTAGCCATGAGGCGCGCGGCTTCGACCCGCGCAACCTCGGTCAAAACCAAAAGCAGAATCAGCCAAATCAGCCCAGAGTTCTCTTGGCTGTTCGTCTTGAACTTCAGCGTCGATGCCAACGCCGGCGGCGACAGTGATTATTTACGAGACAGGAGATTCAAAAAATGGCTACCGCAACGCGCCTGGAAGGTGCGCTGCGCAACTTATTCCGGTTTCACCTCAGGTCACATATCACGATATAGAGGTGGTATGCCTCTGTTTTGGCTTCATCGGGTTGAAGGTCCGGATCCGGTCCGCGCGCGCGGTGCAGCGGCTGGGTTTGGGTTTCTGATTGACGCCAAGGTTAGGGTTAGTTGATATGGCTGACGGTCTGTCACGCGGAGTTGGGGGAATCTGGAGATGGTTATACAAAGAGTTTGTTGCCATCTGGCCCGTCTTTCTCTTTTTGCTTTTCGGATTTCTATTATTGATTTCGCTAATCAAGCTGGCGCTCGCGCAATTCTCTGTTGAGACAAGGGTGCTTTCCAACGCGGTAATCGGCGCCCTGCTCGGTGCCAAGGCGGCGATCGTCCTCGATGAGACGCCGCTTGCGCGCAGGCTCGAGCGCCGTCGCGGCATTGTCGTGGTCGCGGCCAAGACCCTGTTCTATTCGGGTGCCACTGTGCTGCTCGGTTTTGTCGAGCGATTCCTGGAGGCAGTTCATAAGCTTCATGGCTTTTCAGGAGCCACTGGGTACGTAATAGCGCACACGAACCATTATCGCGTCTTCGCCTGGCTACTGGGAATAAGCTACGTATTTGCTCTTTACTTTACATTCGTTGAGATCCACAAACGCATGGGCGAGGGCGCGTTGTGGAGATTACTTTTCGAACCTCGAAAAATTACAACAGTCAGGAGCCCGAAATTAACCAGCTTGCGTTGATCAAGTTCCGATTGACAATCACTGAAGATGGCAACCAGCTAAAGCAATATATGTTAGTGAAGACAAGCCAATCGTGTGTGATGTTCTAGACCGACCACTATTAATTCGTCGGAAGAATCTTTTCAAATGTCGCATGAAAAGAACAAGCGCGTCGCATGGATAGCGGAACCCTCGTGGCTCAGCGGCACTCGATCTGTCGACGAGGCTTGCTTTTAAACGCAATTGGGTTGCCTATGAGCGAACCCCGCTCGCCTGGGTCAGGATCGCATCTTCGCTAATTACGCGGTTTGAGGATTTACAAATTCTTTGAAATCCTGACAGAAGGGGACGGACCAAAAGCCGGTCGATCGGGACCGCGCGAGCTTGGGCTCCTGCTGGTGTGTTCGATCTCGAGCCGGTTCGGTGGCTGTTCTAGCGACCGCCGCCGTTGGGCACCAAGGTTGCTGGTTCCTTCAAACGTAAACCTAGTTCCGCGGATTTCGCGTGTGTTTGCGCCGGCCGACAAGTCTGGAGCTGATGGAAATACCCTTTGCTGAGCCACAGTGTTGCAAGTGCGGTTACGCCAAAAGTAGCAGTTTGGGCCGGTTGCCAATAAAGTCGCCTTGGTGGTGAGACACAGGGGCAACTTCTGGAAGGCACCCCTAACAAGACCGAAGTCGTGCCTTTGCGGAGTTCGCTCAAACAGGTTTAATCCGGGCCCATCGAGCGAAGCAAAAGGGCCATCATCCGTTCGACGGGCGGACTAACTGATAATGCCGTAATGCTCCGGGCAGATAAATCGAATAAGAATGGACACAAGCTCGATGAACTAGCCACTCCTTTCGCGAAAGAGGTGTTGCGCAATAGGCGTGCCTAAACGGTCTCGGCCTCACCGCCGGGAATCGACAGCCACCTCCTGACGATTCTATGATGGATCTAGCGGATGTCGGACGTGGCGAGTTTGTGCCTCTCTTTTTACGAGTCTACAAAGTTAACGACTGATGGCCAGGCTAAGTGAAACGTCTTTTCTTATTCGTTTTAGGAAGGTGAACCGAACAATGAATAGCGACGCCATCTGGCTCTTGCTAGGCGCAGGAGGGACATCCGGGCTTGTGGGTGGCCTCATGTCTTTTCGCAAGGATCGTTGGATAATCTTCGTGATAGCAATAGGGGCGGGCATGATGGGCGGAATATTGTCGAACAGACTTCTCATGCTGACGGAGGCTGTTGCTCCACGCCTTGTCCTAATCGACTCCAACGGAGCGACCCGAGCCGAACTCGCTCTGAACAATGACGACTCCGCATTTCTAAGACTTATGGATGGCAGTGGTAACGAACGCGTTCGGCTGGAAGCAGGGTCTGGCCGCCAGGGACCATGCTTTCTCTTCAAAGATACAGCCGGCAAACCTCTTGTCGCTTTCTGTGTACGGGGTGATCCTCCGGGGCTCGTCGATCTGCGGGGTTCGAACGCAAAGTTGCTGTGGTCGTCGGACCCTGCGCAATCGACGGCGGCGGGGCCAATGGATTCGAATGAACGATCGCATCAAGGAAACGCGAATCCATCTAAATGAAAGCACACCGGCCCCTCATAACACCGACTTCGAAGCCTCCCGAGAGTTCCAACATCACAGAACACAGGATCGTTGGTTCATTGTTGACTGAGGGCTCGCCCATCGCTCCATCTCGCACCAGTGGATGACACTGCGTCGTCGTCAGGCAGCGAGAGCTGGCCATACGTTCGCGGTTGGCAAGTAACACCCCACCAGCGTACGGGGCGATCAGGCGATCATGACGACGCGGCTTGGCTGCCAGGCTTTCGCGCCAACGAAGTGCGACCGTAGCCTAGCGCGATCGCATATAGCTTGAGAAAAGGGGAGCGGCGGGGTGCTGCCGACAGACAGCAGCGGTTGGTGAAGACTGGTGGACGTTTTGATGAGGGACAGCCGCTAGTGCCGCGGTCGTTGCTGGCCGAGAGTCCTCTGACGCGACGGCTCTTCAGCATGCTGGGGGAAAAGCGACGATTCCCGGGAGATAGGGAGACCAGATCGCTACAGATTTTGGTGAACGAGATAACAAGGTAAAGGATCAGAGTTCTGACAACTCTATTAGAAGAGCGCGGGTTTCGCAGGCAGAGCATGAACATGCCGAAGGAAAGGATTTCTGACTCATCATCGACCGAGAGGCTCCCGATTGCTACTGCGTTAGGCCGCGCGCAGGCATCTGTGGCGATGCCGCGGCGGCCTAGCACCATTGGTATCCATGATTTTGCTGATTACATCGGTAGCGGTCCTGATAGGGCTGGGTGCGGGAATAATGCAAAGGCTCTGCTCGCGCTCATCCACTTGATCACGAATTTGAGCTTCTTCGGACGATTCTCGATGGCCTTCACCTCGCCCGCCGGGAATCATCTCGGTCTATGGGTGCTTGTCATCTCCATAATCGGTGGTGTCATCGTAGGCTGATGGCGCGTTATGGATCGGAAGGACTACGCGGTCGCGGCGTACCCGAGGTGATGGAGAAGATCCTGCAAGGGCAAAGTCGTATCGATCCACAACTTATGTTTCTCAAGCACCTGTCGGGTGCGATCGCTATCGGCACCAGAGGACCATTCGGGGTCGAAGGGCCAATCATTGCGAGGCAGCGGATCGCAGATTTTGCTCGCGGCTGGGGCAGCCGGAATGACCGCGGTATTCGGCAGCCCAATTTCCGGAATCCTTCTCGCAATTGAACTATTGTTGTTCGAGTTCAGCGCTCGCTCGCTGATTCCAGTGATGTTTGCCAGTGCCGCTGGAATGGCTATGCATATTAGCTTCCTCGGCGCTGCTCCGATTTTCAGCATGCCCGAAATTATGCCGCCAACCGGCAAACACCTGGTTTGGTATGATATTGTCGGCTTATTGGTAGGCGGCTTCGGTACTGGTAACGCACTCCGTATTTTGGTCGAGGACGCGTTTGGAAAGGTCCCGATTCGGTGTATGAGGGGCCTCGCGATTGGAGGAATCTTTATATGATATGCCCCGACCCAGAACCCGGTCTCCCCCACCCCGGAAACGAACACATTTACAAGCTGCTAGAACGTCTTCGTCTGGCCGGACTGCTGACGTATCTTCATCCGCTGCCAGTTCAGGCGCTCTATATGGGCGTTAATGGCTTTATCACAATTGCATTGTTATCGTTACTTGCATTCCTGACTGGTAGCGATTTTATTTTTCCTTCCCTAGGGCCGACTGCGTACGTTTTCTTTTCAACGCCGCTCGCAGAATCTGCTCGTCCGAAGGACGCTATCCTCGGGCATGCGATCGGTCTGGCCTGCGGCTATGCAGCGTTCCGGCTCGCCCTTGAATATGGGCAGTATGGCCTTGCCAACTTTGATCATGGCTTTTACTGGCCCAAAATTCTCGCCGCGGCGTTGTCCCTGGCGTCGACGGCTACGCTCCTAGTGCTGACACGCATCCAGCACGCTCCAGCATGCGCTACTACTCTAATCGTCTCTCTAGGAATTCTCTCGACGCCGCGAGACCTGTTGATCATTGAGCTCGCAGTGCTGTTGCTAACTGCCCAAGCATTTGTCATTAACCGGTTGGCGGGACTACCGTATCCAATCTGGAACAGCACTCTCCATCTTAGACAGAGCCAAGGTTTCCCATCCGCTGATTAGCGCGTTACACGTACGTCAACAAATGCGCGCCAAGCTTTTAGAATTCGGATCACTGAGCAGGTCTTTCACGCCCTAGAAGACGGTTCTCGAGTGCAACGCCAGAACTGAAGCGACAGCGTCGACTGCAGAACGAGCGGTTGGGCTCTCCGCCAAAAAGTACAATCAGCCCGACCGTGATATCTAGCTTAGCTAGAACGGCGCTATCAAACAGGAAGCGTGCTCCGCAAGCATCAGAGTGATTTGATAATCCGTTTTCAGTTTGAAGTTTTCCAAAGGGCGTACTCTGGTACGCCGCCCAGGGTCAGAATACGGGTCTGGAAGAAGCCGCGCAGCCTCGATCGCCAAGGCGCGACCATCCGCGGTTCTAGAGCCGCACGGCGGATCAATCGGTGCTAATGCACGGCGGAAACGGATTTTACCTGGGAGTGTTGCGCGGTCCCAGCGCCTGCAACACGTCGGAGACGGTGATGATGCCCACCGGAGTGCCGGTTGGGCTGACGACCACGAGCAGGCGGTCGCGCTGCGCGCGGGTCAGCAGCCGCACCACCTCGTCCAAATCGGTGTCGCCCCCAATGCGGATTATTTCCTTGCGTGCGACCTCTTCGACTCTGGTTTGCTCCCACCGGTCCGCGGGCACCTGGCTTATCTCCCACAGCGACAATAGCCCGACCGGCTCTTCGCTCTTCATGACCGGGTAAACCAGATGATGGTTGCGATTGGCGACGTTGTTAAAAAAATCGCGTACAGTGGCCTCAGCCTGCACACCCACAATTTGCGTTTGCATTATCTGGTGGGCCTTTATTCCGGTGGGACCGCTGAGTTTGACCACTTCGTGCAGCCGCTGTTCGGCGGAGACCGACGATT
>DATFXM010000180.1:0-40733 GCA_035315885.1 Blastocatellia bacterium
ACCGCCGCAGTTGAAGCCGGTGACCCCAAAGCGGTGCTCGCGCACTTCACACAGATAGGAGAGTTCCTCGAGAACCGAGGGACAAAAGTCGATACCCACGTTCACATCATCGACTTTGGATACCTGGCGCTTCTGCTCGCATTGATGCAGCGGCGCGTGTCGTTCTCCGAAAGAATCAAGCTAAGGCTGGCGATTCTTTTCCTGACCGGTGCCGTGTTGTTGCCGGTTTCGGTGTTTCTGATTCACTACGTGGGACTGAAGTACAGTCCGCTCCAGTCGATCGGGTGGGCGAGCATCGCTGCAGATTTTGGAGGACTGCTGGTGATCCTGGCGATTGCGGGTGAGCTCGCCGGAGTGTGGCGGCATTTTCGTTCAACCCTTCCTAAGCCCGTGAGCGATAACCTCCGCAACGGCTGGAGCGAGAGTGCTCTGCTTAGCGGGGGAACGCTTCTGATTCTTGCGGGTTTCCTGCACGGTGCGTGGTACGCGGTGTTTTACCTCGAACGACACGAAACCGGTGACCAGCGGCTACTCAGCGAGATCATCGACCGGGCGTCCGCTCGGAGGCCCGTAGTTGAAAACACCACCTCGGGAGTCGATCAATCGCTTACCGCTTACGGCGGGTTGCAGGCGGAGAAGGCCATCAACATCGCGGCGCACTCGCACTTGATCGAGTTTGGAATCGTGGCGATTCTGCTGGCGTTTGCGCAGGAGCTGGTACTTCTGAAGGAGCGGTGGAAGCGCAGGTGGGTAGGGTTCCTGCTTGCGGGATCCGCGATTCTCCCGGTATTCGTGCTGCTGGAGGGCCGCTTCGGATTGCCGGCCGGCGCAGTAGCCGATGGAGGCGGCTTCCTGATAATTCTCGCTCTCTCAGGAATGCTGGTTGGGGTGATCCGGCACGGCGCAGTCGTGGACGCTGCCACGGGTTACACGGAATGAGCTCGTCGAAAAAACTCTTGATGATTTCGGGTCTGGGCCTCGCGCTTTGGGGCATGGCTTTTGGGTTGTATTATGCTGTGTTTGCCGAGCATCAGGCACTCGACCGGATAGGGTCGTCACTGGCGATGAGTTTTGCTGAAGCCGCCTCTGGGCGAATGAGCGAGTCTGCGTCGTCGCTTAACGAGTATGCCGACGCTCAATATTCTTACGTGCGTTACGTCGACGTGCATTCGCACTGGATCGGCCTCGCGATGTTGCTGCTCTTGTTTGGATTGGTCAATGATCGGATCGCAGCTACCGAGCGCGGTCGTTTGGCGGTCGCGATATCGTTGGTTTTGGGATCAATGATTTTTCCATTGGGTGTCCTGCTTCAGGCGATCAGTCGCGGACCTTTAGGAAAAGGCGTAGCCGCGGCAGGCGCCGCCCTTGTGACACTCGGGCTCGTTGTTACAGCTTTTGGCTTCTGGCGGGCAAAGAGCCGCGCGTGATGTTTAGTTTTCCGGGACTGTGAAGCAGCGAAAGGAGCGCTTAAGTGAAGAAGAGAATTCTGAGTTGTGCACTGTTGGTTGTTGCAGGTGTGTTGCTGCCTTTGCGAGTCTTTGCCGGACAAGAACCAGGTTCTGCGGGCTCGAAGTCGGGAAAGGACGCAGGTGCACTCATTCAATTGCTGAAGTCGGCGAGAGTCGTAGAGTTGAATTTCGTGTGGGACCGGAACTCGCCGCTGCTTGGATTGAATCCGCCGTTCACGATTGGGCTTCAGACGAGCCATCGCCAGACGAAAGGTATGATCCCAGGCGGCCTCACGTTTGCGGCGGACATGATGTTCTTCAGTGGACAGCACGGCGCTCCTACCATCGATGCACTGGGTCACATATCCGACAACGGCAAGCACTTTGACGGGACTGATGCGGAATCGAACGAAGACGCGTCGGGATTGAAGAAACTCGGGATCGAGAATTATCCTGCCGACAAGCTATTAAACAGGGCGGTGCTGCTTGACGTTGCGAGGTTCAAGAAACTGGATGCGCTCGGGCCCGGTTATGAGGTAACCGCGGCTGATCTTGAATCCACGGCGAAGGCGGAAGGCGTTGAGATCAGGCCGGGCGATTCGGTTTTGATCCGGACTGGATACGGGAAGTACTTCGAGTCAGATCGAGCGAAGTTCATGGGCCCGCGGCCAGGCCCCGGCGAGGGAGCTGCGCGTTGGCTGGCTTCGAAGAAGATTTTCTTGGCTGGCGACGACCAGATGAGTTTCGAGGTCGTAACCGACAAGGGGAGCATCTTCCCGTGTCACCGGATCTTGATTGGCGATAATGGGATCTACATTGTTGAGAATCTGAATCTGGAAGAGCTTGGGAAGACTCTGGCGGATTTGAAGGTGTACGAGTTTGCTCTGGTCTTGAACCCTCCCAGGATCCGCGGAGCTACTGGAATGGCGGTCAACGCTTTTGCGATACTGCCATAAGAGAGTGCTGAGTGACGAGTGCTGAGTGCTGAGTACTTGGTACTATCTTCGGTATGAGAGTAACGATCATCGGTGGTGGACCAGCGGGGCTGTATCTTTCGATCCTGATGAAAAAGCTCGAGCCGGCCGCCGACATTGCCGTGTACGAGCGCGATGGCCCAAACGATACCTTCGGCTGGGGCATTGTCTTTTCCGACCAGACTTTTTCCTACCTCGAATCCAACGACCGGGAATCCTTCGAGAGAATAACCAGTGCGTGCGAGCGTTGGGACAACGTCGATGTGGTACATCGCGATCAGAAGATAACAATTCGAGGTAACAATTTTTCCGGGATCGGACGGCTCGCCTTCTTGAACATCCTTCACCGGCGTTGCGCGGAGCTTGGTGTCATCATCGCATTCAACACTAATGTGACTGAGATAGAGCGGCTAAGGGAGTCAAGCGACTTGCTTGTTGGCTCCGACGGAGCAAACAGCGTGGTGCGCCGCACGTTTCAAGAGGCCTTCAAGCCGACGGTCGAGCTTCGAAAGAACAAGTACATCTGGCTCGGCACGCCGCGCAGGTTTGATGGGTTGACTCTCACGTTTCGGGCCACGAAGGAGGGAGCGTTTGCCGCGCATTCGTACAAGTTCAGCTCGAGCTACAGCACCTTCATTGTCGAATGCAGCGAGGATACGTGGGCGCGCGCGGGTTTCGAGAACAAGTCGGACAAAGAGACTTGTGAGTATCTGGCAGAAGTGTTCGCGCCCGACTTGAGCGGCGAGCCGCTTCTGTCAAACAACTTTGTGAAGTGGTTGAATTTTCCTCTTGTAAGGAACGGCTGCTGGCATCATCAAAACGTGGTGTTGCTGGGGGACGCGCTGCACACCGCGCATTTTTCGATTGGGTCAGGGACGAAGCTTGCGCTGGAGGATTCGATAGCTTTGGCCGATTGTTTTCGACAGACGCGCGCAGTAGATTTGGCGCTGGCTGAGTTTCAGCGCGTTCGAAAGCCGATCGTCGACGGATATCAGGAGGCAGCGTATTCGAGTCTCCTTCTGTTCGAAAACGCGGAAGAGGAAATGAAGCTCGAGCCTATAGAGCTGGCTTACAAGCTTATGACGAGGAGTAAAAAGATAGATCATGAGAAGTTGAGAGTCCGCGATCCGGAGTTCATCGCGGCGTACGACGCTTGGAAGGAAAAAGACCGAGCCCTAAACCCGAAACCGTAGTCATGTGGCATCCCGCTAATCCAATTCGTCACAGGATCTCACCGACACGTTGGCCGTCTGCCGAAGAGGCTGCGGGTTCCCTGTTATTCAAGCCAATCGATATTGGTATGGTGACGCTTGAAAGCAGAACCTGGGTGCCGGCGATGGTGCCTTGGCGCGCAACCGAAGACGGTCTTGTGACGCGAAACATTCTCGATTGGTACGGCAGATTTGCGCGAGGCCGCCCTGGTGCGATCGTGGTGGAGGCCACCGGTGTTCGCGATATACCCAGCGGGCCTTTGCTCCGAATAGGTCACGATCGATTCATCCCCGGCCTGCGGGAGCTGGTCGAAACGGTAAAACGCGAGAGCCAGGGTCACACCAGGTTGTTCATCCAGGTCATCGATTTCCTCGCGGTAAAGCGAAGACCGGCGCAGGAAATTTTTTTCGCTCGGTTTTTTGAGGTCAAACCGCAGCACCTCGCCGCGCTCGCCGAAGCAACACGGAACGACTGCTGGTTAACCGCTGGAGAGGACGAAGTGCGGCGCTTCCTCGCCTCCAGTCCCGATGAACTGATCGATCAAGTCCTTGACGAGCGAGAGCTGGAATCGCTTAGGTTCGGATATCGCGAACGCGTTACAGATTTACACCTGCCGCACGTTCGCGAACTGCCGCAGGTGTTGCCGGGGGTCTTTGCTGAGGCAGCGGTGCGCGCGAAGGAGGCGGGTTTTGACGGGGTCGAGCTGCATTACGCTCACGCATACACGATGGCGTCGTTCTTGAGCGCCAAGAATCATCGAACGGATGGTTACGGAGGCTCGCGGGCAGATCGAGTCCGGCTGCCGCTCGAAGTTTATCGCGCGGTGCGCTCGGCGGTTGGCGGGGACTACGTCGTGGGCGTGCGATTCTTAGGCGACGAGGTAGTTCCCGGCGGCAGCAACCTCGAAGACGCGGTGTATTTCGGTGTAGAATTCGCAATCGCCGGGTTTGATTACCTGTCGGTTTCAAAAGGCGGGAAGTTCGATGATGCCAGGCAGCCAAAAGTGGGTCACGCGGTGTACCCATACACGGGACGAAGCGGCTACGAGTGCATGCCCACGGTGATATCGGACGAGCGCGGCCCCTTCTGTCGTAACGTGCCGCTTGGGGCGGCGATAAAAAGAGCGATAATCGGCGCGGGTCTTCGGACGCCGGTGGTGACGTCGGGCGGAATCGGGACCTTCGAACATTGCGAGCAGATACTGGAGCGGGGGGAGGCTGATATCATCGCAGCCGCGCGGCAATCGCTCGCCGACCCTGATTGGTTCCTGAAAGTCAGACTTGGTCGCGGACTCGAAGTTCGCCGCTGTACTTACACAAACTACTGCGAAGCGCTGGATCAACTGCACAGGCAGGTGACGTGCAAGTTGTGGGACCGGGTCGGTCTTGACGAAGAAGGAGTGAGTCTCAGCGAGGATGGTAAGCGCCGGCTCCTGCCCCCGTCGTGGGAACCGGGTTGAGTGGATTTCTTTTAGCGAAAGAAGAGGAACTTTTTGAGATGATGTACTGGCGCGAAATAACGGTGAACTGGGGAGAGTCTGATCCTTTTGGGCTGGTTTATTATCCGCGCATGCTGGCCTGGTTTAACGATACTGAGCACGAGCTATTTCGAACGCTGGGTTATCCGATCGACAAGATGATACAAAACGATCGCACTACGTTTGTGATGGGAGAGATTGCGTTTCGGTTTATCGGGCCGGCCGCTTACGGGGACCGGGTGACGTTGAAGCTCGAGTTAACCGAAATGCGCGAGCGGACGCTTCATTGGCATTGCACGGCTAAGCGGACGTTGACTGGTGAGCCGGTGACGGAAGGGAGGGCTACGCGAGTCTACGCTCGGATCAACGAGGACGGTACGCTCAAGTCGGTTGCGATACCTGAATCGATGCGCCGGGTGCTCACTTCGAGTGTGATCAGCTCAACAGGCAAGAATAACGTGAAGGAGTGAATCTTGATGGAGTGATCTCGAATTATGGCGCAAACGTCGAGACTGATGAATCTGCCGGACTACCCGGCGGAAATCCAGGCTGACCCTCGGGACCTCCCCTACACCGAAGAAGCCTACCTGCGCATGTACTCGGCGATGACGCTCGCTCGCACCTTCGAAGAAAAACTCGGCAGCCTCTATCGCCAAGGCAAAATCTTCGGCGCAGTCTACCTGGGCATGGGACAGGAAGCGACATCAGTCGGCTGCATAAGCCTCCTCGAAAAACAGGATCTCTTTTCAACCGTCGCCCGTAACCTCTCGGCCTGGTTTTATCGAGGCGAAAAACCCGAACGCGTCTTAGCTCGATGGTTCGGAAAGGATCAGTCGCCGTCGAACGGCCGGGAGCTCGGCCTTTTTCTCGCCGACCTGGACGACATCGGCATATTCCCGTATCACAACGGCTCGATGGCATCGTGGATACCCGCGGGCGCGGGCTTTGCCCTCACGATGAAACTGCGAAAACTACGCAACATCGTGCTGTGCTTCACCGGCGACGGCGCCACCAGTCCCGGCGATTTCTACGAAGGGTTGAACCTCGCTGCGATTCACAAACTGCCGCTGGTCATCATCTGCGAGGTCAACCAGTTCGCTTATTCGACTCCCATCGAACTGCAGATGCCGGTCAAAGACGTTGCGGAGCGTGCATCGGCGTTCAACATCTACTCCGAGACCGCATTCGGAAACGACCTGTTCACCGTAATCGACGCGGCCCGGCGAGGAATCGAGCACGCGCGTTCGGGCAAGGGCCCCGCGCTTATTGAGTTCAAGACGTTTCGACAGCGCGGACACGGCGAACACGACGACATGGGATACGTATCCCCCGAGTTGCGTGACTTTTGGGAAAAGCGGGACCCTATCGCGATGTACCGCCGGTGGCTGATTGAGCGAGCGGGAATAAAAGCCGGCATGCTGACCCGCATTGACGAGGTAGCAGTGCGTCAGATTGAAGAAGCGGTTCGCTATGCCGAATCGCTGCCGTATCCACTCGCTGAGTCGGTGACCGATCGTTTGTTTGCGCCTTCGCCTCACGACGTGAAGGATTCAGATCGAGAGAACATTTACGAACCGATTGAACACCCCGCCGTGCCCTCGCTGACGGCGCGGCAAGATCGTTCAGGCGGTGGCCATTTTTAGTCAGGCTGTTTGCCGCCCGCTTTGGCGACGGCACGGCAGCCCTAGAGCAAAGTCTCTGGTCCAACGATGTCACAACTGACTTACCTCCAAGCGATCTCCGACGCCCTGCGGTTCGAAATGCGTCGCGATCCGGGGGTGCTGCTGCTCGGCGAAGACATCGGAACCTTCGGCGGCGCGTTCAAGATCACTCAAGGTTTTCTGGAGGAGTTCGGACCAGAGCGCGTCATCGATACGCCTATCGCCGAGTCGGGTTTTGTAGGCGCGGCGTGCGCGGCGGCGACCGCAGGATTCCGCCCGGTAGTCGAGTTCCAGTTCATCGATTTCATAGCGTGTGCGTTTGACCAGATCGTGAACTATGCGGCGAAGTGTCACTACAGGTGGGGCATTCAGATGCCGGTCGTGTTTCGTGGACCGACCGGTGGCGGGATACACGCCGGGCCTTATCATTCACAAAACCCGGAGGCATGGTTTGCGCATACCCCGGGTCTGAAAGTAGTACTGCCCTCGACCGCGCGCGACGCTAAGGGCCTGTTGCTCGCGTCCATCCGCGACAACAACCCGATAGTGTTTCTCGAGAACAAGTTTCTGTACAGGCATTATCGTGAAGATGTGCCCGAAGGGGATCACGCGGTGCCTATCGGTCTTGCGGCGCTGCGCACTATCGGGGCAGACCTGTCGATCATCAGCTACGGTGCGGCTGTCCATCTGTGTGTGGAGGTTGCACGGCTTCTGGAAGCGGAGGGAGCTTCAGCCGAAGTGGTGGATCTTCGCTCGCTGGTTCCACTGGACCGCAAGACGGTATTAGACAGTGTGAAGAAGACCGCGCGTGCACTGGTGGTTCACGAAGCGAACATGACTGCTGGATTTGGAGCGGAGATTGTGGCGCTCATTGCGCAGGAAGCATTTGACTATCTGGATGCGCCGGTGATGCGGGTTGCTTCGCTTGACGTGCCGGTGCCGTTCAGTCCGCCGCTCGAGCAGGCTATGCTGCCGTCAGTCGACAAGATCCTGGAGGCTGCGCGGAGGGTGCTGGAGTACTGAGCGGGGGTCCTGAGTCCTGACTCTGAGTTCTGAGTTTTTCGAGTTCCTTGGCGTTTTGATCGAGCGCTCGCCTCAGCGAATCTTCGTCACAAGCTGATTTTCTCCGACATCTCGTGGTTTTCCTATGGACAGCTCCCCGGGCGACGACAAATCACTTCTGGAAGTAAAGAACCTCAAAAAGTACTTCCTCGCCGGCGATGGATTCCTGAGTCCGCCCCAGCCTGAAGTGCGCGCAGTCGACGGCGTAAGTTTCACCATATCAGCGGGAGAGACTTACGGTCTCGTAGGCGAATCCGGTTGCGGCAAATCAACTACGGGACGCTGCATCCTTCGACTCATCGAGCCCACTTCAGGAGAAGTCTGGTTTGAAGGAGCCGACCTATCGAGGCTCGGCTCAGGCGATCTCCGCAGAATGCGGCGCGAGATGCAGATTATCTTTCAGGACCCTTACTCATCGCTGAATCCTCGAATGTCTGTTGGCGAAATCATCGGTGAGCCGCTGGTTATACATCGCACAGGCGACCGGCGCTCCAGGAAAGAGAGAGTAAGCGAGCTTCTGCGGCTCGTAGGACTCAAGAGCGAGCACGCATCACGTTACCCGCACGAGTTCTCGGGAGGCCAGCGCCAGCGGATCGGCATAGCGCGCGCCCTCGGTTTGAACCCTAAATTCATCGTTTGCGACGAGCCTGTCTCGGCCCTCGATGTCTCGGTGCAGGCGCAGGTGGTTAACTTACTGCAGGACCTGCAGGCACAGCTCGGACTGACCTATCTCTTCATTTCGCACGGGCTCTCGGTGGTCAAGCACATCTCCAATCGAGTCGGGATCATGTATCTTGGAAAGCTTGTCGAAGAGGCCACAAGCGAGGAGATATTTCGTAATCCTCAGCATCCTTACACCCGAGCTTTGTTGTCGGCCATACCGAATCCGGATCCTGATGCGCCTCGCAATCGTATGGCGCTTGGGGGTGAAATCGGCAACGCAAGCAGGCTTCCTTCCGGGTGCAGGTTCAGGACCCGATGTCCGATCGCCGAGCCTGCGTGTGAACCGTCGGAACCGCCAATGATTGAGATCAAGCCCGGCCACCGAGTCGCGTGTGTCGCAGTTGCACCCAACTTGGAAAAATAGTAGGCTTCAACGCGATTTTTGCTGCCGGACACCGGGCGCCGAATTGAGGAAGTGCCGGGGTCGACCGCGAAACGTGAGTCAGCGGCCTCGTGGTGCACCGGCAGAGTCTTTCTCAGGTTCTGTCAGAGAAGTTGCGGCATTTGCGACTTGGCCTCTCCATTGATCGACAAACCTTTCTCGGAGCGAACTAAATGAGCGAACAACAAGACCAGATACCCGCGTACGGCACACCTTTCCAGGCCCCTGATACTGTGCCGCTCGAGCCCGCGAAGCTGGGTGCATTGGGAAGACTGACCGGTGTTCTTTTCTCGCCCGGTGAGACATTTGAGGACATCAATCGCCATCCGACATGGATCGCGCCAATGATCATTTGGATTTTGCTCGGAATACTTGGCATTGGGTGCTTTGTATGGCGGGTGAAGCCGAACTGGACTGCGATAACGAGAGCGCAGATCGTCAAGCGAGCTGAGCGTACGGGTCAGCCGACAACCGGCGAGCAGTTCGAAAAGAGTGTTGAGTTAAGCGGTACGGTTACAAAGTACATAACCTTTGCTATTCCAGTGTTCTTTCCACTCGGAGCGTTGATTCTCAGCGGGATGTACGCGCTGGGGATGATGTTCATTCAGGCGAAAACTACGTTCAAGAAGATTTTTTCCGTAGTGCTATGGACATTTGCTTCGCTTGGAGCGATATCGATCATTGTCACGTTCGCCTCGTTGATGGTGATCGATACTACGAACTTGTCCGTTCTTCCACCGGACAGGTGGGCGACAGTTGTGCCGACTAATCTGGCTGCCCTGCTGGACCCGACTTCTCCAGTCATGCGTGCGCTGTTGACTTCAATAGACGTGTTCGCGATCTGGAGGTTGATCCTGATGAGCATAGGTCTTGCGGCGATTGCTGGGTCTAGAAAGATCACTTCCGGGAAGACGGCCTCGATTGTGGTTGGAGTTTGGGTACTGGGTACTCTGTTTGGTGTAGCGATGGCTGCAGCATTCGGCGGCTAGTTGCGGTGGGATGAGGGGGAGGAGCGAGGGGCGATACGGAGACGTGGCGCGGGGCGGGGAGAGGAGAGACACTGCGAATTTGCTAATCCTTCTTCGCCCCTCACCAGATCTCCTCGTCACTCCTCCCCCTGTCTCCCCTCTCCGCGTCGCCCCTTCGCCCTTTCCCCTCATCCCTCATCCCTCCACGTAAGTTTTACGCGGTAAAGCTTCCCTTGTGAGGCTGACGTATCATCATTTCCCAAAGTAATTCCAAAGCCCACTATAGGCACACCGATTGCTGAGGGAATGGAACGCCTGGGTGCTGGGTATATTAGATAGGGGCAGGAAAACTGGAGAGGTGATGGCAGCTAAACGCACAGATTGTGATTACGTCGACCTGTACGAGCAATTGCTCTACCAGCGCGCCGCCCAAGGTATACGGCCGGTCCTTTATATTTCTTCACTTACCGACCTCGAATGCTCGATGCTGATGCTTCTTGATGAAGACGCCGAAGCGCGATATGCCGACAGCACACAACCCAATGGGAGCAACCGCCTTGGTTACCACGTGGTAACCAACTGACCCGTATCGCCCCAAGTCAAATGTGTACTAACGGGTGTTTATACCAGGTCACTCATACCTAAGGGCTTCGATCGGGTCTAGTCGCGCCGCCTTAACCGCCGGCCAAAGTCCGAATACAAGTCCCACCGAACACGAAACGAAGAATCCAACGAGGACAGCCCACAGCGGGATAATCGACGGCAACGTCGGCGCTAATTTCTTCAGCGCCAGGCTCACCGCCCAGCCTACAAAGATGCCGATTATGCCTCCGATCCCCGTCAACGTGATTGCTTCGGTCAGAAACTGCCAGATGATGTCGCTCTTCCGGGCGCCGATCGCTCGCCGCACACCAATCTCCTTGGTACGTTCGGTGACTGAAACCAGCATGATGTTCATTACGCCGATGCCCCCTACAAGAAGGCCCGCGCCCGATAGGGGGAAGACGATGATGCTGGCTACAGACGAGACCTGACTGATTATTTCGAAGATGCTTCCCGGCGTACTGATTCCAAAATCGTTGTCCTTTGTTGCGTTTAATCCGCGACGCAGTCTCATCAATTCGGTGATCTGATCGATCATCTTGCCGAACTGTCCGGGGCGAGCCTTCACAGTGACGCTGATGTCTTCGATCTCCGGATGGTCACGCTTTACGGTTGCGAACGGAACGATAAGCTGGCGGTCTTCGAACGCATCGCCTCCGAACAGGCCGCCGGGTGCCTTCTCCATCACCCCGATGACCCTGTAGACCTTGCCTTGGATTTCGAGTTCCTTATCCAGAGGATCCTCACCGGGGAACAGAGAGTCGGCCACTGCCGCTCCGATTATTGTGACTTGAGCGCGATGATCCTCCTCTGTCGCAGTGAAAAACCGACCCGATTGAATGTAGACGTTTCGGATCTGATCGTAGCTGGACGCGACTCCGAACACGATGGGCCGATTTGCTTCGAGGCCGTGTCGCTTTACGACAGTTCCGGCCACGGTAGGATCCATCGTGCCTACAAACATGCTGGGGCTGACGCCCTCGACGGTGGGCAATTCGGCTATCGCCTGCGCGTCGTCAACGGTGATGTTCTTGCGCGTGCGTTCGGACAAGGAGGGTCTGCTGAATCGCATTCCGATGCGATCGTACTTGGTTACGAAAACGAGGTCGGGGCCAAAACGCTTTGTCTGGTCGAGAATGTACTCTCGAAGTCCCGTCAGAAAGGACGAGATCGCGATGACGGTCATCGTTCCGCCGATCACTCCAAGCATTGTGAGAGCAGAACGAATCTTATGCGTCCGAAGTGTATCGAACGCCATCAGTATGTTCTCGAGGATCTCGTGAATGTGCATGATGTTTTAGAAGTAGGCGGTGCGCAGTTTCGGGTTTAGGGTTTCGGGTTTACTGACCGGCATTGCGGTTAGAGGCCGCGTCTCGCTGACGCTGCCATCCCCGAAACTGCCTACTGCCTACTGCATACTGCCTACTGCATTCTGCGTTTTTCAATCTGCGCGCAAGGCGGCAATCGGGTCCAGCTTTGCCGCCCGGTTAGCCGGATAAATCCCGAAAAACAACCCTACCAGCGTCGAGATTCCTATCGCTATCGCAGGAGCCCACATCGGCACTGCAAACGGCACTGGAGCATACTTGCCGACTACCCACATCGCAGACACCGCTATGAGCAGCCCGATCAGCCCGCCCATTCCTGAAAGGAGCGCCGCCTCTACCAGAAACTGCACCAGAATGTCCGTCCGGGTTGCACCGAGACTCTTTCGTATCCCGATCTCGCGCGTTCGTTCGGTGACTGTCGCCAGCATGATGTTCATGATCACGATGCCGCCGATCACCAAGGATATTCCTACGACGGGGAACGCGACCGCCCCCACCGTCCCGGTAATCTGACCGAGTAACTGCTCGGTGGCCTCGTCGGTGCTGATCGCAAAATCGTCGGGCTGGTTGTAGTTCAACTTGTGCCGCGTTCTCATCACCAGCCGAACCTGATCCTGAACCGCTTCGATCGGAACTCCACTTCGAGCCCGGATCTTGATCTGGAAAGTTGGAGAGGTGCGTTTTGCAAATGTCTTTACAAAAGTCGAAAGCGGCAACAGTACAAAGTTGTCCTGTGACTGTCCGAGCACCGATCCGAGCTTCTTTGCGACTCCCACAACTGTAAACGAGTCGCTGCCGATCTTGATTTCTTTTCCGATCGGATCGCCGGAAGGGAACAGCCCGTCCACCACGTCGGCGCCGAGAAAGCAGACCTCGCGCCGGTTGTCGTCGTCGAAATCGCCGAAGTAGCGGCCCTGCTCCACCTCAATGTTCGACAGCAGAATCAGGTTTGGCGTCACGCCCTGAACCCCAACCCCCTCGAGCGCGATGTTCCCGTATTTGATTTGTCTTGATCCGCCGTCCTGGGCCCCTATCTGCTCAGCCAGGCTTACCTGTTCCCGAAGCACCCGTACGTCCTCGGGTCCGAGATCCGGGTTCTTTCTGAAAGCCTCGAAGAATTTCTGGAAGTCACCGAACCCGGTGAGGCTTGCCTTTTGGAGGCTGAATACCCCGGTCCCCAGTGTCGCGATCTTTTCCTTGATGTAGACGTTTGCGCCTTCGATGACTGTGGCCACCGCGGTCACCACTGCTACCCCGATTATCACCCCAAGCAGCGTGAGAAACGATCTCAGCTTGTGTGCCATGATCGAGGCGAGGGCAATGGCGGCGGCTTCTATAAACTTGTTGATGTTCATAAATACAAAAAGACGGGACCACCTGACAGATGGTCCCGACCTAGCCGCTCGCTTCGCGGTAAAGTTGCAATCTATCGCCGCTCGTCGCGATTGATCTCACCGTCCAGTATGTGTAGTACGCGATGAGCGTGTTCTGCAATGTCGTGCTCGTGGGTCACCAGGATGATTGTATTGCCCTGACTGTGCAGATCGTCAAACAGCGACATGATTTCCTGGGACGTCGCAGAGTCTAGATTTCCAGTGGGCTCGTCCGCAAGTAAGATCGAAGGATTGTTGACCAGGGCCCGGGCAATCGCGACCCTCTGCCGTTGACCACCCGAGAGCTCGTTCGGCTTGTGATTCATTCTCGGGCCAAGGTCTACTCGCTCGAGTGCTATTTTCGCCATCTCGATCCGCTGACTACGCGGAGTACCGTTGTAGATGAGGGGCAGTTCGACATTGTGAAGCGCCGTAGCCCTCGGCAGCAGGTTGAACGTCTGAAACACAAATCCGATCTCTTTGTTTCGAATGTACGCAAGCTCGTCGTCGTCCATCTCCGAGACAAGCTTTCCATTCAACCAGTATTCACCCGAGGTCGGAGTGTCCAGGCAGCCGATGAGATTCATCAGTGTTGACTTGCCGGAACCTGACGGGCCCATTATCGCCAGATATTCGCCGCGAGGCACTTCGAACGAAACCCCGCGCAACGCATGCACCTGCTCGGCACCCATCTGATAGGTCTTCCACAAATCTACCGTCTTTATCACCGTTTGTTCCGACGGCGTGGAGGCTTCGAGATAGGCCAAGTCTCTATCGAGCACTGCTTCTTCAGTCAACATATGGTTCTTCCCGTCAGGTTTAGTTTCGTCTGCCATTCACCTGTCAGCTCTTTTGTTCGGGGCCGGCCGGCTTCGCTTCACGTTTGACCAGATCATTATCCTTCAGGTTTCTGAGCGTCTTGTAGGGTCCGATCGTTATCTCCTTATCCTTCTCGAGACCGCTCTTCACCTCAATCTCCTGCTCCCCCTTGATGCCGGTGGTGATCGGCGTAAAGTGCGCGTGCCCATCGGCGCCAAACAGGAACACGCCTTCTACTTCTTTCTTCTTCCCGCCAGTTGTCTTCGCCTGATCGTCACCTTGCTGGTTCGGCAGCTCCCGTGGAACTATCGCCTGAAGCGGCACAGTCAACACCTGCTCTACCACCGCGGTGGTGATGACCGCAGTAGTTGACATTCCCGGACGGAGTTTTTCGCGGATCTCCGGCGTCGGGTTCAGCTTGATCTTGACCAGAAAGTCCTTCGCCTCTTGAGTGTTTGTCGTAGCGGTGATTGTTTGTCCCGATCGGGTGATCGCCGACGCGCCCTTTTCGATCACTTCACCATCGATTTCCTTGTCGCCGAGCGCGTCTACCTTGACCTTGGCCTTCTGGCCGACCTGCACGTCGGCGATGTCGGTCTCGTCAACCTGGATCTCAGCGTTGATCTGCGACATGTCGGCCACTGTCAGCAGGGGCGTAGTAGAGAAACTAGCCAACGCGTATTCCCCAACCTTGACCGGCAGGCTCGAGACCACCCCATCAATAGGTGAATAGCGGGTTGTTTTCTTCAACGTATCGGTTTGCTGATTGAGAGATGCCTGTCCCTGGCTCACTCGCTCTTGTGCCGAGTGAAGAGCCGCTTTCGCCCGATCCACCCCAAGCTCCGAATCCTTCACCAGGACCTTGAGCTGGTTGATACGCGCGACCTGGGAAGTCACCACCGCCTTAGCCTGTTCGTAACGCGACTTCGCGTTATCAAATTGCGACTTGGTTACGACACCGGTTTCGACTAGCGCTTGATACCTCTTGTATTCGCTTTCGGTATACTGGAGGTCCGACTTGTATCGTTCGAGGTCAGCTTCGGCCGACGCGAGGTTTGCCTTTGCCTGATTGACATTGTTCTCGGCCTGCGAGAGCGCTACCTGCTGATTGGCGGCATCGGCCTGCGCCACGCGCACAGAAGCCTCGCCCGCTTGAACACCGAACGTAGATTGAGTGGGGTCGACGCGGACCAGCGGTT
Source organism: Blastocatellia bacterium (assembly GCA_035315885.1). Classification (GTDB taxonomy): domain Bacteria; phylum Acidobacteriota; class Blastocatellia; order UBA7656; family UBA7656; genus DATFXM01. Next base: position 15,230 of record DATFXM010000180.1, read on the forward strand.
GACCCTTCCTAACGGGGTCTCCCTCGCTAACGTAGATCTGTTCGACGCGACCGGGAACTTCTGCGGTGAGGTTATAGAACTTAACCGGCCTGATTTCTCCCGAAGCCGTCACCTTTGACTCAAGCCTCGGGCGCAGTTCGACTTTGCCGACCTGAACGGGCTCCCCTTCTTTCTTTTGAAGGGTCTTTGATAGGACGACTATGGTCGCAAGCCCGACTACAGCCGCAGATATGATGATAATCTTCTTCTTTCGAGACATTCTTACTGCCATGTTGGGAATCCGCCTCCGAATCTCTTGCGAAAAGCAACCGCCGCATATTACGGAGTTACGCGCGTCCAGGTTCCAATTAATTTCTTGTAGCCAGTGCTTTTTCGCGCGCAAACATCCGAATTGTTCAACAACTGCTAAACGGCGCTTGAATGAAGAATATTAACATAAGTCGGTTTTGGGGAAGTTCGGTTTCGGGTTTAGCGAAGTTCGGTTTCGGGTTTCGGGTTCGACTAATTAAGACTCGTGTAACGCGCAATTCTTTAGGGACCAGCCAAGCGAACAGACTCGAGTCTCAATAACCCGAAACCCTAAACCCGAAACCGAACTTCCCCTAAACCCCAAGGCCCGAGGCAAGAACTATTGTTGACTGTAACGCCATTGCGTAGCAGAATAGCAATACCTTTTTGCCCCTTATCTGTTGGTCGCGCGGTCGCATTCTGCGCCGCTTGTTTTACTGCCTCCCGAATTTACACCTGTTCGCGCGTTCAAACGAGCCGGTCCTTATGCTATCCTTAAGCGCCGCTGATATGAATGAACCGTTGAGAGACCTAGAGGGAGCTTGCCCCAACTGCGGGTCGGCGGACAACGAGGAAGACGCAACTTTCTGTCAGGCATGCGGAGCCAGGCTCGGATCCGCACTCGTTCCGCCTCAGCCTCCACCCGAGGCCTGCGAACAAGGCAAGGTCATCGCCGATCGCTTCGTAGTCCAGTCCCTCCTCTGGTCATCCCCAACCTACAATGCGTATGACGCAACTGTAACGGGTGCCGCGGGCGCCAAATATACAATTGTCGAGCAGCAACTTACCCACGAAGACCCGCTCGCCCACGTTTCTCCCATGAACTCTGCAGCGCCCGGCAACGTGTCCGGAAGCCTTGAAGTCGCTGCGCCGAGCTTCGAGCGCTTCGGTCTGTTCAAACCCGTCGAACATGCGTCTCAAGAAGACAAGACATACATCGTCTTCGAACACATTCAGGGGCAGGCCATCGCGCATCTGGACCAGACCGATGAGAAAGAGGCGCGCTCGATCGGGCTCCAACTCTGCACCATCGCCGAGCAATACCACCGCCACGGATGGGTGTACAACGGCTTCGAGCCTTACAACGTAGTCGTGGACGGCGCGTCAAAAGTCCGGCTCATCGGCTTTGATCGTGCGCGCGAGGCCGGAAGCGCAGTCCAGGACGCTCCGATTTATCCCAGCCGGGGCTATACCGCGCCAGAATTGTTTGAGCAGAACGCAGGCTACGATGTCCGTTCCGATGTCTACTCTATCGGTGCTCTGCTTCAGTACATGCTGACCGGCGAGACGGTGATTCCTGGCGAGGGAAGCTCGTTGTATCCGATCGCAACCGCATTTCCTGATGTCGAGCGCCTGATTTCAAAAGCGATCGCCGAGAATCCCTCTCAGCGCTTCCAAAGCATCGGCGAGCTACGAGAGGCGCTTACAAATCTGAACCTCCCGGTCGTCTTACAGTCGGGACACTTTACAGACGTGGGCTTGCTGCGGGAGCTCAACGAAGACAGCATCCTGGCGCTGAACCTGACTCAGTACTTTGAATCGGTTCAAACTCAGATCGGGTTGTACATCGTTTCCGACGGAATGGGAGGCGAGGCCGCGGGCGAAGTGGCTTCGCGAGTGACCGTCAGAGCGGTCGCCGAGTGGGTCACCGACAAGCTGATCTCCGCATCCTTGAAATCCACTCGAGACGAAAAGATCGCCGCACCGACTCATACCGGCGGCTTGCGACTCGCCATCGCCGACGGACACGAGATGGCGACCACTGAGATGCTGAGGCAAGCGGTCACGGCAGCAAACCGCGAGGTGATGGCCTACGCGAACGCGAACCCCGACGAGCGCGGACTTGGCGCTACCGTGACGGTGGCCATGATCGTGGGCGAAGTCCTGACGATCGCCCACGTAGGCGATAGTCGTTGTTATCTACTGTCCGGCGACCGGTTCGACCAGCTAACCGAAGATCACTCGCTGGTACAGAAGATGGTGAACACCGGCAATCTCTCGCGGGCCGAGGCTCGAATACATCCCTATCGAAACGTCATCTATCGTTCGATCGGCGCCGATGAGCAGGTGGAGATCGACATTGTCCGTCGCAGACTGACAAGCGGAGACACCCTGATGCTCTGCAGCGACGGATTGAACGGAATGCTGAGCGACGATCAGATTCGAGACATCATGATGGTGAATCCCGATCCGAACTCGGCAGCCAAGGAGCTTGTGGTAGCCGCTAACTCGGCAGGCGGCGAGGATAACACCTCGGTTATCGTGGTCAATATCAACTGAGCGCCTCCTCCAACCAGACAATCAAGCGAACAGAAGCATCAACCTCGAGTAGCGTTCGAACTGATCGCTATTGTCGCTGAGGATGCTCTGCTGGGAGACCGGTCTGAATGAAAGACCGGTCCGCCTGATTCCTCGAGATTCGTTGCGCGAACGTTCCGGCCAGGATCGCGACAGCAGCGAACGCACTCGGGTGAAATCAGAATCGACTCTCGTTTGTGGAGCTCGGCGAATCAGAGCTTCGATCGCTGATTTCAAGTTGGCTTCGGCGCGAAATGACAAGGGCTCGACCAATCCCGAATAGTCGAATGCTTCGGCCCTTACTCGGAAACTGGAATCGAGTGATGAGGTGTATACATCGACGAGTATTTCATCCGAACTGAACTGTGCGCTATCCACCAGGTTCGCATCCTTGCCTCTGGCTCCTATGATCGCCTCGGAATAGTCGACGCGAGTTCGACGCAGCGCTCCCATCACCAGCAGCTTCAGGTCTTCGTTTCTGATGGTCAGGGCACTGCTCGAGGCGTGAACCTTGATTCCATCGTCGTCTAAGGTTATTCGGCGAGCCCGCGTAAGCTCGCGTCCCAGATTCAGCTCCTCGTCTCCGACGATGCGGCCGTTGAAGCCACAGCTCTCAATAAGATTCGCGATCATTTCTGCTTCCTGTCGTGTTTGACAACGAGCGACCGGAATTGGTTTAGCGGATCGCACCATCGCTTCAGCGTCTTCGGCAGAGAGATTCAGAGCGGCGGCCAGTGCGACGCTCGACGGCGTAGAGCGAGCTGACAGCTCGCCCTCGGCGTTTACTGGTTCGCTAGCAGTTGCGGTTGCTGTTGGCCCGCTCGTTAGCGGTTCAAGCACCGCGTTAAATGCGAGGTCGGACGGATCTATGTTTCGCTGCGGAGGCGCGGTCTCGATATCGGACACAGGCAACAGCGTTCCGCAGTAGAGACAGGTTCCGCGCGCGGCTGGTGTACGACGCGAACAACTCGGGCAGCTTATGACGTCCTGAGGCAAAGGTCGCTCTCGCTTTTGTATTAAATAAATTTCAAACTTGAGAAACTTGGTTGGAGGCTGGGCGCGATTATAACACGGAACGGCGACAAAAGAGCGCCATAGCTCCTGCACAGCAGCCGGCACCGTGCTAAATTTCTTATCGATGCAAAGCAACCAGTCGTCCGGCTCCGTTGAAACTGACCAGGCCTCCGAAGGCTCCGTAGCCCGCAAGCGAAGGTTCACTAAGAAGACGGTCATTGCCGCCGCTGCAATTGCGACCGCCGCCATTGCAGCAACCGCATACATCGCACTTCGCCGCCCGCCTCTGGTTCCGATGGAGCGCTATATTCCCGCCCAGGCGCTCGCCTATCTGCAGGTAGACAGCCTCGCCGACGTGACTCGAGGGTTGACGGGAACCATTGCGTGGCGAGAGATCGCCCCGCTTCTCGGGATTTCCAGTCAATGGCAACAAGCGGCGTCTGCGGCGGAATTGATCGGCAATACAGGCCTGGGTCCTGATGAAGCCGTGCTTGTAGCTCGAGCTCAATGCGCGGTTGTGGTGACCGATCTCGAAGTGGACTCTGGAAGCACTGAGGAAGGCCCTTTTGTACACCTGACCCCGAGAGCGTCGCTAGTTATCGAAACTCATTTCAGTCCCGAGCGCGCCGCGCGACTTGTTCGCGAGCGAGCACCGCTAATTGCGTCGCGCCTGTTTGGAGACATCAATCAGACTACGGAAAGCTACAAGGGGCAGGATTTCATTGTGCTGACCGGGCGCACTCCGCGCCAGGTGCTTGTTGCGGCTTCGATCGGCAGCGTTGTCATTCTGGCCAACGGATATCAGCCGGCGAGAGTCTGCGCGGATTCGATTGCCGGCCGTACCCCAACGCTCTCAAACGATTCGAGTGTCCAGACCGCCCGCTCTTCTGTGGCCAGGGACTCATCGGTGTTCGCGTTTGTTACGCGTGCCGGGCTTCAAAAGCTAGTGCAGCTTGCGCCAATCATGTTAGGCCGCGAGACTTCAGCCGAGAGTGTTGGTGCTGCCGTCAGCCTGCTCGAGCATCTGGCTGAACAGGCGGCCGATGGCGTCTCATATTCAGCGGAATTCGTCGAGGGTGGAGTTCGAGAAAAGTATCTGTGGAGCCTGGAGCGACAGGTCGCTGAAGGTATCGCAGAAGCCGCAAAGGCATCAAGAGACCGGCCGCTTGACCTTCTTGCCATGGTCCCCGACTCCGTTCCCGAAGTTACACTCGTCAACATCGATGGACTGGGAGCGCTGCCGGAGAGATTGCTCGAGCAGCTTGCCCCCAGAGTAGACGTGGTCATTGCGCTGGCGCTGCGCGAACTGGTAATCAGCCTGAGAAAAGAGTACGGGCTGACTGGCTCGCAGAAGCTCGACGACGCGATTGGAAGCGAGCTGGTGCTAATCGACTTCGGGGACGGCGAATCGCGCGCGATGCTGTTCAGGGTTCTGGATCGCTCAAAGCTCGATGGACCGCTGAAAAGATACTTATCAAAGAAGGCCGGCAGAGTATCGAGTCGAACTGAAGATGGGGTTGAGATTTTGACGGGAGACGACGAAGAAGGGAAGGCGGCGGCCTTTTCGGGTGAGTTCTTGATTCTTGGGACTCAGGAGCAGATCAAAGAGGTGCTCGGACCGAGCGCGCACGGCGCTGGCGGACAGGGTTCAGCGGTCGCTGGCATCAAAAAGGTTCTGGGTTCGGCACCCGCTACTGCGTCGATGGTGAGCTACCGAGAGTCGGCCACAGCGGCCGGTGACTTTATGCTTTCGGTGTCGAAGTTGTTGCGAGTTACCGATGGATCGAAGGAGATTCTAGCGAGGCAAGAAATCCGCGATGCGTTGAGTCGGCTTCCGCGCGCGAAGGTTTTCACCGAGTTCAGGGATTCGGGAATCTACACCGAATCGTGGTCGCCGATCGGCAGGTTTCAATTGCTGAGTTCTGAGTGATGAGGCATAACCTCACTAGCCGTGGATTCCGGACTCAGAACTCCGAACTTCCTCTCACTTCACGTCGGGCGGCATCCGACGGCAAAACCGAAGACGACTTCTTCCTTCGTCTCCTCAAGATTCTCAACCGACGCCGCTCTCTGACCTCGATTCGGTCTCGGACCTTTCCGTAAAACTTGGTGAAGTAGTCATACATCGACCACAGAGCGAAGAACACTACGATCCACAGCATCGCTCGGCCGGCGCCGTAGCAGAGGACGCGCGCGTCGTCGATTCCGAAGCGTCCGGTTGATGCAATGGTCCTTATTGCCCGTCCAGTCTCTTCAAACGAGGCGAAAGCGATTTCGGGATTCACGCCCTTGGGTGGCTGAAGCCCGTATTCTCCGCCGGGGACTGCTCCGAGAATCAACAGCGTCACTGCTACAACCTGGGTCAGCATCTTGAATTTGGCTTTCTTGGAGGCGCTGATGGTAAAGCCTTCGGCGGCAGCGATCGAACGCAACCCGGTCACTGCGAACTCGCGGCCGATGATGATAACGATGGCCCAGGCGGGCGCCAGCCGGTTTTCTACGAGTGAAACCAGCGCAGCAGAAATCAGCAGTTTGTCAGCGATCGGATCCAGCAGAGTGCCGAGAGTCGAGACCTGACCGCGCTTTCGCGCGAGATAGCCGTCCAGCCAATCGGTGATCGAGGCGGCAACAAAAATTGAAAGGCCAAACACCTGTTGCGGCAAACCGAACAACTCACCGGGAAATTTTGTCAGAAGCACCACCACTAACAGCGGCACCACAAAGATTCGAGATAGGGTGAGTGCGTTCGGAAGATTCAATCTGAATTACCTTGAATCGATTCGTCTGACCGTCGATCCTGTTGGTTTTGAACGGACGAAAGTTCTCACCAGGCGTCGTTGAAATCAGTTTGAATATATGTAGCCCGCGATAGTAACGCAAGGGCTCAACGAGAAAAGGTTTCGGGTAGGAACGGTTTCGGGTCTCGGGTTTAGGGTTCGCTAGATGAAGGCTAGAAAGACGCAGAGCGTTGGAGAAGGGCATACTGGGAAATAAAGCGAACCCTAAACCCGAAACCCGAAACCGTTCCTGCTACTATCTGTTTACGATTTGAACTTGACGATTTACGATTAGAGCTTACAACTACCTGAAAGGTTTCGCCCGGCGAATGAACAACAGACGTGTAGCGTTTTATCTGACAATCCCTATGACCCTCGCTGTTTTGACCCTCCTGACTGTAGGAGGATGCGTCCGGTCGGCAAGAACAGATTCGAATTCACAAGGGGCCCAGTCGGCAGCTGCTGCTTTGCGTCATTACGACATCAAGGTTACCGATTTGCCTCCCCCGGAAGTTCAGAAAGGCCCGGTAAACTTTTCGAAGATCGTGCCCAGACCCGCGGGAGCAACGCTCGTGGTGCCTCCGGGCTTTCATGCGGATGTTTATTACGAAGAGGAGCTCAAGCAGCCACGCTGGCTTGCGCTGTCGCCAAACGGCGACGTGTTCGTTGCAGAATCACAATCCGGTCGAATAACGATTCTTCGCGATTCGAACTCAGACGGAAAAGTAGACGAGAAATTCGTGTTCGCGGAAGGACTGAAGCAGCCGTTCGGAATGGCCTTCTGGAAAGACTATTTCTACGTCGGCAACACCAACGCGGTGGTCAGGTTCAAGTACAGACCCGGCCAGACAAAAGCTGAAGGTACGCCGGAAAAAATCGCCGATCTACCCGGTGAAGGCTACCGTGAGCACTGGACCAGGAACCTCATCTTCAATCCAAGCGGCTCGAAGTTGTACGTGACCGTAGGCTCCAAATCAAACGTCGATGCAGAAAGCGACCCTCTTCGAGCGGCGATCTCCGAGTATAACCCGGACGGCACCGGACATCGTATTTTTGCATCGGGCACGCGCAATCCGATCGGCCTCGCGTACAACCCAAGCAGTAAGCAACTGTGGGCTGCGGTCCAGGAGCGCGATCTGATAGGAGACGATCTGGTCCCCGACTACGTGACCTCGATCAAGGACGGAGGCTTCTACGGCTGGCCTTATTCGTACATCGGCTCTAGCGAAGATCCGCGGCGCAAAGGCGAACGGCCCGATCTCGTGAAGAAGGCAATCGTGCCGGACGTACTCCTTCAGGCGCATTCGGCAGTTTTGGGACTGGTCTTCTACGACGGAAAGATGTTCCCGCCAGAAATGCGCGGGGACGCTTTTGCGGCGTTGCACGGTTCATGGAACCGGACCAAGCGAACCGGCTACAAGATCGTTCGCATCAAGTTCAACAAGGGGCGTCCGGTTGGTGGCTACGACGATTTCCTCACCGGTTGGATGATCTCCGAAGACAGCGCTGACGTTTGGGGCCGCCCCGTAGGCTTGCTACTCCTCAATGACGGATCGCTTCTGATTGCCGACGATGCCGGCAATCGAATCTGGCGAGTCACTTACTCGAAGGGGAAATGAGAGTGAAAAAAACGACCGCCGACGAATCGCCGGCTTCCACTGATCCCAACACAAAAAGATTAGCGACAATGCAAAAGCGAGCGCGTGTGGTCCGGTCAACGGCGCTGTGGCGTTGTTCGCTCTTCCTTGTTTTTGCGATTGCGGCCTTCGCCATCGCCGTTGCTCCGAATTGTTTCGGGGCATCGCAGACTGGTCAGCGGATCGAGGGGAAGGTGGTCGACCAGGCGGGCGCCCCGGTTGTGGGAGCTGCCATTACTCTCAGACAGGACGCGCAGGCTTCGACTGCTACCAGCGACGACGAGGGCCGATTCAGTTTCGACGGCTCTCAACGACGAGGCTCGCTTCGTCTCACAGTGACCGCTGAAGGTTTCGGCACCTTCGATCGGGAGCTCACTTCGTCAGACTTAACCGGTGCTCTGATGGTGACTCTCCAGCCCGCGCCATTGTCCGACGCAATAAGCACGACTGCTGCTCGGACTGAGACTCGAGTCGGCGATACGCCTGCCAGCCTGATAATTCTGCCGGCAGCCGATCTGACTACCACGCCGGCGTTGGTGTTGGACGATAAGCTGAGGCAGGTGCCTGGTTTCTCTCTGTTCCGTAGGTCAGGCAGCCGGACGGCAAACCCGACTTCTCAAGGCGTTTCACTGCGAGGCGTGGGCGCCAGCGGCGCTTCTCGCGCAGTCGTGCTCGCCGATGGTATTCCGTTGAACGATCCGTTCGGCGGGTGGATCTATTGGGGACGAGAGCCCGTCGAGAGGATCAAGCGCGTAGAAATCGTGCAGGGCGGCGAGTCCAGCCTCTACGGCAGCGATGCACTCGGAGGCGTGATAAACATAATCGAACGCAATCCGCGCGACTCAGCTATTTCGGGGAGCTTCTCCGGAGGCAACGAGTCCACATGGAACGCGAGCATGTTCGCGTCTGGTGTCTTAAAGGGATGGGCGATCAAGGTTGGTGTTGAAGCGCTGCATACCGACGGTTACGTCCTGGTGGATGATGACCAACGCGGGACTGTGGATACGCCCGCAGGGGTAGAGTACTCGACCACGGACCTCCAGCTCGAGCGATTGCTTGGCGATCAAGGCCGGGTCTTCATCGGGGGTTCGATATTTTCGGAAGATCGCAAGAACGGAACTCCACTTCAGACGAACGACACCTACATAAGACAGCTCGACGCGGGACTGGATTGGCAACCTGCTAATTTAGGATCGTTTGTTCTTCGGGGTTATGGTGGCTCTCAGGTATTCGATCAGGATTTCTCCGCGATCGCCGCGAATCGGAACTCTGAGACGCTTACACGCAGTCAACGCGTGCCCGCCGGTCAAAGCGGTTTCACCCTGCAGTGGTCTCGGGCCGCTGGTTCCAGACAGACTCTTGTTGCCGGGGTAGACGGCCGCGAAGTGCACGGCGCGAGCGATGAAATAATATTTGTCGCGGGCAAAGCGACCTCAGCCGTGGGAGCCGGTGGCCGGGAGCGGTTCCTCGGAGTATTCGCACAGGATCTGATTCAGATAACTCCGCGATGGCTCGTGAGTCTGGGGCTGAGGGGTGACAGGTGGCGTCATTTCGACGCGCTGAGCACAACGCGGACTTTTGCAACGGGGGCACAAACGGTCACGGTCTTCCCGGAGAGAATTAAAACAGCCTTCGACCCGCGCGCGTCGGTAATGTACAAGGCGGCTGATAACGTATCGGTGTACGTGTCGGGGTATCGCGCATTTCGCGCGCCGACTCTGAACGAGCTTTATCGTGCGTTTCGCGTCGGCAACGTGCTGACCCTCGCGAATGACAAGCTGGAAGCCGAGAGGCTGACAGGCGGTGAGGCAGGGGTTGCGGTGGACACTCTGTCGAGGCGAGTGAACGTTCGGGGCACTTTCTTCTGGAGCGAGTTGACGAGGCCGATAGCGAACGTGACCCTCTCGGTCACGCCGGCGCTGATAACTCGACAGCGACAGAATCTGGGTCGAACCCGGTCTCGAGGCGTAGAGGTCGAGACAAGCGCGAGGGTGTCGCCCACAGTGACGATAACCGGCGGATACCAGTTTGTGGACGCGACTGTGCTCAGATTCCCTGCGAACCCTGCGCTCGAGGGCTTGCAGATTCCGCAAGTCCCAAGGCACATATTCACCTTTCAAGCACGGTACTCAGACCCCCACATCCTAACGGTTGCGGTGCAGGGGAGGGCCTCGAGCAAGCAGTTTGATGACGATCAGAACCTGCTTCCGCTTGACGGCTACTTTTCGTTGGATGCGTATGTATCGCGGCGGCTGGTTCGAGGCATTGAAGTGTTCGGAGCATTTGAGAACTTGACCAATCAGCGGTATCAGGTGGGGCGGACTCCTGTAGTGACTCTGGGACCTCCTATTCTTGCGAGGGGTGGCGTTCGTCTGGCCTTCGGAAGGCAATGATACGGTTTAGGGTTAGTAGGCAGTAGGCAGTATTTGGTACGCAGTAGGCAGTATGCAGTGAGGTCTCTTCTGCGAAACTAGAAACCAGAAGCTAGAAACCCAACCAAAAGACCAACTGCCAACTGCCTGCTGCCTACTGAACTTGAAACCCGAAGCCTGGTAGGCGCAACAAATTCACAAGAACTTAAATCCTCTGTTTCAACGGTTAATATATTGACAAGCCCCGGGTGGGCTCTTAGAATGCCCACGCTTCCCTCAGAAATTTTAACGACAGCAGTAACCTGAGCAGGAGTTATTCAGCTTACCGCTGAGTGCTCAGTTAAGGTTTGTCGAGCTGAAGTTTGTTGTCGAAAGGAGAGGGTTTTGACAATAGCTGCAGCAGGAAGAGTCCTGAATATTGTCCTGGCATCAGCATCCATTCTTTTACCACTAGCGGTTTACGCACAGCCATCATATCTACAGGAACAGCCGGCAAAGCAGTCGACTGCCAAGAGTGAGCCGGCCAACGACCCGCTAAATGCTCAACGCGCTAGACGAGTCGTCCCCGATAGCGACGGCCAAAAAACGAACGGGTCTTCCGCCAAGCAGCCGGAGGTAAAACCGGAAGCTAAGCCGGACGTCAAGCCGGACCTCAAGCCGGACCTCAAGCCGGACTTCAAGCCGGACTTCAAGCCGGACTTCAAGAATGATGCGACAGGCCAATCGGCCTCCGAGCATCGCGAGCGTCTTATTGCGCCAGATGCACAGACCGCGCCGCCAGCAATGAAGGTAACCGAGAAGCCTGCGACGGCCGCTAACTCGAACGTTACTTCGAAGGCTCCCGATAAGGCGGTTGCCGACGCCGAAGCGCTGGTTCCAGCGGCGGTAGTCCCTCCTCCTCCAAACGTCACGAAGCGGAGCGCGGGTGCTATCTCGATACCGGTTTCTTCGGTGAGTTCTTCCGCGGACTATGAGGAGCAGCCGGTAGCCGGCGTCAGCGTAGGAAGCCGATTCGGCGTAAGACGCGACCCTTTTACTCGTCGGCACAAATTTCATTCGGGAGTCGACATAAAGGCGAAGTGGGGTGATCCGGTCGGGGCGAGCTATGCGGGCACGATAAAGTTTGTGGGTTGGTATCACGGCTACGGCAACATGATCATCGTGGATCACGGCGGCGGCATCGCCACCCACTACGCGCACCTCTCGAGCTTTGATGTAGAAGTCGGGCAACACGTGGAGCGCGGCACGATCATTGGCCGGGCGGGCAGCACTGGAAGGGCGACTTCGCCTCACCTGCATTATGAGGTTCGTGTTGAGGGCACTGCCGTGAACCCGCTTGGAAACCTCGCGCTTGACGCCGACTCTCCGTATTTCAAAGCGTCAAAGACCGCTTCGGAGCAGGCAGAACCCGTAAAGGAGCAGCCCAAACAGCCCGCGCCTGCAAAGTCACAGCCTTAGGAAGTGCTGAGTCGTGGCAACCCCAACGGGGTTGCGCCGTCCAGCCCAGGGTTGCCGTCTGCGGCTACCCTGGGTCGGATCGGTCAAGTTTCACGCAACCCTGGAAGGGTTGCGTCCCGCCCCGAGTTACGCGACCTTTCTGAAACCCCCGCCGGGGTTGCAACTCAGCACTGACGTGAATCCTTCCTCCATCGCCTCTGGCGATTCTGCTAATCTATTTGAGCATCGTATGAGCCTCGTTCTTTCATCGGAGATGAAGGGAAAGGGGGAGTCTTAATGAATAAGTCGGCAGTATCACCGGTATTGTTAGCAGTCATTCTGTTCTGCTCGACTGCGCAATCCGCTACGCCAGGTCTGTTTTTCTCCTCATCCCCTCATCTGCTCATCTCCTCATCTCCCAATCCGTCATCCAGAGACTCTGACTCTCGCAAGGGTGACGACCGGGCTCCTAAGACCGCTCCAAGTTCGATGCCGTTGTCCGTGGGTGAAAAGTTCGCCTACGAGGTCTCGTGGGCTGATTTTGTAGTTGCAGGAGAGCTAACCATCGAAACGCGAGAGCGCCGACCCGTCGACGGCGTCGATGCGTTTCACCTGGTCGCCTCTGCGCAGTCGGTGGGACTCGTCCGCGCGGCGGTGTTCAAAGTCGACGACGTCTACGAGAGCTTTGTTGACGCGTCAACGTTAGAGCCCTTTCGCGCGCAACAACAGATAAGGCACGGCAAGAAACACGATCAGCAAACAGTGAACATAGATCAGCGAGGGCGCAAGGCGACATTCGGCGACGGCCGCGCCGTGAATCTCCAATCGACGACCTACGACTTGCTCGGACTGCTTTGCGCGATACGAACTATGGATTTCAAGTCGGCAAAGCCTCGAACATTCACCCTGATTGACGAGGACAAGCTCTATGACCTGCAGGTGGAAGTTGAAGGTCGCGAGCGCGTCACTACGCGTGCGGGAGCTTTCGATTGTGTGAGGCTAGCAACGCGAGCGATCGGCCAAACTCGCAGCGATCCTTATAAGCTGAGAATTTTTGTCTCAGACGATTCGAGGAGAATCCCGGTTCAGATCACTGCGGAGCCAAGATGGGGAGGCGTGCGGGTCGAGCTGGTTTCTGCAAACGGCGTCAAACCTGTCGAGAATCCGAAGCCGAATTCGAGGAAGGGGTAGGTCAAGGAATCCGCTCCGGAGCGGTCGGGCGCAAGCACGACTTTGGCCAGGCTCGAGCGCTCGCCGCTCCTCGAACGGTGCGCGTGTTAGACCGAAACGACTCTCATCGTTTTTGGTTTTTAGAGCTGCAGCCTTACTGCAAGCTCGGGTAGCGATAGTTCAACTCGCATTCCATCGCCTCACCAACTAATAAGCACTGTGTCGACAAGGGTTGGTAATTCGCATCCGCACGTGGGGTGCAGCGAATTCACGTCAGGTGTCCAATCTTTTTTCCGTCAGACCTTTCGGTGACATCAACAATCGGAGAATCGTGCCCTCTTCTTTCGTATTCAAGTTTGTGGGCCGGACCTCCTCTGCTAAGGTGAAAGTCGAGACTGGGAGCTGAAGAATGACTTCTTTGATCATCCTGTTGATAATCGCGGGCGTGTGTGGCTCGATCGGTAGAGCCTTGGGAGGAGGATCGCGCGGCGGCTGTCTCGTATCAATCGCGCTCGGGTTTATTGGAGCCATAGTCGGTATGTGGCTGGCCAGAGCGCTCGATCTCCCAAAGGTTTTCGTTGGAACCTCAACTGATTTCCCCATAGTCTGGTCGATCATCGGATCCGCGTTGTTTGTAGCGGTCCTGCGATTCATTTCGGGCCGAAATGCGTGATGATGAGAAAATAATGTGAAGGGGCGACGCGGAGACGCGGGGACAGGGTGACGTGGAGACGCGCGCCGTACTCTAATAACATTCGCCGCGCCGTGACCTTGCGATCTTGAATACATCAGGCGTGCATCCCCGTTGTCCCCGCATCTCCGCGTCACCGCGTCTCCCATTCGCCCCCTTCGCCCGTTCGCATCATCCCCTCACCAATTTAACCCTGTTCGAATGTGGAACCGCACTTGTCGCAATCGGACACCAAGATCTTAAGCGCCGCCCACCCACGATCAGACACCTGCTAATCAAACTGAGACATTGGAAAACTTAAACGGCAGCGTTGCCTCTCGAAAGCTGCTGGCACGCGGCTGGCAGAGAACCTCCGCACTCTATTCAAACTTGAGGTTTGCGGTCGACTCGGCTCGCACGATTCCTGTAGTTATCCACCACTGGGGGCAACAATGGACAAGTTCATCCAGGACCTTCGATATGCCGCGCGGTCTATTATCAAGAACCCGAGTTTCGCGGTAGTAGCTATCGCCGCACTCGCAATCGGGATCGGCGCAAACACCGCCATCTTTTCTGTAATCAATTCTGTACTGCTAAAGCCGCTCCCGTACAACGACCCGCAAAAGCTGGTGATGATATGGCAGGACCATCGAGCCCGCGGAGGACCCGAACAGGAATGGCCCACCCCGAGCAACTTCAAAGACTGGCGTGACCAAAGCCGCGCCTTTGACCACGTGGTCGCGATGGTTGGCTGGGGACCAACCCTCACCGGAGATTCCGATCCTCAAGACTTAATCGCCGCGGGAGTTTCTTACGACACGTTTGCAACGCTGGGAGTGCAACCAGTTCTCGGCCGCGATTTCCGCGAAGAAGAAGACAAAGCCGGAGCTGAACGCGTGGTCATCCTGAGCAATCGATTGTGGAAGCGCAACTTTGGGTCCGACACCGGCGTAATCGGCAGATCAATCGCTTTAAGCGGGGAGAGTTTCACGGTCATAGGCGTGATGCCCGAGAGCTTCCGATTTCCCATCAAGCCTGAGCCGGAACTCTTTCGGACGGTCATCCCAGTCATACCGGCTGGCTGCCAGCGGGATTGCTCTGTCCTGCGAGTCATTGGACGTATCAAATCCGACGCAACGCTCGAAAGCGCGCGAGCGGATATGAGCGTTCTTGCGGCGAGCCTTGCGCAACTCTATCCAGACGCGAACACCGGTGTGGGCTCGACTATTGTGCCCCTCAAGGAACAGATTGTCGGAAATCAAAAGCCGATGTTCTTCGCACTGCTTGGCGCAGTAGGCCTCGTGCTGCTGATCGCCTGCGCGAACGTCGCGAACCTTCAACTGGCGCGCGCCTCGTCGCGCGAACGAGAGATGGCCATCCGTGCGGCTCTTGGCGCAGGTCGATCGCGGATTGTCAGACAACTGATGACCGAATCGGTGCTCCTTGCAGCCACCGGAGGAGCGCTTGGGCTGATGCTGGCGTATTGGCTGGTAGACGGCTTAGTAGCGTTGAGCCCGCCGGGGATCCCCCGACTCGAGGAGATCCGGATAGACAGTCGAGTGCTGCTGTTCACTTTTTCAACTGCCGTACTCACCGGGTTGTTATTTGGGTTGGCCCCCGCACTGCGCGGATCAAGAACAGATCTCGGAAACACGTTGCGTGAGGGAAAGGGTTCGAGCGGCGTTTATCGAGGACACAAGCTGCGCGCGGGGCTCGTTGTAGCCGAAGTTTCTCTTGCGCTGGTGGTGATGACTGCCGCGGGGTTGCTGGTCAACAGCTTCGTCAGGCTGCTGAGCGTCGATCCGGGGTTCAAGTCCGCGCATATTCTAACGGCGTCGATTGTGATGCCAAGGGCCCGCTACCCTAAAGATGAGCAGGCGCGGCAGTTCCACGAACGGCTGCTGGATAGATTGAAAGCACTGCCGGACGTTGAATCGGCGGGAGCGATTTTGAATCTTCCGCTGAACGGCAACAACACCGATACGAACTTTGTCATCGAGGGCAGGCCCAGGCCCGCACCTGGACAGCGCCTGGCGGCGTGGTATTCGTCGGTTACAACCGGCTACTTCGACTGCATGGGAATAAAGCTGATTCGGGGCCGCGGGTTCACCGATCAGGACAAGCCAGATGGGCCGCAGGTGGTTGTGGTGAGCGAATCGTTTGCCAGGCGTTTCTTTGGCGATGAGGATGGGGTCGGCAAGCGCATCGGCACTGGTCGCGACGATAAGCCTACGTGGCGCGAGATTGTAGGCGTGGTTGGAGACGTGAAGCACTTTGCGCTCGAGCTCGATATGCGGCCAAACATGTATTTTCCGCATAGTCAGATATCCTCGCGCAGAATGTCGATCGTTCTTCGAGTCAAAGGTGACCCGCGCAAGTTAACGAACCTGGTACGTGCGGAGCTCAACGGGATCGACAATCAACTGGCGCTATCGAGCGTCCAGACGATGGATGAGATTGTTTCTTCTTCGGTAGCAACGCAGCGGTTTACGCTTTTGTTGTTCGCGCTGTTTGCGGTGATAGCGCTCCTGCTGGTGATCATTGGGATATACGGCGTGATTTCGTATGCGGTGTCGCAGCGGACTCACGAGCTGGGGATTCGAATGGCACTTGGAGCGGATCGAAGCTCGGTGCTGCGGCTCGTGTTGGGACAAGGCATGGCGCTATCTGGTGCGGGAGTGGGATTGGGGCTTGCGGTCTCGATTGCGTTGACAAGGTTGATGCGCTCGCTGTTGTTCCAGGTAAGCCCTACGGACGTGCTGACGTTCAGCGTGATCTCGTTGTTTCTTATCACCGCGGCTCTTGTGGCGTGTCTGATTCCGGCACGGCGCGCGACGCGAGTCGACCCGATGGTTGCTTTGAGATGCGAATGAGGAGAAGTGCTGAGTGCTGAGCACTCAGCACTCAGCACTGAACCCCATCCCCGAGGTGTTGAATGCGTGATTTGAAGTTTGCCATCAGAATGATCGCGAGGAAGCCTGGCTTTGCCGCAGTGGCGATATTGACGCTCGCACTGGGCATCGGTGCGAACAGCGCAATCTTTACCCTGATCCGCGCTGTACTCTTGCGTCCCTTGCCATTCAAAGAGCCTCACCGGCTCGTGATGGTGTGGGAAGACGCTACCTTTATCGGGTTCCCCTTCAACACGCCGGCGTTTGCAAACTACCGAGACTGGAAAACGCAGAACTCGGTCTTCGAAGAGATGGCTGCGATCAGCGATACGGGGTACAGCCTTACAGGCGATGGCGAACCGCTGAAGGTCACCGGTTATCGCGTCACCCACGAGTTCTTTCCGATTCTGGGAGTGCAGCCGCGTCTGGGCAGAGTATTCACCGCGGAAGACGATCGGCCACAAGCGCCTTCCACCGCAGTGATCAGCTACAGCCTCTGGCAGAGTCGATACGGCGGCGAGGAATCCATCATAGGACGGGAAATTCTGCTCGACCGCAAGAAATACACCGTCGTTGGAGTAATGCCGCGCAATTTTGAGTTCCTCCGCAACTACGTTTCAGTGTGGACGCCAATGGCCGCGACCGAGCAAGAAATGTCGGGTCGAGGCTCTCACTACCTGGAAGTGGTGGCTCGCATGAAACCGGGAGTTGCCGTGAGTCAGGCGCAGTCCGACATAGCGGGAATTCAAGAGCGCATAGCCCACGATTTCCCTGATGCAGCGGCCAAAATTGGAGCGAGAGTCGTTCCCCTGAGTGACCAACTGGTTGGTGACAGTGGAAGTACTCTTGTAGTGCTTCTGGTAGCGGTCGCCCTGGTGCTTCTGATTGCTTGCGCGAATATCGCAAGCTTGCTTCTGGCGCGCGCCACCGGGCGAACGCGGGAAATCGGCGTGCGGCTGGCCATCGGCGCCAGCAGGTTGCACATTGTCAGGCAGTTGTTGATCGAAAGCGCGGTGTTGTCGGTGGCAGGAGGTCTGCTCGGGCTGATGCTCTCAAGTTGGAGCCTCGAGTTTCTCAAGTACCTCGTGCCTCCCACTCTTGCACTGTCGGTAGATCTGTCTACCGATTTGCCGGTTCTATCCTTCACCCTCGCGTTATCGCTGCTGACCGCGTTCATTTTTGGAGTCGCTCCCGCGTTGCAGACGTCCAGATTGAATTTGAACGAAGCACTAAAGCAGGGTGGCCGGACTGGTGTGAGCGCCAGCAGCCGTCGCATCAGAGGACTCCTGGTGATTGGGGAAACCGCACTCGCGGTGATGCTGCTGGCTGGCGCAGGACTTTTGATGCAGACGATTCTGAAACTGCATGGACAGTATGATCCGCTTCGGCCAGAAAGCCTCCTGACTCTGCGGACCGCGCTGAGCGACAACAGCTACGCGGAACATTCGCGCAGAATTAACTTCTACAAGAGCGTTCTCGAGCGAGTTCGAGCGTTGCCGGGAGTCGTTTCCGCCGGGTACACGACGTCTGTGCCTCTCGAGTGGAAAGGAGGCACCAACGGGTTCGAGATTGAAGGGCGTGTCTTAGATCGGGGCGAGTTCAACGATGCAAATCATCGTCAGGTTACGCCCGACTACCTCAGCACGATGGGGTTGGCGGTGAAAGAAGGCCGGTTGCTCAACGAATCCGACAACCAACGTTCAATGCCGGTAACGGTCATCAATGAGACCATGGCACGCCAGTACTGGCCCGGTGAAACTTCTGTCGGAAAACGCATCAGGCTTGGAACCGCGCCCACCGATCCCTGGTTCACGATTGTTGGAGTAGTCGAAGATGTCAGGCAGATGGGAGTCGATGTTCCGGTGAAGGCGGAAGCTTATTTCCCGTTCGATCAGATCGACAATCAGCGCTGGTATGCACCGCGTGATCTGGTCATCAGAACCTCTGTCCCGCCGTTGGCGCTGGTTGAAGCAGTTCGAAATGAGATCAAGGCAGTCGACCCTCAACAGCCAGTTTCAAATGTCAGAACGATGGCACAGGTCCTGGGAGAGGAAACCGAACAGCGACGCGTGGGCACGATAATGGTTGCGGTGTTTGCCGGAGTCGCGCTCCTGCTTGCTTCGCTCGGTACTTACGGTGTGCTGGCCTATTCTGTAAGCGAACAAACTCGAGATATCGGATTGAGAATGGCCCTTGGCGCAAGCAGGGGTAACGTTCTCGGTATGGTTCTGGCTAGTGGCATGAAGCTGGCGATTGGCGGTGTTGGCTTAGGGCTGGTCGCAGCGTTCGCTCTGACCAGGCTCATGGCCCGTATGCTTTACGGCGTTGGAGCCTCGGATCCTTTAACCTTCATCGCGGTGTCGCTGATTCTACTGTTCGTCGCCTTTGTTTCCTGCTACGTGCCGGCCCGTCGAGCGATGAAGGTAGATCCCATGGTTGCGCTTCGATACGAATAGCTGGAGGAACGATGCAGACCTTTATTCAGGACTTGCGTTACGCCTTGCGAATGTTGAAGAACAAGCCGGGGTTTTCGACTGTCGCAGTACTGACCATGGCTTTGGGGATTGGCGCCAACACCGCGATCTTCAGCGTTGTGAATGGCGTGTTGTTGAGACCGTTGCCCTATGCGAAGCCTGGCAAACTGGTGCGAATCTACACCGAGTTTCCAACTATGGGGCTGAAGAAGTTCTGGATGTCGCCTCCAGAGTTCCTGGACATCAAGAACGAAGCGAATTCGTGGGAGAGCGTGGGGGCGTGGACGACGGGCGGCGGCAATCTCACGACGTCGGGAGAGCCGATCCGGGTGAACACCGCTACAGTGACATCGAGTTTGATTGACACTCTCGGAGTCCAGCCCGCGCTTGGCCGCAATTTTACATCCGAGGAAGATTTGCGAGGCGGTCCGAGAATGGCCTTGATCTCGGATGGTCTTTGGCGGCGGGCGTTCGGCGGTGAAAACGACATCGTGGGGAGACAGATTCAGGTGGACTCGCAGCCGGTGACGATAATCGGGGTGATGCCTGGCAGCTATGTGTTCCCGCCGGGAAGCAACAGCCCCAGCGAGCTGTTCACTACTTTTCAATACGACCCCGCGAATCCCGGAGGGCGAGGGAATCATTTCCTGAACATCATCGGACGTTTGAAACCGGATGTTAGCGTTGAACAAGCGCAAGCCGAAATCGTAGCGTTAGCCGAGGGCTGGCGAAGTCAGGGCCGGTCTCCGCACCTGCTCGGCGAACGGCACCCGGTTGTAATGCTTCCGTTGCACAACGATATCGTAGCCTCGGCTAAGCCTGCAGTCCTGATGCTTCTCGGAGCCGTGGGCTTTGTGCTTCTGATTGCCTGCGTCAACGTAGCCAACCTTTTGTTGGCTCGAGCTGAAGCGCGGCGACGAGAATTTGCCGTCCGCCTTGCGCTGGGCGCACAAGCCGCCCGTCTAATGAGACAGTTCATGACCGAGGGTCTGATTCTCGTCTTCCTGGGAGCGACTGCGGGAGTGGTGCTCGCAAGGGTCGGCCTTCGCGCCGTCCTGACTCTCGCGCCCGACAGCGTGCCCCGCACGGCTGACATCGGCATCGACATGACAGTGCTGGTCTTTACCATCGGCATCTCCGTAATTTCTGTCCTGGTGTTTGCGTTGGCTCCGATTATGCAGATGAGGCAGCGTGATCTTGCGACAGTGTTGCGCGGAACTGGTCAGCGGACTTCCGGCGGGAGCAGTAGTCACGCATTGAGGAAGTCGCTGGTCGTTGCGGAGATAGCGCTGGCAGTAGTTCCGGTGATCGGATCTGGCTTGATGATTCGAGCGTTCTGGAAGCTGAACCAGGTCGGGCTGGGTTTCGAGCCCCGCGGAGTGTTGTCGTTCAGCCTTCAGGTTTCGCCAAGCGCATACCAGGCGGCAGATCGGCTGCGCTTTTCAAACGAGTTGGAAGACAAGCTGCGGGCACAGCCGGGAGTGAAGTCCGCGGCGCTTGTATCGGGCCTTGCGCCGCTGAGACCGATAAATGCGAATGACACGGACATCGAAGACTACCAGGCGACGCCGGACGGTCCGGCGGAGAACGTGGACTACTGGAACTTTGTGTCCGAATCGTACTTCGACACGATGGGCATTCGCACGATGGAGGGTCGAGTGTTCGAGCGCGGTGACCGAAACGAAGCCGCGCAAAAGGTAGTGGTGATCAATCAGGCAATGGCGCGTAGATTTTGGCAGGGAAGTC
The DNA here is from genome assembly GCA_035315885.1 of Blastocatellia bacterium. GTDB lineage: Bacteria > Acidobacteriota > Blastocatellia > UBA7656 > UBA7656 > DATFXM01. The sequence continues at coordinate 36,004 of DATFXM010000180.1, forward strand.
CGATTGGGCGTCGAGTGAGTCCGGGCGGCTTCGCTCAGCAGAATCAGCAGCCGACATGGTTCACCGTCATCGGAGTAGTGGAAGATACAAAGAATATCGGTGTGGATAAGCCAGCCGGTACCGAGCTGTATTTTCTGCAGCCTCAACTGGCGGCGTTCGGAATCGCCAGTCGCATGAATTTTGTCGTTCGCACCGATGGCGATCCACAGGCGCTTGCGGCGGGCATCAGGACCGCGGTGCGGGACCTGGATCCCGCTGTTCCGGTATATGCAGTTCGAACGATGGGAGACCTTGTAGCGGACTCGATGGTTCGCCCGAGGTTTCTTTCGGTTCTACTGGCGACGTTCTCGGCGATTGCGCTGTTGCTGGCGGCGGTTGGAATCTACGGTGTGATGGCGTACTCGGTGGCTCAGCGCACTCAGGAGATCGGGGTGCGAGTGGCCATGGGGGCGACTACGGGGAACGTGTTGTCGATGGTGATCAGGCAGGGTCTGACGCTCACGGTAGTAGGCCTCGGGGCAGGGTTATTCGGCGCCGTGCTGTTAACAAGATTGATGTCTGGCCTGTTATTTGAGGTGAGCGCGACCGATCCCGCGACGTTCATCGGAGTTGCAGGCTTATTGACCGGAGTAGGCTTGCTGGCGTGCTTTGTTCCGGCGCGCAGAGCGGCGCGGGTCGATCCGATGGTCGCTCTGAGATATGAGTGAAACGCAGTAGGCAGATGAGGCGGTTTAGGGTTTCGGGTTCGTTTGATCGAGGCTTGTGTAACGCACGAGACCCGATTAGGACAATCTGGAACCCTAAACCCGAAACCCTAAACCGCCTACTGATTCAGAACTGCATTCTTCGAAGCTTCGTTATGCGTAGTAGTAAGAGGTCGACCATACCTTTCGTGGAGGAGATTTATGTTGCTGACAATGATGCTGTTTCTCGGGTTGGCTCCGACAAGCAGCCCTGACCAGTGGTCTAAGTCCTATACGGTTGATGGCCCACCGACTCTGCGGGTGGAGACCGGAGACGGCAACGTTCACGTAAGGCCGTCCGAAGGTGGAACCATCGAAGCCCGCGTCACAACTGAGAATTGGAAAATAGGCGGAGACGGCATTCAAATCGTGGATCGCCAGAACGGCAACGAAGTCGAAATCTCGATCAAGTTTCCGAGGAGATGGTTTTCGTTGGAGTTTCACCGAAGGCGAGTAGACGTCGAACTGATAGTGCCAAGACACCTCACGCTCAAGCTGCGCACCGGAGACGGAAATGTAGACGCCCGGGGCATCAGCGGTGACCTCCAACTCTGGACCGGCGACGGCAAGATAGAACTGGAGGATCTCGATGGCAAGATTCGCGCTGAAACCGGCGACGGTGGAGTGTACATGAGCCGGGCAAAGGGTGATGTATATCTTCATAGCGGGGACGGCAAAATCGAAGTGATTGATCACGACGGCGCGCTCAAGGTTGAGACTGGCGATGGCCCGGTACGAGTCAGCGGTCGCTTCGATTCGCTCGCAGTGAAGACTGGCGACGGCAGAGTCGAAGCAGTTGCCCAGTCGGGCTCTCGGCTTCTCTCCGACTGGACCGTCCGGACCGGCGATGGCGGGCTGACTATGAAGGTTGCCGAAGACCTTGCGGCGGACGTGGATCTGCACACCGGAGACGGCAAGATCGAGTTGGGAATCCCGGTGAACGTAATAGGCAAGACCGACAACAAATCGTTAAAGGGTAAGCTGAATTCAGGTGGAAAGCTTCTGACGCTCCAAAGTGGCGACGGCTCGATCCGCCTGCTGAAGTTGTAAAGCGAGTGCTGAGTGGCGAGTTGCAACCCCAACCGGGTTGCGTCGTCGAGCCCAGGGTTGCCGTCTGCGGCTACCCTGGGTCGGATTGATCAAGGTTCCTGCAACCCTGAAAGGGTTGCGTCCCAAGGCCCGAATTGCGCGAGCCTTCCGCGACCCCTTCGGGGTTCGAGAAAAGATACGCCGCCTTACCCAGGGTAGCCGCGGACGGCAACCCCGGGCTGGACGACGCAACCCCGTTGGGGTTGCACTCGGACTCAACACTCGACTTTCTCCCGGAGACATCCAATGGAAACTTTGATTCAGGACATTCGATTCGGCGTGCGGCGATTGGTCAAGAGCCCTGGATTCGCCTTCATCGCGATCGTATCACTAGCCCTTGGCGTCGGAGCGAACGCAGCGATATTCAGCCTCGTGAATACGGTCATGCTTCGACCGCTGCCCATCGCCAATCCATCACAGGTCGTGGCTGTCGGAGTCCGCGCCAAGAACGATTCGATGTCTGCATTGTCCTATCCGAACTATGTCGACCTGCGGGATCGAAATGATGTTCTCTCCGGGCTCATCGTCGAGCGCTTCGCGCCGATCAGCTTGAGTCGTGACGGCAACAACGAACGCATGTGGGGCTACCTGGTCTCCGGCAACTACTTCGACGTACTCGGAGTGAACGCGTTCAAGGGGCGCACATTTGCCCCCGACGAGGATCGAACAAAGCTCACGCATCCGGTTGCGGTTATCGGCTACGGTTGTTGGCAACGCAGGTTTGGCGGCGATCCCGATCTGGTCGGCAAGGAGATCCTGCTCAACGATCATCCGTTTCGGGTAATCGGAATCGCTCCTCCCGGGTTCGCCGGAACCGAGATCATTTACACTCCCGAGATTTGGGTTCCGCTGATGATGGACGAATGGATTGAACCGGGCTCCAAATGGATGGACGACCGGGACTCCGGGAATCTTTTTGCGATCGGTCGAATGAAGCCGGGCGTGAACCCTAAACAGGCGCAAGCGAGTCTGAACCTGCTGATGACTGATCTTGGACGCGAGTACCCGGATGTCAATGAAGGTCTTTCGCTCAAGCTTTTTCCCCCGGGGTTGATTATTCCCGATCTTCAAGGCGCGGTGGTCAGTTTTGCCTGGGTGTTGATGGGCGCAGTAGCGCTTGTCCTTTTGATTGCGTGCACGAACCTCGCCAGCCTGCTGTTGGCCCGCGGGACCGAGCGCAGGCGAGAGGTCGCGATCAGGCTTGCGATCGGAGCAAGTCGTTATCGATTGATCCGGCAGCTGCTGACCGAGAGCACCCTGCTGGCGCTGGCGGGTGGGGCTGCTGGAATCCTGCTGGCTCAATGGCTGGTAGAGCTGGTACAGGCTTTCAAGCCGCCGGTTGACTTCCCAATAACCTTTGCTTTAGCGGTGGACTGGCGAGTGGTGGTCTTTGCTTTGAGCGCGTCTCTTCTTACTGGAATTCTGTTCGGGCTGCTTCCCGCGATGCAGTCGACTAATCCAGACCTGGTTTCGGCCTTAAAAGACACCAGTTCTCAAGCCGGCTATCGAAAATCGAGGATGCGCGGCGCTCTGGTGGTCGCGCAGTTCGCGCTGTCTCTGGTATTCCTGATCGGAGCTGGCCTCGTAGTTCGCTCACTTCAGCGGGTTCAATCGATGAATCCCGGGTTCGAGGTTTCGAACCGGTTGATGATGTCGATGGATTTGTACCTTCAGGGATACGACGAGCAAAGGGGTCTGCAGTTCTATAGACAGGTCGTCGAGCGAGCAGAGTCCATTCCAGGAGTGCGGTCCGCGGCGGTCACCACTTACATTCCGCTCAGCTTGAACTACTCCGGAAGGAATGTTTATGCCGAAGGACAAGCGGTAGAGCGTGGAGGTAATGCTCCTTCAGCAATGTGGGGCGCTGCAGGTCCGGGCTACTTTCAGACCCTTGGTGTTCCACTTCTCGCCGGGCGCGAATTCACCGCGCAGGACAACAAGCAATCAACCGCGGTCTGCGTTGTAAACGGTACGTTTGTGCGGCAATGGTTTCCACAACTCGGATCGCCGGATGAAGCCATCGGCCGTAGAGTAAGTTTTCAGGGCCCGAGCGGACCCTTTATGCAGATCGTGGGAGTAGCCAAGGACGGAAAATACTTCAACATAGCTGAAGACCCGGCTTCATTCATCTACACTCCAATGTTTCAGAAATACGATGGCGGCGGCAATTTGGTAGTCAGGACCGAGTCGGATCCAAAGGCGATGATTGAAACGATCCGCCGCGAGGTACAAGCCGTGGATCCGAAGCTCCCGTTGTACGACTTGAAGACGATGTCTGAGCACATGTCGCTAGCGCTGTTTCCAGCGCGAATAGCGGCATCGGTACTCGGAGGGTTCGGACTGTTGGCTCTGATTCTGGCGGCCATCGGAATATATGGCGTTACGTCTTACATGGTTGCGCAACGAACCCGCGAGATCGGGATAAGAATTGCACTTGGGGCAGAGCCGGTAGGCGTCGCGAAGCTGGTCCTGAGCTCGGGACTGAAGCTGGTGGTTATCGGACTTGGAATTGGATTGGCGGGTGCGTTCTTGCTGACGCGCTTCATGTCGAGCATTTTGTTCGCGGTCAGTCCAACAGACCCGCTGACGTTTGGCGGTATCGTAGCGATTCTGCTTGGGGTCGCGTTGCTGGCATGCTTCATACCGGCCATACGTGCAACCAGAGTCGATCCAGTCGTCGCCTTGAAGAGTGACTAGGTGAAGGCGCGACGCGGAGACGCCGGGAGGCGGGGAGGAGAGAAGGGCGAAGGGGCGACGCGCTGAGCTGTTAAGACGCTGACGCGTGACATTGACTCGCTCGGCCCGATCAAGACGCTAATCTCCGCGTCTCCCCTTCGCCCATTCGCCCTTCTCTCCTCCCCGCGTCCCGGCGTCTCCGCGTCGCGCCTTCACCTAGTC
>DATFXM010000181.1:0-40208 GCA_035315885.1 Blastocatellia bacterium
GAATGATCAAAGCTGGACATGAGTCCGCCCGCTTCTATTCGTGCCTGCTGAAGAGTCGCACCCGGTGCGAGACGTGCCAATCCGGTCAGGAAGTACGGCCCGCGGCGTGTTGGCGTGGTCCAGGGCATCAATCGCCACGCGCGCACCTCCTGCGAAGGAAAATCGAATGACGCGGGCATTACTGCCACGATGCTAGGCTGCGCTTCGCCGATCTTCAAGCTGCGGCCGATCACGTCGGGGTCTGCGCTCAGCTTTTCGCGCCAGAACTGTTCGCTGACGACAATTGAAGCGGGCGCTCCGGGATCGCCTTGTTCAGGAAGAAAGGTACGTCCGAGCAGCGGCTTAGCTTTCACAATCTCGAAGAAGTTTGAGGTCACGTCGACACAAACTATTTGCTCCGAGAGATCCCCGCCGGTGTACGTTGGTCGGTTCCAGGCGAACGCGCCGACGTCTTCGAACACTCGCGTCTGAGCGCGCCAGTCCAGAACGTCGGCAACCGCCAACGGCGTGTGGTCACCTCCTGCAGCCTTAACGCCGTTGTTGAAGCATACGACGACACGTTCGGGGTCCGACACAGGGAGCCCGCCCAGCAGTACGCCGTGAACTACGCTGAAGATGGCAGTGTTCGCGCCGATGCCGACCGCCAGCGTCAGCACTATGACGACCATAAACCACGGCCGCGTTCGAAAGTTCCGAAAAGCAAAACGAAAATCCTGTGTCACGTTTTTCATTTGACGGCTCTCGCTTGTAGGTCTTCGATTATTCCAGGCATCGATGCGCCAGAACCAACTTGCGTGCCATCTGCCATGAAACTTAAACGGTCAGAGGGAACCCCTGAGACGCGAAATTCTCTCGAACCTCGCGCAAATCCCGAAAATCATCGCAAGTCTCTAAAAGACGCGGGGAAAGGGATCGCTTGTGCGAGCGCGCATGCCGCAGCGCCAACTCTGCTGCGCATTCGGGTCGCGGCCGCCAAGGGCAGTCCCGAAGCCAAAGCTATTCCGCAATCGGGAATTCGGCTTCCCGGAACCGAACATCCCGGTCGCTGCTAAAGCGGTCCGCCGCGAGCTATCCTTTATTTCTGCAATACTAAGCGGCCTCGAGAATTGGTGGCACGGGTTTTGGATTAGCGTTCCTCGAGGAGATGGGCCCAGGCTCTATTCAGAGTCGAGAATTGAATCGCATCCACAATCGCATCCGCTGACGATGGGGCACAAACGCAAACAGCAGTTACTCAGATATTCTTGAACCGTTTCGTCAGGAAGAGGTACTTGAGAGAGCCTTGTTCAGACGGAAGCAGAGCCTTCGTTGCAGCAGCTTCCGCGGCTTCTGTCGAAAAGAATCAGCCAGGAAGGCTTCGTCAAGAGATCGATTAGCTGGACAGCGATTGGTTGGATTGCGCTCGATGAGCATCACCGTGCGGGGGAGGTTCGAAGACAATGAGCGGCGTAGCCAGTGACATCAGGTTCTGGATTCGAGACGCGCTGAAGCGACCCGGGTTTGCACTCACGGTGATCGGCACCATGGCACTCGCGGTTGGCGCGAACGCCGCCGTGTTCAGCGTCGTAAATGCGGTGCTCCTTCGGCCGTTGCCTTTCCCCGAGTCGGACCGGCTGTCGATCTTGTTCACCCAGACAACTCAGGGTCAGACAAACGCCGTCAGCTATCCCGACCTTCAGGATTGGCGTCAACAGAGCGAATCCTTCAGCGATCTGGCCGGCTTCTCAGCGCAAAGCGTGAACCTCACCGGCACCGAAGAGCCGACTCGAGTGGTTGGCTGCTTCGTTTCGGCAAACTTCTTTCAGACACTTCGGGTCGACATCACTCGCGGGCGCGGGTTTCTTCCGGGCGATGACCAGCCGGGCGCTGAGCGAGTAGCGTTGGTCAGCGACGGCGTTTGGCGCGAGCGGTTCGGTGCGGACCAGCAAATGATCGGGAAGACGCTGATACTCAACGGCCAGACCTTCACCGTGGTAGGCATTATGCCTGAGTCATTCCACTTTCAAGTCGGCGATCCGGACGTTTGCATGCCGTTGCAGTACTACCCGAATTTTTCGCTGGACCGCGGGCGCAGTTCGGCACTGGTCCTCGGCCGGCTCGCAACGGGAGTGCCGCTTAAAGCCGCGCAAGCCGAGATGAATACCATTGCAGCGCGACTCGCCGACCAGTACCCGAGCACAAACCGCGATCGGGGCGTACGGATCACCCCTCTTCAGGAGCTCACAACTCAGGACATGAAGCCCTCGCTGCTGGTGCTGCTCGCCGCCGTAGGTTCTGTCTTGCTGATCGCTTGCGCAAACATCGCCAACATTTCTGTCGCAAGATCGCTCGCAAGGAAAAAAGAGTTCGCCTTGAGAGCGGCTCTCGGAGCCAGTCGCACGCGGTTAATTCGTCAATTGTTGACTGAGACAATCTCGCTTGCGCTTGTCGGAGGCGGAGCAGGAGTGCTCGCCGGAATCTGGGGAACCGAGCTGTTGACGGCATATACACCGGGGGGTTTGCCACCGGGAACAGTAGCCAGAGTCGACCTCCCAGTGTTGCTCACAACCCTTGGCGTTTCGGTTTTATGCGGCGTCGCGTTCGGCCTTGCACCTGCTCTCAAGTTTTCAAGACCCGATATACAGGAAGAGCTGAAAGAAGGCGGCAGGAGCTTCGCCCAAGGCCCGGTCTCTAGCAGGTTGCATGCCGTTCTAGTAGTTGTGCAGGTGGCAATGGCGTTGGTCCTGTTGATCTGCTCAGGACTGATCACCCGGAGCTTCCTGAACATCCTCGCCGTGTCGCCGGGCTTTAGTTCCGAGCGCCTGCTCACGATGGAGTATCGCGTTCCTCGAACAAAGTATTCGACGCCGGAACAGCAGTGGAATTTCCACCATGAAGTGGTTGAGCGAGTACGCGCTCTGCAAGGCACCGAATCGGCATCCGTGGTGCTGGCGCTACCATATAGTGGGAACGGCGGGACAACGGGTGTTATCCCGCTCGACCGTCCAGAACCGCCGTCCGGCAGCGAAACGCAAGCCCAGAGAAACACCGCCGACACCTATTACTTCGACACAATGAAAATTCCGCTGCTGAACGGAAGAGTTTTCGATGAACATGATCGCCCCAACGCTCCCCGCGTAGCGGTGATCAACAAGGCGATGTCCGAACTGTTCTGGCCAGACCAGTCGCCGATCGGAAAACAGGTCCGTATCACTGACGGCACCGGCACTATGGCTGACAACTCGGTGCTGTCGATCGTGGGAGTCGTAGGCAACGTCAAGCATTTCAGTTTGGACGAGGCAACGATGCCACAGTTCTACGTCGCCTATGCCCAGAATCCATTCATATTCGCGACGCTGGTTGTGCGGACTACCGGCGAACCGCTGAGTATGGCCAGAACCGTACAGCAAGCCGTTTGGAGTGTGGATAAGGATCAGCCGGTTTGGAAGATTCGCACGATGGAGTTTCTGCTGGAGCGATCCACCGGCCCACGCCGATTTGTAATGGCGTTGCTTCTGGGTTTCTCCGGGATGGCGCTTCTGCTTTCCATCCTCGGCATTTATGGCGTGGTGTCCTACACAGTGCGTCTCCGGACTCAGGAAATGGGGGTGCGCGTCGCTCTGGGAGCTAGCCGCAAAGACATCGTACGCCTGATAGTAGGACGTGGCGTAGTGATGACGCTTGCCGGTGTAGCGACCGGGGTCTTCGCTTCGGCACTCTTGAGCCGGTTTTTATCGAGCCTGCTGTTTGGAGTCACCGCTACCGACCCGGCGACTTACTCGATTTTATCCCTGTTGATTTTGGTCGTCGCCACTGCGGCGGCCTATATACCGGCGCGACGGGCATCAAAAATCGATCCGATTGTAACCTTGCGCTGTGAATAGTCACTAACTTGCGCGCGGATGTAATGCGCGGCCGACGTCCGCAGCGGTTCTGTCCGGATATCTGCCGTCGCGACGCGCATCTAGAGTCGATCCGGTGATCGCACTAAGACAATGAGGTCGGGAAACGAATCGCGTCTCAGGAGGCAATTAGAATGAATAAACGTCTGCTTGCGTTTGCTGTAGTCTCGCTGCTTGCTATTTCGATAATTCCGCTCAGCAGTCAGGCTCAACGCTCTAACAAGAGAGGCTTCACCATCTCTACTCACGGCAAGGAGATCGGTAACTGCGGGGACGTCACCTTGAAAGTCGACGATCTGGAGGTCGTCAGGTCAACCATCGAGAAGACCGTGTCGGCCGGTGAAGTCCGATCTTTGCAAGTCTCGTCGCCCTCGCACGGCGGCATGGAGGTCATTGGCTGGGATCGAGAGGAATACTCGATCAGTGCATGTCTGGCAGTTGCGGCAGAGTCCGCATCAGAGGCTCAAACAGCGTTGAACCAGATTTCGCTTTCGATCGAATCCGGGAAGGTGTTGGTCAAGGGCCCTGGCGACGAGATCCCGTGGATGGCCTATTTGATTATTCACGCACCGCGGAGCGGAGCCGTTGAGCTTGAGGCTACGAACGGGCCAATCGGCGTCATAGGTTTGATGGGCAAGGTGAATGCGAAAAACATTAACGGTCCGGTGACTCTTCGGGATGTCAGCGGAGAAGTGGTCGCCGACGTGGTGAATGGTCCCATCGATGTCTACGGTCACGGCGGGGATTTTAAACTGGACGTCCGCAATGGCCCGTTGACGGTGACGCTCGGCGGGAACGAGTGGCGGGGCCAGCTTGAAGGGCATACGACTAACGGGCCGTTGATATTGCGGCTTCCACCCGACTACCAGTCGTCGGTGCGAGTTGACGCTTCAAGACATTCGCCCACGTCTTGCAAGGCGCCCCAGTGCGAGAAGATGGTCAAAAGGGCGGACCAACCAAATCGCTTTGAGTTTGGGGACTCGGAACCGGTGGTCAGGTTATCGACGGTGAATGGCCCGGTGAACATCAAGTCAACAACGAATTAGATGAGCGAACGGGCGACGCGGTGACGCGGAGACGCGCTGATGCGGTGAAGTGGCGACGGGCGACGCGGAGATGCGCACAAGGCGAATGGCGCCTTGGCCTTATCGTGGCGTCGCCCCTTCGACCCTTCTCCCCGTCCCGCGTCTCCCCAGTCTCCCCTTCTCCGCGTCCGCGTGGCTCCGGGTCCCCCCAGTCTCCCCTTCGCCCCTTCGCCCTTTCGCGCTCTTGAGATGTTGACGTAATCTGGATGCGGTGACCTATCCGGCGAGAATGATTCTGGCAGTAGACGCGAGTTCGTTTGAACAATCGCTCCAATTGGTGCCTGCCGTTCGAGCTCTGAGAACCGTTTACCCGAATTCTTATCTCGTCGCTGCGACTGCGACCGGCACGTGTCAGCTCCTCGGAGAAGCCCGCCTCGTCCAGGAGACCGTAGACCTCGGTCTGCTCGCGGAGACATCGGCTTTTGGAGCCTCCGCAAGCTTCAAGCTCTTCCGTCACGTCAGACGCCTCCCGATAGACCTGTTTATCGACTTCAACCCTTCCCTAGGTACTCAGCTATTTGCTCGAGTGCTTCTGCGAACGCGAACCATCGCTGCCATAACACCGGCGGATGTCATCGATGCAATGATAGGTCGAAGCCTCTCCCTGCCTCGAGCACGGGAGCGTTATCTAGCGACCCTCGATCGGCTCGATGTTTCAGCAAGCGGCCTCAAACTCTGCCCGCCGTCTCGTCCTGAGGATAATGAAAGGTTCGAGCGTTTCCTCTCTGACTCCGGATTTAAGGGAGCTGAGCCGCTTGTGCTTCTGTATTCCCGGCACCATCGGCACGGGTGGTCGGTGCCGATGTTCGCAGACTTGAGTAACCGGTTAGCTAACAACTTTGGAGTTCGAGTAGTCGCAGCCGACGAGCCGGGTAGCATTTGGTTCACTGCAGCCGCTGCGCCCTTCTTGCCTGGAGGAGCCATCTTGCTCGCGCAGCCCGATGCTTTGCAGTTCGTTGCGGGGATTGCTCGATCAACCGTAGTCGTCACCGATAGCGCAGCGGCGTCGTCGATTGCTTCGGAATTGGGCACCCCGCGAATCGACCCAACCGGCAAAACGGTGGAAGACGTTCACGGACTGGTGTCAGAAGAGATTCGCGCGAGCCGCAGCGAGTCGCTGTTCCGACGATGATGCAGGTTCCTGTCTGTTTTGGCTTAACCGCGGTTTCGAACATGGGGCTACAATCTGTCGCGCGCGGCTCTAAGTTTCAAGAATCTCATTCTTGAATAACTCAGCACTCGGCACTTATATTCCTGCGAGCAATTCGGTGATGGCCGAGGTATCGGAGAGATCCGGTACAAGCGCGTCTGGCGAATGCGCCCTTAGTTGCTCCACGCTGTACTGGCCGGAAGCAACTGCGACGACTCGCGCGCCAAAAAATCGTGCGCACGAAATATCGCGAGGCGTATCGCCCACTATTACAAAACGGTGCGGCTCCAGATTGTTGCCCAGTGCGAGCTTCAACCGCTCGGCGGCAATCTGCGGAAGGTGATCGCGTTCCTCGGCATCGCTCCCGAACGCACCCCGCGCACGAAAGTGATGGCCTATCCCCGCGACTCTCAGTTTGGCCTCCGCCAATCGTTCTACATTCCCAGTCAGCAGGCTTACTACGAAGCGTTGGTCGGTGGACAGATCGGCGAGAAGATCACCCACTCCGGGACAAAGCCGATATACCTGACCTGTAGCCGCCATGCGATCCAGGAGCGCTACCATCGCCGCCTCCACGAGCGGTAAGCGTTCCTTTATTATTTCAAAGCTTACTCCATCCGACTCTAAAGCCTCGCGATAGATCGCAAGGTCGGTTCTCCCGGCAAAGTCCACTTCAGCGATTCGGCCGTACGTCCCGAAAACATCAGTAAGGATCTGCCGCATCGAACCACGATATTCGGGCCTCCGAACCGCAGTGATCAACGTCCCATCGATGTCAAAGAGAATTACCCGTGGAAAAGTGCTGAGTGCTGAGTCCTGAGCGCTGAGTCCTGAGTGCTGAGTCTTTTTGGAAGGGGCTTCACTGAATTGGTTGTTCACATCGTCCATACGATCCCAAATCTGCGGAAAAGTGCCGAGTGCTGAGTGCCAACCCCGAAGCGGTTGCAGATTCGTTTTGCAGGTCGACTTCTGCAACCCCTTCGGGGTTGGATCAAAATAATGACGCCTACCCGGGGTAGCCGCGGACGGCAACCCTAGGCTCTATTCAGCAACCCCTTCGGGGTTGGGCACTCAGCACTCAGGACTCGGCACTCAGCACACTCAACACTCAGCACTCAGGACTCGGCACTCAGGACTCAGCACTCAGCTCTCACACGTTGAATCTAAAATGAATGACGTCGCCGTCCTGAACTATGTACTCTTTCCCTTCCAGCTTGAGCTTGCCCTGTTCGCGACACTTTGCTTCGCTTCCCAGCGCCACCAGATCTTCGAACCTGATAACCTCTGCCCGGATGAACCCTCGCTCAATATCCGAGTGAATAGTACCCGCCGCCTTCTGAGCCTGCGTCCCGCGCTTGATTGACCATGCACGGCATTCATCTTCTCCAGCAGTCAAAAAACTGATCAGATCCAAAAGCGAATACGCCGCGCTAATGAATCGATCGCGCGCCGGCTCCTCAATCCCGAGATCTTTCAAAAACTCCTGCTGCTCTTCGGGTGCAAGCTCAGCAATCTCGCTCTCCACTTTGCCAGAAAGGGCAATCACGCTGAGTCCCCGCCCGGCCGCCCCCTGTGACACTTCAATCGGAACGTCGGTTGACGCCTGATCCTCTGGAAGATTAAGCAAAAGCAACATTGGCTTATGACTCAGGAACCTGAAGCCTGCTATCGAGCCGATTTCTTCGTGCGACATCTCGAGCTTCCTCAGCGGCGTTTCGGCTTCGAGTGCGGCCTTCAGCCGATTCATCAGTTCGCTTTCTCGCGCTGAATCCTTCTCCTTCTTCAACCGGGCCAGGCGATTCTCCACCTGCATCAGATCGGTAAGGATCAGCTCATCGTCAAAAGCGCCGATGTCGCGCGCGGGATCAGAGGCCTGGCCAAGCATCGGGTTTTCAAATGCGCGTATGACGTGTACGAGCGCATCGGCATCGCGCCAGTGCTGAATCAGCTTTGGGTCCAGCCCACCGGCGCCCTTGTCGGCAGTCTCCACCTGAGGCCCCGCCACATCGACGAAACTGATTTCGGCGAAGGTCTTCTTCTTGGGCTTGAACAACTCGGCCAGTTTATCCACCCGTACGTCGGGCACTTTTATTACGCCGACATTCGCCTTCTCCTTCGCCCCGTAGCCTCCAACCTCGGCCGACAACCCGGTGAGGGCGTTAAAAACAGTCGTCTTTCCGGAACCCGCAAATCCTACAAGTCCAACCTTCATCTTATTCTCAAGGAGTCTTGCTGAAGCCGCGCTATTATCAGGCTGCACTCCCGACTACTTGATGACCTCCAGCTCGAAATAGATCTCTTTTCCGCGCACAACCGCGTTCAGATACTGCTCCCAGAATTTTCGCAAGAACCTCATGGAAGGAAAGCGCCGATCCAGATTGATGAAAAACTCAAAACCGAGCGGCCGCCATAAATTCAACACCGTCACTCGCACCAATCGCTGTCTGAATCGGACCCTGGTGTAGAACGGAAAGACTGCGCCCTCATCGGTCAGGTTTCTGAACGAGTAACTATTGAGGTGATTCCGGTGAGTGAGGTCGGTCGCAAAATCCGGATTCGTCCAGTGCGGCGCCAGCAGTTTTACGATCCCGCCCGCTCGCGTAATGCGATGCAGCTCTATCATCACCGCCATGGGCTCGCGGACGTGCTCGATGACGTGTCTACCGACGATTTCGTCAAACCTGTCGTCTTCGAAAGGGTAAGGAAGGTCATCAAGATTATGAACGACATCAGCCGCCGTATCGGGATTGTTATCCATACCGATAGCGCCGGGGGTCTTGTTCCTTCCGCAACCGATGTCCAGGATGCGCAAGGATTGACTCACGTTTGTTTCTACAGAGGTGTTCACTTCGGCGCTCAAGCGCTCGGCTCCTCGCTAACCGCGTTTCGGTTTCATCCTGTTGATAGTACGCTGCACCCGCTTTGCGCGCGATTTGCGTTCCAACTGAGCTCTCAGATCCTGACGCGACTCCTGGTACTCAGATTCGCGTCGCATCTTTGTGAAGTTTTCGAGTCGCGCTCGATCGACGCGATCTTGCCCGACAGCTTCGAGCACTGCGCACCCTGGTTCTGATTCGTGACGGCAGTCGGTGAAGCGGCAGGTCGCGGCAAGCTCTTCAATGTCGGAGAAGGTATCGGACAGCCCCTCTTCGACATCCCACAACTGGAGCTCCCGCATCCCCGGCGTATCCACAAGCAGCCCTCCGGCAGGCAGCACGATCAGCTCTCGATGAACTGTAGTGTGCCGGCCTCGATCGTCGGCCTCGCGCACGTCTTGCGTTTTCTGACGCTCCTCGCCGATCAGTTTGTTGATCAGCGTCGATTTACCGACGCCGCTGGACCCAAGAAATGCTACCGTGCGACCGACGCGCAGATACTGATCCAGCTCAGACAAGCCGATTCCGCTCCTGGAGCTTATCGCGTGTACCGGGACGCCGGGTGCTCTTGACCGCACGTCTGCCAACCGGGCGTCGAGTTCATCGCACAGATCGAGCTTGCTCAGCACAATCACGGGTGTGGCGCCGCTTTCGAATGCAAGCGTCAGGTAGCGTTCAATCCTTCGCAGGTTGTAGTTTTTGTCCAGCCCCTGAACGAGAAATATTGTGTCGACATTTGTAGCTACGATCTGCTCCTCGGTGATTGTGCCTGCGACTTTTCTCGAGAACTTGCTGGTTCGGGGCAAGACCGCATGAATAATTGCTTTCGGCTCGTTTTGGAGCGGCGTGATCGCGACCCAATCTCCAACCGCCGGAAAGTCTTCACGACTGTTTGCCAAATGCCGCAGTCGACCAGTTACTTCGGCCAGGCGCTCTCCGTCCTCCACAAGCACTCGATAAAGGCCCTGATATTCGAGCGACACTCGCGCCGGACTACAACCTTCTTTTCGAAAAGGCTCGAACTCCTCTTGAAAATGGTTGTTCCAGCCGAGCGTGTTGAGATCGTACATGCTGGATTATTCAGCCTGCTTCCGGGCTGCTCGAGTGCCGGGCTTGGCGGAGGAGCCTTCGCCGTTGAGGGCATCGAAGCCTAGGAACTTTGCAGCCGTGCCGAGTTCTTCCTCTATACGAAGGAGCTGATTGTATTTTGCAACCCGGTCCGTGCGGCTCGCCGAGCCTGTTTTGATCTGACCGGCATTAGTTGCCACCGCGAGGTCGGCAATGAACGTGTCCTCGGTCTCGCCCGATCGATGAGAGATCACCGCGGTGAAGCCATTGCTCCTGGCCATCTCTACGGCATCGAGCGTCTCGGTAAGGGTGCCAATCTGATTTACCTTGACCAGGATCGAGTTTGCGACTCCCTCGCGCAGACCGCGCTGCAGGTATTCCGTGTTGGTGACAAAAAGATCGTCACCCACAAGCTGAACCTTCGCTCCAAGTTTCGAGGTAAGCGACGCCCAACCCTTCCAATCCGATTCTGAGAGCCCGTCCTCAATTGAAACGATGGGATACTGTGCGATCCAGCTCTCATACAATTCGATCATCTGATCTGAGGTCTTCTTTTCCCCTGTTGATTTCTTGAAAACATAGTTGCTGCCTTCGAAGAATTCGCTGGCCGCGGCGTCCAGCGCGAGCGATATCTGATCTCCGGCTTTGTAACCCGCATGGCCGATAGCTTCGAGTATCGATTCTATCGCCTCTTCGATCGACCTGAGGTTTGGAGCAAAGCCGCCCTCGTCGCCTACCGACGTCGCGTGCCCGCCCTTCTTCAAAACCGATTTCAGCGAGTGAAACACTTCCACCCCCGCGCGCAGCGCGTCGGCGAATTTGCTGAAGCCGCCCGGTACGATCATGAATTCCTGAAACTCTATGTTGTTGTCTGCATGCGCGCCGCCGTTGAGGATGTTCATCAAAGGTACTGGCAACGTTCGCGCGCCGACGCCTCCAAGATATGCGTAGAGCGGCAGGCCTGCAGCATCCGCGGCGGCTCTCGATGTCGCGAGCGAAACGGCGAGCAGGGCGTTGGCTCCCAGCTTGCGTTTATTGCCGGTGCCGTCGACGTCCAGGAGCGCGCGGTCGACATCTGCCTGCATGAGGGCGTCTCGGCCGACGACCGCTTTTGAGAGCGGTCCGTTGACATTTGCTACCGCCTTTTGAACTCCCTTTCCGAGATACCGTTTCTTATCGCCGTCGCGCATTTCGAGGGCTTCGTTTTCGCCGGTTGATGCGCCGGACGGAACGGCCGCGCGGCCTATCCATCCGCCGTCGAGCTCTACTTCGGCTTCGACAGTTGGGTTGCCACGCGAATCCAAGATCTCTCTGGCAGTCACTCGTTGTATGACAGTCATGGGTTTATCTCCAAATTGGGAATACTAAATAGCAGTCGCGCGGGAATCAAGGGAACGCTGAGGACGGTTTCGGGTTTAGGGTTTAGGGTTTTAGGGTTCGTTTGATTCAATAGTCTTTCGTCGAGCATTGCTCGCCATCCGAGTCTCTATCTGACGAACCGTAAACCCGAAACCCTAAACTTGAAACCGTCCTCAGCACTCCCTTGATTCCACCCCTTTTCGATTTTACTATTCACCAGCCATGACCTACTTATTGACCGAAGAACAGGAACAACTCCAAAAGCTTGTTCAAGAGTTTGTCGCGCGAGACGTCAAACCTTTTTGGGACAAGAACGGCTACGAAGAGTTTCCGTGGCCGCTGTTTCGGAAACTGGGTGAACTCGGACTCGCCGCAATCCCGTTTCCCGCCGAGTACGGCGGTGGCGGGTTGGATTATTCGAGTTATACCGTCGTCCTCGAAGAATTGTCCCGGCTGGGCAGTCACCTTGGAGGCGTGCTCGCCGTGCACGGCTTGCCGCAGCTCATCGTAAATCAGTTCGGCACCGAAGCCCAAAAGAAGAAGTATCTGCCGAGGCTGGCGAGCGCCGAGATCCTCGGGGCCTTTGCCCTCACCGAGCCGCACGCGGGCTCGGATGCCGCAAACATAAATACGCGTGCCGAATTGAAGGGCGATAACTACATCCTTCGCGGTCAGAAGATCTGGATAACTCACGGAGGCGAGGCCGATCTCTACGTGGTTATGGCCGCGACTGAAAAAGGAAAAGGTTCCAAAGGCATAAGTTCGTTTCTGGTTGAGAAAGGAACTGCGGGGCTTGCCTTTGGAAAACGAGAGCGCCCGATGGGCTTACCCCATCACACTCGTGAAGTCTTCTTCGAAGACTGCGCAGTTCCCCGCGAGAATCTGATTGGCCGGGAGGGCGACGGATTCAAGGTTGCAATGACCGCGCTGGACTCGGGCCGCATTACCGTCGCCGCAACCTCTATTGGAACAGCGCAGGCGGCGTTTGAACACGCGCTTCGATATTCAACGGAGCGCGAGGCATTCGGTCAGCCTATTGGCGGATTTCAAGGTATCCAATTCATGCTGGCCGATATGGCTGCGGCAATTGAGGCCGCCCGACTGGTAATGAAGAAGGCTGCATGGCTGAGGGACAACGGTCTGCCGTTCAATGCAATTGCGTCAATGGCGAAGCTGCTTGCCACCGACACGGCTATGAAGGTCACGACGGACGCCGTTCAGATTTACGGAGGCTACGGTACAAGCGAAGACTATCCGGTGCAAGCGCTCATGCGCGAGGCTAAGATCGGTCAAATAGTCGAAGGTACAAATCAGATTCAACGCATGATCATCGCGAGAGAACTTCTGAAAAAGTTCAAAGAGTAGGGCCGTTTTTGTTTCGCAGTGCGGTCTCTAGCCTAGAGTCAGGCATCGTTGCTACGGCGCTGAGTGCAAGCAGATAAAGGCTAGGCTCCGAGCTCTCTACAGGGGGGCGATGTTTGTAGCCGCTGCCCTTTATACAAACTCCAACGCTACGGGATTCGGGATTATTCCTTGCTTGTGAGCGCGGTCCAGCAGAAGTCGAACAGCTTCGCGCCCTCGTTCACCGTAGTCAATCGTGTAGTCGTTCACGTACATCCCCACGAATTTGTCAGTCAGCTCTGTCGCCATTCCGCGCGCATACTTCAGGCTGTGAACGACTCCGTCATGTCGGTGCGCCAGGCCAAACTCGATGGATTGGCGCAACAGATCTGACACGCGCGCGATCAACTCCGGCCCGAGCGATTTCTTGATCGCATTTCCCCCGAGCGGCAGCGGGAGGCCGGTCTCGTCTTTCCACCACTGCCCGAGGTCCACTACCTTGTGAAAGCCCTTCGCCTCGTACGTAAGCTGTCCTTCGTGAATCAGGAGGCCGGCATCCACTTCGCCTTTCGCGACCGCATCCATTATCTGATCAAACGGTATTGTCCTGGTCTCAACTTCACCAAGCCGGAGTCTCAACGTTAGATAGGCAGTAGTCATGGTGCCCGGCACTGCAATCGGGACCTGCCTCAGCTCGTCGATCGTCATCGGCTGTCGGGCGATTACAACCGGTCCGTAGCCGTCGCCCATCGACGCACCCGACGTGAGAAGAGCATACTTGTCGAGCACGTACGCGTAAGCGTGTACGGAAACAGCGGTGACGTCCAGCTCAGCGTTCATGGCACGCCGGTTTAGCGTCTCGATGTCCTGGATTACGTGCGTGAAGCTCAGGTCGCCGGTCTCGATCTTGTCCGAGGCGAGTGCGTAGAACATGAATGCGTCATCCGGATCAGGACTGTGTCCGAGGGTGATTTCTTGTCGATCCATTTGTTTATCTCTTGGCTCCCCTAGTCGTGGTCGTCTTCAGTTGACAACATCGAAACGCCACCGGAACTATAGCCGCGCGTGAAAACCCATCGCAAGTTTTTGCGCTGATCTGTGGTGCCGTTCTGCTTAGCGTCTCACTTGGTGTCTTTGCGTGGACCTCCGGATCGGCGTGGTTAATCGCGAGGACATCGGCGACTAACTCGTGATTCGCATGGCGGAATCTACGTGTTACAATCAGCGCGCTTCGATCCTCACTCATCGCTGTCTCAAGACTAATGGAGGGAAATATGGCCGAAGTGTCCAGCGAGTCGCCTGAGTTGTTCTCGATCAAAGGCAAGACGGCTCTTGTGACCGGGGGATCGCGTGGGATTGGAATGATGATCGCGCGAGGGTTTCTCCAGGCGGGTGCGCGGTGCTACATCTCTTCGCGCAAGAAAGCCGCTTGCGATCAGGCTGCGGCAAAGCTCTCCGAGGTCGGTGAATGCATATCCATTCCGGCCGATGTGTCTACTGCGGATGGAATACAACATCTGGTTTCGGAGATCGCGACTCTTGAACCGTCATTGAACATCCTGGTGAACAACGCAGGCGCGGCCTGGGGGGCGCCGCTGGAAGAGTATCCGGAGTCGGGCTACGACAAGGTGATGGACACTAACGTCAAGTCGATCTTTTTTCTGACTCGCGATCTGGTTTCTCTTCTCGAAAAGGGAGCGAGCCCGGGTGACCCTGCCAGAATAATAAACATCGGGTCGATTGATGGGCTTCGCGTTCCAAGCATCGAGAACTACGCATACGGTCCCAGCAAGGCGGCGGTACATCACCTAACGAAAGTTCTGGCGGCAAAGCTTGGCGAGCGAAATATAACGGTGAACGCAATCGCGCCGGGTCCATTCGAGAGTCATATGACCGAGTGGATGCTGGCAAACTACCAGGCAATGATTGAGCAGAGCTGTCCATTGAAACGAATTGGCAGTCCCGAGGACATGGCGGGTACTGCGATTTTTCTTGCCTCACGCGCAGGAGCCTACGTTAACGGAGCGGTCATCCCGGTAGATGGCGGCCTTTGTCTTAAAGCGGCTTTCTGAGTGCTTTTTCTTGGAGGTCCCCATGGCGGATTCGCTTGGAAAGATCAACAACATCGTCGTGTTGATGATGGAGAATCGCTCGTTCGATCATTTGCTGGGATTCTTCAGGCCCGAGAGCGGCGTCACCGAGAGTCTATCGGGAACCGAGACTGTTCCATTCGATCCGCAAGACCCCAACAGCCGGTCGCTGCCAGTCACCAGGGATGCCGCCTATGTGGGTGACTTCAACCTCGACCCGAATGAAGACGACACCTTCGTAGACCCGTCTCACGAAGTCCCCAGCGTGCACAACCAATTGTTCAGAGGAAGCCCCGATGGCAAGCCTTTTAACGAAGGCTTTGTCTGGGACTACAGCCAACAAAAAAAGAACACCGTGCTGCATTCGGGAAACATCTTGAAGTGCTACGCGCCGGACTCGCTTCCGGTCGTGACGGCACTCGCTCGCGAGTTCGCCATTTGCGATCACTGGCACGCTTCCATACCAGGTCCGACGTGGCCCAACAGACTGTTCGTTCATGCCGCAACATCCGCCGGTCACGTGGACAACCAGTTTCACGAAGACGACTACAACATCGACACGATCTACGACCGGCTCGATCAAAAAGGCCAGTCGTGGAAGATCTACTTTCATGATCTTCCGCAGTCACTGGCGCTCGTACATCTTCAAAGAGATTTCATCATCAAGAACAAGTTCCGTTTGTTCCAGGATTTCCTGGAAGACGCGAGGCAAGGCAAGCTGCCGGCGTACTCCTTCATCGAACCGCGCTACACGGACTTTTTGTTTCTGAAAGCCAACGATCAGCACCCCCCGCACAACGTGGCCCTCGGAGAACATCTGATCGCCGACGTTTACGAGGCAGTGCGAAGGTCGCCCCAGTGGCCTCAGACTCTGCTTGTGATTCTCTGGGATGAGCACGGCGGGACTTACGATCACGTGCCCCCACCGCTGGCCGAAAACCCCGACGGGAAGGTGTCGGTGAATCCGGCCTTCAACTTTGACCTGTTGGGGGTTCGCGTGCCCGCGTTGATTGTGTCGCCTTACGTGAAGCGAGGGGCAATAGACTCGAGGGTATACGATCACACTTCACTGCTTGCGACCGTAGAAAAGCGATTTGGTCTTGGGTCGCTGACGAATCGAGATCGAGCAGCAAACACGTTCGAGGGACTGCTAAACCTCGATGTGCCCCGAGACGACACCCCTACTTCGTTGAACCGGCCGGTTGACGAAACTGCACAGAAAGACCACGACCGATCTATGACCCGGCTCGCTCAGATGACGTCTGAGATGGTGAGGGCATCGTTGGACGCAGGTCAGTTCGCAAAGGGTTCGGCGTCAGAGTTTCAGTTGAGTCTGGTCAAGCTGACAAAGCACCTTCTGATAAAAGGCGAGACGGCGGTCGCACAAACGTTGCGACTATCGCAGTGGTCAGACATGGAGCACGACGCTGCACATCAAATCAGGCACTTTGCTTCAAAGTTGTTCCGCCATCTTTTCTAGTGGGCGAAGGTGAGATGGGCGAAGGTGAGACGGGGAGACGCGGAGAGGAGGGACGCGAAGACACGGGGCGAAGAGTCGAAGGGCCGAAACGCATGCAGGAAACTAAACTATCCGAGAGGTCACCGCATCTCCGGATCGCCCCTTCGCCCATTCGCCCCTTCGCCCCTTCGTTCCCCGCGTCTCCGCGTCTCCCCTTCGTTCCACAAGAGCCACTACCCCACAACTCCTGACGCGCGCAGCTTCGATCGTTCCGTTTCTTCCAAGCCAATCTCCGCGAGAAGCCCGTCCGTGTGCTGGCCCAGTGACGGCGTAGCAATCCAATCTCCGGACGGCGTATCAGACATTTTGTAAGAAAACCCGAGCTGCTTGATTCCCCCCGCCTCGCGCACCATCTCGCGAGCAATCGTTTGTGCGTGCAAGAAAGCTTCGTCCATCGACAGCACCGGCTCGCAACAGCAATCCGCATCCTTTATGAGAATCACCCACTCGGATTGCGTGCGAGACTTGAACACGCCTCGAACTTCCGCAAAGAGTTCCTCGCGCTTCTCTTCGTCAAACTGGCGAGATATCAAATCTTCTCGTTGAATCGCTAGACAAAAGTTCGCCCAGAACTTAGGTTCCAGCGCGCCCAGCGTCATGAACCTCCCATCCGCCGTTTCATAGACATGATAAAAAGGATAGCGGCCCGAAAGCACATACTTTTCCCCAACAGCGATCGGTTTGCCCGCGAACTGATGCGCCGCCGGCACCGGAAGCATCGACAGCATGACGTCGAACATCGAGACGTCTACATATTGGCCTCGGCCAGTCTTCTCTCTGGCAAGCAGTGCCGCCACCATCGCGAACGCCGCGATCATTCCGCCTGCCAGATCGGCAATCTGGACACCCGGAATCACCGGCTTGCCGCGCTCATCGGTCGTGAGGCCCAAAACTCCCGACAAGGCAAGGTAGTTCAGATCATGTCCACTCCGGTTGCGATGCGGTCCGTTTTGTCCAAATCCAGAGAGCGAGCAGTAAACGATCCGCGGATTGAGCTCAGACAGCGTCTCATATCCAACGCCCAGCCGGTCTACTACACCCGGCCGGAACTGCTCGAGGATGGCGTCTGCGGTGGCGGCCAGCTTTAACAAGATGTCGCGGCCCTCCGGGCGTTTCAGATTCAGAGCGAGCGACTTCTTGTTCCGGTTCACTTGTTGAAATGCGGCTCCGTGCTGTCCAAGCCGCGGCGGACTGTGCCTCGTCGGATCACCGGTTCCCGGCTCCTCTATTTTTATGACTTCAGCGCCAAGATCGGCGAGCATCATCGTGCAGTAAGGTCCCGGAAGAAGCCTCGATAGATCGAGGACTCGCAATCCGTCCAGAGCTCGGGTCGTTTCGACATTTGTCATGAGGTTAAGAATCGTAATTCCTAAATCAGAAATCGTAAATCGTCCGGCAGGGTCTTAATGAAGTTCTGAGTTCTGAGTTCTGAGCTCTGAGTCAGCGTCACCCAAGCTCAGAACTCAGAACTTCATAGCGGTCTTTGCGTTAAGGATGATTCAGGATTTACGATTCAAAATCACTGGCTAACCGCATGCTTGAAATCATCGCACGCGATTTGGAAACTGGCGCCCGTAGAGGTCGCCTCAATACTTCGCACGGGACCCTTGAGACCCCCGCTTTCATGCCTGTCGGGACGCAAGGCACCGTCAAAGCAATTACTCAACAGATGCTCGAGGAAGCTGGCGCTGAAATCATCCTGGGCAACACCTATCATCTCTATTTGCGTCCGGGCCATCTGTTGATCAATCGAATGGGAGGGCTCCACAGTTTCATTGGATGGCAGCGCCCGGTTCTCACCGATAGTGGTGGCTTTCAAGTATTCAGCCTCAACGAACTGCGAGAGCTGAGCGAGGATGGTGTGGAGTTTCAGTCCCACATCGACGGCTCGCGGCACTTTCTGTCTCCCGAGAAATCGATGGAGATCCAGGTTGCGCTCGGCTCGGACATTATCATGGCGTTTGACGAGTGCACTCCGTATCCCGCCACTCGCGAGCAGGCGCAGGAGTCGCTAGAAATGACTTCGCGATGGGCTCGGCGCTGCAGTCGACGCCTCGACGAACTTCGCAGCCAGACTGAACTGGACGCGATTGGGATCAGCGCAGTGAACCCCCGGCAGGCGTTGTTCGGAATAATCCAGGGCAGCGTTTTTGATGATCTGCGACGAACAAGCCTCGCAGGCCTTCTTGAAATTGGGTTCGACGGGTACGCGATCGGGGGATTGTCGGTAGGTGAGGACAAGAGCGCAATGTTTGAGGTGATCAGCGCGATCGCCCCGCTGATGCCCCCGGACAAGCCTCGATACCTGATGGGGGTCGGGGCGCCGGAAGACATCGTCGAAGCGGTCGCCGCGGGTATCGACATGTTTGATTGCGTTCTGCCGACGAGAAACGCGCGGAACGGTCAATTGTTTACAAGCCGGGGGAGGCTGACGATCAAGAACTCACGATATCGCGATGATCCGGCTCCGATAGATGAGCAATGCGGTTGTCAGCTATGCCGAAGGTATTCGCGAGCCTACCTGCGGCATCTTTATACGAGCGGAGAGATACTCGGATCGGTGCTGAGTTCGCTCCACAACGTCAGCTTCTACCTTGACACCATGGCCCGTGTGAGGCAAGCTATCTCGCTCGGCACTTTTAACGAGTTTCGTAGTTCATTTCTGAGAGAGCTAGCTCGCGGACAGGACTGAACCCGCTCTGAAGTGCGGATGAATGCGCGGACTTTAGTGGGGACCGTGCGTGCGGGTCATGCGTGCCATCATCAAGTAGGACCGCAACCCCCGCGGCAGATACTCGAGGTCCAGCGCCGGGTTACTTCCGGGTTACTTCCGGGTTACTTGATGATCATGACTGCAACTCCAGGCGTTCTTCTCTTCTTTCAAACAGGTGGCGGCGGCGGGCTTATCGGCATCCTGCCTGTCTGGATCCTCATCTTCGCTATTTTTTATTTCCTGGTAATCCGACCTCAGCAAAGGCGACAGCGCCAGGCACAACAGGACCGCGATTCGCTTCTGAAGGGACTCAAAGCTGGCGACAAGGTTGTCACTACGGGCGGCATTTATGGGACGATAGTAGCTGTCCGCGAAAAGGACGATACGGTGCAGTTGAGAATTGCGCAGTCCGTATCGATCGAGGCCGAGCGCGGCTCGATCGCGAGACTGCAGGTTGTTGCCGAAAAGGAGCCTGAGCCGGTCAAATAGCGGCAACCCCATCGAACAGCAGGTTCAAGAATGCAGAAAAAGATTCAAACGCGCGTACTGATAATTGCCCTCGTAACGATAGGCGGATTGGCAATCGTCTTTCGACCGCATCATAAGCCCACAATGCGGGACTTCACGAGCTGGTCCCAGATCAAGTTGAACCTCGCCGACAACATTCATCTCGGACTTGATCTCAAGGGCGGCAGCCACCTGGTACTTCAGGTCCAAACCGATGAGGTGATCAGAAAGATCACTCAGCAAAACGTCGAATCGGCTAAGAGCAAACTAAGAGAGAAGAACCTTCCGTTTGAAGAGGTGCACTCCGACGGGATTGGACGAGTCGTAGTCCTTGCGCCCGACAGCTCTAAGAACTCGGACATCGTGTCCGAGATAAGAAACGATTTTGGAAGAGGCTGGTCGGTGGACGAGCACGGCAGCTCGATCGTGGCGACGATGGACGACGCTACGCAAAACGAACAGCGTGACCGCGCAACCGATCAGGCGAAAGCCATCATCGAGAACCGCGTCAATGCGTTCGGAGTGACTGAGCCTACGGTTCAGCGCCAGGGCGGCCAGGGCACTTACCAGATTCTCGTTCAGATGCCGGGCGTCGATGATCCCGAGCGAGTCAAAAACACACTCAACGCAGACTCCAACCTCGAATTGAAGCTGGTCGCCAAGGGTACACAGGTTCCATTTCCGACAAAGGACGCCGCCGAAGGCGCGTTAAAAACTCAGCCGGGCGGTGAAGCCAACTATGAGGTGAAGCAGTTCCGCGGCAGCTCCGATGAGGGCGGAGCGGGACGAGAAGGCTGGGTGGTGGTGGAGAAAACGGCGGTCGTAACCGGACTCGAAATGCGAGCGGCGGAGGCACGTCAGTCACAGTACGGCGGCAACAACTACGAAATCGACTTCCAGCTCGCAGGCGACGCCGCGACGCGGTTCGGCGACACAACCGGCAAGCACATTGGCGACAGCCTCGCCATCGTGCTGAACGACGAGGTGAAGTCCGCCCCTACGATTCAAGGCCAGATCCACGATCGCGGTCAGATCACCGGGAACTTCACAAAAAAATCGGCGGAGGATCTTGCATTGATCCTGAGGTCCGGTGCGCTGCCCGCAAAAGCGGTGTACCTTGAAGAGCGCACCGTAGGGCCTTCACTCGGCGCCGATTCGATTCGTCAGGGCGTAACCGCATCGGTGGCAGGCCTGCTCGCAGTGATTGTGTTCATGCTGTTTTACTATCGCGGATCTGGAATCAATGCGGTGCTGGCCCTGGTTCTTAACCTGATCCTGCTTCTGGCGGCGCTTGTAATGTTCAGCGCTACGCTGACCTTGCCGGGAATCGCGGGCGTGATCCTGACTATAGGTATGGCGGTCGACTCGAACGTGCTGATCTTCGAGCGCATTCGTGAGGAGTTGCGCAACGGAAAGGTCGTCGCTTCGGCGGTCGATCAAGGGTTTAAGAAGGCGTTCCTCACGATCATCGACACGCACGTGACTACGATCGTGTCGGCTATCTTCCTTTTTGTGTTCGGCACCGGGCCCATTCGCGGATTTGCAGTTACGCTGGTCGCCGGTCTGCTCGCAAACCTGTTCACCGCAGTTTTCGTCTCAAGGACAATATTCATGTGGCACCTGAATCGCTCAGCGCGAGTTGAATCGCTGAGCATTTAGTTCTGAGACGACAAGACGGGCTCGGCGGATGCCGGCTAATGACTCTTTGACGACTGACACTTTGATGACTTTGGATAGAGTTCGATTGTTATGGTAGAGCTTTTTCGAAATCCGCAGATCAATTGGATCAAAGCGAAGAAAATCTTCATCGGCATCACTGTTTTTCTGTTGCTGCTCGGGGCAATATCGGTGCAGATACGAGGTTTCAACCTCGGCGTCGACTTCACCGGCGGAACTGTCATGACCGCGCGGTTCAAGGAGCCGCCCGATGTATCGAGGGTCCGCTCGGTGCTCGGGGATGCTGGAATCGACACCACGAAGGTGACCCTTCAGCCGGTGGTGAGCAGGCCGACCGAGTTGATCATTCATTCCCCTCAGCTGGCCACAGGGTCTGAAAGCGAACGACGCGTTGACGAAGACAAGCGAACCATCATTCGCGCGCTTCAACGATTGAGCGCATCGGGCGAAGTTGCCGCCGGCAAAGTGAACATCAATTCGATAGATGCCGGGGGCATTGACGCCGAGCTCCGCCAGGTCGATCCTCTCGGAATAAATACCCAGTATTTCGCGCAGGCTCATCCCTACCGCCAGGTAGGAGACCAGATAATCTCGTTTCGGGATACTAAAAACAAGGGCTTCCTTAACGACATGAACTGGCTTGCGGGTCTGAATCTCACGGTCAGTAACTACGACGGCTTCGACCAGAACAAGGTAAAGCAAGTTCTGATGGACCGGTTTTATGCAGGGAAGATCGATTTGAACCTGGCTGGTACGAGTGAGATTGAAGATGCGTTGAGCAGGCTTGCCCTGTTAGGGAGTTCGGTTGCCGGCGATTACTACACCAAGGCGGCGCAGGCGATTGCGAACTACCGGCGGGACCGGAATGGCGTGATCAACGACATCAGCGAGATCCAGACCCAGGACGTCTCGGCCGACCTGCTCGACAAGATGAAGCCTTACTTCATGGAAGGTAGCTTCGCGATAGTCTCGGCAGACGTGGTCGGAGCGGTTGTTGGGGAGGACCTGCGGAATCGAGCCATTTACGTGACGCTGGCGGCGTTGGCGGGGATGCTGGTGTATATCGCGTTCCGGTTCGAATGGATCTACGGTGTAGCTGCGGTGCTGGCGGTCTTCCATGACGTGATGATCACGCTTGGGATTTTCAGCCTGTTCCACTGGGAGATCAGTCTGACGGTGGTGGCGGCGCTGCTGACGCTGGTTGGTTATTCGATGAACGACACGATAGTGATCTTCGATCGAATCCGGGAGAACGTCAGGCTTCGGCGGAGGGATCCGCTCGCCCAGATTGCAAACGATTCGATCAACCAGACGCTCTCGCGAACGGTGATCGCTGCGGGGCTGACTTTCATTTCGGTTCTGTCGATCGTGTTGTTCGGGGGCGAGGTTCTGCGGGGTTTCGCGCTGGCTCTAACGATCGGAATCATGATTGGAACGTACTCGTCCATCGCAGTAGCGAGTCCGATGATGCTCTGGTGGGAGTACATCACGAGCGCGAGGCGTACGCGTCAGAGCCTTTCGAGGGCCGGAGCCCGGGCGGCCGAGCGAGCGGGTTTGTAGTGTGAGTGGGCCTGGAACAAATGCGTTCAGGCCGGTGTCTAAGAGGCGGAAAGCTGGAATTCCATGGGCTTGAAACTCCTTGACTTGGCATAGGTCGAGTAGTAGACTCAGCCGGTTTTCAGCCAAAGCTTTCAGCAAGTTGCAAGAATATCTTTGGATTTCTGACGCCGTTACCCGTTGCGACGGTGACAGGTGTTTTTGATGTGCGCTCGCTTTTATGAGAGGGCGCTCATGGCAGTTTTACCTCTCAAGCCCATCGAAACATCCGGAGGGTAATTCAAATGTTCGATCAATTAGTCGAGTCCTCAGCGGTAAAGACACGCTCCAACCGTTGGATGTACTTCACGGTTACCGCTGCGCTCTGGGTCTCGTTTCTCACCGGAGTGATCATCTGGGGCATCGTCGCCTACGACGCGAAGTTGAATGAGCAGTTCGCCGCGCTCACGCTGTTGGCGCCCCCGCCACCTCCGCCGCCGCCTCCTCCTCCACCACCGGCAGCAGCGCCGGTGAAAGTGGTGAAAGTCGAGGCACCCACCGGATTCGTTGCGGCCAAGGAACCTCCGAAGGAGATCAAGCCGCCTTCAGCGAAACCGCCGGTGATCGCGAGCAGCTCGGTAGGTGACGTCGGTGGTCAGCCCGGTGGTGTGCCGGGCGGCGTGCCAGGCGGTGTACCCGGTGGGGTTCCCGGTGGCGTGGTGGGACCATCGACAGCCTCGGAGCCTCCTCCCCCGCCTCCGCCTCCGAAGGAAGAGCCGAGGCCGACGATCATCAGAAAGTCTGGAGGCGTTCTGCAAGGTTCCGCGACGAGGCGAGTGGAGCCGAATTATCCGCCGCTTGCGAAGGCGGCTCGGGTAAGCGGCGCGGTAGTCGTCGAGGTGACGGTTGACGAACAAGGTAGTGTGATTTCTGCCCGTGCTCTTTCCGGCCATCCGCTGTTGAAGGATGCCGCGGTAGCTGCGGCAAAGAACTGGAAGTTCACGCCTACTATGCTCAGCGGTGCGCCGGTAAAGGTTGTTGGTGCAATCACCTTCAACTTCAACCTGTGAAACTTCATGACAGAGCCCGAGAGGTGCGTCCCTCGGGCTCACACTGTTAGGCAATTAAATTGATTGGGAGGGTTTTTACCGATGCTACTTCTGTCGAATATCTGGCTGACGGGCAATAAGCTCGCTTTTTTCCTTTTGCAGGCCGCCGATCAGGCTGCCGGAGGGAAAGAAGGACAGAGCGCCACCGAAGACTTCTCGCTGTGGGGCATGATTCAAAAGATGAAATGGCCCGCGCTTGTGGTGGCAGTCGTGCTCGCGATTATGAGCATGTACTCCATAGCGGTGATGGTTGAGCGCTGGCTCACCTTCAATGCCGCGCGGAACCAGTCGCGCCAGTTCGCCCCCAAAGTCGCTGCGGCACTTAGAGACAACCGCATCGATGAAGCGATCGCCATTTCGGATCGTCACAAGAAATCGCATCTCGCGATGGTGGTGAATGCCGGGCTGCAGGAGTTTCAGGCTCACCAGGCCAGCGCCGATATCCCGGGCTCAACTCTTGACGCGGCGCGCCGCGCTCTTCAGCGCTCTACCGCGCTTAAGACTGCCGAGTTGAAGCGAGGCCTTTCGGGCCTGGCAACGATCGGTTCCACCGCCCCGTTTGTGGGTCTGCTGGGAACGGTCATCGGCATCATCTCGGCGTTCCAGGGCATGAAGCAGGCTGAAGGAACGGGCATCTCGGCGGTGGCCGGAGGGATTTCCGAGGCGTTGATCGAGACGGCATTCGGACTGCTCGTGGCCATCCCCGCGGTGTGGGCGTTCAACATCTTCACCAACAAGGTGGAGGCGTTCACGATCGAAATGGACAATTCCTCGTCGGAGTTGATCGACTACTTCATCAAGCGCCGCGAGCTCAAATAGCGAGGTAAATCAATATGGGAATGGCGGTAGGCGGCAAGGGTGCACTTGTCGCCGATATCAACGTAACACCGATGGTGGACGTCATGCTGGTGCTGCTGATCATCTTCATGGTGATCGCACCGATGTTGCAGAGCGGAGTCAGCGTGGTGCTGCCGAAATCGAAGTACCCGGAACCGGATCCCAACATCATCAAGGACACGTCCGCAGTTGTGGCGATACCCAACGACAACGAGTTCTACATCGGCCGCGATAAGGTGACCAAAGACGACATACCCACGAGGATCAAGAACATCCTCAAGGACAAGCCGGCTTCCGACCAGGTTGTGTATGTAAAGAGCAGCCAGGGAGTGAAGTACGGCACGGTCGTAGCCGTGATTGACTCGATAAGGGATGCCGGTTTCGATCGAATTGGTCTGGTGGCCGAGAAGGAACGTAGCGCTGGCGGCCCCGGCGGCCAGTAGCTACTGCCCGCCTTAGTTGTGAACGGTTAAAGCGAGGTCGTCCGGTCACGGCGGCTGGACGACGATTGGAAAACCGGGACCGGACCGACACCGGTAAGACGACAGGGGAAAAAAGATGTCATATGGAGAAGTAGACGAGGGGCCAGGCTCCAGAAAACTGGGACTTGCTCCGCCGAACATCAACGTGACTCCGTTGATCGACGTTCTGCTGGTGCTGCTGATCATCTTCATGGTGATACAGCCTCAGAGAGAAGCGAAATTCGAGTCACAAATTCCGCAGAAGCCGCAGGACAACGATAAGAACGCGCCAGTACCTCCCTCGGACCTGCTGATGGTGGACGTCAAGATGGCTGGCGGCGGGCTCGATCAGACCGTCGAGCTAAACAGCAAGTCGATGTCGCTGGTCGAGCTCGGTACAACGCTTAAGGACCTGCTCGAGCAGCGTCCTGACAAGACTGTCTTCATCAAGGCGCCCAAGGATAAGCAATACGGCGACATTGTAGCGGTTATAGACACCGTCAAAGGCGCGGGAGCTCAACCAATCGGATTGCAGATCGACTATCTGCAGTAGCGGAATTGGAGGAACAAGCCCTTGAACAAGAAACTTAGTCCCGTGCTGTTGATGGTTGTCCTTGCGCTCGCGCTCGCAACTCCGGGTTGCGGAGTGATAAACAAACTTCGAGCGAAGAACGCTCTTAACGACGGCGTTCGCGAATACAACAAAGGGAAATACGATACCGCTGAAGAACGTTTTTCCCACGCGCTCGATTTGAGCCCGGACCTTACGAGCGCCCAGCTCTTTTATGCCCGGTCGCTGAACGCCAAGTTCGATCAGGACTTGAACGAAGAGGCCGGCAGGAAAGCTCTGGCAGCCTACGACAACATCATCACCAAGAACCCCGGCAATTCGGAAATCGTGGATCAGTCGCTGGCGTTCAAAGCGGCCATCTACGAGAAGCTGGGTCAGGTAACTCCCGAGAAGATCAAAGAGTATAAGCAGCTTCAACGCGAGACCCTCGAGAAGCGCGCCAATCTGGCGTCGTCTACAACGAAGACAAAAGCGGACGTGTACTACACGCTCGGCGTTGGCTTTTGGAAAGAGTCCTATGATTCGAATGCGGGCTACGTGTCGAAGAAGCAACCGATCCCTCCCAAGGTGCTTGAAGACATGAAGCCGCTGGTTCAAAAGGCTCACGAATATCTCCAGAAGGCTATTGCGGTTGACCCGCAGTACGCCAACGCGTGGTTCTACGAGAAGCTTGTCTACCTGGAAGAGATGAAGTACGACACCGGGCATCAGAAGGAACTGGCGGACAACGCGAATAAGATGCAGGATAAGTACCTCGCCCTGCAGAAGCAGGCCGGCGCACCCGGTGCAGAAGGTGGCGCGAAGTGAAGTAGCTTCCCTCCTGTGTTAGAATTCCAGGGTGGTAACCCTCTCGAAAGGGTGCCACCCTTTTTCTTTGAGCGCATGATTCGTTTCGAGACCATAGTTGAGCAGGTTCGGAAGAACCATCCTGGCGCCGACGAGGAACTCCTTCGCCGTGCCTACCTGTTCTCTGCCCGAGAACACCGCGGACAGGTTCGGAAGTCCGGCGAACCCTACCTCGTCCACCCACTCGAGGTCGCCAACATTCTGGCGGAGCTCAAGCTCGATCCCGTTTGCGTAGCAACCGGCCTGCTGCACGACATCGTCGAGGATACCAATGCCTCCGTCGAACAAATCGAGGAGTACTTTGGTCCCGAGATCGCTCACCTTGTTGACGGCTTGACCAAGATCTCGAAACTGGACCACGCATCGCACGAGGAACGTCAGGCGTTGAACATGCGCAAGATGCTTCTGGCGATGGTCGATGACGTGCGAGTCGTCCTTGTAAAACTGGCCGATCGATTGCACAACATGCGCACGCTTGAGTATCTGCCCGGCGAGAAACGTAGGCGGATTGCGCAGGAAACGCTCGACGTATACGCACCAATCGCGCATCGGCTTGGCATGGCGCGCGTGCGAGGCGAGCTTGAAGACCTGGCGTTTAAGCACCTCGAACCGGAGGAGTATCAAAAGCTCAAAGCCCTGGTCGAAAGTCGCAGGTCAAAACTGGAGGCGTTTCTCGAAGATATAAAACATCGGATTCTCGCGATGCTTGGCGCCAGCGGGATTCAGGTGGATCATATCGAGGGTCGAATCAAGAGGCTGTTCTCGATCTACAACAAACTCAAGCGGCAGCATATCTCGATTGATCAGGTCTACGACCTGGTTGCGATTCGGATAATCACCCAGTCAGTTAAGGATTGCTACGCGGCGCTTGGGGTCATGCACTCGGCGTGGAAGCCGATTCCCACACGATTCAAGGACTGGATTGCGATCCCCCGAGAGAACTTTTATCAATCACTTCATACCTCGGTCGTTGGCGACGGCGGCCAGCCTTTTGAAATTCAGATCCGGACGACAGATATGCATTCGATCGCGGAGGAAGGGATCGCTGCGCACTGGAAATACAAAGAGGGTCGCAGGGGTACTCACACCGACGAAGACGAAGCTTTCGTCTGGCTGAAACGGCTCGTCGAATGGCAGCAGGAGGTCAAGGATTCCCGGGAGTTTCTGGATTCGCTGAAACTGGATCTATATCCGAAGGACGTCTACTGCTTCACTCCAAAAGGCAAAGTGATCGAGCTTCCTCGCGGCGCGACGCCAATTGATTTTGCGTTCATGATTCACACGCAAGTGGGGCTGACGTGCACAGGCGCCAAAGTAAACGGGAGGATCGTACCGCTCAGGTACCAGTTAAGAAATGGCGACGTGGTGGAGATAATGACCGCGGCGGCGGCGCATCCGTCTCGAGATTGGATGAACTTTGTAAAGACGTCTCGGGCTCGATCCAAGATCAGGCACTACCTGGCGGACAGCGAGCGGAAGACGGCGATCGAGCTCGGACGAAAACTACTGGAGAAGGAGGCGGACCGGTTTCGCCTCAGCACCAGAAAGATTTTGTCGAACGGAGAGCTCGATCGGATTGCATCGGAATACGGGGTTGCGAGAGGGGACGACCTGCTGGCGGCGATGGGCTACGGCAAGGTGTTGCCGCGAAATGTCATCGGCAAGCTGCTTCCGCCCGATCGAATCGGAGAGCTCGAGCAGGACAAGAGGCCGTCGATCACACAGGTGGTCAAACGTGCGCTTGGCTTGCAGGATCGGATTGCGGTCAAGGGAATCGATGACATCATGGTGTACCGCGCGAGGTGCTGCAATCCGATTCGCGGAGAAGAAATCATAGGCTACATCACTCGGGGCAAGGGCGTTGCGGTTCATTCGACTCGCTGCCCGAACATGCCCAGCCTGCTTGTGAATCCCGAGCGCATAATCGAGGTTGAGTGGATGAAGGCCGACGCGAAGCATGAGGCCGCTTATCCGATCACGATGCGACTGGTGACTGAGGATCGGCCCGGGATGGTTGCGGACGTGACGCAGGCGATCGCGGGCGTCGGCACTAACATCAGGGATATTCGGGCTTCTCTCGATGACGAGGGCCGGGGACAGCTTGTGCTTACTGCGGAGATATTTGATTTGAAGCATCTGGAGAAGATTACCGGGGCGCTGAAGTCTGTTAATGGCGTCATGGACGTCGAGCGCGTCACCGGCGAACCCGCCCAAGCTTGAAGAATTTCAAATTTCAAATTTGAGATTTTCTGGGTCCTGCCTGAAAACACTGCACTCATTGGACAGCAACCACCGGGTTTGAGATAATTCGCAATTTCGGACAAGCGTTTTGTTCCCAACTGTGGAGTAGACCTGCTATGAAGCATCCCGTCCAGACAGACAACGCGCCAAAAGCAATCGGCCCTTATTCACAAGCAATCAAGGCAAACGGTTTTCTGTTTTTATCGGGTCAGATACCGCTCGATCCGTCGACGATGCAAATCGTTGAAGGCGGGATTCGCGAGCAGACCGAACGGGTGCTCATAAACTTGAAAGGCGTCCTGGAAGCCGCCGGCAGCAAGCTCAGCAGGGTCGTGAAAACAACCGTCTTCCTCGCTGATCTCGGTGATTTCACTGAAATGAACAACGCTTACGCGACATTCTTTCGCGAGAGTCCGCCGGCGAGATCGACAGTTGAAGTATCACGACTCCCCAGGGATGTCCGAATTGAAATAGACGCGATCGCCATGGTCGATTGACCGGGGCGAGCAGGAAATCGGGTTGTATTTTTTGGTGTTTGTGCCTGGGTTCGGATTTTGAACTCGCGCTGGACTACGAGCCGCGGTTCAAAATCCAAACAAGGGCTTTGCGGCGGGAGCACTAAGCGGCTTTGACAATTTTTCCGGCCTTCAGACAGCGGGTGCAGACGCGTACTCGTTGAGCCCGGCCGCTAACCATTGCGCGAATGGCCTGAAGATTCGGGTCAAAGCGGCGCTTGGTTCGATTGTTGGCGTGGCTCACACGATTCCCGAACTGTGGGCCCTTGCCGCAAATCTCGCAGCGTTTCGACATTATCCAGTACCTCCGACAGGATTATCGCTATGAAAGCAAAGGAGCAGTTTAACACGTACGGTCCGACGAGCGTCAAACAAATTCCGCGAAGGAGCAGACTTGTGTTTCGTTTCGAAAAGATTTTCGCCGGCGCAGCCATTATGGCCTGCGCCTTCACAATTTCGTGCAGCAGCAGCAGCAATGCCGGCAAGGACAACGAAGGTGTTGCGAGGGTAGGCTCGCGAGACATAACAATGAAACAGGTTGATGCGGTTATCAAACAGCAACTGGATCAGAGCGGCGGAGCCTCCCTGAGCGCCAGCGAGCTTGTCGCCGCACGCCTCAGCGTATTGGATACATTGATCCAACAAGAAGCCCTTTTCCAAAAAGCGCAAAAAGACAACCTGGTCCCCGACGACAACAAGGTGAATCAGGAAATCCAGAAGCGTAAACAGGAGGCCGGTCTGACTGAGGAGCAGTACCAGGAACAACTCAAACAGGCTGGACTGACCGAAGCCGAGCATCGCGAGGATGTTAAGCGTGACCTGGCTATCACCGCGCTTACCGATGCTCAAAAAGCGCGCGTCAGCCCGCCAACCGAAGCCGAGATCCGGAAGTACTACGACGAAAACAAAGAACAGTTTCGGGCCGAGCGAGGCGCGGACATTTCGGTCATCGCTGTCTCGCCGAACAACAACGGCGGTGAGGCCGGGGCAGAGCAAAAGATCAGGTCGGTCTACGCGCAACTCCGCAGCGGTGCCGACTTCGCTACAGTCGCCTCGCAGAAGTCCGAAGAACAGGCTTCAGCGCTTCGCGGCGGAAGACTTGGCTTCGCCTCTGAGCCTGGCATAAAGCAGGCTTTCCCTGCCCTGCCCAACATCGGGACTCAACTAATGAGTTTGACTGAAGGGCAATACACCGAACCCGTCAAGGACACCGGCGGCAACTGGTACATATTCAAACTGAACGCAAAGCGCGAGCAACCGCAGAACCTGACATTTGATGACGTGCGCAAGAACATCGTGGATGCGCTCACACAGCAGCGGCAGCAGTTGCTGCTCACCGCGTTGATAGCGGCTTCCCGAAACGAGCTCTCAATCAAGAACTTCCTGGCAGACAGGATTCTTACCAATCCGCAGAGCGTCGTGGAGATGCGGCCGTCGGCTCTGTTGGATCAATCGACGCGCAACGCTCAAACAAAGCAAGCGCCAGCGCGATTCGAGAATCAAAACGAGTCCACGGCTAATCGATCGGCAGCGGCAAGCTCAAACAGCAGCGGTGCAAAAAACGCAAACCGGAAGTAACGCCCGCCACAAGGGCAACCGCGACGCGGCGACGTCTTTGACTCTCGCCGCGTCTTTCCATTGCCCGCATCGGTCTCTATCGAACGGCCCTCGCGTGAAGATGGTCGCGCGCCACTGACTGAAGATGCTTTTCCGTCTGGACAACGTCGACAAGACCTACGGCGCCCACGAAGTGCTCCGGGGAGTGACCTTTCAGATCAACCCAGCGGATCGCGTAGGCCTCGTAGGGCGCAACGGCGCAGGCAAAACAACGATATTTCGGCTGGTAACCGGACGCGAGGAGCCGGACCACGGCGAGATAGTACTGCTCCGAGGGCTCCGGTTTGGAGTCCTCGAACAACAGCCGATCTTCGAAAAGTCCAGCATCGTGCGCGCGGAAGCTTTATCGGTATTTGCCGGCTTGCATTCGATCGAAGAGGAAATGTCTCGTCTCGAGCATCTGATGGGCGAGACAACCGGCGCGGCACTCGACGAAGTGATGCATTCGTACAGCGATCTACGACACGATTACGAGCACAAGGGCGGGTTCACGTACCAGTCGCGTACTGATGCAGTGCTTGCGGGACTGGGCTTTCGTCCCGAAGAGTTCGATTCGCCGTCACACCAGCTTAGCGGAGGACAAAAGGCCAGGCTTGCACTCGCGAAGCTGTTGCTCGCCGAGCCCGATGTGCTGTTGCTCGATGAGCCGACAAACCATCTGGATGTCAACGCCGTCGAATGGCTCGAAGACTTTTTGCTGGACTACAAAAAAGCGTTTGTGATCATCTCCCACGACCGCTTTTTGCTCGACCATACCGCTACGCGAATCATCGACATCGAAAACGGTCGCGCCGCCTTGTACTCCGGAAACTACACTGCCTACGTGCGGCAGCGCGAGGAGCGACGTGCATTGCAGATGCGTGAGTATGAACAGCAACAGGAGATGATTGCGAAGACCGAAGAGTTCATCCGCCGCAATATCGCCGGTCAGAAGACCAAGCAAGCCAAGTCTCGCCGCAATATGCTGGAGCGGCTCGAAAGGGTCGACAGAGTAACGGACCTTCGTGCAGGGAGCTTTAAAATGGAAGCCATGGCACGAGCGGGCGACAATGTTCTGAGCGCCTCCGATCTTGTGGTGGGCTACGACGGGGCGGAACTTGCGCGGGGCATAAACCTGTTGGTGCGGCGCGGCGAGCGGCTTGGAATCACCGGCCCCAACGGCACCGGCAAAACAACTTTTCTAAAAACGATCAATGGAGCCGTGCGGCCGCTCGAAGGAGAATTCATCTGGGGTGCGAACATACAGATCGAGTATTTCGACCAGGAACTTGCATCGCTGAACACCGCGAGTACGGTGATTGAGGAAATGGCTCTTGCGGCGCCTAGAGTTGGTGAAGGCGAATTGCGAAACTATCTTGCGCGGTTTCTTTTCACCGGCGAGACGATCTTAAAGACGGTGTCGGCGTTGTCGGGTGGTGAGAAGAGCAGGCTCGCGCTCGCAAAACTGATCTACAGCCGGGCCAATGTTCTCATACTCGACGAGCCTACGAATCACTTGGACATACCATCGCGCGAGGCTCTGGAGCAGGCACTGTCCGAATACCAGGGGACGATCATAGCGGTTTCGCACGACCGGTATTTTCTGGACAAGATTGCGACCGAGATACTTCACTTCGAAGCCGGGGAGGCGACTTACCATCAAGGTAGTTACTCTGATTTCTACGCCACGCGCCACGCAAGACAGCAACCGGTCAAAGCGAAAGAGTCCAAGCGGAAAGAGGCTTCACGAGACGAGAAGCCGCCTCTGCGGAGCGCCAGGAAGCAGCGTCAGGTAGTGGAAATCGAGCAGGAAATTCACAGTCTCGAGGCTGAGTTGAAAGAGTTATCGGAAATGCTCGCGAGCCCTCCGGCGGACTGGCCTGCGGATCGTTATACAGAGATTGGCCGGCGCCAGCAGGAGATTTCTGCAAAGCTCGAGGCGCTGTATGAGGAATGGGCTTCGGGATGAGGGGAACGAGCGACGCGAGACGCGGAGAGGAGAGACGCGGAGAGGCGGGAAGCGGAGAAATGGCTGCCCCTTCT
Organism: Blastocatellia bacterium; assembly: GCA_035315885.1. Classification (GTDB taxonomy): domain Bacteria; phylum Acidobacteriota; class Blastocatellia; order UBA7656; family UBA7656; genus DATFXM01. The sequence goes on from DATFXM010000181.1 coordinate 33,022, forward strand.
CTCCTCTCCGCGTCTCCGCGTCTCCGCGTCGCCGCTTCTCATTTCCCTTTCCAACACGCTGGACGCTTCGCTAGAAAGGCGCTCATGCCTTCCTGGGCGTCGTCAGCCATCGCATTCATGCTCATGACTTCTTTTGCGTAGGCGTACGCTTTCGGCTGGTCGAGGTCGATCTGCGAATAGAACGCCTGCTTCCCAACAGACAACGTCAAGGGGCTGGCCTCAGCTATCTGCGTCGCAAGCGCCAGCGTTTCCGCGCGGAGTCGCTCAGCCGAAACCACTTTGTTCACCAGTCCCCACTCGCAAGCGGTTCTAGCATCGATTGGTCTCCCGGTCATCAACATTTCCAGCGCACGCTTGCGCCCGACCGCTCTTGTCAGCGCGACCATCGGGGTCGTGCAAAAAAGACCGATGCGCACACCCGGCGTTGCAAAAGTCGCTTCCTCGGCGGCGACTGCCAGATCGCAGGTGGCAACGAGCTGGCAACCCGCGGCGGTTGCAATGCCTCGGACCTCGGCTATAACCGGCTGCGGAATGCGCTGTACGATCAGCATCAGGTCAGTGCAAACGTCGAACACCAGCCTGTACTCCTTAAGCGACCCTCCAACCAGTTCTCGCAAATCGTGACCCGCCGAAAACGCCGGTCCTTCGGCTGAAAGCACGACAGCCCGGACATCCCCATCGCTCTCAATAGACTGGAAGCAGGCAATCAGCTCCCGCATAAGCCCGATTGAAAGCGCGTTCCGTCGCTCCGGCCGGTTGAGCGTAACCACCGAGATTCCGTCTTGTGTCTCTACCAACAAATGCTCGTAGCTGGATTCCATAGAAGTCTCCCCCGCAATGCAGGCTGACAAAAGCGTACCACACCACCGGCGCTCCTGCTCGGCACAGGTCTTGACGCGAACAGGCCAGACCGCAATGCCAAACGTTCCTTCGGGCAACGTCACTGGATGCTACTTGCTATGTTTCGGGAAAACATCAAGAGGGACACCGGGGTAGACCTTTCGCAGGTTCTTGATGAACCCGGGACTCGCGTCTTCAGGACCAAGCGGGTCGTTGGGATCTTCGGGCACTTTCGACAGGTCCATGACCTTCCAGGAACCTTTTTCGAGATGGAGCAAATTTGGGCCGCCTTCGGCTACCGCTTCGCCTTTTTCATTCAACGGAGTGACGTCCAGCCACGCCCATCCGAGATGCACCTTCAGATGATGAACCTTGTAGACAATCTTCTGATTTGGAAACGCCGCTTTTTGATCCTCGCGCAAAGCGTCCAGAATCGCCTTTCGCTCAGGACTGCCGGACGGTGGAGTGTGGACCTGGTCCGCGTTTGAATCCGATTGTTGCAGGTGGGTGAATGCCGGCGGTGCGATGAGTCCTAACGTTACGAGCGCCAACGCAATGAGTTTGAGGGGTCTTCTTTTCAAGCAGCCTCCAGCGGCGAAACGAGTCTGACCCTAAGCTTACTGAAGTCGATTGTCAATAGTCCGGGTCCGCGGGCTGGTTTGATTGTGACTGAATTGGCGTTGTTTCCCGAATGCGCGATTAAACAAGCCTGAGAGGTGATCGGGCATCAGTGGGACAGCGCCGGTGTTCGCCACTTGAGGATCAGACGCACATCAATATCTTGGGGAGCACGAATGCTTGTCTACAACTTGCGGTATACACCGGTTCTCGCACCGTGCTATATTGGCCACGCTTTCGATAGCTGTTACACTCCCTGCAAGGATAAATCGGGGTCATTGCTTCAGTATTTCCTGCTTCAAGGGTCCTGACTGCAATATGAACGAAAAAGATTTTGTACACCTCCATCTTCACACTGATTTCAGCCTGCTCGACGGAGCAATCCAGATAAAACCTCTATCAAAGAGGGCGCAGGAAATCGGCGCCCGCGCAGTAGCGGTTACCGACCACGGAAATATGTACGGCGCGATTTCCTTCTACAACCAGATGAAGGGGTCGGGCATAAAACCGATCCTCGGAATGGAGGCGTACATCGCTCGCGGCAAACACACTGACCGCGGTGAGACCACCGGAGAAAAAGGCACAAATCACATCATCCTTCTGGCGAAAAACTTTGAAGGTTACAAGAACCTAGTGAGGCTCTCTTCGTTTTCATTCACGCAGGGCTATTACTACAAGCCGCGAATAGACAAGGAACTGCTTGCGAAGCACAGCGAAGGACTCATAGCACTGTCGGCATGTCTGTCGGGCGTTCCCTCTTCCCTTCTGTTAACCGACAAATTCGACGAAGCTGCGCGACAGGCAAAAGAGTTCGAAGACATATTGGGAAAAGGCAACTACTATCTTGAAGTCCAGAATCACGGCCTCGAAGAAGAAACCGGCACAGTCATTCCCGGCATGATCGAGCTGTCCAAACGCACCGGGATCCCGCTCGCAGCAACCAACGATTGCCATTACCTGATGAAGGACGACTGGCGAGCGCACGACATACTGGTTTGCATTGGCGCCGGAAAGACGGTCAACGAAAAGCGCGGGCTCAAGTATAAGGAAGGAGAATTCTATTTTCGGTCAGCCGCCGAAATGTGGGAGATCTTTGGAGACGTCCTGCCCGAAGCGCTGCTCAACACTGTGGCGATCGCAGAGATGTGCGAGCTCGAACTCCCGAAGGATCAGAATCATCTGCCCAACTATCGAGTTCCGGAAGGCGAGACCGTTGACAGCTATTTTGCCAGCCGCGCTCGTGCCGGCCTCGAGGAGCGATGGGCTGTACTCAAGCACAGGCCTGACCGCAGGCATGACCTGGACGACTACACCGCACGCCTGGAGCAGGAGATTCAGATCATCACCAAGATGGGGTTTGCCGGTTACTTTCTGATAGTCTGGGACTTCATCAACTACGCAAAGCAGAATCAAATTCCGGTCGGTCCCGGCCGAGGCTCTGCCGCGGGCTCACTGGTTGCGTACAGCTTGAAGATCACCGACATTGACCCGCTGCAATACGACCTGCTGTTCGAGCGCTTTTTGAACCCTGAGCGCGTGACGATGCCCGATATCGACATCGATTTCTGCGTTCGAGGACGTCAGAAGGTCATCGACTATGTAGCCGACTATTATGGGCGCGATCACGTGTCGCAGATAAGCACCTTCGGAACGATGGCTTCGAAGGCTGCCATCAAAGATGTCGGCCGGGCGCTCGAAATGCCGTACGCCGAGGTGGATAAGATCGCCAAAATGATCCCGCCCCCGGTGCGCGGTCGCAACGTCCCGATCGAGGAAGCGATAAAACAGAATTCAGAGTTGAAGAAGGCCATTGAGTCCGACCCTCGAGTAAGAGAGGTCATAGAAATAGCGCAGCGATTGGAAGGCTGTTCCCGACATGCTTCCGTTCATGCTGCCGGGGTGGTAATCTCGCCGAAACCTCTTCACGAACTGGTTCCAGTTTCGAAGACTGCTCGCGATGAGATCACCACGCAGTATCCCATGACCGATCTCGAGAAGACCGGCATGCTCAAGATGGATTTTCTTTCGTTGACCACGCTCACGATCATCGACGATTGCGTGAAATCCATCGAGCGAGAAACCGGCGACAGTCTCGATGTCTCAACTATACCGCTCGACGATGCTGCTGCGCTTCAGTTATTCGCCGACGGCAAGACCGAAGCCATCTTCCAGTTTGAATCCGAAGGTATGAAAGACATCTGCCGCCGCCTGAAACCGGAAGGACTGGAAGACCTCTCCGCTTTGAACGCGCTTTATCGTCCCGGTCCAATCGATAGCGGGATGGTAGACGACTTCATCGAACGACGACACGGACGGAAGAAGGTCCGGTACGATTTCCCGGAGCTCAGGGAAGTCATGGGTAATACGCTCGGAATCTGCGTATACCAGGAACAGCTCATGGCGGTGTTCCAGAAGCTCGCCGACTACTCGCTGGGAGAAGCAGATCTGGTTCGCCGCGCGATGGGCAAGAAGAAGCGCGAGGAATTGGACAAACACAAAGAAACCTTTTTGACCCGGGCCACCCAGCGCGGACACAACCGATTAAAGCTCGAGAAGCTCTGGCAAAGTTTTGAGGGGTTCGCGGACTATGCCTTCAATCGTGCGCACTCATTTTCTTACGGCTATCTCGCGTACCAGACCGCTTACTTGAAGGCTCATTACCCGACACATTTCTGGGCGGCAGTCCTCTCTAACGAGCTCAACAATACGACCAAGGTCGTGAAGTACATCAACGAATCCCGCACACAGAACATCGAAATCCTTCCCCCCGATGTAAACGCGAGCCTGGACTCGTTTACTGCAAGCGGCAGGTCGATCAGGTTCGGACTGGCCGCGATCAAAGGCATCGGGCAATCGGCGGTCTCTTCGATCATCGAGGCTCGAAACTCAGGCGGACCATTCGCCTCGCTGTTTGATTTCACCGAACGCGTCGATGCCAGAGCGGTCAACAAGCGGGTCTTGGAGAGTCTGATTCGCGCGGGCGCGTTCGACACGGTGAACAAAAGCCGGGCATCGCAGTTTGCGGCCATCGACTCCGCGATTGAGAGTGGTCAGCGCGTCCAACGTTCGCGAGCAAGCGGACAAGCAGATCTATTTGGGTCGCTGGGCGCAGAGATGCCTGTTGCAGAACCACCGCTGCCATCGGTGCCTGACTGGAGCCATCATGAGTTGCTGAAGGGTGAGAAGGAGACGCTCGGGTTCTATATATCCGGACATCCGCTATTCAAGCACGATCAGGCCCTCAAGGAATTTGCAACGGCGGACGTGGACCGGCTGACGAATTTTCATCACGGCGCGACTGTGTCGATCGGCGGAATCGTAATGGAGTTGAGCGTGCGGTCTACTAAGAAAGGTGACCCGTTCGCGCTGTTTCAACTCGAAGATCAATTCGGTGCGGTGAAGGTCGTAGCGTGGCCGGACGTCTACGCAAAATCAAACGGGGCGCTGAAGAATGATGCAGCGGTGCTCGTACGCGGCCGACTCGAGATAGACGACGGCGGCGCAATGACGATCATCGCCGAAGAGATTCAACCGCTCGACAACATTCGCGAGCGTTCGGCTCGCTCAATCGTTCTGCGTTTCAGCGCTGACGCAGTCGAGCACGAAAAACTCGAGAGCCTTTACGATCTGCTGGACAAGAACCGAGGAGAGTGCGGAATAACGTTTGAAGTCGCGATGGAAGACGGCTCGCTGGTCCGCATTCAACCGAACCAGCACGTTCGCGTCAAAGTCACTCCGGAACTGACTAGCTCAATCACGCAACTGCTGCCGAACTGCGAAATCAAACTTGTCATCGAGCGCGCAGTAACCGCAGCCAGATAAGTATCGGTTGTTTTACTCCTCTCGATGTGTCCGGCCTACTTTCCAGGTTCAGCGAAGACGCCTACTTCAGAGATGGCTGGGCAAGCAGAAGATTTCATGATTCGCAGTCGAATCTTTGTTGCGCTCTGCGGTTCAACTCTTACCAGACTGCAGTTGCCGATGCTTGTTCCCGAGGCAAATTGCCGCCAATCGTCACCGATCCAGACGTCCAGCGCGAAGCCCTCGACTCTCTGACCCAGAGGCAAATGCTCGCGAATGCGTATCACGTTGAACCGCACGGGACGCTCAAACTCGAGGGTCAATTCACATTGCCTCACATTGTCATCGGTGCTCCAGTACGACTCCGCTCTTCCGTCAATCACGTTAGCCGCAGAGAATTGTGCGGTTCCTCTTCCGCGTGTGTTGTTCGCGTTAACCTTCGCACCGCGCGCCAGATCGTGATTGAAGGTCGCGTCGATGGTTCTTCTGAACTCACGAAGCGCCGACACATCTTGTTCAGGAATGCGACCGCGGCGATCCGGTGTGATGTTGAGTAACAGTGAAGCTCCTCGGCCCACCGATGAATAGTACAAGTCGACAAGGTTCGACGGGCTTCTGACTTTGTCGTCTTCGCTTTGATGATAGAACCAGCCTGGCCGAATAGACACGTCACACTCTGCGGGCACCCAGTCTGAACCGGGACGATCACCGCTGTTCAACCGTTTCTCATCCGCGCGGCCCGGCGCAAAGTCATTGCGATTCAACGTCGCCCAGCAAGGATCACCGGCGATACCACGTTCGTTGCCCACCCACCTCACATCTGGACCGGCATCGCTGAATATGCACGCACCCGGCTGCAGCTCTCGAACTAAATCCCAGGTGGTCTTCCAATCGTAATAGGTCTCGCGGTCGATTTGCCTTGTCTCACGGGCTCCGCCGTAAAAACCATCCCCGCCGTTTGCGCCGTCAAAGAAGACTTCAAAGATCGTCCCATAGCCCGTGAGCAGCTCGCGAAGCTGTTTGCGGAAATAGGCGATGTACTCGGACCTGCCGTAGTCTTTGTGATTGCGATCCCATGGCGAAAGATAGATCCCGAATTTGATTCCGTACCTTCGACAAGCCTCGGAGATTTCTTTCACCACGTCACCCTTTCCCCCGCGCCAGGTGCTGTTCTTCACTGAATGCTCGGTGTACTTTGAGGGCCAAAGACAAAAGCCGTCGTGATGCTTGCACGTGAGAATTAGTCCTCGCATCCCCGCTTCGCTCGCGGTGCGAACTATCTGGTTGGCATCAAAGTCTTCGGGGTTGAAGAGCTTGGGGCTTTCATCTCCGTAGCCCCACTCCTTATCTGAGAAGGTATTCACCGTGAAGTGAATGAACCCGTAAAACTCGAGCTGGTGCCATTGCAATTGTCGTGTCGAAGGAACCGGACCATAAGGCGCCGGCTCATGTGGATTGACGCTTAGGAGGAGGGATCCAGCGCTCACGAGACAGAATAGGGACGCGGAGAGGAGCGAAGGGGAGACGCGGGGACACGGGGACGCGAGGACTCGGGGAGAAGGGGCGAATGGGCGAAGGGGCGAAGGGGCGAAATGCCGGCGCAAAAAGTCAATCATCCCGATCTCTCCGCATCACCACGTCTCCGCGTCCCCCTCTCCGCGTCTCCGCGTCGCCCCTTCGCTCCTTGACTCCTTCACTCCTTCACTTGTTTCAAGCCATTGCGAATGTTAGATTGTAAATGCGTCAGGAGATGTCAACAAACCATATCTCACCAGCAGGAATCTAACCCCCGAGACCTGAAAGTAAAGAGCAAGAAGGCCTTGGCAACAGTCACCCGACAACCCAGAACTCGAGTGGTCCAGAAACCGCTTCCCAAGAAGAAGCTGCTGCGACGCATCTTCAGCCCACTCAACCTCTCGATTCTTGGC
>DATFXM010000182.1:0-33622 GCA_035315885.1 Blastocatellia bacterium
CGCTGTATACCTTGATGCCGTAAAGGTACTTTCCCCCGAGGGTTTCAATTCGGGTGATGTAACCGCCACGCGAGGGTATGAACTCCTGGACTAAAGCCGTCTGATCCAAGCCGAAATCCAACTGATCTTGTTCGATCGCGAGTTCGAGTGCGGGCATGGAGTCGAAGCGAATAATTCCGGCTCCGCTGCCCCCGACGTTAGCCTTGACCACGATCGGGAAGCGCAGATCAATGGCGGCGCGCGCCGCGTCTTCTGCGCAACTCACAACCTTGGCCCGCGGGTATGGCAAGCTGAGTTGTTCGAGGAGAGCGGCTTGCAGTGCTTTGCTTATTTCGTAGGTGAACGCTTTGTGACCGTTTATCACTCGGACGCCAAGCGCTTCGAGATGAGTGAGCAGATTCAGGGTGTAGAAAACTGCGCCCCCCGGCTGACGACGATAAGCGGAGGGGCTCATTCTGTTGAAGAAGAGACTGTAGTCCGGTTCGCGCCGCGAAGGATCGTACTGATGGCATCGCGCGTCGATGCGAATGTAGTCGAGGCCTCGCCGATCCAGTTCGGCGAACAGAGGTCGAAACCAGTTTGGGTGCTCGTAGTAGATTGCTATCGGCAAGCTGCGCGTCATTATTTCCTTTCAGAGTTGAGTCTCACAGTACGAATATCAATCTAAACGAAGAAGGGCCGCAACGAAAAGGGCCGCTCGGTTTGAGCGGCCCTTGCTATCACCAAAAACCTTTCTTCTCATTCAGGTCAGGGCAAAGGTCCGCTCGACGCACCATTGGCTCCAACATCTACAGATGCAGGCGCAAGCCCCATCAATCGAAGAACGATATGATTTGTCCACGAGCACCTTAGTTCCAAGCCGACTCTATTATTACTTAGAAGCCAAAGCTACATGTCGATAAAACAAAAGTCAAGTTGAGGCGTTGTCCTCACGCGATTGGCCTCTCGTCGTGCCCGACGTTCTTAATCCTGCGTAGCTGAGACAATGCCAACTCTTTCGGTGACCGCACCTTAATCCCTTACAACCTGTCGGTGGGGACGACAAGCACCGGTCGATCTGTTGCCGCAAGCACCTCGAGCATCACTTCGTTGACATCCAAAAACGATTTGTTCCGGGGACCAGCGCAACCTATCACTATTAAGTCGAAGTCTCCATCCTGCGCTTCATCCAGGATTCCGGACGCAGGCGTCGTCGCGTTTCGCACTCGAACTTCAGCCGCGGCGTCCAGCGCCCTCAGAGTTGCCGCCGCCCTCTCCAAATGAGTCTGTGTGAGTGCGTCCGGCTGTGTTCCTTGTTGGACATAGAGCAGGGTAGGCAACGCATCGAGCCGCCTGGTGAGCCTTCCGCCGGTTACAACATCGCTCTTGCCCGGCTCTCCCGCCGCGGTGCATATCAATACGCGATTGATCTTCTCACGATGCCCCTTAACCACAAGCACCGGTACGTCGGCGTGTCTTAGTACGTCGAGCAGAGTCTCGCCAAGAATCCTGGTGCGCGCCCTCCGTTCGAGGCCCGCCAGCCGCTGCCTTTTCGACCGCGCTGGCATGGTGGAATCCCTGCGCGCCACCATCACCAGCATTTCGTAAAGGCTCTGCGCCTGTTCGGCGGCGATCTGCTCGACCGGGTTGCCGTAGCGAACCCGCAATGTAGCGTCTTCCAGGCCAGCTTGCTGTTTTCGAGTCTCAATTGACGCCCTAACTCGTTCGGCTCTTTCAGGGTTTTCGGCTACGCCCAGCACCGTAGTCCTCGACCGCATCTGTTCGGCTATCGCGCGAGCCAACTGAAGCGCGGCCGCCGAACCCTGACCTGAATCGCAGACCAGCAAGTGCGGCCGTGGCTGCTTCAATATCGACCAGGCGCGCAGGCCGACCCAGAACCGCCGGTTCTCAACTCCGCTGTCGGCCGGCAGCGCAGCGTCCACAAGCAGCGCTTCTTCACCAAAGGGCGGCGGCGGAGATAATTGGCGAGTGCCTTCGAGTCGCGGGAGGCGCAGCCTCACTCGGCGCAGGGGTCCGGTGAACGTCTGGTCTACCATCACTCCCTGACCCAGAATCGGAACGTCAGGCGTGGGCCCATCCAGACTGAGGACAACGTGCTCGGGACGGAACAATACCTGAACCCGCGAGCCTTCGTCGTGAGGCGCGTAATGTGGTATGGGCAATGCGATCGGCCCGAAACGAGCCTGTCCCTTATCTGCCCTTCCCACCAGCACGGTCCCGGCGCCGAGAAACGATGCCGCAAAGAACGACCGTGGCTGCGAATAGAGATCTTCTCCGTTTCCCACCTCGATCAATCGGCCGCGTTCGAGCAGCCCGATTCGATCCGCAAGCTCAAATGCTTCTTCCTGGTCATGAGTTACCAGAATCGTAGTGACTCCGAGGCTGCGTTGAATTTCCTTGAGACTGCGTCTGAGCTGCATGCGGATCTTGACGTCTAGCGCCCCGAACGGTTCGTCGAGCAGCAACACGTTCGGTTCGTAGGCCAGTGCACGCGCAAGCGCCACTCGCTGCTGCTGGCCACCGGATAACTGATGTGCATATCGCCTTCCCAGCCCCGCCAGACCCACCATGTCCAACAGCTCCTCGCGCTTTCGCTTCCGATCCGAGCGACCTACTTTTCGAATCCGAAGTCCGAATTCTATGTTCTCGGCGATGCTCATATGCCGGAATATCGAATAGTTTTGAAAGACAAAACCAGTGCCTCGCTCTTGCGGCGAGAGCCCGGTTACATCCCGGCCGTGCAGCAGAACACGCCCGCTGGTAGGAGTTGACAAACCGGCGATGATCCTCAATACGGTGCTTTTGCCGCTGCCGCTCGAGCCCAGCAGCACAAACAGCTCCTTGTCGGCGATTTCCAGCGAGACATTCTCAACCACCCACTGGTTGCCAAATCGTTTGCTGATCTGTTCCAGGACTATCGACATTTTCTTTAGTAGTGAGTGCTAAGTGCTGAGTTCGACGGTTGTGAGCTCGTGTTGACGGCGCCTCGACCATTGCGCGTCAGACTCATCACTCAGCCCTCAGAACTCTATTCTCCCTCAAACTCGCCAACCTCAAAACGCAACTTGAATACGGTTCAACAGAACAAAGAAAGTCCGGTCGCCTGGATTTGGCGTGCGTAGTGGGTCTTTGAATCTCTCGAAGCCAAAGTCCATTACGTATCGCACAAAACGATTCAAATACCAGTTAGGACCGAAGAAGAAAGTCTCCGCGCGGTTTGATTTCGAAGTCCCGTCGGCTATTTGAAGATTCGAGTATCGGAACTTCAGTTCCCACGCGCCGAACCCGGACTCGCCGCTGCCATCCCAAAAAACGTTCCGCTTTGGTGTGAGCGCTCCCGCTTCCGGCTTGGTCTCACCGGTCAGTAAATACGTTATCTGTCCAGTGTACCCCTTGGCTACTACACCAGGAAGATTAGTCCCGCCGGTGCCCAGATTGTCTCGACGTTGATTTGTCTGATCGTACTCCACTCGTATCGCCGCCGGTCCAAGCATCCAGGTGAGCTCGCCGTTGGCGCGGTAGTACTTGCCATTCACCGAGTCTGGTACGAAAAACGTGAAGCTGCGGCTCTCAGTCTGACCCCTGACGCTCAGCCCTTCCAGGTTGCGCCCCTGAGTGATCGCTCCTCCAACGCTGAGGCCCTTAGTCCAGAACGATTGACCGCTTCTCCATGGGCTGAACCGGACGCGCAGGGCCGTCTCGGGAGTACCGTTGGTGTTGGTCGCAAGAAGTCCCTTGCCGTTGAACGCACCAAGTTGATATTCGAACGTGCCTTTGTTGATGGAGCCCTGTATTGCAATGCCGGGGCTGCGGCTCGGAACCAGATTGTTGACGAGCGAGCGCTCGACGAAATCCTGATACGCATCCGATCGAATCTCTTCCTGACTGTAAGGCACACGAAATTGCCCGAAACGGAGCTGAACTTCATCAATTCGGTGAACGTTCAAGTAAAAATCCCGCAGCAGCGTGCTCGCGGTGTCCGCAAAATCACCTTCAACCCTGAACTCGTAGTATTTGTAAACGCGGCCTTCGAGCGCGAGCCGTGCGCGGCGTACAAGAAACGTGTTCGGCGGGTGATTACCGGATTGGTAGCTGCGTCCGTCCAACTGCGCGTACCCGCCGATCTGTGTTTCAAAATTCCCGTCGGGACTTCTCAGAAATGCCCGCGTCCCGTCCCAGCCCGCCAATATTGGCGGTTTGTCCTCGGGCCGGGTCTGTTTTACCGCCGTCGCATCCGTGGTCTTCGCTGCGACTTCGATGGGGGTCGCGCGCAGTGAAACCTCCTCCGGCGCTCGGCTCGGCGCGCCTGATTTCCCTTGCAGCTCGTCGAGCCTTCTCTGCATTTCGAGAAGCAGTTGATTCTGTCGATCGAGCGCCTGCTGAAGCTGGTCCACCTTCAGCTTCAGCGACTCGACGTCGCTGTCTCGCGAAGCTCGCGAATCCGCAGGCACCAGTAATGCAGCCCCGCTGCCCGGCACCTGAGCCTTCACGGTTGCCGCAAGCAACATCAAGCCGGCGGTCATCAAAATCCGAGACATTTGCTTCTGAAAGACCATGTTCCTCGTCCTCTTTGTGAAATATTTGGCCTGCCTCACCGTTTCTCGGTGCGTTTGCGCACTGTCTCAATCGTCATCAGGATGACGAAAGAAATTGCCGCAAGGATTATTGCGGTAGAGTAGGCGCCGATGTAGTTGCGTCCATCTATCGAGCGGAGAATGTATAGGGTTGACGTTTCAGTGAGCCCGGTTATGTGACCGCTGACTACGAGCACCGCGCCGATTTCTCCGATCGATCTTGCGAACGTCAACGATACTCCGTACAACAGGCCCCAGCGTATTGCGGGCAACGTCACGTGCCAAAATGTCTGCCAGCCGCGAGCACCCATTGTTCGAGCAGCGTCCTCCTGATCACGACTGACCTCTGCAAGCACCGGCATCACCTCACGGATCACAAACGGAAGGCTTATGAAGATCGTCGCAAGGAGTATTCCGGGGATCGCAAACACCACCTTTATCCCGATCGCATCGGTAAGCATCGTGAGCCAGCCGTTGCGGCCGAACAACAGGATCAGCATGAATCCGGCGATCACCGGCGAAACGGCGAACGGCATGTCGACCAGTCCGTTTACTATTCGCTTGCCGGGAAAATCGTCTCGCACCAGCACCCACGCCGCTGCCAATCCAAACACTGTGTTGATCACCGTCGAAGCCAAAGCAATCAGTAGAGTAAGTCTCAAGGCGCTCAATGCATCAGGGGTCGTCAGCTCGCCAATCAGACGTGTTATTCCTTGACCGAGCGAGCCCCAGATTATTGCCAGCAGCGGCGCGACCAGCAGGATCCCCGCGTAGAGAACTACAACGCCGATCAAAACGTATTCGATCCGGCCCAGCCTGGATTCGGATGCTTCTTGTTCACGCTCAGAGTCTGAAGCACCCTTCAGTTGTGTTTCAGCTTGCGCCACCATCCCTCCGCTTATGCATGAGCTCCACCCCAAGAATCAGAGCGAACGACACCGCCAGGAGCAACACCGACATCGAGCTTGCCGCGCGATGATTGTCGGACTCGATTTGTCCGTAGACATAGACCGGAGCGGTCAGTGTGCGCCTCGGAACGTTACCCGCGACGACTACTATTGAGCCGAACTCGCCCAGTGCTCGAGCAAAGGTCAACAGTGCACCTGTAGTTATTGCGCGAGCGATCGACGGCAATACTATTCTGCGAAATGTTATCCACTTCGATGCGCCGAGCGTGTATGCGGCTTCTTCCTGTTCACGCTCGGCGTTAAGCAGCACCGGCTGTACCGCGCGAATGGTGAACGGATAAGTCACAACCAGCAGCGCGAGGATGATTCCCGGTGTCGAAAAAATGACATGCACTCCGCGGCCGCTCAGCCAGTTTCCGATCGTGCTCTGTGGGCCGTACAAAGCCACCAGCATTACGCCGGTCACCAGAGTGGGTATTGCAAACGGGATGTCGACCAGCCCGTTCAACAGTCCACGGCCGGCAAACCGGTATCGAACGAGCACGTAAGCCGTCAACGTGCCCATGATCGCGTTTACTGTAGTCACCATCAATGCCGCGAAGATCGTGAGCTCGAGTGCTGGAAGAGCTACTCGGCCGGTGATGTCGCTCCACAAAACCGATAGTCCGTCCTTGAAGCCGTTTTCGAGAACAGCGGCAAGCGGGACAACGATCATGAACGCGAGATAGATCAACCCCGTAGCTCGCACGCCCCACTTGCCCCAAGGCAGTGACCGGCTTGCGCCCGTGATTTGCGGACCCTCAATTTGCGACTGAGTGGTGCTCATTTACCTTGCTCGGTTGCTTTGGTGTACGCGCCCTGAGGGCCGAATATACTTTGAGCCACCTGCTTCCAACCGCCAAGAAACTCGATCGTCCACAGATCCTCGACTTTGGGAAACTGACTCTTTGATTCTTCGGCGACTGATTTATCCGTTGGACGCAATCCGTACTTAGCGAAGGCGGCCTGGGCCTCGTGCGACGAAAGAAAATCTACAAACGCCTCTGCAACGTCGCGGCAGCCGTGCTTGTCGATATTCTTATCGATAACCGCCGCAGGATTCTCGATCAGGATCGTCGACCGGGGCACGACATAGTCATAAGTCTGCCCGGCCTGTCTTGCTACGACGACTTCGTTTTCATAGGTGATCGCAGCGTTGCCGGTCCCGGCTTCGAAGTTAGTGATCGATTCTCGCCCGCCCTTGTCCATGATGGAGACGTTTCGAAAGATGTCCGTCAACAATCCCTGAGCCGCGTCTTGATCGCCCTTCGCGACACCCGCATAGCCTCGAAGCGCTGCACCGTAAATAGCATTGATGTTCCACTGAGCGCCGCCCGACGTGCGTGGATCCGGCGTCAATACGTTCAGTCCGGGCTTTGTGAGATCTGACCAGTCTCTTATCCCGAGCGGGTTTCCCTTACGAACGGCTATCACCACTATCGAAGTACAAACGATTCCTCGATTCTTTTTTGCTTTCCAGTCGTGAGTGATCAGTCCTGCTGCGGCAATCCGATCAATGTCGCCTTCCAGAGAAAGAGCTGCGACGTCAGCCTCGAAGCCTCCAACGATGGCTCGCGACTGGGCGCCGCTTGCCTGATAGGACTCCAGAACTTCTATTGATTGTCCGGTCTTTTGGCGCCAATAGTCTTCGAACGCCGGGATGATTCCTTTGCCGTAGGCCTCACGCGGAGCGGTGTATCCGGCGAGTATCAGTCTTCTGCTTCCGTGCGATGTCTGGCAGGCTTGCAGGGCGGCGATCAGAAAGAGACTCGACCCAAGCGACAGCAGGGTAACGGTTTTTAAGATGAGCTTCGCCTTGTGTCTCATACAGCTATGCCTCCTGCCGGCACAGGGCTGCCGGAAAGAGCTGGGCAGTTCTTTGAAGGGGGATTAGCCGGTCGTCTGGAGGAGAAAAGGCGCGGAGCCTACGCCCCGCGCCTTTCCCAAAGAACGGTTATCGCGGCGTAATGCCCTTCCTGTATGCCTACGAGGTTAGCTGACGGGCTCGGGCTGGAAGTACCCTATGAAAGGCTCTTGCGAGAGAGCTGCTTTCGATTCGCCCCGGGTCGCTGTTTACTGTCCGACCTTTGGTTCCCCCGCGCTGCGCGTCACGCTCGCCTGCGGCACACAGCTTCGGCAGACACTCTAATCGACGCGCCTTATACTACGGGCAAGTTCGTGAAATTGTCAAAAAAATCTGACTCTCAAACTCAAATCTCAAATTTCAAGTCTCAAATTTCAAATTTCAAATCTCAATCTCAAATTTCAAATTTCAAATCTCAAATTTCAAATCTGAAATCTCTGAAATCTCAAATCTGAAATCTCCCCTATCTCAACGTGAGCCGTATTCCCAATCTCGAACACCGATCAATCCACCTCTTAACCCGCTTGCCCGAAGGCTGCTTGAAGCTCAACGCCGATACACTCCCCGGCTTCTGCACCCCACTAGGAACATCCGACATCCAAATGATCTCGTCCCCTCGCTGTAGCTTCGTCAACACTTCCTCAAGACCACTCGTGCCCCTCGCCAAAATAGGACTGTGTATGACGTCCGAGTATTTCTTCACCCGCCCGACTCCCTCCACCAGCGAATAGTGCCACGTGCCCTTCACTTTCCAACTGTACATCTCGTA
The DNA here is from genome assembly GCA_035315885.1 of Blastocatellia bacterium. GTDB lineage: Bacteria > Acidobacteriota > Blastocatellia > UBA7656 > UBA7656 > DATFXM01. The sequence continues at coordinate 8,155 of DATFXM010000182.1, forward strand.
GCGCTTGCGTTCCTGCCCATTTGCCCCAATCGCACTCGCCGCGAACAACACAACTGCCAGAGTTGTCGTGAGTCTCAGTCTGAACATAGGCTCTATCTCGCCTCGAGCATCAGCGCCTCGATCTCGTCAATGCCCTTCGGGACTAGATCTGACAGCACGCAGTTCCCCGCAGAGGTAACCAGCACGTCGTCTTCAATTCGAATACCGACTCCACGATACCTTTCCGGTACCCCTTCGAGATCCTCAGCAAGGTACAGCCCAGGTTCTATAGTCAACACCATGCCCGGTTCAAGCGTTCGCCATTGTTCGCCGGATTTGTACCGCCCAACATCGTGCACGTCCAGACCCAGCCAGTGACTTGTGCGATGCATGTAGAACTTTCTGTAGTCCCCCTGCTCGATCGCTTTCGCGACATCACCTTCCAGCAGACCTAGCCTGATCATTCCTTCAGTCAGCGCTCGAACCGCACGATCGTGTGGTTCGATGAACGAGGCGCCCGGTTTTACCATGTCGATGGCTTCGAGCTGCGCAGTTAGCACGACTTCGTAGAGCTCGCGTTGAGCATCGCTGAACACCCCATTTGCCGGCCAGGTCCGCGTTACGTCGCCGGTGAAGTATCCAAACTCTGTACCGGCATCTATCAGCACTAAGTCGCCATCTCTGATGCGCTGGTTGTTGGTCGTGTAATGAAGCACCGTAGCGTTCGACCCCGCAGCGACGATGCTTGCATAACCATTCCGCGGGCTGCCGTTTTTTCGAAAGACGTATTCGAGCTCCGCCTGTACTTCGTATTCGAAGGCTCCGGGTCTTAGCTTCTTCGCTGCAGCAATGTGTCCTTCGCAAGTTATCCCGACCGCGCGCATCAAGTCTTCAATGTCCTCAGGTGTCTTGACCAGACGCATCTCGTGCAGAATGTCCGACGGATCGAATACTGCCGCCGGTCCGTAGCCATCTCGTTGACGCTGATGATTGAAGCGTTGCATCAGACGGGTCATCCGCTCGTCAAACTCAGGATCGGTTCCAAACCGATAGTAGATGCGGTCGGCGCGTGCGATAAGCTTGGGCAATTCCTCTTCCAGTTTATCGATACTGAACGCCGCGTCGGCGCCGTAATCCTGCTTTGCGCTTTCTTCACCGACGCGCCAACCGGTCCAGATCTCGCGGTTTCGATCTTTTGGAAGGACGAACAGAACGAACCTGTTTTCCGGTTGATCGGGAACAAGTACCGCTACTGAGCCGTTTTCTTCGAGCCCGGTGAGATAGTACAAATCGGAGTCTTGCCGGTAAGCGTGTTCGACATCGCCGTTGCGAAGTGCAGTCGGTGCTGCCGGAAAGATCGCAGCCCCGCCCGCAATTTGTTGCAAGAATCTTTCGCGTCGTTGTTTTGTTTGATTGTGCATACAGGCGGTGCGAGAATCGTCTGAAATATATCCGGCTACTCGGGGTTTCTCAAGTTAGCGCATGACAAGCTGCCCCTTAACCCTAGTCACCAGTGCACGCCAACTCGAGGATGCCGTCGAGACGCTCACCCATTTTCGCTCGCTCGGTGTAGACACAGAAACCACCGCACTCGATCCGTTTTGCGCGAGCGTTCGACTCCTGCAGATTGCGACGCCTTTGCACTCGTTCGTATTCGACCTCTTTCAGCACGACTCGCTGCGAAACCCGCGTCTTCGCGACTTATTGCAGTCCCCAGAAATAACAAAGGTTTTTCACAACGCAAAGTTCGATTTGAAGATGCTGCTTCATCACTTCGGGCTCGAGGTGCGGGGAGTCTTCGACACTTTGCTGGCAAGTCAACTTGTAGGCGCCGGGCGTTCCGAAGGTGGGCACGGACTCTCCGCGGTGACCGACCGGCATCTCGGCGAACTGGTGGACAAGACGCTCCAGACAAGCAACTGGAGCGGAACCTTGTCGGCCTCACAGTATGAGTATGCCGCCCGCGATGCTGCGCTCATGCTGCCACTAAGAGAAAAGCTTGCTTCGAAGCTCGCCGATCTGAAGCTTGATGACGTGGCGCAACTTGAGTTTGACTGCGTTCTTCCGCTCGCGGCGATGGAGCTGGCCGGCATGCAGGTCGATCCGGACTGCTGGCGCCGACAGGTTGCAAGACTTCAGGAGCAGCACGACCTGCTTTCTACCGAATTGCGTTCGATGCTGGCTGCCGGCATTCGGCAGCTCACATTATTTGGCGAGCCGCCCAACATTAACCTGGACAGTCCGGCTCAAATAGTCGAAGCGCTCGAAAATCTTGGAATCAAGATTGAGGGCACGCGGAGCTGGCAACTCCAACCGCTCGTCAAGGAACATCCGGTTGTTGGAGTACTGCTGGAATATCGCAGCGTGCAGAAGCTGCTGACGAGCTACGGCAATCAGTTCATCGAGCACATTCATCCGGCGACCGGTCGGGTTCACGCGGACTTCCGACAGCTTGGCGCTGCAGGTGGCCGCATGAGTTGTTCGGAGCCCAACCTTCAGCAAGTGCCTAACACAATCGAGTATCGCGGCTGCTTTCGCGCGCCTGAGGGCCGGAAGCTGGTCATCGGCGACTACTCCCAGATTGAACTTCGGATTCTCGCCGATTGGTCTCAGGATACCTCACTGGTAAAGGCGCTCGTATCGGGAGAGGATCTTCACTGCGTCACCGCAAGCCAGATGCTTGGCATCGGGCTAGGTGATGTCACCAAAGACCAGCGCGCGGCGGCAAAGCAATTGAACTACGGCATTATGTACGGGCTGGGCGCTCAGGGTCTGGCAAGCCGGCTGGACTGTTCACAGCAGGAAGGTGAACAACTGCTGAAGAAGTACTTTGCGGCGTACAGCGGTGTTGCGCAGTACTTGCGCGAGGCCGCCGAACGCGCGGTGCGCGACCGGGAAATTCGCACGCGATCCGGCAGGTTGATCACGTTCGACTTCGATGCCAACGACCGGACGCAAGTCTCGGGCGTCCAACGTCTCGGTAAGAACGCGCCAATTCAGGGTTCTTCGGCGGACATCACTAAGCGGGCGATGGCTCTGCTCTACGACGCGTTGAAGCCTTATGATGCGAGGATCGTGAACTGCGTTCACGATGAGATTGTGATTGAGACGAATGAGAATCAAGCCGAGGAAGTTTCACTGGTCCTGGAACGCGAGATGGTCACCGCTGCCCGTGAGTTTATTCGGAGCGTTCCGGTTACGGTCGATACGACTGTGAGCGATGCATGGATAAAGTGAAGGGAAGTCCAGAGGTCGAGTTTGTGGCGCGCGGATGGCGGCCGCTGCTTATGAAAAAGTCTGTATTATCCGTATCCGCGCGCCTCGGGGGCAGCTTGTTACTTGATTTCGGGGCCAATCGCATCGATCCATGATCGAGCTTCGGCCCGCCAATTCTCATCAGTTGCGTTCTTCAAGAACTCTTCAAACGAGTTCTTCGCTTCGGCGATATGTCCGGCTTCCCTGAGAGCGATCCCGCGATTGAACAGAGCCTGCTGCATACCCGGCTGATTTGTTAGCGCCTGGTTGAAGCTGTTGATCGCCGCGTCGGTCCTGCCGACTTGTAGTTGGGCGACGCCCATATCGTTGTAGACCTCAGCCAATGTCTTGGGATTCGTCACACGCTGTGAGAGCCCTTCGAGCAGGCTGAGTGCTTTGAGAGCGCCGTCCTGCGAACCAGACGCCAGTCTGATCTGTGACAGCGCCAGGCGGTCGGCGGCTGAGGCGTTGTCGTTTTCAGCCGACTTCAGTTTTCCGAGTGCCAGTTCGAATTTGGTGTTCGCGGCCGCCGCTGCGGCCGGGTCGCTGTCACCGCGCTGGTCACCGCCGCGCTGTCCGCCACGGAGACCTTCCCAATCGGCGTGCTCCTTGAACGCCGATATCCAACCAGCGGTTCGCCGGCCTTGAGATCGCTGCAACTGCGCGACGTCCTGTAGTGCAGATTCTGCCGACCGATCGTTAGTGATAATGAACACCGCTGCGAGGCCTACGGCGCAGGCGATCAGCGCCGCTGCCGCAAGCTGCGGATACGAAACGTAGAACCCAGTTCGTCTTGCCGTAGTTGTGACCGCGGCCGCGGGTGCGGTCCGGCGACTCTCGTCAACCGATGCGTATCGCACAATCTTCTCGACCTGATTTGCGATGGTCTCTGCTGACAGTTCGTGTTCGGCGCCTTCTATTTTGCAGCTCAGAATCAACAATTCGCGGCATTCATCACATTCTGCGATGTGAGATTCTACCTGGATCCGCCGCTCCTCGCTCAGTCTCGATTCCTTGTAATCAAGGATTTCTGATTCGGCCGGACAACCCGGGACAACTCTTAGTCCGCCTTTTCCTCCAAAACCCGACATAGATCCCCCCCAATTCATCAACTCTACCTCTTTGGCCCGCATGAGCTCGTAGCCGTTCCACTATCGGCTTATTCTTATGTAATTCTTGGCTGTTACTGCGTTTACTCAATCATGCCGGCCCTGCCGAAGCCGGCTTGACAGCGAAGGGCGTGTAACTTCAGGTTCTTTCCCTCCACTCATATAGACGGAATACCGATATTCTCCGATGCAAGCTCTCGGAACGGATTGCTCATGCGCTGACCTTCCTCACGCAACCCTCGGAACAGTACAAACGACCCCGAGCCATCAATGCGCTGGACTGTGTGACGAACATCCCACATCCCTCGCATCGAACCATCTCAGAAGCGATCGTGCCGCGCCGGGGCTTAGGCGTCAGGAGCTTCCGGACGACCCTCATAATGAGAAACGCCAGAACTAGATACAAAAACAACCTGAGCAACATCGCGGGGCCAGCCAAGGGGCGGTTCTATTCCTGGGGGATCGAAACTGGCTTGCCGGCCTTCAGGTCGGCAACCATCGTCTGTAGCTTTGCGAGCCTGTCGTTTGATGGATCCGCTTCCTTGAGCTTGTTCAGATTCTCCTCGGCGGAACGCGCATCCTTCTTCAACGCAAACGCTTCGACAAGATGTCCAAGTGCGTGACCGTTCTTCGGATCGAACTTCAATGCCTGTTGAATGTAATCAATCGCTCGATCGGGCTGCGGCGGCTGTCGCTGCACGAATGTCTCCGCAAGCGCGACATAGTAGTCTGACTTCTCGGGCTCATCCTTGATCGCCCGATTAAACCACAACTCCGCCTGAGGGTAGTTCTTCTCCTCGAAGTAGTACTGACCCATAAACGCCAATGCGCCCGTATCTTTTGTATTGTCCTTGAATTTGTCGGGACTGGCTGTATAAGCCTTTTCCAGGTACTCCACAGCTTCCTTGGTGCGTCCAATCTGATAGAACACTCTCGCGGCGCCGAGCTGCGCCTCAAAATCGCCAGGGTTCGCCCTCGCATTCTCGATGACCTGCTGAACCTGCGCCATCATCTGCTGCTGGCCCGCGCCGCCACCCGCCATCGCGCCGCCGCGCGCCGGCGCCTGTGCCGCCTCGCTCTTATTGAGTCTGTAGGTATAGGTGAACGCTACTGTGAAGCCAACGGCCAGTCCGATAGCGCCGATTATGTACTTTCTGTTCTTCACAATGAACTCCCAGAGTTGATTCTGGAGTGGGTCTGTAAGCCGAATTCTGTTCTCAATCCGGCGCAAGATCGAAACCTCGCGTCTATCGAGTGACGGTCATTCATCTAGGCGGCGAATTGCTTCGCTCGCTCAAGCGACCTACCCGGAGGTCGTAGCGCTGGTACCGGAAAAAATACCGCGCTTCGGACGGGCAGCCCTGTGACGCCTCCCTATTTGGTCTTGCACCGCGGAGAGTTTACCTAGCCACCGCGTGTCACCACCGGTGCTGGTGGGCTCTTACTTTAAGCCGAAACCGGCCCCACCGTTTCACCCATCACCTGTGCTCTCCCTCAACCGGCTGGCGCCAGCGCTCACTTCCACCGCCGCCGCACCAGCCCGTTGAGGTAGAGCCATCGGCTGGTCTATTCTCTGTTGCACTTGTCGTCGGGTCACCCCGCCTGGCAGTTAACCAGTCCGCTGCCCTCTGGTGTTCGGACTTTCCTCTCGCTCAGCTCTTTCAATCCCGGGTCACCGTCATTGTGCCAGGCATAACAACGTGTCCGAGATCAGTCAGTTGAGCCAGCAACCGTCCAACCCACTCCAAAGAACCGGCACCAGTATAGCATGCAAGCCACACCGCCTGCGATGCAGCCGCCACTATCAACTCCAACTTGTCGCGCTGTCTGAGGGTTCGTTTGAGAGGTGTCTAACCTTTTTTTGTACGGCAAGGTGAACGGCCCGTGAGTGGCCCGAGATGCTCACAATTTCAAACTTTAGTTGCCGCCAGCGACAACCTGGCCGGGATGCGGGGTCACCGGGCCCGAAGGCACGTTCCCCGGATTTACGACCCGGAGCTGATACGCGCCCATCCCGTCAAGCTTCTTCTTTCTAACAAGCAAACTGAGCCGGTCATCGCGGAACTTGGCCGGCTCCTGTTGCCGCACGACTTGATCCTGAACGATGAATTCGACTACCACGCCACGCCTGAAGTTCTGCCCCTGAATCACGATCCGCCTGAACCCCTCATCCGGAGCCACGTCCTCGGCCGCGTCGGAGATACTCGGACCCACGACGTTCAAGGATTTGTCCGCCGACGGCACCCCGTCGCCGGAGTTTGGATTCACAATTGTAAAGCGGACACTGCCCGGCCCCGCTAGCAACGCGTTCAGGTTGTCGGTGAGGCTCACGATGATCCGGCCGCTACTGCGAAATGTCACCAGCTGGCGATCGACACGGGTCGCATTGGTTTCGTTCCCAACGTAAACACGAGCTCCCTTCCGGAAGTTCGCCCCGCGGATGTCTACCCTCGCGTCGGTCGACCCTGCAAGGAGCTGCATCGGAACAAAGCTGTCAATCTGAGGGGCATGAATCGTCAACGTCGCCGGATCAGATTCGCCCCCCTGCTGGTTCCGGACGACGACAGACATCGTGCCCGCATCCTGAAAAGCCTTCTGGCCCACACTTACCTTGATGAGCTTACTTCCAATCACCTGAACTCCGCCTGAGTTCAGCCCCTTGCCGTTGAGCAACATTTGAACCTGCGCGCCGGCACGGAAGTTGGAGCCTTCGATTCTCAACGTGAACCGTTTGTCGCCCGCTACCACGTCATCCACTGAGGTCTTGAGCGAGCTAATTCGCGGGCCAAAGATCGACAGATCCTTGTTGTTGGCAGCCGCCAGATCCTGAAGTGCAAGGTCCTTGACAGTGACCTTCACCGTTCCGACAACGTTCGCAATCTCGGCTGGCACCTGCGCCCGCAGCTTTTTGTCGCTTATGTGCTCGGTGTTCAGAGGCTGGTCGCCGACGACAATCGTCGAACTGTTACGGAAGTTGGTTCCCTTTACCAGGATTGAGAACGATTGTGCGGGTCCTGGCACTTCGGCCGGTTCGATTTGTTCAAGCACCGGAGTATTGGGCCGAATGACCGAGATTGGTTTGGGTTCCGATGTAGATCCGTTGGTTCCTCTGACGCTTACACCGATGAGCCCAACCTGGTCGAACAAAGCCTTTGGCAACCTCGCCGAGAGAGTCCTGCCGTCGCTACCCAGCTCAGCGGCCACCTGCCCGCCGTTAACAACCAGGGACGCACCTTGAGTGAAGTTCCTTCCGGCAACGGTCAGCTTGAGGTTCTTCAGCCGTCCCTGCTCGACAATGCCTGGATTCAGGGAGTCGATGATTGGAGTATTCGGATCTGGAGCTTCATCGCCTTCGACATCAAATTTTACGATTACTACCTGATCGCCCTGAGCGCCGGACCTGATTGCGGCGAGAGACTGACCTTTTTCAGTTAATGCGATCCGTCTGAGCTCGCTGCCGACCACGTTGTACGAGTCAAGATCTCCGCTCGCGCTGTCAAAAGCAAATAAAATCCCGGTGGTAGAACCTACAAAGACGGTGTTTGCGTCGGAGGTGAGCACCGCATTATTTGTGCTGGAAAACTGCACTCCATCGGGCGGGTCGAACTCCGAAACTTTTTGAAGGCGATGTCCATCGGAGGTGAGGACGCTGACGCCGCCACGCTTGTCGGTGGATTGATTTTGATTTCTGGTGATCGCGATGTAGTCAGACGTGGCCTTGCGCGCAGTTGTCACGCGCCAGGGAGAGCGCACGGCGATGCTCGCAATCTCGAGTCCGCTGTGCGAGTCAATTTGAAAGAGACGGTCTCCTGTTGTGGCAGCGATGAACACCGAGCGCCCGTCGGAACTAAAGGCGGGATTGTTCGCCTCTTCGAACCGAGCATCTTTCGGGGTGAATACAGTCGGCTCAGTGAGCGAGCCGTCGGGGCGTACCGCCAGCAGCGATAGGGAGTTTGATACTGAGCTTGAAACCGCAATCATCCGAATGCCGTTGAAGTCGTGCATGACGATTTCCGAAGGCCTGCCGGCCAGCGGCACTCGGGAGACCAGGCTGCCGTCCTCAACATTGAATGCGAGCAAGGCTGGTTCATCAAAGCTGGACGCAATGAAGCAGAAGCGTCCATCCGAACTGAGCAACGCTCTTGTGGACGTGGTGATCATCGCGTCGAGCGGCAGCATGAGGAGCGTCTGAGTCGCCAGGGACTTGGGGATTGTAGCGTCTACGATAGTGATCGTTGAGGGGTGGCCTTGCCGGGGATCGTTCATCGCCGGTGCGGCGATCAGACGCCGGCCGGCGAACTCGATCAGGGATATCGGACCTACACTTTCACCCACCGAAATAGAAGAGAATATTTTGCCGGAGCTCATGCTGAAGGCCATTACGGTACCGGCGGTCACGGAAGCGACAAAGCCGGTTTTTCCGCTAGCGGTGATTACCGGCTGCGTCCGTTCGTCCAGCACGGCATAAGACGGCAACCTTACACTCCGCTGCGTGTCAACAAGTCGTGCGCGCTGGCTTCCGTGCGCGACGATCAGGCTGACAACCATGACAATAGCAGTGATGATGGCCAGTTTTCGGTTGGGCGTCACTGGAACTGCTCCGCTTTAAGCTATTGTTAGCGCCGGTGGGGCACGCGCGTCGCATCGATCTTATGACTTTCGACAACCCCGAGCAAGAGGAAAAGAGAGTTCTGAGTGTTGAGTGCTGAGTCCGTTAACTCAATGTGCGCCAAATCGCTAAGCGCCGATATAGCGAACAGCGTTCTCGGCATCCAGCACTCAGCCCTCAGCACCTTCACTTAAGTTGTTCGTCCATCGGTATGCCCGCCTCGCGAGCTGCTTTTAGACCTCCGGTCAGGCTGAAAGTCTTCGCAAAGCCCATGTCCCGAAGCTTTTCGGTCGCTTCGTCGGCAGCTTCGTCGTGCGGACAAGTGCAATAAGTAACTATCAAAGCGTTCTTGTCGGCGGTCTTTGCCCATTCCTCAACGTGGTCAACCGGCACATGGACCGCGCCTTTGATCATCGCTTCGCCGACTTCGGTCCTCGCATCCAGGATGATCACCTTTTCCCCTTTATCGAGTTTCGCCTTCAATTCCCTGGCGCTCATTCGCTTCCCGGAATCAACGAGGGCGTTTGTCGCCGCGTACGAGGAAGAGATCGCGAAGACCGCGACTAGAACGAATATTGCGAACGCGATTGTGACTGGGACAGATCGCCTCTTTTGCAGATTCATTATTATCTCCTGCGTTCTTTTATGCGAGATTTAAGGGGAAGGCCTGGGATGGCCTAGTCCGACAAACGCCAAATGAGATTCTAAACCAGAAACCAAGAACCAGAAACCAGAAAAACTACCATTCATGTTAATCTTGCCGGGCATGAATATCGTAAATCGGTTGAACGCCAGTGTTGTTAAGACCCGACACGGTTCTGAGCTTCGCCCCCTAATAGACCGCACGACTTCATCGATAACCCAATGCAGTCTTGCAGAGGAACTTCTTCCGCCAGGAGCGGCGGTCACAATTCATCATCACCGCGAGCTCGAAGAGATCTATTACATCCTTGAAGGAACCGGAACGATGACCGTAGGCGAAGAGCGCCGTGATGTCTCCGGGGGTGACGCCATATTCGTTCCGCGCCTCAATCGACACTCGCTTGCGAACACCGGCACAAGCCCGCTCAGGCTGCTTGTGATCTGCGGTCCAGCGTTCTTTTGCGAAGACGAGATCCACGATTAGCCCCTTAGACCATTGAGGAGTCGCGATGAATTTACAACGCAAGTTGGCTCTGACCATTGCAGTAGTGATTGTCTTGATTGCGGGCTTTGGCACATCCCCATCCGCGTTTCCGGTATTCCGCCCGACCTCTCAGGTCTCCCGCGCGCCCGACAACGCCAGCCCCCGAATCGCCGCCCTCGAGAAACAACTGGCGACCGACCCTCAGGCAGCCGCTCAGTTTTGGAAGGATCTGTCGAAAGAAGGTACTCCGATCATCGAAACCATCGCGGACGACTCCCGGAATGCGCTTGTCACGTTCGTCTGGCGGGGCGCGGACGATCTGCGCAATGTCGTGGTCTTCGGCTTTACAGATTCTGAACCCTACAAGAACCAGTTGACGCGACTTCAGAAGACCGACATTTGGTACAAAACGTACCGGATTTCGAAGCAAGCACGGTTGACCTATATCTTTTCTCTCAACGATTCATTGGTTCCATTTGACGAGCTTGACCCAAAGGATCTTAGCGACAGGGCTGCCAGCTTCAAGCTCGATCCTTTGAATCACCGGGGTGCCATGGGAGGCGGCTCGATCGTGGAGTTGCCCGACGTGTCTCCTCAACCGTGGAATGCCATTCAGGCGGACATTCCGCACGGCAAACTGGAGGCGGCCACGGTAAAAAGCGCGATTCTCAAGAACGAGCGGCGCGCGTGGGTGTATACGCCTCCTGGGTATCAGCAATCCGGCACGCCGTATCCGCTGATCGTGATGTTTGATGGCCCTATGTACACGCTTCTGATTCCATCGGCAAGGATTCTGGACAATCTCATTTCGAGAGACCGGGTCGCGCCGATGGTGGCGCTAGTTCTGGACAATCCAACGGCCAAATCGCGGGATACCGAGTTCGCCTGTTACGAGCCCTACGCTGAGTTCATCGCGAAGGAGGCGATACCATGGGTGCGGCGTGGATATAATGTGAGCACCGAGCCGGCGCTGACCTATGTGTCGGGAGTGAGCTATGGCGGGCTGGCCGCAGCTTATGTCGGGTTCAAGCATCCCGATGTTTTCGGGAACGTGATAAGTCAATCGGGATCTTTTTGGTACACCCCCAGCGGGGACAGCGAGCCGGAGTGGCTGACCCGTCAGTTTGTGACGAGTCCAAAGCTACCGCTTCGTTTTCATCTCGACGTTGGTCTTTTGGAACGGTTGCCTACGCCGGGGCGAGCGCCGGACATGGTATCGGTGAACCGGCATTTTCGGGACGTGCTATTGGCGAAAGGCTACAGCGTCGACTATCGCGAGTACATTGGAGGTCATGACGCTATAAGCTGGCGAGGACTCTTTGCTGAGGCTCTCATTGCGCTCGGGCCAAAGCGCGGGAAGTAGTGCTGAGTGCTCAGAACTCAGCACTCAAGTCGTGCTCGTAGCCCTTCCGCTCGAGAATTTCCACCGAGCCATCCATTACTAGCGTTAGTTCGTTGCCTCCCACAATGTCACCGATTCTCGTGACTGCAATCCCGCACTTCCTCGCCACTTCGCTTAATCGGTCCTCATCCGAAGGTCTTACCGTGAAGAGTAGTTCATACTCCTCTCCGCCGTGCAACGCCAATTGCAGCGGCTCGATATTGAATTCAACCGAAAGTCGCGACTGCAACGCACACGGTGCAATCGGGATTGAACCTGCTCTGATAGCCGCGCCGCAGCCACTTTCATCCGCAAGGTGACCGAGGTCGGTACTCAATCCATCGCTGATATCTATCATCGAGGTCGCCAGGCCTTCGCGCCCCAACGCCGCACCCAACTCCAGGCGAGGCTCCGGCACTAGATGTTTTCTAAGCGACTGCTCGATCCCTTGTGCGAGCTCTTCGTCGGAGGAATCGAGCTCGTCGCTGATGGCCTTGGACAGACGCGCGATGCCGATCAGATCATCGATTTCTGTCTGTTCCGAGAAACGCTGCTCCTGCACGCGACGGTCAAGCAGCATCAACCCCAGCGCCGAACCGCCAAGCGACCCGCTCACATAAATGGCGTCTCCCGGGCGGGCGCCTCCCCTCAAGACCGCTCGCCATCCTTCGCAAGCGCCAATCACGCTTACATCGATGAACATCGGGCCTGGCGAGCGGGACGTATCCCCCCCGATCAATGACACCCCGTATAGGTCGAGGCCGCCCTGCAGAGTCTCGAGGAGCGACTGAACGAATCCGTCCGAAGCCCCGGCGGGGAACGCGATACTCAGAAGCGCATAGCGAGGCACACCGCTCATCGCGGCAACGTCGCTCAGATTAACTGCCAGCGCTTTTCGGCCCATCAAACGGGACCACGGACTTCTGAAGTGGACCCCCTCGATCAGGAGATCACAACAGGCGATCAACTGCTTTCCCGGTCCCACCTCGAACACGGCTGCATCATCTCCGATACCGGTGAGGAGTCCCGCCGCCCGGTTCGATCGGCGCCGTAAGAACGAGATAATTTCGCCTTCGCGGGGCATGTTGTAAGCTCGTTTCGTGGCCGAATGCTAGCATCTTCAGTGGCAGGCCAACAAACAGAGGCCTTGAAAATTCTTTTGAACATCTTTCGATGTATTGAGCGTTTAATAGGGATTGAGTCCCTGCAGCGGTTTCCGTTCCTGATAAGAAGTTGCCCTGATGAAGGCAGGATAAGTTTTCGAGCCCCGAAGACCGGCTCAAGGAGACAAAATATGACGAGAAGCAGGCTCTTGCTGGCGGGCGTCGCGCTCTGTTTCATCCTGAACACCGGTGGGGGAACACATTCGATCGGCGCAGCCGCGTCTGGACCGTGGCAGCCTTTCTATCAGTCCGCACCCGCATACGGAGACGGGGTCGTCGCAGGCCAAGCCAGGGACGCCGCCCCCCCAGCTCGAGGACTGGAGAACTGGTTTGTAGCTCACGAAACCGCGGGCAGCCTGTTTGAGAATGTCGTAGCCGTGTTGCAGTCGAAGTACTACGACAAGAAATTTGTCTCGGACTTTTTGCCGAAACTGGTGGAAGACTACAAAGGCCAGGCTTCCAAGGCCACCACGCTCGAGGAGCAAAGGGAAGTCGTCGAATCATTTCTTAGCCATGTTCCAGCCTCGCACCTCGGCCTTCTTTCCACCCGAACGCACAAAACAATGATGTACGAGCTACAGGATAAGCCGTACCCGAGCTTCGGCTTTCAACTGGTGAACCTCAAGGGCAAGTTCTACTCTCATACCCTGCTTGAAGGCGGCCCGGCACAAAAAGCCGGATTGTTAACCGGGGATCGGGTGGTGACTATCGACAATACACCAGTCGAGAAATCTGCAAGGTTGGATTGGCGCTCAGATGATGCTTATCTTTCGGACGAATTGGACCCGCCGGTCCACAACGTAATCGCCGAAGCGGGCGACAAGATTGCGTTGAAGGTTGAAAGAACGCCGGGCAAATTCGTTAACATTACCGTCGCAGCCGACGACTACTGCGCGTTCATGGCGGCCAAAGCAAGCGCTCGCGTAATCCAGTCGGGCAGCTACAAACTTGGATACATACATTTCTGGTTTATTCATATGTCGGGCCTGCCGGAGATGCTCAAGGAGAAGCTCGACGGCGAGTTCCAGCCTTGTGATGCATTGATTTTGGATCTGCGGGGCCGAGGTGGAAGTGCCACCGCATTGCAGAAGATTCTAGATGTCTTGCGCAGCGAGCATTCGAACCGGAAGCGGCCAGTCATCGCGTTATTCGATCACCAGTCGAGGAGCGCTAAGGATGTCATTGCATACGAGTTGAAACGCACTGGTCTCGCGCGGCTGGTGGGCGAGCCGACCGCTGGCGCGGTAATCCCTGCGACGTTCGCCGATGTGGGTCATGAATCGATCCTGATGTTCCCGAGCTTCAAACTGCCAAGGTACACCGACATTCTGGAGTTCCACCCGGTTGAGCCCGACGTTCGTGTCGAGAAGGCAGGACCTCTGTCCGCCGGCCGAGACCCGATTCTGGAGGGCGGTATAGCCGAAGCGGTAAGGCTATTGAAACAGGCCGGGCAGCCGGCTGCCGCAGTCGCTCACTGACTCCGAAGTCCTGAGTGCTGAGTACTGGATAACAACCCCAAAGGGGTTGGAGAACTCAGCCCAGGGTTGTCGTCCGCGGCCACCCTGGGAGACGCCAACAAATCCGGACCAACCCCGAAGGGGTTGCAGAAGAGACAAGGGACAACCAGAGTTTGTACGCCCTCTCCAACCCCTTCTGGGTTGCTGTCCGGCACTCAGCACTCAGCATTCAGCACTCAACACTCAAACTCCCACGTTGACATTGCCTACACCCGTTGCTAGAGTGGGGCGCGTCAGTAGCCCGCAGGATACCGTCGGGTTCTCATCCCAAAAGAATCCTGATCGGGCTCTAACCCGCGAAATCTCAGGGTGGGTCGTCACCTGCGAACTTTCAGGCAGGACCCGCGAATGTTTGCGCGGATCGGAGTCGGGGCGCGCTCAGACTCAACCTGAATTCGACAAGCCATGCCTTCAAGGAGAGGTAACAATGAAAGCTCGCGTTCGAAATATTGTGATTCTGTCATCACTCGCGATCCTGCTGATCGTCTCCCCATCGTTGTTCGCGGACTCCGGTGCAAATCACCAGAGACGCAACACCCACTTTGGAGTTTCCGGCGGCAACGTTAATGACATAAGCAGAAGATTCTGCTGCAGCGGCACTCTTGGCTCGCTCGTTCAAGCCGGAGGCACTCAGTACATTCTAAGCAACAATCACATCCTTGGCCGATCCGGACAGGCATCTGCAGGGGAAGACATCTCGCAGCCCGGCCTCGTGGACAGCAACTGCGCGCCTGCTACGATCGTAGCGGACTTCACCGTAGCCCCGTCCCTCAGTAGCAACGTCGACTGCGCAGTAGCTCAATTACGCGCCGGTCAGATGGACGCCACCGGCTTTATAGAAGACATCGGCACCATCAGCAGTGTCGTTAAAACCCCATCCGTTGGCCTCGGAGTCGCAAAGAGCGGACGCACCACCGGCTTCACTACTGGAACGATCGCGTCTATCTCCACAACCGTACAAGTCAGGTACTCGAGGAGCTGCGGCGGAGGTGGCGGCGCCATTCACACTTTTACTAACCAAGTCGTAATCAACGGCTCCACCTTTAGCGCAGGGGGCGATTCAGGCTCGCTGATTGTTTCGAACGACGCCCAGACATGCCATCAGCCCGTGGCACTGCTGTTCGCAGGTTCGAACACCTCGACCATCGGCAATCCGGTCGGCGATGTGCTTTCGCAACTCAGCAGCTCCCTGGGAAGCGCTGCCACGTTTGTCGGCGGCACCTGCTCGGCATCGGCCGCCCCGGCAGTCTCGGACAATGCTCCCAATGACGCAGCGGTTGACTTCGCGATCTCCGTCAAGCAATCCCACGAGCGAGACCTTATGTCCCGTAAAGGTGTGATCGGAGTTGGTGTCGGCTCTCGCGACCTGGACCCGACGCAAGCCGCGATCGTCGTCTACGTAGACCAGACCGGACGTACGCCAAGCCTTCCGCGGCGAATTAACGGTGTTCGCGTGAAGGTAGTACCGACCGAACCGTTTGTCGCTTATTGAGTAAGCAAGCCACACCCGGTTCTGTGAGAAAAAATTCTTAGCGATCTGAAGAAGTGATGGTGGAGGACCGGCCTCCACCATTTGCTTTCTTGAGTTCTCGGTAGAGTGTCCGCTATCGCTTAAAGATTGGGCGACTCCAACAATCTTTCGATGCTTTCATTCAACATAAAACGCCGCAGGTTTCTTCAATCTTCAGCAGCCGCGCTGACATCTCCTCTTCTGATGAAGGACATCACAGGCTTGGAGAATGATAGACACCAGAAACCTTTTGACGGCTCCGATGTCGATCGCATCATGACCGCCTGCGACCGCCAGGACTCCCCCGGCGCCAGCGTGATTGTTATCAAGAACGGCGAAACAATCTTCAAGCGGTCGTATGGACTCGCGGAGGTTGAGTCTCGCAGGCCTGCCACCACTGACACGAACTACAGACTCGCGTCAGTCACCAAGCAGTTCACCGCAATGTGCGTGCTGATGCTAGCTGAACGCAAGAAGCTCTCCCTCCACGATCCGGTAGCTCGTTTCTTTCCTAAAATGCCGGACTATGGTGGGCAAATTCTCGTGCGCCATCTGCTGAATCACACATCGGGGTTGATCGCGTACGAAGATGTAATGCCGGCTGGGACCTCGGTTCCATTGAAGGACAAGGATGTCTTGCACCTGCTCGAGCAGCAGCGGCGTACGTATTTTGCTCCAGGCTCGAAGTTCCGATACAGCAACTCGGGCTACGCGCTGCTTGCGCTGATTGTCGAAGCGGTCGGCTCGATATCATTTGCCGGATTTCTGAAGGCCAATATCTTCGACCCGCTTGGAATGAAAGCCACAGTTGCTTTCGAGAACGGGATCTCGACCGTTCAAAACCGCGCATACGGCTACTCGCCGCGCGAAAACGGGTTTGAGCGCACCGATCAGAGTTTGACGAGCTCGGTGCTGGGCGACGGCGGAATCTATTCATCGGTCGAGGACCTGTTCCGATGGGATCAGGCTTTGTACTCCGACAAACTCGTAAGCCTGGATACGCTCAAGCGGGCCTTTACGTCGACTATCGACACGGGTGAAAAGGGTCAGGGCTACGGCTACGGCTGGTTTGTAGGCTCGTTCAACGGCGCGCGCGAAATTTCCCACTCCGGCGAGACCGTCGGGTTTCGAAACTTCATCGGTCGCTACCCCGACCAGCGACTGTCGGTAATCGTACTCGCTAATCGGAGCGATGCACGCCCCGCCGACCTCACGCACAAAATTGTGAATCGCCCATCCTTGATCGCTACGCGCTAGGCTTAAGCTGCGTTGAGGTGCTCCTCGAAAAACGTCTGCCGCGCGATTTGCGATTTACGATTCGGAATTCGCGATTTACGATTAAACAAATGTGCGGAAGATTTGTTCGAAAGCGAAATACGTCCGAGCTGGCGACTGAGTTCGGAGTCGACGAAGTCGTCGATGAATTACCTCCCAGCTTCAACATCGCTCCAACTCACGACGTTTCGGTCATCGTTCGCGACGATAGCACCAGGTTGGTCTCGATGCGATGGGGCCTCATTCCATGGTGGGCGGACGATCCGTCGATCGGCAGCCGAATGATCAACGCGCGTGCGGAAAAGTTGAACAGCAAGGGCGCCTTTAAAGATTCGTTTCGCAGCCGTAGATGTCTGGTCCTCGGCGACGGCTTCTACGAATGGAGAAAGCAGGGCAAAGTCAAAATCCCCCTCCTGTTTCATCTCAAGTCGGATCGTCCCTTCGCGTTTGCCGGGCTCTACGACGTGTGGAAATCGCCACTCGGTCCGCGCCTGACAACTTGCACGATCATCACTACGACGCCAAACGGCCTCGTAGAGCCGATCCACAACCGCATGCCTGTGATTCTCTCGAAGGACGCCGAAGCATTCTGGCTGGACCCTACGATAGAGGAGTTCGATCGATTACTTGCGCTGCTGTCGCCTTATGCCGCGGATGAGATGGACGCCTACGAAGTCTCAAGCCTCGTCAATTCAGTGAACAATGATTCGCCGGACCTCGTAGAGCCGGCGACTTCACCGCAGCCCGGACTCTTGTTCTCCTGACGCCGACATTGGTTGTGCGGAGATTCGATTGCTGCCTCTGCAGCCGCGAGGCTTGTGGTTGGATCTGACCTTAATCTGCTCCGGCTTCTACCAGCTCATGAGTCCCCACCGAGAAGTACACTGCGTCCGGATGATGAAACACCACTGCGGATACCGAAGCCTCGGGCTCCATCATATAGCCTTCTGTTAATTGCACTCCGATTTCTTCAGGGTTGAGAAGCCGAAACAGCTCCGTTTGTTGCTCGAGCTCCGGACAGGCAGGGTAACCGAACGAATACCTCTTGCCGCGATAACGCGTCTGAAACAATGCCTGGCGCGACGCATCGGGCGAATCCGCAAAACCCCACGCGGCACGCAGCCGCGAATGCAGCCATTCGGCGCCCGCTTCCGCCGACTCCAGCGCAAGCGCTTGTAGCGCATAGGAGCGCAGGTATTCACCTTTTCGCTTGGCTTCCTCTGCGCGCTGCCTTATCCCCTCGCCCGCAGTAGTCACAAACAATGCGACGTGATCGCGTACTATTGCACCGCCGGCATCAAGTTCCGGAGGCAGCACAAAGTCGCTCAGCGCCAGACCGTCATCCTTCGGTTGTCGTGCAAACCTGAACCGCCCGACCGGATCCGATGAACTCTGACGGTCTCGCGCATACAGGAGGATCTCGTTGCCGTTCGATTCTGCCTCGAAGAATTGCCAGCAGACTTTCACCTTCATCGCGCCCGCCCGGCACTCATCTTTTACGCGCTCAATTTTTTCTTCAAGCTCCCGCGCCTTCTCTCGAATCTGCACGTCGCGGGACGCAAGAGCATCAACGAAGCGTCCGCGAAATCCCAGATGCTTTCCGTAGAGCATCTGAGGGTTTATGTAGCTCCAAATCTCGTCGAGATCCTTTACGTGTTCGACGTGTCTTTCGAGATCCGGCACCGGCGGAATGGGCACATCGAGCGAAACCCGTCTGCTTCGCCGCTCCTCAATCGCCGAAGGCCGCACGTCTATCGGTGCGGGTGCGACGAAATCCTTTGCTGACAGCGACGCCTCAAGCTCTGCTCGAGTCGACGGATCCATAAGCATGTTCAACGTAGCCAGCCCGTTCATCGCATCGTTGCAGTAGACTACCGTGCCGGTGTACGCCGGAGCGATTCGCGATCTGGTGAATCGGTTCGAAAGCGCAGCGCCGCCTACCAGCAAGGGCAAATTTATCCCCGCATCTTTCAAGTCTTCGGCTGTCAGCACCATCTGTTGCGCCGACTTTACCAGAAGACCTGAGAGTCCGATCGCGTCGGGTTTGTATTCTCGAGTTGCTTGAATGAGCGTCTCAGGAATTACTTTGATGCCGAGGTTGATCACCTGGTAACCGTTGTTCGACATGATGATGTCGACCAGGTTCTTGCCTATATCGTGAACGTCGCCTTTCACTGTCGCGAGAATGATTTTGCCACGGGTGCTCTCCTCGCTCTTCTCCATGAAGGTTTCGAGATAAGAGACCGCGGCCTTCATCGCCTCTGCCGACTGCAATACCTCCGCTACAATCAGCTCGTTGTTGTTGAAAAGCCTGCCGACCTCGTTCATCCCGGTCATCAGCGGTCCGTTGATGATTTCCAGCGGAGCGGCGTCCTTCAGTTTAAGCTCGAGATCGGCGATGAGCCCTTCCTTTGTCCCTTCGACTATGTAGTTCGCTAGTCGTTCATCCAGGCCCAGCTCGCTCGAAGCCTTTTTTGTACGCGAGGATCTGGTGCGAAAATGCGCGGCGAATGCTCCGATCGGATCGTCTCCTCGGTTCCATAGCAGGTCTTCAGCCAGACGTCGTTCGTCTTCGGGAATCGAGGCATAACGCTCCAGTTTTTCAGAGTTGACGATCGCAAGATCCAGGCCCGCGCGCGTGCAGTGGTAGAGGAACACCGAGTTCAGCACTTCGCGGCCGGCGTCCGGGAGGCCGAACGATACATTGCTTATGCCAAGTATCGTCTTGACCCCCGGCAGCTCCTGCTTGATCAGCGTTACGCCCTCAATAGTTTCTACTGCGCTGCCGACGTAGTTCGCGTCGCCGGTCGCGCAGGGAAATACCAGCGGATCGATGATGATGTCCTCGGGTCGAATGCCGTACTGCTCGCCCAGCAGCTTCACTGACCTGCGCGCAATAGCCAGCTTGCGTTCGCGGGTGATCGCCTGCGCCTGCTCTTTGTCCTCATCGATACAGCCCACCACCAGTGCGGCTCCGTATTTTCTGGCAAGCGGAGTGACACGTTCGAACTTGTCCAGCCCGTCTTCGAGATTAATCGAGTTGATGATCGATTTGCCCTGACAATAAGTGAGCGCACGTTCGATCGCGACCGGATCGGTCGTGTCGATCATTATTGGAACCTTTACTACTCGAATCAGGCGTTCGTAAAAGCGGTCTACGTCATACAGCTCGTCGCGGTCGGCATTCTGAAGGTTTACGTCGCAAATCTGCGCGCCACCCTTCACCTGTTGCCTTGCGATCTCAGCGGCTTCTTCGTATTTCTCTTCGGTAATCAACCGCTTGAATTTGCGGGAGCCAACCTCATTAGTGCGTTCGCCCACGATCAGCGGCCGCTGGTCGTCACTTGCTTCGACAAAGTCGATTCCGGAAAAGAGCGTACGATGATGTGCCCCTGGAACCCTCGGACGCTTTCCTTCAACCATCTGCGACAGCGCGCGAATGTGGCCGTCGTTAGTTCCGCAACAACCTCCCACCAGGTTCAACCATCCGTGATTCACAAAACGCTCGATAGTGCTTGTGAATGTCTCGGGAGTTTCGAGGTAGACACCGTCCTCATTCGGAAGGCCCGCGTTGGGCACGCACGAGACCAGCGTCTCCGCGAGCTCCGACAGGGAGCGAATGTGATCGGTCATGAACTCCGGTCCGGTAGCGCAATTCAAACCAATCGACAGCAGATCCGCATGCATGACAGATGTCGCGTACGCCTCGACCGGCTGGCCGCCGAGCATCGTGTTGCCTATCTGCTCGATGGTGCCCGATATCATCATTGGGACCTTGAACCCGATCTCCTCGAAGAGTCGCCAGATCCCGATCAACGCAGCCTTGATGTTGCGGGTGTCTTGCTGCGTTTCGACCAGCAGGACATCCACACCGCCCTCTACCAATCCCGCTGCCTGGTCGTGAAACGCTTCGATCAGTTGATCAAAAGTTACTCCGCCCGTCACCGAAATGGCTTTAGTAGTGGGCCCAATCGAGCCCGCAACGAACCGGGGCTTAGCGAGGGTCGAGTGCTCAGAAGCGGCTTGCCGGGCCAGTTCTGCGGCGCGAGAGTTGATTTGCCGCACCTTGTCCTGCAAACCGTACTCGGCGAGGACGATCGAAGTTCCACCGAAAGTGTTGGTCTCTACGATGTCCGCGCCTGCGTGAAGATAACCGCGATGGATATCGAGGATGACGTCGGGCCTGGTGAGTACGAGGTTTTCGTTGCAGCCTTCCAGGTGCGGTCCGCCAAAATCAGCGGCGGTCAACTGCTTTGCCTGAATAGCGGTGCCCATCGCGCCGTCCAGAACGAGGATTCGTTCTTGAAGCACCGCCTTCAACAGCCTTACCCTGTCATTGTCTTCAGTCACTCTCGGTTCCCCACTCGTACCAGCCAGTTCCCCTCAATTCAGAACGAGCTGTCTAACTCCGTGTCTTCGCATCTTCGCGTCCCCGCATCGCCCCTTAGCCTCATCCCTCATCTCCTCGTCTCCGCATCTCCTCATCTCCTCCCCGGAGGCTTCCCCTCAGCCGCTTTCTTCACCTCAGGAGGGCTCTCCTCTTTTGCAGGAGGTAGCCCGAGCAGCTTCCTGATCTCAGGCTTTCGCTCGCGCGATACCGCTGCCATCGCGAAGTAGACGAACTCGAACGCAGACTGGCTCAACGTTGTTGAGTTGGATACCAGATACTTGTATCCGATGTCGTCTTCGCTATCGACAAAAAACGTTCCGATGCTGATCGCGTCATTCGCGTCCAGCAGGTACCGGTACACCTCGTCCTTGTTCTTTGCGTCCTTGAGATTCCCAAAATTGTAAATATAAAACCCGATCAGATTTCTGCGCCGATCGTTTACGATGACGATAGTTGTCTTTCCGCCCTTCGGGTCGAGATAGTTGGATACAACCATGTCCGGTGTACCGCGAGCGTCGTCAAATGTCGATGGCGTCCGCGAGAGAAGCTGTCTGATCCGCTGCGGAAACGTTAAAGGCTTCGGCGCCGGCTTGGGCGGAGTCGTCTGCAGAGGATCAGGCTGCTGCGCCTGCGCGCACGTGGCAGCGAATGCAATGACTAATGCTGAAACGACAGCTTTGCTTCTCATCATCCGGCTCCTTCAATGCTGTTCGTCTTTCTTCATCAGCTCATCGAGCGTCTTGGTGTATTCGTCGGCAATGCGTGACAGCTCCGATACACAAGTGCTGAACGCTTCAAATCCTACGCCGTCCTCAGTGGTGAACGTAAATCGCGCCCCGATGTCTCCCTGGTCGTCCACGAAAAAGGAAGCGAACGACCTGAAGTTCGTCTCAGCAAGCTTCTGAAACAACTTCAAACGATCCGCCGCCCGACCCGAGTTGAAATACTTTCCCCGCAACCTCGGGTAAGCCGTCAACACTACAGTCTTATCCGTCCGCACCTCTACGTATAGATCGATTCGTTCCGCGTTGCTGTTTTCAGTCACCGGAACAACCAGCGTATCCGTGCTATTCGGGTGCGCTACATACTTCAACTGCATCTTGTCCAGGTATTCCCGCACCAGCTTTACGTCGACCGGACGCTGTTGCGCGTGCGCCACGCCGCAGATGAGAACACCCGCAATCGCTACGTTCAAAAGCCTGCCTAAGACAGCCGTCACAACACCTCGAATACATCCAACGCGTAAGGCACCCGTCCAAATGGCGCCGAGACCTGCACGCCCTGCACTACATCGCGAACCTCAAGAAGAGTCTCTCGCGCGATGGCGAGCCCTTCTTCGCGCGCGGCGTCCTTGTCGGCGACGCGCGACATCCGGTCCAGAATCTTCTCAGGCACCACCACCCCCGGCACTTCGTTCGCCAGGAATTCGGCGTTGCGGTAAGAGACCAGCGGCCATATCCCCGCTACGACCGGTATGCGACAGTGCTCGATCCTCTTCAGAAATCGCTTCAACTGCTCCACGTCGAAAGTGGGTTGCGTGATCGCGAACTGCGCGCCCGCCTCGACCTTCCATTCAAATCTTCTCAACTCGTAGTCCAGATCGACCGCGCACGGATTCACTCCGACTCCTACATAAAACGCCGTGGGCGTTCCGATTGGGTTGCCGCCGATGTCCAGCCCGTGATTGAGCCGGGTTACCATGTTAACCAATCCGATCGAATCTATGTCAAAAACTGCGGTCGCTTCTGGGTACGGTCCCATTTTCGGAGGGTCGCCGGTGATTATCAAAAGGTTCTTCAGCCCGAGGCCCGCCGCCCCCAGCAGATCGCTGGTCATCCCGAGCAGATTTCGATCCCTGCAACAGTAGTGAACTACTGCTTCGATGCCGACCTGGTGCTCTATCAGCGTCGAGACGGCGAGAACCCCCATTCTCGATTGCGCTCTCGGTCCGTCGGGCACGTTCACCGCGTCTACGCCGGCTTCCTTTAGAAGACGAACGCTCTCGAGCATTTTGGATGGATCGCATCCTCGCGGAGGAACGATCTCTACTGAAGTTACGAACTCGCCGCTGCAGATCTTTCTTGCGAACTTTGAGCGATCCTCAGTCGGAACCACTGTTACGTCAGGTGGTTTTTCTTCGGGCGCCAGCACGCGTACGGTCGATCTTCCGGGCGACAGCGCCGCCGCCGCGTTCGAGATTTGCTTTATCGTTTCCGGAGTCGTGCCGCAACAGCCCCCGACGAACTTGGCGCCGGCCTGGATGAGTCGCTTGGCATATTTTGCCATGTACTCCGGCGAAGCCATGTAGAACATGCGGCCGTCCACCTGCCGGGGGAGCCCGCCGTTTGGCTGCGCCGAGAGCTTGCGCTGGGTAATCGACCTCATCGTCTCGATGGCTTCGAGCATTGTGTGCGGGCCCACCGAGCAGTTCAAGCCGATGACATCCGCGCCCCATTCGTCCAGTTGGCGGGTGAAGACTTCTGGAAGTGTGCCGTAACTGGTCTGTCCGTCTGTTTGAATCGTCATCTGCGCGATCACCGGCAAATCGCAAATTTCCCGAATCGCCAGCAGCGCCTGTTGAATCTCGTTAACGTCCGAGAAGGTTTCCAGCACAAGCAGATCTACGCCGCCTTCCAACAGACCTTCGGCCTGTTCGCGAAAGAGTTCTCGGGCCTCTGCGAGCGCGGTGGGACCGTAAGGTTCGATTCGAATGCCTAGCGGACCAATCGCACCGGCAACCCACGCTCGTTCGCCGGCGGCTTCGCGAGCGATGCGAGCGCCTTCGTGGTTTATCTGAAAGATGCGATCCTCGAGGCCGTAGCCGCGCAGCTTGAGCCGGTTGGCGCCATAAGAATTGGTTTCAATGATGTCCGCGCCTGCCTTCAGGTACTCTTTGTGAACCGCCAGCACCAGATCCTTACTGGTGAGGTTCAGTTCGTCATAACAGCGGTTGATGTAGACTCCGCGTGCGTACAACATCGTACCCATCGCGCCATCAAAGACGTAGACCCGATCATCAGTTACCGCGTTTCGAAAGTCTCTCATAGGCAAATGTGCTAAGTACGGTGCGACCTGCCTGAGTTCGGCGTTCCTTTTGAATTGTCTAACTCATGGTCAGGCTGCCTGGTCCGAAAAGCAAAGCCCCGCGCTAAACTAGCGCGGGGCTTAAATCCGGCTGTTTAGCAGTTTTTTACGTGGAGCAATTCGCCTAAATCGCCACGCTCAATTATCAACAGCCAGAGAATACACCGACACTCACGCTTAAGTCAATTTGCCAGGCATCGAGGCGGCGTCTTGATTTGACTGCGAGCTGCTGAATGAGTTCGCGCTGTCCCGCGATGCGCGTTTAGATAAGTCGAGTTGCATTCAAATAGCTCAAGGTTCTCAAAGCGCAAAGCTTCGCAAAGGCGCAAAAGCTTCGCAAAGAACTCCAAGGTTCGCAAAGAGCGCAAGGTTTCGCAAAGGCCGCAAGGCTCCGAGAACCTTTGCGTTTCTTTGCGAACCTTGACGCTCTTTGGGTGAAACCCCAGCTCGGTTGGCAACGAAGTGCGGGGACAGCGCCAACTCAATCAGTCAAGAATCAGACTAAGACAACGCCGGCATCGACTGGTCGAGACGTCGCACAAAACACTCGGGACTCTGCACTCACTCAGCTCTTCATTGAGGTCCGCAATACCAATTGTAGGAGAAATGACTATAGGAGCCTGTTGTGAGTCGCAGCGATCGGCGAACAGTTATACAACGCGATTTGTTCAGAAGTCTTCTGTGCCTTGTAAAGTTTGAAGAAAAAACTTTCCGAAAACAAAAACAAATGGAGCTTCTCTCTTGCTGCCTCTCGTGAGATGTAGTACAGTTCCACACCTGCAGACAACAGTCCACCCTGCCGCCATTTCCGCCGCGGTCGAGGAACTGGTTTTGGAGATTCTGCCTGGCTGTTCTTGTCAGCCGAGTTAGCGTAGTCGCAGCCAGAGCAGAGTAAGAAGCGTAACTATAAACGCGCCGGACGCCAGATCGACATCAGGAGCGGGCCTTTGACCGACAGGACCAGCATCGGACGCGGGACTAGACCGGAATCTGGATCCATGAGCTCCAGCGAGTTCTCCAGGATCACAGATGCAGTCCACCGTTCCACATTCACAGTAGACGCTACCAAG
>DATFXM010000183.1:0-4052 GCA_035315885.1 Blastocatellia bacterium
AACTGACGAAGTATTCTAAACACTGCGGCGTTCTTGGGGGAAATCGGTCGCGTCTTCACAGCAGCTGCTGGAGAATCTGAATAACCAGCACCAGTGCGGCTGCGAATTCGGATGAGAAATACTCTCGGTAATTCCATCAAACTGTCGATACCGAAATCGCTGCTGATACCAAGGTCAATCGCTATCGCTGACCAGCACTCGCTCCTTGAACAGCCATCTTCCGTCGCTTTGCTTCACGATCACGTCTCGGTAGGTACCCACTTCCTGTATGCTGGGCGTCCTATCCCCAGGTTTCTGCCAGGTGAGAACGAGATAGGTCCGCGTCTTTGCCTGAGTTGGGGTCAGCTGATCAAAGACAATGTTGATCATGTTGTGACGGGTTTTGGTCGCATCGACAACATTCTTTTGTCTTTCGATGCAGGCCTGTAGTAGTGCATCCCTGCCGGTTGCCTTAATCGCGGTACTCACGACTGCATCCGCGGTAAAGAGGTTCGCCCATCCCACGCAATCCTTCGAGTCCCATGCGTAAGCGTAGGCATATAGAAGTTTCTCTTGGATTGCGACCCGGTCCCGCAGATCGCTCCGATCCGCAGGATTTTGAGCGAATGTGCGATGTTGCCGCACACCGACTAAAGGGAATGCAATCATGAAGAACAGCACATAGCCACCCCAAATGAGGGACTTTCTGAGGTTCATCATTACCTCCGTTCGCAATTGAAAAATGATTTGCTGTCCTCGAAGCTGACTGTAGAGACCGCTGGCGACTGATCGACTCTAAAAGGCGCGCCCAGAGCCACAGACTTTAAAAACCATTGGTCTCGTTATCGACATTTTAGATCGGAGTTCGCTGGGAACAAGAATTTCCGTGCGACGCTATCCCAGTTGACGGCTGTGCACAACGAGAGAGAAGACAAGAGGCGGAAAAGGCATAAGACGCAAGAAGCAAAAAAGAATCGGTTATGAGCTCACCTCTTGTAGTTCTTTGTCTTTTTGTAAGCCTTGTGTTCCGTTCCCCCTTTGTTGTATAAGCCGCAATTAAGCACACAATCACAGGCCCAGTTGCCTCAACTAAACGCGGCTATGTTGCCTTTTCAAAATAACGAGGTGGCGAGCTATGTTTTGTTTCAAGAGAGTCCTTCTCCTTGCGGCCGGCGTCTGTTTGTCAAGCGCTTCGTCGTACTCGCAAACGTCGAGCACAGCTCTCTCGGGCACGGTCTATGATCCGAGTGGCGCCATAGTCGCCGGCGCCTCGGTGACCGCGGCGAACGATGCGACGGGCGTTGCCTTCAGGCAGACAAGCAATGAATCCGGGCTCTATTCGTTTCGTCTGGAAGCGTTCAACGCTTTGAATCACACCAATTACCGCGGATTGAATAATGCCACCGTAGGATCGCTAAGTATCATTTCACCGAACTTCGGCACCGCGTGCTGCCAGAGCCTCGCGACATCGACCTCGACTGCAATTGTATCGAACGGCGAAGCGTATCGCGTCGTCCAGGCCGTTCTGAAAATAGGCTTCTAAAAAAACAAAACACCGTTGGAGGGTGGTAACTATGAATCGGGTTCTGATGTCTGCGATTCTCCTCGTGAGTACTGCTGCACGTCTAGGGGCGCAAGTCCAAACGGGCAGCATTCTGATCAAAGTCACGGATCAGCAGGGCGGAATCTTGCCCGGAGTGTCTGTTACCCTAACCAGCCCAGTATTGATCTCGGGCTCGATGACCGGAATCACGAACGAGGGCGGTATACAACGATTTCCTTCGCTGGTGCCGGGAACATACACCGTGAAGCTGGAGCTTCCCAGTTTCCAGACTGTCGTTCGTGAGAACGTGACTGTCGTTGTCGGTCAGACGATACCGCTTGATCTTCAATTGAAGGTCGCCACTCAGGCAGAAATCATAACGGTTAGTGAGGCGTCGCCGACGGTCGATACGACCAGCACCAACGTCAACGTCAATCTCGGTGAACAGTTGCTTCAAGCGACTCCCGGCGGGCGCGACATATGGGCGCTCCTCGAATCGAAGGTGCCCGGCTTGGTCATGAGCCGGCCGGACGTCGGCGGAACGTCGGGCGGCTTACAAGGTTCATACAGCGCGCGAGGTACGACGAGTGGACAGAATTCTCAGTTCCTTAACGGCGTGAATGTCGGCGATCCGGCTGCGATTGGCGCGGCTGGGTACTACTACGATTTCGATGCGTTCGAAGACATTCAAGTTTCAACCGGCGCGCACGATATCTCCGTGCCGACGGGCGGGGTTTTTCTGAACATGGTCACGAAAACCGGCGGCGACAAATGGTCCGGCAGGACGACTTTCACGTGGTTAGGCCAAGGAACGCAAAGCCGGAATGTCGATCCCAGTCTCTATAAGTACGGATTCACACCGGCCGGAAATACAAGTGATTTTGTTTCGGATGTCAATGTTAGCGCCGGCGGCCCGCTCGTTAAAGACAAGCTTCGCTTCTTCGGCTCGTTCCGCGATTGGCGGGTGCATCAAAATGTGCCAGTCGCAAACGCGCAGACCGTCCTGGACCAAACGAACATCACTTCGGGACTTGGCAACCTGACATGGCAGCTCAGTCCAAAGGACAAGATCACAGGCTTCTATTCGCGCCAGCGATACAACAAGCCGAACCGCCTATTGAATTCAGCAGCGGTGACAGTTAAGGATTCCACGTCCGATGAGGAGGACATGTTCGATGTCTATCAGGTGCTGTGGAACCGGATCTTCACGCCCAACTTCTATGTCGATGCGCGCTTCGGGCTCAATAAAATTCTCTTCCCGACGTACTTCAACGGCGGAAACCAGGAGTCCATCACCGATACATCCACCGGCATCATCTATGGTAACAACTCGAGCGAGGTCATCCGTCACCGGGACCGCTACCAGGCGAGCGCGACAGCCCAGTACTACATTCAGGCGCTTGGCGGTCGGCACGAATTCAAGTTCGGTTTCGATTATTCGCATGCGATTACGCGTAACGAAACGCATCGCGTTGACGACGTGACGTTGACCTATGACGGGAGCGGCGGAGGCTTCCGCCCTCTGAACGTAACGATGTTTGCGACTCCTCAAAAGGACGCAACAGCGTTGAATGTTACCGCTCTCTTCGCGCAGGACAGCTACAGCGTGAAACGGCTGACGTTGACGGCTGGCCTGCGGTGGGAAGGACTCGAGGGTTACCTGCCGGCGCAGTCCAGTCCCCCGTCCCGCTTCGCCGTAGCGGGAATCGGCGGATTTGCCGCGCAGCCACGGAGCTACAACAAAATTCGCGACGTGGTCCTTTGGCACACGGCCGGGCCGCGAGTCGGCGCGATCTACGCCTTGACGGGGAACGGAAAGACGGCGTTGAAGGCGTCCTATGGACGTTACTACTATGTCTTGTCCACGGGCGGAGGCGGCGTCAGCAACGTCAACCGCAACGCCAACTATAGTGAAAACTATACCTGGAACGATCTGAACGGCGATCACAAGTTTCAGATTGGCGAGCAGACCGGGACGCCCGTCGTGTCCGCGGCTTTCAACCCGATTACCGGTGAGATCCTCGCGTCAATCGATCCGAAGTTCCGCAGGCCATACACCGACGAGTATGCAGCGGGCTTCGACCGCGAAGTCACATCGAACGTGAGGTTGAGCGCCGTGTACACGTATCGGCGTGAGAAGTATCCTCAGGTCTCGCTGAATCCGGACAATCCCTATGCCACGACGCCGACAACAGTAGTTGATCCAGGACCGGATGGCGTAGTCGGCACCGCCGACGACAGTACCTATCAATTCTTCCAGAGGACATCCGCCGCTAACCGGGTCGTCATTACCAACGATCCAAAGCAGGTGCAAACCTACAAGGGTCTCGAAATCACGGCAACGAAGCGGATGTCGAGACGCTGGCAAATGCTTGCCGGATACACGCGCTCCAGGAATCGGCTCGACCACCTCAGCATCGCGGTGACGCCAAACCTTGCCACCCCCAGCTCGCCGAACTGGCTGATCAACTCGAGTGGCCTCATTACTAATACTGCAAATTCGGACCGGCCGAACCTGTTCAAGCTCACC
>DATFXM010000184.1:0-2346 GCA_035315885.1 Blastocatellia bacterium
CCCAACGGGCTGAAGGGAACGAATCCGATCCCAAGCTCCTCGAGTGTTGGGATGATCTCCGCCTCGGGCTCTCTCCACCAAAGTGAGTATTCGCTCTGGAGCGCAGTCACGGGCTGCACTTTGTGGGCGCGACGAATCGCCGGCACGCCCGCCTCGGAAAGGCCGAAGTGCCTGACCTTGCCTTGCTGAATGAGGTCTTTCACAGTTCCAGCGACGTCTTCGATCGGCACATTAGGGTCAACGCGGTGCTGATAGAACAGCTCGATGACATCGGTCTTGAGTCGCTTGAGAGAGGCCTCCGCGACTTCGCGGATGTGTTCGGGCGGACCGTCCACTCCGGCCAGCGTTCGCTCGGCCTTGGGATCGATTTTAAATCCGAACTTGGTCGCAATCACGACCTGATCCCGGAAGGGAGCGAGGGCCTCGCTGACCAGCTCTTCGTTGGCGAACGGGGCCGTAAGCTTCCACCGTATCGAAGAATGTGACACCGCGTTCGAAGGCAGCGCGGACGAGTGAAATGCCGTATTGTTTTTCGACAGGCGGGCCGAAGCCGGAGCTCAATCCCATGCAGCCCAGGCCGAGAATTGAAACTTCCAAGTTGCTTTTTCCGAGTCTGCGCTTTTGCATTTTTTTTCTTCGAGCGTTCCAAGTTACCGAAGCGACGCCATATCGATGACGAAGCGATACTTCACGTCGCTTTTCAGCAGCCGCGCGTAAGCTTGGTTGATTTGCTGAATCTTGATCAACTCAATATCTGCGGTGATGCTGTGCTCGGCGCAGAAATCAAGCATCTCCTGGGTTTCTCGGATTCCGCCGATTCCCGAACCGGCCAGCTGGTGCCGTCCGAAAATCAGCCCGAAAGCCGCTACCGGCAATGGATCTGGCGGCGCTCCAACTAAGGTAAGCGTCCCATCTCTCTTCAACAGAGAGAGACAAGCGTTGATGTCGTGTTGGGCCGAAACCGTATCCAGGATGAAATCGAAGCTGGCGGCATGTTTCTGCAGCTCGGCGGCATCCTTAGAGACGACGATTTCGTGCGCGCCGAGCCGCAGCGCGTCGGCGGTCTTGTTGGCAGACGTCGTGAACAGCACGACGTGCGCGCCAAAGGCGTTGGCGAACTTCACGCCCAGGTGACCCAAGCCACCCAGTCCCACCACGCCCACCTTCTGTCCCTTTTGCACCCTCCAGTGGCGCAGAGGCGAATAGGTCGTGATGCCAGCACAGAGCAGAGGCGCGGTGCCCGCGAGGTCGACTTTGTCAGATACTTTCAGAACAAACGCCTCGTCGACGACGATGCTCTCGGAGTAGCCGCCGTAGGTGACGCCGCCGAGGACCTTATCTTCTGAGTTGTAGGTGAGAACGAGAGAATTTGCACAGTACTGTTCGAGTCCGTCGCGGCAGTTCTCGCAAACGCCGCAGGAGCCCACCATGCAACCGACGGCGGCGAGGTCGCCCTCCTTGAACCTCTTGACCGCGTTCCCGGCTCTGACCACGCGACCGACAATTTCGTGGCCCGGGACGCATGGGTACACCGTTGGCGCTACCGCATGCCACTCATCGCGGACTTGATGGAGGTCGGAGTGGCAGACTCCGCAATACAGAATCTCGATCTCGACATCCTGCGGGCGAGGGGCACGACGCCGAATCGATGTAGGCGTCAGGCCGGAGCTTGCGCTTTGCGCCGCATACGCCCTGGCGGAATAGGTCTTCGCCCGTTCTGACAGCTGTTCTTCCTGGGGTGTGATGGTTGAAGTCGTTCCACTCATAAGTCGAATTCTCCTTCCTTCTGGTTTTCAACTCTAATCACCCCCACCCCGGTATTCACTAGCAACGCGCGCCAATATACTTGCAAAACGCGCCACCTGAAAGGCACTTGTATGTGTGCTCAAGGTCAAATTAGGCTGGGGTTTCTTCCCACTTCCCTCAGCCGAAGCCAAGCGATTGAGCAATTGGCTCAGCTTCGAGGAACCGTTTGAGGCAGGAGGGTTCTGTCAGTCATTGGGAAGAAGAGGAAGAGGACGGCACAAAAATCCTCCACGACCGCGAGCGGTTCTCGCGCAAACTGACACTGGTCTTCGCGAACGGCAAGACCCAGATTCTTACCCACGGGAAGGGGGAGGCGGAATGAAGAATGCCCACCTCGCTTCGGCTGGCTGACGTATGTGAAGAGCACAGAGAAGACCACGACCAGCATCAAATTGTAAAAAACCGACGAGGTCACACCTCGCCGGTTCAATTTGACAGTTCCATTTACATGCCGAGGCTTCGGACGGCTCCGGTCGCGATCCAGAGACCGCGGGCACCGCTGGGGTCGAAGATTCGGAGCAGGAACAAGGGATTACCGCA